>DATMON010000007.1:0-202197 GCA_035568175.1 Chthoniobacterales bacterium
TGTCCGAATAAGGCTGGCCGGACTCTGTCATCCACTCAATCGTGCGATGGACTACCTCGTCATTGTCGATGTTGAAAATCACCCTCGCTGGGTTGCCGCGTATTTTGATGTATTTCGGATCCCAAGAAAGCATCGTAAGCATCAACGAAGAGCGTTCCGGATTCAGGTCCGGGAAAACTGCGGTAACTGAAAGCGTACCAATCTGAGCCCTTTTCAAATCCGCTAGGCCTTCTGCGGGAACAGAAACCTTCTTACCTTTATACTCAAGTGAGATGGCTTCGATGCGTCCATCCTCTACGGCAGTCGCGCGAATAATGATCGGCCCGTACTGAGGGTCAGCCAATGTGTGTATCTCTACCGTGGTAAACTGTGGGTTGATTGGGCGACTGTCGCCGCCTTTTGTGACCACAGCGCCAGCTGCGGCCATCATTACGATGAGGCAGGCTTGTGACGTCTTCATGACACCTAACGAGACCAAGCTGAGCGACCGCTGACGAGAGCGAGCCGCGCTTCGGATGTGGGTGTTGAAGTCCTCGAAAGTAAACTTTCGCGCCGGTCAGCGGTTCGCTCCAGCGCTTGGTTAGACCGATTCATGCAGTAACAATGACTACGGCACCGTGGCGCCACTTGCCGTGAACTCGATTCATCTCCGTGTAGCCGCCACCTGCGTCGCCGTAATAGATCCGAACGCAGTCGTGGCTTACAACCTCGATCTGTCCAGGGAGGCCTTCGGTGTGGTAGGTGGCTTGCATGTATTCGCGATACGCCGCGACGGCAGCCTCGATATCGCTAGCCGAAATATCTTGCGTGCGGCCGAAAGTCATCGCGCCTGCAACTCGATACGTATTGCAGCCAACGAAAAGCATGACGAAGGCGGCGAAAGCCGGATACACGAGAGCACGCATCGGTCTAACGAGAATTAGGGGAACAATTGTTTACCTAATTCGGCTGGGGGGATTTGCACAACCAATTTTGCCGCGTTAGCGGTCGCGCTCGCCGCGGATGAATTGTTCGACGCAGCGGTAAGCTTCGTCGTCGCTCATCTGGACGGGCGGATGCTTGGAGAAATAGGCGGAGGGCGAATTGAGAACGCCGCCGATCCCGCGATCGAGCGCGAGTTTGCAGCAACGGATCGCGTCGATGGCGATGCCGGCGGAGTTGGGCGAATCTTCGACCGAAAGTTTGACGTCGAGCTCCATCGGGACGTCGCCGAAAAGGCGGCCTTCGACGCGAATGAACGCGATCTTGTTATCGAGTTGCCACGGGACGTAATCGCTCGGGCCAATGTGAATGTTTTCGTCGGCCAGGCGTTCGTTCATGACCGATTGGACGGCTTCGGTCTTGGAAGTTTTCTTCGAGGTCAGCCGGGTCCGGCTGAGCATGTTTAGGAAATCGGTGTTGCCGCCGGTGTTCAGCTGATAAGTGCGCTCAACCTTCACGCCGCGCTTCCGGAAAAGATCGACAATGGTGCGATGAAGCACGGTCGCGCCGAGTTGCGATTTGATGTCGTCCCCGACGATCGGCAGATTTTTATCGGCAAACCGCTTCGCCCAAACCGGATCGCTGGCGATGAAAACGGGGATGTTGTTTACAAAAGCGACGCCGGCCTCGAGTGCGCAGCTCGCGTAAAACCGCGCGGCCTCATCGGAGCCGACTGGCAGATAATTGACCATGATCTCGGTGGCGGAGTCTTTCAGTTCGCCGATGATTTGTTCGCGGGTGGATTCTTTTTCCAAAGGCAGAAAAGTACGGAGCGGATCGTGGTCGGCCATGTGCGGCGCAAAGCTGTCGAAGACGCAGCCCATTTTCACGATGGCACCGGTGAGGCTGACTTTGTCGCAAAAGACTCTCGTGCAATTGGGGGGAGCGAAAATGGCTTTGCTGACATCGAGCCCGACTTTGCGGCGGTCGATGTCGAAGGCGGCAACGACCTCGATGTCCCCCGGCCGGTACGAGCCGATTTGTTTGTGCATCAGCCCAACGGCGGTGCCATTGACGGAGGAGCTGCGGTAAAAGTTGATACCCTGGACGAGCGAACTGGCACAGTTGCCCACTCCGACGACGGCGATACGAATCTTTCTCATGGGAAAAAAGAAATCCTACCCGGAGCAGTGAGCTTGGGGCAAGATACAATCTAGCAGGTTTGAAAGCATCTAGGTTAAGGTTGAGGCGACAGGTGGTTTGTAGGGTCTCGTCCGAGGAGGAAACCCTCGCCCGATTTGAGCGTGGAAACTGCCGTATCCGGCGTTAGCATGCAAGCAATTTTGAGGACACTCGTTAGGACCCGCCGCTGCGCCGGGCAAATATCCATTTTCGTCGTCGCTTTGCTGGCCATCGGACTTCTTGCCAATGCGCGAGCCGAGCTGCCGAGTTATGAGATCGAACAAGGCGTCGCGCTGGCCGATGCCGAAAATCCAGAGATCATTATTGCACGCAAAAAAGTGGAAGCGGCACGGGGCGGATTAATCGAAGCGCGTTCGGGTTACTTGCCATCCGCGGTCGCATCAGGATTTGCCGATAAGCGAGAGACGCAAAACAACACTGTGTTGCGGACAGAAGATTACACCGCGTCGGTTCGCGTCTTGGAAAACATTTATACCGGCGGCGCGGTTTCAAACCAGGTCGCAATCGCGCGGCTGAATGTGGAGAAACAAGAGTGCGAGCTGGACGAAGTGCGGAACAAAGTCGCAATGGACGTGCGGATCTCCTTTTACGATGTGTTGTTAAATCGGGCAAAGGTCGGAGTTCGCGAGAATTCGGTCCGGGCGCTGAGTGAAGAGCTCAAATCCCAGGAGGACCGGCAACGCGCCGGAATCGTTGGGACCCTCAATGTGCAGCGGGCGCAAGTGGCGTTGGCCAACGAGCAACCGGAGCTCGCCAATGCAAAGACGCTGTTAAAGAATTCTCATCTGCACCTGGCTGAACTCGTTGCCTGGCGTTCGCAAGCGAGCGACCCGGATTTCGACGTTGCCGGACAATTGCGTTACGAAGCACGCCATCCCGATTTGAACGAATGCCTCGGCCGCGCCGACACGAAGCGGCCCGAGATCAGAGCGCGACAGATCGACGTCGAGATCGAAGATCGACAATATTTGGTGGACCAGAGTGCGCTCCGTCCACACGTCCAGGCATTTTCCGGTTACGAAGTTTACAATGAGCGGGACCCATTCGTCGGCCCCGAATTTAATCACGGTTATATCGTTGGGGTGAGCGGAACCTGGCACCTATTCGACGGCTTCGCGACCAAAGGCCGCATGCAAGCCACGCGCGCACGCCGTGAAGCAGCCGCCGCCGCACTGGAGGCAGAGCGTCAAACCGTCGCCTCCGAAATACGAAGCGCATTTTTCGATCTTCAACAGGCGGACACGGTTCTGGAACCGGTGACGAAGAGCGTGCAGAGCGCGGACGAATCGCTGGAAATTGCAAAGAGCAATCTCGCGGCTGGATTAGGAACACAGCTCGATATTCTGCAAGCTGCGGCGGATGTTACCCGAACGCGGACGACGCGATTGAGCGCGATTTATCTGCACAATGTTGCACTGGCGCGGCTTGCCCGCGCCTGCGGCAGTTCTCCGGAATCGCTCGACTTTGCTTCTAACCGCCTGAAGCAGCGGCACGAAAAACAGGCACTCGACCTGGCACAGCCGCCGGCAAAACTCACGCAGCAATGAAAATCCACTTCACCATTGCGATTCTGTGGGTGACTGCCGTCGCATCGGCGCGGGCCGTCACGCTCGACGGCGTATTGCAAACGACGCTCGAAAAGAATCCGGAGATCGAACGGGCAAAACTGAATCTCGAACAAGCCAGCGGGCATCGGCTCGTCCTGCGCTCGACCATGTGGCCGAATTTAACAGTCGGTCTTCCGGCTGGATTACAAGGCGGAAAGCGATCGGGCGAGTCTTCGACAAGAGTTTTCGGATTTGTGCGCGGATTTCTGACTCAGCCGCTGATTGACGCCGCGATTCCGCCATCACTTCGGCGCGGCGATGTGGAAGTTTTGATCGCCCAACAGCAGCTGAATCTCGCAGTGGAGCAACAATTGCACGAGGCGCGGCTCGCATTTTATTCTGCGCTTTACAATCGCGCGCTGGTTTCCGTTCGCGAACAACAGCGCGTGCATTTGGATCAAAATGTGGCCGGCCAGGATGCTCGTATCCGTGCCGGATTGGCGGACCGGACTGCTTTTACCAGCGCAACCATGCAAGCGCGCGAGCTCGATCCCATGGTGGAAGGCGCCCGACGCGCTTATAACGGTGCGCAGTTGGAGCTTGCCGTGATCATGGCAGCGGACCTCAAATCGGAGGAGCCCCTGCCCGATCCGGAAGGAGAACTGAAATTCGCGCCGGTGGATGTCGATGTTGACAGCGAAAAGGCGGCAGCATTGGAACGCCGGACCGATATCAAACTCGCGCGATTGCTGGTTCGCGCCGCAAATGAAGATGAGCGAATCATTGCCGCGGGTTACTACCCGGCCGTGAACGCCAGCGTCACCGGCGATTACATCCCGGTGACCGGAATTCATCGCGAAGGTTCCACCAGCAAGGTGGATGATTTTGTCGGCTCAGAGATTCGCGAAGGCGCTGCTTTGAGCTGGAACGTGATCGACAACGGAAAAGTTGGCGGCGCGGTGCTGAGGCAGCGCAAGGCGCGGGAGATCAATGAGGTGGAATTGGCAAAGCTCGAAACGAGCGTCGGCCGTGAGCTCGCCCGAATTCGAAATGAGCTGCTCGGCATCGATGCAAAGCATAAATCGCTCGCCACCGGATCAGAAAGTGCGCGACAAACCGCCGCTGCCATTCAGCAAAACCTTGGGAGCGGGCTTTCCACGCAACTGGAGTACCGAGTGGCCGAAGGCAGTGCCCTGAAGACCCAGACCGGACTGCTCGAGGCCAGCTATCTCCAGAACGTAGCGCTGGCCGATTGGGACCGTGCCACCGGACGCTATTTCCAATTTCCGGAAGATGTGCGTTAGTTGCAGGCTTTGAAGTTGCCGGAATCCAAGCGGATTTTGTGGGTCGCTGGCGCGCTGCTGGTTCTGATTTGCGGCGTTGCCTACTATCTTTTTATGCCGGTGGCAGAGATCGCCGTCGTCCGGCGCGGCACCGCGATCTCAGCCGTTTATGGGACGGTGCGGATCGAGCCGGCGTTTGTGATCCACGTGCGCGCCCAAAATTCAGGTTTCATTCGTCTGGCCGACGAATTCTCTGCCGGCCGCGGAGCGATTGGAAAGGCGGTGGCCAAAGGCCAGGTGCTAGGGACAATCGCGGATGAAACGACGGCGCGACAGTTGAAGCAAGCCACGGCCGATCAACAGGCGGCGATGGAGCGCGCGAAGTTGCCGCTGCCATCCGAGGAACTGCTCAAGGCTGCCGAGGATAATCTGCATCGCCTCGAACAAGTGGTCGCGACCGGGAATGTGCCGGCAGTCGATTACGAAAAAGCCAAAAGTGAAGCAAACCGGTTGCGCGGGGCGGTGGAAAATGAGCGAATTGAACGGGAGCGGAATTTGGACGCGCTGGACGAGACCAGAAAGAAACTCGAGTCGCAGATGAGAAATTCGGAAATCCGATCGCCCATGGACGGTCTGCTCAGTGCAGTCCAGACCATTGACGGAGAATTGGTGAACGAAGGAAACCAACTGTTCACGATTTCATCGCGGAAGACCTACGTCCGCGGAGAAGTAAACGAAGAGGATGTTGGTCAGGTGAAAACGGGAATGAACGCAAAGACGCAACTCTACGCGTTTCAGAACGCTACGTTCGCGGCGAAGGTCTCTTCCATTCAGCCCGCGGCCGATCCGGATACGCAGCGTTACACCGTGATTTTGGAAATGGAAAAGCCGCCGGACAATTTAATGGCCGGAATGACCGGCGAGATGAACATCATCACTGGAACGCATGAAAATGCGTTGCTCGTGCCAACGCGAGCGTTACTCGTCGATCAAGCGCTCATTATTAAACATGGCATGGTCCAACGGCGCACGGTCAAGGTTGGTTTTCGAACGCTTGATTTCAGTGAAGCGCTGAGCGGAGTCTCGCTCGGCGACCATGTCGTCATTGCCGATCAAGATCGATTGCATCCCGGTGAGCCGGTTCGGCAACGGAAAGTAGACATTGCCACCGTTCTAAAGCGGTGACGGCGCCCCTTTACATCGCGCTCCGGTTCGCGACTCACCGCAAACGCGCGCTGTTGCTAAGTCTCCTCGGCGTCGTCTTCGGTGTGGCAATTTTTGTATGCACCCAAGCTCAGACCCAGGGATTCACGCAATATTTTATCGAATCGAGTGTCGGAAGTAACGGTGCGCTTATTCTGCGGGCACGGTTCAGGCCGCGCTCCCAGGCCCTCGCGGTCGCCGCGAAAACTACATCCACCAAAGTGGCTCAGCGTGATCTCTTCGAAGGAGTCACTAATGCGCAAGAGATCATGCGAGTAAGCCGGCAGTTTTCTAACGTTGCCTCTTGTTGCCCAGTTCTCCACGGCACGGTTAGCGCCCGGGCCGGGTTCGAGAACGCCACTGCCGATCTTTACGGGATCGATCCGAGCCTGCATTTGCGGACGACCGATCTGGCCAAGCAAATTGTCGACGGAAAGTTCGACGATTTCCGAAACAACAGCAGTTCGCTCATCATCGGCAACCGCCTGGCCGAAGCGCTGAACGTCCGGCTTAACGACACCGTTCAGTTGCTCGCGCCCTCCGGCGAATATTGGCGCTTTAGTGTCGCCGCGATTGCCCGAAGCGGGGTCGGATCCATCGACTCAGCCCGGATCTATATCCAAATTCGAGTCGCGCAACGGCTGCTCAAAAAGCCATTCGCCGCGTCGATGATCATTTACAAGTTGCGCAATCGCGACCGGGCCCCGGCCCTGGCCGAGCATTTCGAAAATCTATTTCAGCACGTAGCTCAAAGCTGGCAGGAACGAGAAGAATCCACATTGCAGCTGTTCATGATGCTGCGAATCTCCGCGGGTGTCACCGTGTCCCTAATCATTCTCCTAGCCGGGTTTGGAATCTTTAATGTTCTTACCATGTCGGTGCTGACCAAAGTCCGGGAGATAGCGATCCTTCGGTCGATGGGCTATCGCCGAATCGACATCAGCGCCATTTTTCTGTGGCAGGGGGCGCTGATCGCAGCTCTGGGGTCTGCCATCGGTTGTTTACTCGGTTGGGCTTTAACCTGGGTCGTCGCGCACATTCCAATTCATATTCGCGGTTTACTCTATGCCAATCACTTTCTGGTTATTTGGGACTGGCATCATTACTTTTGGGCAACACTTCTGGCCATTGTTTCGGTATTCATCGCCAGCTATGTCCCGGCCCGGCGCGCCGCTCAGTTACCGCCGGTAGCGACCTTGCGCGGCTCCAGTTTATGAACGGCGAAGTCTGTCTTAGCTGCCGCGACATCGAGCGCTACCTCGGCACAGATGAATCACGAGTCCACGCCTTGCGCGGCGTTTCGCTCGACGTCGAATTGGGAACCATCCATGCTGTCGTCGGGCCCTCCGGCTGCGGTAAGAGCACCCTCCTTTACATTCTGGGACTACTCGATCACGCGGATGGTGGTTCGGTCGCGATCCGATCCGAGCACGTTTCCGATTTGCCGGACGAAGAATGGTCACGCCGGCGCAATGAATTGATCGGTTTTATTTTTCAATTCCACTTTTTGATGGAGGACTTTAGCGCACACGAAAACGTGATGATTCCAATGCGCCGGCTCGGTCGACTCAACGAAGCCGAAATGCGCGAGCGTGCAGCGGCACTGCTCAAAGCGGTTGATCTGGGGGACAAATTACAACGCCCAAGCCGGCATCTCTCCGGCGGCGAACAACAACGGGTGGCAATTGCCCGCGCTCTGGCCAACGATCCGCAGGTCATCTTAGCAGACGAGCCGACCGGAAATTTGGACACGAATAATTCTCAACGTGCTTTCGAACTGCTTGCCAATCTTGTCCGCGAACGCCAAAAAGCGTTGCTCTTGGTCACGCACAATCGGTTCATTGCCGATGCTTGCGACTGGGTCCACGAGATGGAGGACGGCCGCATCGTCACCAGCCACCCGCACGGTCAACGAATCTCGGTTTAAATCGAGACGGCAACCGAAGAGACGCGAGGAGGCTGAACGTAAGCCAACAATTTATCCGTGTAATCCGACCAGGAACGGAACTGGCGTCCGCGAGCTTCCTGGCAAAGGCGCAAATACAGTGGTTGATCTAAAAGCAGCGCGTTAATCCCATCTGCCAACGAGTCGTCACTCGTTTGGTCGACGATCAAACATCCGCCGCCACGTGCCGCTTCCCCCAGCGCACCGTTACCGCCACAGACACACGGCTTCCCATGCCAAAGGCTCTCCATAATCGGAAGCCCGAATCCTTCCGCCAAAGAGGGATACACTGTAAACCGACAGTCGAGGTAGGCACGGTGGAGCGTTTCATCGTCAACATGCTTTAACCAACGAACCGGCCAACCTTCGCTCTGTAATCGCCCGATTTCTCTTACCACTTTCCGTCCAAAGCCGGCACTTCGGCCAATCAGGCAAAGCTCGAAGGACAAACCGCGGCGCCAAAGCGCGGCTGCGCCACGGAGCAGGGCAAGATGATTTTTTCGCTCCTCAAAAGAACCGACACAGACAATCAACGCACGCGAAGATTTGGTGGCAGATCGACGCTCCGCCACGGAAACTTCAACCGGCCATCTTTCCACCACCGTTTCTGTCGGTATCACGCCATATTGGCCCCAAAGTATTTGCAGATGTTCATGGGAACTGTTGGAAACACAAATGACCAAGTCGAAGGCGGCAAGTGATTCAATGTAATTGCGAAACCCCCGACGGCTTCGCTCAGCCAAGGCCGGCAGCTGCAATGCGGCCGCATCGTGAAAAATGGCGAGGCTGCGTCCGCGAATCTTCGCGATTAAGTCCGGAAAGATTCTCGTGCGCGCATCGCGATAGACATCGGGCATTAAAAACACGTCCTCAGGTCGCAACTCTTTTTCGAGCGACAAGCAGTGCCGGAAGAACAACCGATAGGCTTCCGACAAAGGATTCTCACCACGTAGCTCGGGGCGCGCTGAAACACGCGGCCCGTCATGAAACGGCGCCTCGAGCGTGGCGAGCTCTCCCGCGGTCAACCGTTGAAAGCGGCGACCAAGAATGTTCCATGAGATCGGTGTTACTGGGACGCGGGCGCGCAGTTCTTGAAAAAGTTTTCGTGTGATCCGTTGAATCCCAGTGTTCCGGACGGTCTTGCACGAAGTTGATACTTCCAGATAAATCATATCTGAGGGCTTTCTGGCGCAGATGTGGCGGAAGCTTTCAGACTGTTACTATTTGCGCGGTTGCGCGGCACATACTCCAGCACCGATTCTTTCCCAAGTATGTTTCACTATATATCTCGGGCGTGCAATATCAGGGTAGTCGGGGCGAAATTGGCGACGAAATCATGATGGCGAACCGTATTGTTCTTGATGCCCGTTGCCTCAGGGGCACGCCGGGCGGGGTCGTGAGCTACACCAAAGCGCTCGTCGAACATCTTCCTCTTCTTCTGCCGAATGTGCCGATCGTTCTTCTCCGTCACCCCGATCGGCTCGGCGCACTCTCGCGTGCGCCTAACGTGTCAGAATGGAGCCGCGGTGGCGGCCCCAACGATCCCGTGAATTATTTCCGGCTGCGGCGCTGGCTCAACCGACGAATCGGCCCGAAAGACTTATTTCACGCTCCTTATCGAGTGCTCCCCCGCGGCATTCAGGCCAAGTCCGTTATTACCATTCATGACGTCATGCATGTGGTCTGCCCCGAGCTTGTTTTCCCCAATCCACTGATTCGTCCGCTCCAAAAATCGTACTGGTCCTTTATTATCCATGACAGCCTTCGCCGAGCAGATCGGATTATTGCGGTCAGCCAGCACAGCGCTGACGACGCCGCCCGAATTGATCCGGCTTGCCGGCCGCGACTTCGGGTAACGCACCTCGGCAAGTCGCCGACGTTTCGTCCGATCATGAAAGAGAGCGCCGAACAGCTCACTTCGTCAATTATTCCTCCCGGGAAGCGCTTTTTTTTGGTCGTAGGCGGAGGTTACCCTAATAAAAATCACGTGAGGGCCGTATCCGCTTTCGGCAAGGCATTCCAAGCTTTCGACAATATGCATCTCCTGGTGATCGAACGTAACCGAACATCGCCCCCTGAATTACGCCGGGCCGTGCGGCGGACTCAGCTCCCGAAACGCATCATCATTCGAGACAGTGTCGCACCCGAGGAACTGGTCGCGCTCTACAATCGCGCCGAGGCGCTCGTCTTTCCGTCGCTTTATGAGGGTTTTGGACTGCCAGTCCTGGAGGCGATGGCATGCGGCTGCCCTGTTTTATGCTCGGATACGACCGCGCCACCCGAGGTAGCCGGAGACGCCGCTCTTCTCTTGCCACCTAACGACGACGCGGCCATCGCCGCCGCGATGCGACGTATCGTCGAGGACCGGGCACTTCAACAATCACTTTCGGAACGAGGCATTCGGCGCGCGGCCTTATTTAACTGGCAAAAGATGGCCGCTGAAACAGTCCGGCTTTACGCTGAGATTGCACCGTGGATACCGGCCCCGACATTGACGGCCAACCTTTCGACGCGTTGAAAACCTACACAATCGAAATCTCAGCGCCGCGATGAAGAATATTTTCCTTACCGGGGCGAGTTCGGGCATTGGATTATCGATTGCCAAGGCGCTGGTCGCGCGGGGCGATGAAGTCTGGGGCACATCCCGTCAGCCTGGGCGGATCGCACAAATGGCGCGGTTGCATCCGGTGGGACTCGATCTGCGCGACGCCAGTTCAATCGATAAGGCCTTTGCCAGGGCGCTGTCCGACGCCGGCTATTTTGATGTTGTGATCAACAACGCCGGCAGTGGCCACTTTGGTCCAGCTGAATATCTCTCGGCGCAGGAAATTGAGGATGAATTTCAGACACTGGTCTTTGGGCATCTGCAATTGATGCGTCTGGCCCTGCCCACCATGCGCGCGCGCGGAGAGGGTCTGATCATCAACGTGACGTCGCTCGCCTCGCGTTTGCCGGTGCCATTTATGGCCGCTTACAACGCCGCCAAGTCGGCGATGGCTGCTTTCACGATGTCGATCCAACTTGAGCTGCTGGATTCCAAAGTGCGCATTGTCGATCTTCAACCGGCTGATATTTCGACAAACTTTAACGATGCGGTCCGCAAAGTCGGAGAAGACGATTCGCTCTACGCTGCGAAAGTCGCAAAAACCTGGATGGCCGTAGACAGAAACATGAAAAATGCGCCGACGCCAGAGTTAGTGGCAAAACATGTTCTCAAATTGATCGATGCAAAGAATCCGCCGGCGCGGGTGACCGTCGGCGATGCGTTTCAGAGCAAGATTGCGCCGTTGATTTTTCGATTTTTGCCGCAACGCGTCCGCATTTGGGGTCTGAAAAAATATTATGGGATATGACGAGCGCACGAAGATCGACATCGTCACAGAACCGCGTGACCGAAGCGGTAATTTTAATGGCCGGTTGCGGGTCCCGTCTGCGCGGTTCGGACGAAAAGTTTCTGAAACCGTTGCTTCCGGTTGGAGGCCGGCCGCTGGTTTCGTACACGATCGACACTTTGATCGAAACTGGAATCAAGACGATCAACGCCGTTATCGGATTTGAAGCCGAGCGATTGCGCGCCGCGGTGAAGGAATTGGCTCCAGCGGAAGTTGAAATCCGTTTTATCGAAAACCGAGAATGGGAAAAGCAAAACGGAATTTCACTTTTAGTCGCAGCGAAACAGATCGACGCACCGTTTGTTCTCACGATGAGCGATCATCTTTTCGATCGAGAGATTCTCGAGCGACTAATTCAGTCGGCCGATTTGTCGATGTTGAATGTCGCAATCGATCGCAAGATTGGTTCGGTTTTCGATCTAAACGACGCGATGAAAGTTCAGACGCGCAGTGACCGAATCATTGCGATCGGTAAGACGTTGGAAGAATACGACGCGATCGATATCGGCCTGTTCGTTTGTCCGCCGGAAATTTTTGATTATCTCGAACGCGCGAAAGTGGATGGTGATTGCAGCCTGGCCGACGGCGTTCGGGCGATGGCTTTGGACGGAAAAGTGCGCGCGATCGATATCCGCGAAGCGTGGTGGCAGGATGTCGATACGCCGGAGATGGTGAGCGAAGCCGAACGAAAATTGCGCGACCGGCCTACGAATTAAAACCGGGTTGTGCGCGCCAATTGTCGATCTGGCTGGCGGACCGGGCGCATCCGAGCGTGCAGCCTGAGTGGCAGGATTTGTATTCGTAAAATTGTTCCCGCAGATCAGCGACCGTGTAATCCATCAGATTTTTCGACCAAACTTTGCGCGTTTGGGAGCAGCGATTCACTTTACCAAACTCGTCGATGTAAAGATAACGACTGCCGGCGCGACATTTGAACGGCGCTGAGCCGCCGTGAACCAGTCGCTTTCGGTAATCGGAAAAGTCCACGACCGTTTTTGGCAATTCGGCAACGATCTTCTCGAACACTTTGGTTTCTTCGGGATCGAGTTTCAGTTGACCGTTGCTGTCGTGAACGAGCAGAACGCGCTGGACGAAACCCATCTCGCGCGCGAACGCGAGAACTTCCTCCGCTTCATGCGGCGGGCACGCGCCAAGAACGCCACTGACGACAACGCGAAAACGGGCGTGATCGCGAAGAGCCTGAAGTCGCTTCTTCAGATTTGTCAGCACTTTCTGGGTGGTTTCGTTCCCGTGAACGCCATCGATTGAGATTTGCATCTCTTGAAGTCCGGCGTCGTTAAGTTGCTCGATCAATTCCGGCCGAAGCAAAAGGCCGTTGGAAATCATCCCGGTACGGAAAAATCGAAGTTCGCGACATTTTCGAACCAAGCGCGGAAGATCGGGATGCAACGTCGGCTCGCCGCCGGTCAGCGAGATGCCAAATGTTCCCAGACTTTTGAGTTTGCGCAGACGCCGTTCCAAAATCTCGAACGGAATCGGTTCACTGATTTTATCGAACTCGGAACAATAGCCACAGGCCAGATTGCATCGCCGAATGATGACCATCTGGGCCAAGAACGGACTGAAACGCAGCCGCGAAAAAATGCCGGGCGTCTCGACCGGAACGTCGGGCGACTCCGCGGAACGCGGTTCTGTGCTCAAAGTGACCATAATTTGGGGATTGCGAATCGTGGCCGCCGACGCGACGGGATGATGGCGTGGGCAGCGACTTTACACTAACATCCGACGCAGCGACAGCGGTTTAATGGTTGAGCAATGCATCGTTTACAGTGACGGCCCCGCGGCGTTGACCCAGCTCTGCGGCATTTCCGTTCTGGAAAGACTGCTCCGGACGCTTCAGCGCTGTGAAATCAAACACGCAACAATCCTATCGAACACGCCGGATTTGATCGAAAAAAATCTCGCCGGTCAGTCATGGGCTCGCGCAGCGCTCAAGATCGACATTCGCAAACAATCGAGCCAATCCGTCAACGTCTCCGACATTGTCGATCTTTGGCCGAAAGGGGCGGACACCACACTAATTCTACGAGCGGATCTGATCTTGGATCCGCGTGTAATCCATCGCCTTGCCCGCGAAGCCGGAAATGTCGCGCTCGTTGATTCTGCCGTCACGGACGAAATGAGTTCGTTCGTCGCTTCGGCGCCAAATACGAGTTTCGGAAAATTTTGCGGTGCCGCGTTAGTGAAGCGTGAATGGCTTTCGACCCGAATCGGCGGGCTCCAAGAAGCTCTGTTCAACGGCCTTGCTAACGGCACCGTCGCGCCGCTCGATCTATCCAAGCTACCTTCGTACGATTCGACTCTGCGTCGAAAGCTCAAACCATTTTGGTTCGTTACACCTTCGAGGCAGACAAAAAAAATAGTCGAGCGAGTTCTTCTCGATTCGACTCAGAAAGGTGCGCTCGATATTCCGGCGTGGTTCCACGCGCCGATCGAAAAATTCCTTATTTCGTATCTGTGTCGAACGTCAATCACGCCAAACCAACTGACATTTTTTTGCAACGTGATCGCATGGATAACGACGATTCTTTTTCTGACTGGCCATCTCGTTTCCGGTATTGTGATCGCGCTCATCATCGGCATTATCGATGGACTCGACGGTAAGCAGGCCCGTCTCAAAGTCGAAACCACGAAACGCGGCAAACTTGAACATTGGTTCGACGGAATCTTCGAATGGTCCTGGTGGACGGCCCTTGCTTATCAATTCCAAGTTTCGGGCCAACTACCGGGAGCCTTTCGGTACTGGCTCGTGCTAGTTGCGGCCGAGGCGATCGACGGAGTCGCCAAGGGCGCAGTTTTATTTACAACCGGAAGATTGATCGACGAATTGAACAGTTTTGAACGAATCGTTCGTCTCGTCGGCGGCCGACGTAACGTTTACGTTTGGATTTTGGCCATCGGAATTTTATCTGGCGCGCCCGCGAAAGCATTTGTCGCAATGATCTGGTTAGAGTTGATCACGGCAGCCGTTCATTTACCGCACGCAGCCTGGACCGTTTACAAAGCGCGAAACAAATCCGCGAGTATGAGTTAGCCTAACGACTTGGAGTAAATCCGATACGTCTTGTATTTGGTCGCACCGATCGATTCGATAAAGCGATTGATCATCACGTTGTTTTCGAGAGTCATACTCAATTCGCCGTCGAAATGAAGTTTGACCATTCCCTCCTCCATGATGGTTAAAACCAGCATCTCGGCCACGCCTAAACGTCGAAATCGCGGCTCGACGCCCATCGCGATGTAACGCGCTCTTTTTAAACGCGATTTGTAATAAAGCAGCTTGGCCAGGCCGACAGGGATGCCGAATGTCGTCAGTCGGCCATTTATTTTTTGCAACGCAACGTTGATGTCTGGTAACGCCAGAGCGAAACCAATCGGCACGCCATCGACTTCGGCGACCGCGGTGAAATCAGCACGCAACAGCGGTTTCATTTCGGCAGCCAGATGATCGAACTCAGCTTGAGTGAACGGGACAAAACCCCAGTTATCTTTCCAAGCCTCATTGTAGATCCGAACGAATTGCTCGCTCTCGGCTTTCAAATTTCGGAGATTGGCCCGGCGAACCGTAAATTGGGCTCGTGATTGCAAACGTTCCTTCAGTTTTCGCAAGCGAATTGTGGCCTGGGTCGGATCTGAGAACCACCACGCATAAAAATCGATGACTTTGTTGAAAGCGTACCCTTCGATCAAGCGCCGATAGTAGGGCGGGTTATGCGAAGTCAAGAGGGTTGGCGAGTGTTGAAATCCATCGACTAACAACCCACACACGTAATTCGTGGAGTAGTCGATCGGTCCCATGATCTCATTTCGGCCGCGGGCGCGAAGCCACTCCTCGGCCGCGGCGAAAAGGGCGGTCGCAACTTCTTGATTGTCGATGCATTCGAACAAACCGAAGCAGCCGACACTGGTCCGGTGAAGCGAGTTATATCGCGGATCGTCGCTGGCCATGATCCGTCCAACAATCTCGCCATTTCGCCGCGCCAGGAACAATTCGGCGTCGCCGTGAAGATAAAAAGGATGTTTCTTCCGATTGAGAAACGCTCGGCGTTCAATGATCAATGGCGGGACCCAAACCGGATCATTTCGATAGATGGTCCAAGGAAATTTGATAAAATCATCGAGCTCGCGTCGCGAATTGGCCGTGGAGATCTGGATCGGTAATTCCATTCAAGACCGGATGCCTATTTGATCCCGCGCGCCGGTCGCTAGTTTCAAAAGCGATTCTGACATCTTGTTTTGATGAAACAGGAGAACGATGAGCAAGACATTGAGAACCGTGAGCTCGATCCAGAAATACCAAACGGGACGACCAAGAAACAAAACCAGGAACAAAACTATCATCCGGGTGTTTGTCATCAGGAATCCCCACCACTTGAACATCCTCCTGGCGCTGGCGGCGTAACGCGCCTTGAGCCATTCTGGCAGCTCGCGCGGGTAGAGCTGGTCGAGAACTTCGCGCAACTTATTCAGCTTCGGGGCGAGCATTTCCTGCTGCCAGGTGAAATTGAGATACAGCGCGAGCAAGAATTTATTCCATGGTTGGCGACGCCATTCGAGTTCGCGATACCTCGATCGCAAGAGCGCGGTTGAATCAAATTGAGCCTGCGTCCGGACGCCTACGAAATGAAGGTAAGCGTGGCGGTAATAATCGGCCGCCGCGCCCTGTAATGCATGACTAATACCGGCGACGAGCGCGAGGAGACAAACCGTAGCCGGCGCACCATCCCTCAAGCAGCGCAGGGCCAGATGCACATAGATGTTTAGAAAGATCAGATGATCGACAAGACTATCAATAATGCGACCATTTCGACTCCCCCGGCCGGTCAAGCGCGCGAGCTGACCATCGGCATTGTCGAGCGCGTTGGCCCAGACGTGCAGGGCCATGCCGACAATGTTGGTTCCGAGGTCGCGATAATAATAGAGATGACCGGCGACAATTCCGAAGACGCCACCGAGCAGTGTCACCGCCGTCGGGCCGACATTGCGTTGAGCAAACCAGTGCGCTATTCGAAAGCCAATCTTGCGATAAAAATAAACATCGATGACCCCTTCGACTTCACGCGCCTTGTAGGTCGCTTCGATCGCGGAAGGCGCGACTTCAATCTGCTCGGGCATGAATATTCGTAGGCGCGGTTAGGCGCTTTGGAGCATCGCCGGCGTCAGAGTGTCAGCCAAAATGTTGAGCGCTTCGTCGAGATCGGAGCGGGTGTGTTTTGCGGTCACGCAAGCGCGGAAGCAAATACCCTTTTGCGGAACGGCCGGATAATCGACCGGCGCCACCCAAAGCCCGCGCCGACGGACTTCATGACAGAGGCGATACATCCGTTCACGGTCCCCGATGATAATCGGCATGATGTAAGTTGTGGAGGACCCGGCATCGATGCCGAGCTCGCGCAATTTGTCGTGAAAGTAATCGGCATTTTCCCAAAGGTTTTTCCGCAGCGCAGAGCCCTCGCGAATCGCTATCTCGAGGGCTTTGAGCAGCCCGGCAATGACGACGGGCGGAAGGGCGCATGAATAGACATAGGGGTGCGCATAAAACCGCAGATATTGCAGCGTCTCTTTTGACCCCGCGACAAATCCACCGAGGGATCCAAACGCTTTCGAAAACGTTCCGTATACGAGCGGAAAATGTTGTTCGACTCCAAATTGTTCGGCTGCGCCCCGGCCATGATCTCCACATCCAAGGATTGAATGCGCTTCGTCAACAAAGATTTTCGCGTCATGCTTCTCGGCGACTTCAATCAACTCTTTCAAATTACCGAAATCGCCATCCATCGAGTAAATCCCTTCCACGATGACAAGGCGGCGTCTTCCTTTCTGTCGATCTAGCGCCGTGTTAAGCGAATCGGCATCGTTATGCTCAAATTTTTCGGTGCGACAACGTGAAAGGACTGCGCCGTCCCGCAAACTCAAGTGGGAGCGATTATCGAGAATGGCGACGTCCGTTTTTCGCAATAAGCCGGAGATGGTTCCGAGCGCGCCGCCAAAGCCGCTGTTGAAAAGCATTGCGTCTTCGCGGCCGAGAAATTTGGCAATGCGCATTTCCAGTTCCCGGTGAAGGTCGGTCATTCCGGAGAGCATTGGTGAACCGCAGGCGCCGAGGCCGTGGGTCTGGAGCGCATCGTGGGCGGCGGCGATGACTTCCGGGTGGTTAGCCAGCCCGAGGTAATTGTAGGAACAAAGATTAACGACCGAGAGCGGCTTCCCGTCGTAGTTGATGGTGGTTCGCGCTTCGGCGGCCGCGAGCAGAGCCGGCTCGTACAATTTAACGGCCCACGCGCCAACATGCATCCAGCGGGTAAAGCTGGGCGGGGCCTGGAGAGGATCGTTGCTTTCGCCGGCGAGAAAGTTACTGAGGCTTAATTTTGCGGGATCGTCGTTCATTCCTTATGGCAAATCATCCGCCACGGGGCGGGTTCCATATCGGGGCAGCTATTGTACTGCGTCTGATGCCCTCGACAAGGCTTTAGTCACTACTTTTTATCAGGCTAATATCCTGTCCCGGGCCAACGTTGCCCAGGCAAGCGTCAGCGTCGCTATTTTCGGGTCGTCCCGAAGATGTAGTCCCACAGGGGCGAGCTGACGCCGTAGCCGGCTTCGTCGTCCTGATAATGGTGGCGGAGATGGTACTGTTTCAACCAGACGCCCACCCCATTTCTCATCGCGAAATGATGCGTGGCGTAGTGGATCATGTCGTAGCAAACGTAGCCGGAGACGAGCCCCGCCCAGATTGCCGGCCCAAACCCGCGGAAGCTGATGGCAAAAAGAAGATAGAACAATATTGCCAGCGGCAGACTAATGACCGGCGGCAAAACCAACCGGCTCGCATCGTTTGGATAATCGTGGTGCACGCCGTGAATAATGAAGTGGAGCGTTTTTCCAGCGCGAGTCTTCGGTTCGTAATGAAAAACGTAGCGATGGACGATGTACTCCAGAAGCGTCCAGATCAGAACGCCAAACACAAAAAGGACGAATACAATTGAGATCGACATTTTTCCGGACACGAGCGCGCGATAGAGCATGTAAACAACCGCGGGAACGTATAAAATCACCGGCGTGATTGGATGGACGTGGGAAAAAAACTCCATGAACCTGCTCTCAAACATTGGAACGCTTTCATTCTTGTTCGAGACGTAGAATCGCTTCCTGGATTCAGACATTGATCGCTTCCGCTCCAACAGTTTCGCGGCCTCCAAGATCGACAATCGGTTGCGTAACTTCTAGCTCCGATCCGACCTTCTTGATGCGTTCGATGCGCGAGAACAAACTATAACGTTGGTCAAAGATGAATTGGAAAAGCAGCAGGCTCCACGAAGGATGAAATTTTAGATTCTCGTAGAACTCCGGCGCCATGGCGCGAAGTTTCGGCAAGTTATTCCAGGGGATCGACGGCAAATCATGGTGCTCGTTATGGTATCCCATGTTCAGGCAAAGCCGGTTGATCGGTCCGTAATAACTGTAGGTCTCCTGGTCGGGATCGTTCGTGTAGTGCTCCTGGATCCACCGCGCGCCGACCGGATGCAGGCCGATTGAAAAGAAAGACGACAAAGCCAGGTAGACGAAACCAGGCCAGCCCGTGAAATAAACCACGGCGACATCGTAAATTATGGCGCAGAGCAGATTGACCGCGAACCAGCGGTCCCACATGGTGATCGACTTCAAACGCGGCGGCCGCGTTAGCTGAAAGAAAGGAAAAAGCATCAACCAAATCGCTTTACGATACCAAACGTTGCCAACCAGACGCGCCTCCCAAAGATTGGCCAGATCGGCATCGTGTTGATAGTCGCCTTGATGGGAATGATGCTTCAAATGGTAAACCCGAAAACCCATTGCACCGGCCGTCAGATTCGGAAGATCGGCTAGGATCGCGACCAGCTTGTTCAAACCCTTGTTTCTGAAGATGAGATTGTGGGTCGCATCGTGAATGATGACGTAGTTGGCATGATTGGCGAACGCACCCACGCCATAAGCGACCAAAAAACTTAGCCACCAATACCGGAATCCAAGTTTTCCCATTCCATACGCGATCGAAGTCTGGAGAATCAAGAGTCCAAGAGTGATTAGAGCCGTATGAGGATTCCTTACCATCAACTCTCGAATTTCGGGATGAGCCTTCAGGATCGCTCGGGCTCGTGCCGGGTGCGGATGCTCAACTTCAGACGGGTAAAAGGCCGCGTGCATTACGTAAGGGATTTTAACGGGACTCGAACAAGGTTTCAATAGCCGAAGGGGGGGTTAGCTTTGGCTGACAAGAGGAGTAGCGCAACTGAAAAGAGGGCCAGCAGCGCGAGGTTAAGAGGCAGGGGGCCTGCGACGCCCTGACATGGCAGGACTATAGATCTTGGGGTGCGAGGTCGTGGGTGCGCAGAACGACACCCGGTAGATACTGCCTGACATTGATGATTCGCCAGCCCGTCACCCGAAAAACCTTCCACATGCCGCTCGGCCACTGAACAGAAACCCAGATCAGACGGAGAACGCCTTCGAGCCAGTAGCCAATCTTTGAGGCCAACGATTCGGCTGCCAAGATCTTGCACTCCAGGACGAGCAACATCCAAGCGTCGTCAGTCAGTTCCCTCTCATGACGTCGACGCATCTCGGGTAAAAACTGTCTGCACATCACGCCCGTCGAAACGGTTCGTGACTTATCGCGTTGAATACTAAGCTGCTCACCGTGAAATCGCCAAGTCGCGAGTCTCCTCGGTAGATGGACTGTCCCGGTCAGGTTGGTAAGGCGAACGAGCCAGATTAAGTCGGCAACAGATCCCACGTTTGTTTCGAACGGGCCCGCGGCAAGTGCGACATCGGCGCGCACGAGCAATTGGGTAAGGGAATAATAAACGCTCCGACCCGAGTAGTGTAAGATGCAATCATGCGGAGGTGGTCGATAATTGATGGTCTGTTTCTTTTCTCCGGGAATAGCTGTGCGTACGGTGTCGGAATTCAAGAGCTTCTTGATGCTCCCGCGCGATAAATGGTTCCTCAAATCATTAGCCGAGAGCTTGTTACCGTGTCGGTTGATAAATAACGCGTCGCACGCGGCAATACCCGCTCCCGAACATCTTGAAAATGCTTCGAGCATTTCGCTCAAAAATTCGGGGGACATTGTATCGTCGCACGTAGCAAAACAGAGAAACTGACCGCCCGCGATTTTGAGCCCGCGGTTGAGAGCGGCGTAAACTCCTTCACGAGGAATCTGATGCAGTTGAAAACGTGAATCATTCGAGGCGACTGATTGAAAAAAATCCCAGCTGCCGTCGGTGGACCCGCTGTCCAAAACGATCGCTTCCCAATCGGCGAACGTTTGACTCAGCAAGGAATCAATTCGTGGCTCGAGAAATTCCCGCGCGTTCAGCGACGGCAACAGAATCGATACTTTGGGAGCTCCCATTTTAATCGTCAACGCGCCACGAGAAGCCGCTTTCTACCGTTTTAGATAACGCGGCCGTTAACGACAATGAGGTATTGTCGTTTCAAAAGGTAAACGAGCGCCGGGAATAGAGCGGATTTTTTTCTCGGGCTCGCCAACGGCGCCGGAGAGGACGTCCCGAGTTGCGCCGCGCACGCCATCACCGTGCGAATGTAGGGAGCATAGATATTCTGAACGACGGTTTTTGATGGGACCACGTGATATTTTGCCAACTGGGTGTCGTAGATACAACCGGTCAATTGTTTGAAGGCGTGAAAATGGAAGAAGATCAAAGGCTGATCGTCCACCAGGATCACTCCGTCCCGATGCGAAATCTTATAGTTGGCGATGTTCCACGCCGCCAGATTCGCTCCTTTATGCTGCAACACGACCACGTTTTGAAAACGAGTTGGCCAGTCATCCAAGTACTTCTGGTCGGCGAACTTGCCGTCTTCCACCCGATCATAACACCATTCGATACAACGTTCCCGCCACCAGCGAAGACACGCTAGCCCGTGTTCGTCCCGGCGAAAGCTGACCCAGCCCACATTGAAAATGCCGTTCCATTCCCACTTGCGAAAAGCCTCGGCAAATCGGTGCGGGATGATGCCGATTGACTTGTCTTTCAACTCGTCGAAAAGCGGCGCCACACTCGAGAAGAAAAAGAGATCCGCATCGAGGTATGTGATCAGATCGATCGTCGGATCGATCCGCAGGATTAAGAGCGGCAAAGAAGGCGTGCAGGTAAAATAATATTCAACGCGGGACCGGTTCGTCTTTGCTTGGCTCAGTGCTGGATCGTCCCGCTCCAGCTCGTCCAACGTGAGCAAGCTCACTTTAGGCAGGTTCAGTCGAACCAGTTCACCATGGCTCGAGAGGTCCAAACACAAAATCCAAAGCTTGAAATCAGGACAATGTTTCGTAAGCGAATTGTACAGCGCCAAGCCCCGGACGAGATAGTGGCGATCAAAATAAGTAGAGAAGTGGCGCATTGAGTTAGGCGGGCGAATTAGAGGCATCAACCGGCCACATAATTCGAATTGAATGAGTGAGTGGCTATCCTTTCACCTACTGATCAATTCTGCGCCACTTCACGTCCGCATAAACGTGACCGAGCTCTTCGCCGGAGAAGCCATCGAAGCTGTCAGCAACGGTGGCAACAATTGTAAAGCTAAGCGCCTGCGGACGCCGATCGTAAAGCTTCGTCTTCGGCGTATGAAGTGCCAGATGGATAAAGTAGCGGCCGGGAAGGAGCAACCGACGTGGAATTGCCGCGGCGATATTGTACTCTCCCGGGGCTTCCACTAAAATGGGTGGGTCTGCCATTGATAACGTCGAATAAAAAATTGGCTCGCGCTTAAAATTCAGGACTTCGAACGAAAGTTGAAGTCCCTCGATGCGGCGTTGCACGTTGAATGCGCATTTCAGGACCACCGGCTCGCTCGAGCTAAAGGACGTTTTTGCCTGATCATCAGATCCATACAATCCGGCAGACTGGAAACTTGCCTCGCTGTCCCTTGGCGGAAATTCGATGACTGGCGTTTGTTGCTGCCCTCCGCCCAGATAAATTGCAACGACGTCAGCCGTCTTCCCTGACTCTTCAATTTCGCCCTGTCGCAATAGAATACAGCGAGAGCAAAGACGGGATATTGCGTCCATGTCGTGGCTGACAAAGACCACGGTGCGCCCCTCGTTGGCTGCGACATCTTCCATTTTCTCCAGGCATTTTGCCTGAAAATCTGCGTCGCCCACCGCCAAGACTTCGTCAATCAGAAGAATTTCCGGATCGAGATGGGCGGCAACGGCAAAAGCCAACCGCACATACATGCCACTCGAGTAACGCTTCACCGGAGTGTCCAGAAATTTTTCCATTTCCGCGAAAGCAACAATTTTGTCGAACTTTCTCCGAATCTCCGCGCGGCTCATTCCCAGGATCGCGCCATTTAAGAAAATGTTTTCACGTCCGGTCAGTTCGGGATGAAAACCAGTACCGACTTCAAGGAGCGCCCCAACCCGGCCATAAACGTCCACCCCACCGCTGGTTGGCTCGGTAATCCGGTTCAGGATCTTGAGCAGGGTACTTTTGCCCGCTCCATTTCCGCCGATGATGCCGACGACCTCGCCCACTTCAACATCGAAGGAAACGTCTTTAAGGGCCCACAGAGTCTCAGAGGTAGAGCCGTTTTGCCAAAAACGGTTCAACAGTCGTCGAGGTAGAGTGACGAGCTCATCGTGCAACGTTCTGTAGCCCCGCAAGGCGTTTCGCTGGTGAGCGATGTTAAACGACTTGCTGAGATTTTGAACGGAAAGGACTACATCTGGCATTGCAAATAAAACGAAAATTAAATGATGTCTGCAAAGGTCCGTTCGACCCTGCGAAAGAAAAAGGCGCCACTAAGCAGAATAAACGCAGACATTGCGACCGTGATCCAAAAAATGGTGGGATTGAGCGCGCTTCGGCCCAGCACAGACCAACGGAAACCCTCCACAAACCCAACGACCGGGTTAAGGGCGAACAATGTCTGCCACCGCGGCGAGTGGATATTACTCGTTGGGTAAATGATTGCGCTCGCCCACATCCAGATTTGTAGAAAAAGCGGCAGGGCATAATTACAATCGCGATACTTGACGCTGAGTGCCGAAAACCAGAGGGCGACGCCGGTTGCAGTGATTGCAGTCAGGAATAAAAAGCCGGGGATCGCGAGCAGGCGCAGGGTTGGCGGTACACGGTAAATCGCCATAAAAATGAAAAGCATGATCAGCGTCACCGCGAAATCGACTAAAGTCGAAAACGTGTGTGAAAGCGGAATCAACATTCTTGGAAAATAAACTTTTGAGACAAGCTGCGCGTTGTTCACCAGACTGTTGCTGCTTCGCTGTGCGGTTTGTGAAAAGTAATTCCACGCGGTTAGTCCGCAGAAAATAAACAACAGATGCGGCGCTCCATCGCTGGGCAATTTTGCGACGCGGCCGGCAATTACCGCTAGAATTATTGCCGCGACTAAAGGTTGTAGCGCGACCCAGACCATGCCGAGCGCGGTCTGTTTGTAGATGACCCTAATGTTTCGCTCGACCAAAATCCAAAGCAGATCGCGATACTGCCAAAGTTCGCGAATATTCAGCGCGACCCAACCTTTGGTCGGCCGAATGCGAAGCAGAGGCTTCTGATTTCGGGGGCTCGCCAGAAGCGACGTTACCTGCGGTGTTGCTTCGGCAACAAGGGTGGGAGATTCGGCCTTCAAGGGATCAACTTTACCGGCGATCTTCCTCCTGATCAAAAGGACAAGTATTCATACTTGGAGAGGAAAAGACCTTGTTCATTTTTGCCGCTTTGTTCGAATCGGGCCCGATTTTCCTTCAGGTCTCGTCGAAGATTTTTGACATCGTCGGCCGATTTGATTCCCAATCCGGCCAATCTCACAAGTCCGGCTTCCCGTCGGGGCTTCGGGATCGTTGCGGGGTGGTCGATATCGAAGAGAAATTCTCCGTCCCGTTCCGCTCGCACAGCGCAATTTTCGCGCAACGATTCGGCGACATACATCGAACGATGAACTCCGCCAACGATGCCGAGGGCTAGACCAAGCATCGCGAATCCGATAACCGCATAGCGTTGCCACCCGCGGAACATCGCATGGCGATAAATCTCGGCCAAGGCGATGGGGACGGCCGTCATGAAGGCAAGTGTGGGCAAGGCGATACCGAAAGGACGTGCGATCCCGAGAGCGGGTAGCGAAAGGAGCGCGCCCAAACAGCAAATGCCCAGAACTTGCCAGCGCGCCAATGGACGACTTACGACAAGAAAAATCACTAGCAGCGCAATCAAAAATCCGGTCCAGAGAAATCCAATCAGTTTATCGGCTATCCCTATCATGGTAAAACCGCCTGGTAGCGAAGAGGACGCCATCGCCTTGAGAAGCTTATTTATGGCGGAAGAGGTGAACTGGGGGCTAAGCGCATTGGGGATGAAGAAATGCCAGAGCCAATAATGGAAAGCGAAGATGCCAAGCAGACTCAGCGAAGCCGCCAGGACTTGGCGCCAGCGCGCGCGATCCGGTGTTGAGATCAACCAGATGAGCGGCAAGGCCACCGGCAGGGTGTAACTTTCTTCGCGGATAAACGTGGCGACGGTTGCGGAGAGCAACATGAGAACAAAGAAAACGGTCCGCCGTTGTTTGATCCAACGAACAAAAAAAAGAGCCGTCAGAGTAATGAAAATATAGGCCAGGATCAGGTGACTCAGGCAAACCCAAAGGACGAGCGAAGCGAACACTCTCGAAGAAACAAATAACGCTAAGACAATCGCGATCTGGAAAAACTGGAGACCGAGGTCGGACAAAAGAATCCCGACCAAAAACAAAAAGAGCGCCATGACGAAGAGCATGAAGATTCTGTGGAGCAGAATGTTTTCGCCCCAGAGCGTACCTTGCAGGTTGTAAAGAAGAATGCTAACGGGCCGCAATCCGGGCGTTTCTATCTTGTCCGGATCGACCACGCCGTGAAACACCGAGAGGATTTCCGGGCCGCTATACGTGCGAATCAGATGAAAGTCGTCCCAATGAAAGGGATAGGAAAAAGTAAAAGCAAACATCGCGGACCAGATGAGCAGGAGGATGCCAACAAGGCCGGCGATTTTTGGAGCGGAACGCATTTTAGATCGACATTCGCGATTGGCTGCGCCGCCTTATTGCACTCGCGGCGAGGGCAACGGAATAATGTAACGCCCTCTAAATCCACGCTCCGTCAGCTTCGGGATCAGTTCGTCAGCAATGTGCCAGGACAACAGAAGCGCGTATTCGGGCTGATCGGAAAAGAGCTGCGCTTCCTCGATCACCGGAATCATCGTTCCGGGAACGTACTTGCCGATTTTATACGACCCTTTGATTTCAAGCACGGAATCGAGAACGCCGTTGTCCAGACCGACGTAATTAATAAGAGTGCTCGCCCGTGATGGCGCGCCGATGCCGTAGACACGGCCGCCGTCGCGTTTGATGTCGTTGAGCAGCGCAAGCAATTCGAGCTTGGAATTTACGACCGCGCGTTTGAACTGGTCGAACGTCGCCGGTGTAATCTCGCGCGCTTCCTCCGCGAGTATTTTTTCGACGCTAGGTTGAACCGGATGTCGATCTTTTCTCGCGGCGTAAACGCGAATTGAGCCGCCGTGAGTCGGAATGCGTTTGGCGTGGATCACTTCCAATCCGTGCATTGCGAGGAGGTTTCGCAAACTTGTTAGCGTGTAGTAGCGAAGATGTTCGTGATAAATCGTATCGTATTGCAGCGTCTCCAGCAGCGAAAGAAAGTAATGGGACTCGCTAATGAAAATGCCATCGTCGCTCAGGAGGGTAAGAATTCCGGCCACGATATCGTGGATATTTTCGATGTGGGCAAAGACGTTCGTCGCAGTGACAATTTGCGCTTTTCCTTGTTCAGCCGCCGCTTTCTCCGCGACTTCCTTTGTAAAAAACGAAATCATCGACGGAATTCCGCGTTCAATCGCCAATTTCGCGGCGTTGGTTGGTTCGATGCCAAACACGCGCACGCCGTTTTTCTGGAAGTTGCTCAGGAGCGTGCCGTCGTTGGAACCGATGTCGATGATCAACTGATTGGGCTTGAGCGGATAAAGGGATTCCACTTCGCGCGAGAGTTCGGCAAAGTTCTCGCGAAGGATTTTCGTCGTGCCGCTGGTATATGGATACGACGGCGGGAAAAGAATTGCCGGGTCCACGATCAATCCGAGTTGGGCGAGAGTGCAGTTCTTGCAAAACAACAATTGCGCGGGATAAGCCGGCTGCTCTGCCGGCGGAGAACCAATGGCGGGCATCGTATTCACGGGCGGGAGGTAGCCGAGGAATAGAATCGGCTCCAAGTCCGGAGAATCGCAGACCTGGCACTGGTCGACGACGATGCTTCCACCGCTATCGGCGGCAAGTTTCTTTGGCGTTTTCATCAAGCGCGGCGCGGGTTTCCCTCGGCGTGCTTTAGATACCACGGGATCGTCGCAGCCAAACCCTGTTTCAGAGAAACGACCGGCTTGTAACCCAGAGCGCCGATTCGTTTGATACTTGGACAGCGGCGCGGTGTCCCGCCAGCTTTCAATTGCCCCGGAGCAATGCGCACTGGCCGATCAAAATAGCGCGCGATCTCTTCTGCCAGATGTTTGATCGACATCTCCTCCTCGGTCCCGATGTTGTAGATGGCAAGATGTTCGCCTTTCTCGAGCACCAACATCAAGCCGGCGATTAAATCGTCGATGAAAACGAACGATCGGGTCTCGTTGCCGCTGCCTTCGATTGGCAAGACGACCACGCCCTCACTCTGCCGACAAAGCTGGTGCATGCGCAACGTCAATTGCGGGATGACGTGTTCCCACCCCATGTCCGGGCCGTAAACGTTGTGAGGACGGAAAATCACCGCGCGTCGCAATTTCTTGCGACCGTAATTAAGCGTCAGCAGTTCGCTGATAATCTTGCCCCCAGCGTAGGAATAACGCGGATTCAGCGGATCGGGAATGGACAGCGCGACGGTTTCGTCCGTCGGCACTTGCGCGGGTGTTTGGTAAACTTCGGAGCTCGAAGCGACAAACAAGTTGCCGACACCGTGGGCGACACAGGCGTCAAGGACGTTGAGCATTCCTTTGACTGCAACTTCGAGGACGAGATCGGGCTGTGCGTAAAAAAATTCGGTGCCGTTGACCGCGGCGAGGTGACAGACAGCATCGACGCCTTGAACTGCCCGACCGACTGCCGCCGCATCACGGACATCGGCGTCGATCCACTCAATCACCGATTCAATGTCGCTAAGGCGATTACGCGACCCGCGCGATTCGTTGTCCAGGGCGCGGACTTCGTGTCCGCTCCTCACTAAAGCGCGCACGAGCGCGCTGCCGATGAACCCGCTGGCTCCGGTCACAAGATATCGCATAACTACCGGTAGAATTTCGGAATCCGGACCATCGCCTTTTCGTTTGAGCGCGGATTCGTGAATCTCGCCCGCCATCCCCAGAGAAACCAACGGGAATATTCGGTTACCCACGGCCCAAGCCGAAAGGTCGATTCGCCACCGTAAAGACGATCGATGGAGACAATCGGCACCTCGCCGAGACGAAGACCGACGTGCTGTGCTTTAATTGCCATCTCGAATGCCACCGCCCAACCAACCGGCCGGCTTTCGAGTTTAAGAGCAGGAAAAGTTTCCTTGCGAAACATTTTAATTCCGGTGGTCGCGTCAGTGAACGGAGAGCCGCAGACGCGATGGAAGAGCCAGTTGGCGGAAAACGAAAGAATGCTGCCGACTAACGAGCCGCCAAGTCGTCGCCCGCCGTGCGCGTAACGAGTGCAACTGACAAAGTCACATCCGTCACGAATCAATGCGATCATATCTTCGATCGCCAGGACTGGGCCGACCTCATCGGCGGCGAAAATAAGGATGACATCGCCTTCCGACGCAGCGACGCCCGCTCGAATGGCATTAACGACCCCATTCCCGAGCGTGTTCTGCACGCCGCGCAACTCGGGATAGATTGTCCGGACATCATCGACGACCGGGACGCTATCATCGTTGTCAGAATCATAGACGACCAAGACTTCGTGCGGCAGCTCGACGACCGCGCGCAAAATCTTGAGCATGATTCGCAGATTGATGCCTTCGTTGCGCACGGGCAGCAAAATCGACAACATCCGGCAACGATCTGCTGCCGATTCCGCCTGCAGTGAGGCAATCGCCGCGGCGCTGGTCATGCGGAATAAAATTTCTTGATCAAGCGGCAGACGGTCTTCACGTCACTATCCGCCATTTGAAAAGCCGATGGCAGCCAGATCGCTTGTTTGCCAAGACGAGTGCTGTTTGGAAATTCGGCATCATCGCGCCGATACGGTTTCTGAGTGTGAAGCGGAAACCAAAAGCGGCGGCAGTCAGCCCCGTTGTTTGCCAGAAAATCATCGAGCTCATCGCGGCGTTCGGCCAGGGCGTCGATCCATTGCGGTTGTTCGCCCTTGTCGATCTTGAATGGAAGCACGCGGATGCCTTTCACTCCGGCCAGTTCGTCGTGGTAAATCCGATAGGTCTGCCGGATACGCTTAAGTCGCGCATCGAGTTTCTCCAGTTGTCCCAGGCCAACCGCCGACTGGAGATTTGTCAGTTTGAAATTAAAACCAATGGAATCATGCGTGTCGGCGCCGCCCGTTCCACGCACTGGGCGGCCCTGATCCTTCAATTCGCGGAGCCGATGAAAAATCGCTTCGTCATCAGTAACAATGACGCCGCCCTGACCTGTGGTGATAACTTTGTTAGGTGAAAACGAAAAGCAACCAGTGCGACCAAACGTGCCGAGGTAACGATCACCGCCTCGCGAGCAAAACGCTTCGGCTGCGTCCTCGACGACCATCAGGTCGCGCTGCCGGCAGAAGCGCAGAATGTTTTCCATGTCCGCGGCCCGTCCGCTGACGTGAACGGGCACGACCGCTTTTGTTTTTGAAGTGATGGCTGATTCCATTGCGGCGACGCTGATATTCAACGTGCCAGGATCGACATCTGCCAATACCGGCGTTGCGCCGGTCATGGAAACGGCATTGGCGGTGGCTATGAAAGTCATGTCGGGGACGATCACTTCGTCGCCGCGAGTAACCCCGAGAGCGACGAGCGAAAGATAAATGGCCGCCGTCCCGCTGGTAACGCCAATACCGAATTTTGCGTTCGTCAGCGTTGCGATCTTGCGCGCGAATTCCTCCGTCACTTCGCCGTCGTTAAGAAAATTGCTGTCGAGAACGGCTTTTAGGAGGGCTAACTCGTTGCCGGTCATTTCGGGGGACCACCAAGAAATGCGAGAAGCCATTCTTGCTACCCGGTCCGGCGCAGAACAAATCCTTGGATCGGGCCGAAAGACTCTCCTCTATCCACCGTGATTTTTACTCGCTCGCCCATTAGTTCGTACAAGCGGCGCGCAGCATCGTCGACGGCGTCAATGATGTCGTCCTTAACAGCTTTGCGGCCGTAACCTTCAAACTTCGCGAACATATTCACGAAAACGCGGGTGAGCAGATAATAGAGATTGAAAGTATGCGTCTTCTCGACTGTGAACTTTCCTTCCAGAAACGCCATTAACTGATCGTAGTGCAGGAAGTAATTGTGCCAGTCGTGTAAAGGCACGTTCGGCAGTCCCACCGCGCGACGCACTTCATTCATCGCTTCGAAACCCTCGAAAGTATTTTCGATCATGATGTAGCGTCCGCCCGGACGCAAAGAACTCCGGATATTTTGCAGAACCTGTTTCTGTTCTTCCCACGTCATGAAATTGATCACGACTCGTTGCGAGACAACCAGATCGAACTTGCCAACGTAAGCCGACAAGTCCAAAGCGTCGCCCTCCACCAGCGTCACATTAGTCAGGCCGGCAGCGGCAAAACGCTCGGACGCTTTGGCCCGCAAATGATTGGAGTGTTCCAAGGCAAGGCAGCTGCGCGCCTTTGCGGCATATTGCACAGTGGATTCCCCGTCGCCGCAGCCGAAGTCGGCCATCTCGTCGGTCGCCCTGATCTGTGAGACTGCGAAGTCGGTTTCGAGTTTCCTCAGATTCTGGTCCAGCAACGAAATGGTATCGGAATGCTCCCAGTATGCGTCAATTTTGCTTCGATCGCTCATGATCTTTCTTTCACGGGAAGAACGCTCCACAAATCGACCACCTCGATTCGGGCTGGAATCTGCAGTTGCCGGTAGGCGTTGTGCGCAGCGCCGACAATGACGACGTCGCTGGAGGCGATGAGTTTTTCCTTGCTCACGAACGTCGGATCTTTCGCGTATTCGTCCGAATAAAAAACCTGCGCGCCGTGAAAACGCAGAAGCTTGCCTAACTTGTAGGAGAGCGATTCCCGGATGTCGTCGCTTTCGGCTTTGAAGGCCATCCCGAGGATGCCGACACGCGTCTTGCGCAAATCAAACTGCCTGGCCAGGCGTTCGAGGATAAAATTCGGCAGTCCCTCATTAATGGTCATCGCGACCTGGCCAAGGATAAAATTCTGCTTTTGAAACGCGAACAGCTGCATCGTGTCTTTCATCAAGCAGGGCCCGGCGGCGAAACCCGGTCCGGGAATAGCCTCCATCCGGACATAGCCGCGCTTCATTTTCGCGAGAAGGTCTGAGTAATTCAGACCGGCACTTTCGACCATCATGTAAAGCTGGTTGGTCGCGGCGAATTGGATGTAGCGAAAAGCGTTACAAATGAGTTTGGCAAATTCCGCTTCTAGCGGGGTCATCTCCACGACTTCGGACGCAATGCTCTCGAAAAGTTTCTTTGCCTCTGCCGTCGCTTCCGCCGAGGTCCCGCTAATCAATTGAGGCAGTCCGCGAATTTCCTCGACCCCTTTGCCCTGGACCACGCGCTCCGGGCAAAATGCCAGGCGTGTTTTTTTTCCGTGCCGCCGCAGGTAGTTGTCGATATAGTCGGTCGTGCCGGGCGCAACGGTTGAACGAAGAATAATCGTTTGGTCGTCGCGCAAATACGGCATCAATCCATCGAGACACACAGTGAGGCGCGACAAATTTGGATTGTGAAATTCATCGATCGGCGTGCCGATCGTAATCACGACCACCGGAGCGTTGCCCACGTCTTTGGGATCGGACGAAAATGCGAGCGCGTTATTCCCGAGCGCTTTTTGCAACAGTGCTTTGCCGCCCTCTTCAAAAAAGGGCAATTCTCCAGCGGCCATTGTTTGCAAGGCCGCTTCGTTAACATCGAGGATCAACGTCTTGCGACCGCTCTCAGCCAGGACGAGCGACAGCGGCACGCCGATATGACCCGCGCCGCCAACAACGCAAACGTCGTAAGTCTCCCGCGCTTTCATTACAACTTGATGTGTCCGGCCGCTACGGCCATCAAAATGGTCGCCCTGTTCAAGGCGCTGTCGAACGTTGGCTCGGAGAGAATCAGATTTCGCAGCGGCTTTTCGTAGACGATGGGCTCAATCTCAGGCGGCGGAATGAATTCACCCCTGGAGGCGCGGGTGACGTTAGGCGCGAAGAACGACCAGAGACGATTGCTCAGCCGTCCGATGTCCGGCGCTAATTCTCCAAGAAAAATAAACTCATCAGCGACAAACCCCGTTTCCTCTAGCAATTCTCTCTCCGCTGCTTGTTGCGGGCTTTCGCCCGGATCGATATGGCCGCCGGGCAATTCCAACGTCACCAATTCCGTTGCCGCCCGGAATTGCCGCACCAACGGAAATTTTCCGTCCCCAGTCACAGCCAGGATCGCGACGTAATCCCATGTGCTGATCGAGTAATGCAGCGACGGATCTTCGCCGACGCGCTTGGCGATCAGTTTGAACCAGGGCGTTTCGAAAACTGAACTCTTGCTAGTGATGCTTATTTCGTCCACGTCGAGGGACTCTAGTTGACGACAAACCGTTGGGTCAAAATTATCCTGCGCGGCAGAATTGCGCGGCTCCGGCTCCCGAATGTCCTCGCCTGCGTGCCGAATGCTTGAATATTACTGCGCCTGAGAAACGATGTCCGAGACAAACGAAACCATCCTTTTCCTCCACATTCCCAAGACGGCCGGATCGACCATGTACAAGGTTCTGGGACGGCAATACTCGCGCGCCGAAACTTTACGGTTAGAGAGTTCCCAAATCGACCAATTTAAAACACTGCCTGCCGCGCAGCGCGGACGTTATCGCTTGATCGAAGGACATCTCTACTTCGGTTTCCATCGTTATATCCCGGGAGCGAGCACTTATATCACCTTTTTGCGCCGTCCAGTCGAACGCGTGCTTTCATTTTATTATTACGCCCGAAGCACCCCAGATCATTATCTTTATCCTCAGTTGGCTAACGAGCGTCTCGATCTTAAAACAGCGCTTGCACGAGAGCTGACGCCGGAGCTTCGTAACGGGCAGACGCGCCAGCTCGCGGGCGACGAGTGGGAGGATCCGCGACGCGTTCTAACGCGCACCGCGCTCGATCGAGCGAAAGCGAACTTGACCCATTTTCGCGTTGTCGGCCTTTTGGAAGAATTTGATGCGAGCCTGCTGCTCTTGCGTCGAGCCTTCGGCTGGCACTTGCCTTTTTATGTCAAAGAAAACGTAACGAAGGAAAAACCTGACGAGACATTCCTCAATGCGGAAACGCGCGGATTGATAGAAGAGGCAAATCGCCTCGATCTCGAATTGTACGATTACGCACACGACCTTTTTGACGAACAGCGTCGCGCCGCCGGGGACTCGTTTGCTGAGGAATTGGGTCATTTCCGGCGTTCGAACCGCGCCTCTGCCGGTCTGGTTCCGCGTTTTGCAAGGTTGCTTCGTCGCATTGGTCTCGGGCGCGCCAAATTCACAACGCACTAAGCAAACTCCATTAAAACGGGTTTGCTCGCCAACAGATGAATTGCCCCTGGGCCAGCTCTATCGTCACGTCGTGATAGTTTTCACGAACCGCAGCGAAATCCCGAATGTTGCAGACTCCGATCGCAGAGCGCGCCGGGCGCGCCTCACGCATCTTCGCGACGGACCACGTCTCGACCGAACCGCGTAAGTTCCCATAAAAAAGATAAAACTGTTCCGGAAGCACGCCTTTGTCGGGTTCCAGAATCAGCGATCCGTTTTTGTTGGGAACAGAAAAACCAGCTGACAAGATCAGCGCTCAAACCGGAGCCGCCACGGCTTAAGGGCGGACTCGAAAATCACTTTGCGCGACATTTTCGATTGTCCGGCGCGGCGGTCTGTGAACGTGATTGGAATCTCAACGATACGCAAGCCTTCGCGCTGTGCGTGGAAGATGGTCTCGACCTGAAACGCATATCCCTCCGACGTAATCCCAATCTCGAGCAGGCATCGCAACGCGCGGCGCGTGTAACAGCGAAAGCCGCTCGTGCTATCGCGGACGGTGACGCCGGTGATGTGAGCGACGTACTCGTTCGCGAAGCGACTCAAGAACCGTCGATGCCACGGCCAATTCATGACCCGCCCGCCCTGGCAATAGCGCGAACCAATGACCACGTCGGCATCGCGAGTCGCACTGATCAACACCGGCACCATGTTCGGGTCGTGCGAAAAATCGGCATCCAGCTGAACCATGCACGAATAACCGCGTTCCAAGGCGACGCGATAACCGTCCACCAGGCTGCGCCCGTAGCTGTGGGGACCAGTTCGACTCAGAATTGAAAAACGCGCGTTGGTGCCAAACAACTGCCCAGCCGCGGCAGCAGTTCCGTCTGGCGAATTGTCGTCCACCAGCATCACTTCAGCATCGGGCGCGACTTGAAGTAATTGAGCGGTCAGTGCGCCGACGTTCTCGCGCTCGTTATAGGTCGGAACAACAATGAGCGTACGATCGTTTTCCATCTTGAAGTTGGCGACCCTAACGGGATTCGAACCCTAAAGCGAGACTTCGCGATTCTGCGCGTTCTCTCCCCAAATCTGCGGCAATCACGTACTTGTTTGCGAAGTCAGAAATGGGCGGGGAATTTCCAAGAACTCCCGTTGCTCATACTTCACAATCGCTAACAGAAGATCGTACAACGCCAGGGTCCAATCATCATTGCCACCCACACACTAACCGTTTCAATTTCGCCTCAACCGTAGATCACGAAAATCATGGAAAGCGGGGGTCTCGGCCGCATCTCTCAAGCGTAAATGCCGAGAATTTGCTTGGTTTTATCGATTGCGTCTGGGTCGCCAAGAAATTGAAAAGCCAATTGGTGGCCGGGACGCTTCTTCATCACAATTTTCACGCGACCAAGGTCATGCCCTTGCAGCTTGGCCCTAACGTCATCTTTGGTCTGTTGTACCATTTCCTTCTCGAATCCCTCCGGCGCAAAGCCAACTTCGATTTTGACCATAAAATTACAGAAGCAAAACGCCTGCCTTAACGCCGCTCATCCCTCAAGATCGGGTTTTTCCCTATGCGTTTACGGTTGAGTGTCTTATTGAGACCGCCAGCCAAGAGATCGATCGGGCAGCTTGTACCGTAAGCAGACCTGATCAATCGCTGCAGTCAGCCTGCTGTCCGGCGTACGATCGCCTGTTTTCGTAAATTCTACGCTTCAGCGAGCACTGAAGCTTTCTTGTTAAGAACGGCCATTGCCTGTTGCAACTCGTCAAAGTCAAACGGCTTGGACATCATCATGTCCACACTGAGTTCTTCGTAAGCTCGAATGTCCTCGTCCGAGAGATGACCCGATACGACGAGGATCTTGCCGCCAAAGTTTTGCGCCCTTAGTCGATCCACTAATTGGAGGCCCGTCATGCGCGGCATACGATGATCGGTGATAACAACGTCAAAAGGTCGGGCCGCAGCGCCGATCTTAATAAGTGCCTCCCAGCCACTTCTCGCCCTGGATACCTTGGATGCTGGACCTCCAAGCACCATTGCAATCATGTGCGCGACGGCTTTTTCATCTTCGACAACCAGGATCCGTAAAGGGTCGCTCATGATTCCTGAGATCGAATTAGCAGGACGCAGGCCGCAGGCCGCGCTCAATGCTGTTCGTTGACAAGGCGGTGCCGAGTTTTGTCCTACCTTTGTGTCACCCGGATTCCGCCGTAATCCGAGAACCCGACTGTTTGACGGAACCTCACTGAGTTTTGCGAGTGTCTTGGTCGTATTCGCAATGCTTACAGCGTCCAATCGATTCCTTCTTCACAACGGCCAACAGTCCATAGCAACTGAGCATCTCTCCTATGAAAAGGAGTTGGCGACCCTAACCGGATTCGAAACCACTTTTCGCTTTTCGTGATTTCGCACATTTTCGACGTAAATCAGCGCCAGTTTGCGCGTTAACTGCGCGAAAGCAAATTACCGACTTTGCACAATTGCGCAGAATTACGCGGTTCGAGTGTCGGATTTTGTCCGAAAAGCCCACGCGCGCGCGAAGTTGGTCGATAGAGGAGCTAGCCCACTACGGCGCGATCGAAGAATGAGACAGACGGCTTCCGCCCGCAGGACATTTGGTGATTACGAGGGCGATTGTTGCTTAAGCGTCCAGCGCACCCAGCCACATCCAATGAGTAGCGACAATGCGGTAAAGGTCGCAGACCCAAAGTAGAGCGTGATTTCGTGAACGAGCTTGAGCGGAGGAATATTGGACGAAATCAGCGATATCACAATCGCGGTGAAAAGAGATGTTCGAGCAATGGCGTCGCGCCGGTCGACCGCAACTCGCGCGAGGCACATTGCGGGGATTAGCAATACGCAAAAATGCGAGCGGCTCGACATCGGAGAGACCAACGGGACCAGGCACAGGCTGATGGCGACTTCATAAACAGACCGGTGAAATCGTTCAGACCTATCGACAGCAGTGGCGCGATCAAACCGGGATTTTAGCTGCCGGAATGGCGGCCACATCACAATCGCAGAACCAATCGCGAGTAGTCCATAGCTGCCATAGATGATGACCCTGAGCACATCGGGATTCGGGGCGTTGGCTCGCCAAGCTAAGACCAGCTCCTTGTCTTGAATTGTCAACGAAGTGGTAAACCAACGGCCGACCACACCCGCGATCGACTGATCGTCCTTGAATCCTCCAAACCAAGTACCGGGCAGGTGGCCTCGTCCGAAGAGCGGTTCGAAGTAGCGCTCGAACCAAACAGTTAGCCAAAATCCCTCGCCGGGCGCATGATGGATCACATCGGGCACCAGATTCGCAGCGAAAAAGACGGCTAGCATTGTCACTGCCGCGGCGACTTGTCGCCGCCAGACCAGATAGAGGACAAGCAACAGTGGAGGCCCTTTGAATGCAGCGCCCAAACCCCAACAGATTCCGGCCAGCGCTGACCTGCCATTAACAAGTGCAGCGGCGCCGAGCACTAAGAGCAGGCCAATCAATAGGTCCGACTGTCCATGTGCTAGGGCGTTGGACGAAAATCGGAGCGCACAGAGCAAGGCGAGGATCGCGATCCAGATCTCGCGCTGAAATTTGTCGCCCTCCTCCAGCAAACGTCCGCCACCCGTGAACTGCCAACTCGTGCGGACGAACAAAATCAGGGCCGCGAAGTTAACCAGTTGGAAGACCACGTTCGAAACCCACATCGGCAGCCAGACAAAGGGGACAGCTACCACAGCGGAAAACGGCGGGTAACAAAAAGGGTCCCTGGCAAGATAGAGGCTTTCGCTACTCAACAGGCGGGCGCCCGCCGGAACATAAACGTTAGTCCACTCCAATTGCTTTCGGCCCGCCGCCGCGATACTCATTCCAAGGCAGACCAAGCCCGTCATGATATAAACCCCGAGGACCAGATTAGAACGACTGGTTTTCAAACGCTCGCGTGAGCATTTAATCGTTTTACGCCCTTGCGACAAGCGTTTGCCCTAAATCAGCTTGGCCGAAGTTTCGCGCGATTCGCCGATTCTCCAACGCGCGGGTCCATCTCAATCATGGCTGAAAATAAAAAGACGCGCTGCGTGGCTCGCGAACGCGACACCGGAAGCTGTTTGAGGAATACACGTAAGCAATGGTGGTCCATGCCTCCGCATCTCTGGCACAAGGTACTGATTATCAAACACATACGACCCTAACGGGATTCGAACCCGTGTTACCGCCGTGAAAGGGCGATGTCCTAGGCCTCTAGACGATAGGGTCACAAAGCCGCCCAATATTCCATTCGCTAGCGGCAAGGCAACCTCGCGAATTTTCAGCGCGCCGGGTTCAGATCGACAATCAGCTGTGCTGTGCGGACCGTAGCGCCGCGATGTGCATCCAAGGCCTTCCGCGCGTTCTCGACGATTTCTTCGCGTTCGTCGGGGTTTGCCAGGAGATGCGCCATGGCCCTCCGCAGTTCGGTCGGAGAGTTGACTTGAATCGCTCCGCGCCCTGCCACGAGTGCGTCTGCCAGTGCCGCGAAATTCTCCATATGGGGACCGAATAGAACCGGTTTCCCGGCCAAGATTGCTTCGGCTGGATTTTGCCCGCCGCGGGCGAGCAAGCTTTTCCCGATGAAGGCAAGTGTCGCCACGCCATACCAATCGCGCAGTTCACCGGTGGAATCGATAAGCAGACAATCGAGAAATGGATCGGGAAGAGGCGATTGAGTTCGAAGCGCGACACGGAATCCGATTCCTTCCAAGTCGCGACGAATTTCGGTTGTTCGTTCGGTGTGTCGCGGTGCCAGAACCAGAAGAAGATCGACAAAGTCCCTTCGCAAAGCACGAAACACTTCGGCTAGAACCTTCTCTTCGCCATTATGCGTGCTGCCTCCGAAAATCACCGCGCGCTTTTCCAACCCGAATTCAGCGAGAACGGCGGTTGGTAGCTCCGAGTCGACCTCTGCGTTCTCGGGATCGTACTTGATGCTGCCAACGTGACTAATTCTCCCTTCTTCAATGCCGAGTGCTTTCCACCTCGCAATATCTTCGAGATTTTGGACGCAAATCGCGTCGAGAAGACGAAAAATCGGAGCGACAAAACTGCGGAACATCCGAAACCTTTTCTCGGACCGCGGCGACAATCGAGCATTGACCAAAGCGATCGGTATCTTCCGGGCGTGCGCTTCGGCCACGAAATTAGGCCAGACTTCCGCTTCAACCAAAATGATCGCTTTGGGACCGATCGTGGCGAACGCGCGGCGCATGATCGGCCAGAAGTCGAGTGGACTGTACATCACCTCGATCCACTCCGGAGCATTCTTACTTGCCAGCGCAAATCCAGTCGTGGTCGTCGTGGTCAGAACGCACTCCTGATTCGGTTTCAAAATACGAATTTGCCTGGCCAGTTTCAGCGCAATCGTCACCTCGCCGACACTGACCGCGTGCAGCCAGAGCGCTTTCTTCCAGTAGAGTCGGGCCCGTAAATGCGCATCGTAAAAACCCAAACGCTGACCGAATTTTTCGCGATAATTGCCGCGCCGAAACATTTTGACCAGGTAGCCTGGCAGAAAAAACACCAAGCCGAGCGGCCAGAGCAGATTGTAGACAAGGCGAATCATTTGCGAATTGGCGCAAGGAATAAGACTTCAGTGGCGCCGTAGGTTTTTTGACGATTCACCTGCCACAGTTTCGTCAATGGAATTTCCTCACCCGGCCGCTTCTCTAAGACAAAAACTCCGTCCGGTTCCAGCAGCGACGGCAGGGTTTCATTGGCCAAAAGCTTCTCAGTGAAGCACTCATCCGATTTCATTTTATCGTAAGGCGGATCGGCAAACACGATTTGGAATTTCTCGGTGGTTACGACCGCATTTTTCAGGAACCCGAACACGTCCTGTTGGCGGACCCGGCCAGCCAGTTGCGTTTTGCTGAGATTTTTTTCGATGGCCGCGATCGATTGTCGATCTTGTTCGACAAAAAGCGCCGAGTTGGCGCCGCGACTGAGCGCCTCGATACCGAGGGCGCCGGTGCCGGCAAAAAGATCGAGGACCCGTGCGCCAATCACGATCTCGCCAAGGCTCGAGAAAATCGCTGCTTTCACGCGGTCCATCGTTGGGCGGACGCCGTTCTTCGGCGAGGTCAGCCGAACACCGCCGGCGCGACCGGCGATCACCCTCATGGCGAATTGGTCGGACTTGGCGCGGCTGGCGATGTGCTCGCCTCGGGGCTTGTCGGCGGCGTGGACTCGTCAGTATTTGTCTGCGCTCCCTTTTTCTTTTTCGGCTTGTCGGTTTTTCCGCCCCAGAGACTGTTCACCAGGTCTTTCAAATCGCGCCCCACTACTTTTTCGAGCAAATTTGTCTTAGGCCGTTCGAGTGTTCCGCTGACTTCGAAATCGACGGCGGAATATCCAGGTTCCTCCGTTGGCTGAAAATTCGTGCGGATCGGCTTAAAAAGCTGTGCGCGAACTTTTTCATTGATAGCCAACCGCGAACTTAAGTGGAGTTTGCCACGAAAACTCACTGTTCCCGTGGCCGAGAGACGAATATTCGTCGAGCGCAAAACTAATTCGTCGATCGTCACTACGCCCGGGGCAAGATGGTATTTCGCTTCAGCCTGATCGAGATGCAGCTGGGTGAGTTCTTCGATTTGGAAAAGCTGACCGAGCGCGACGAGCAAATTGTATTGCCGGAGCTGCCCGTCATGTAAAAAAACTTCGCCGTTTCCAGTCAGCGCATCGGGGTCTGTCGTCTTGCCTTCTGTTTGCAAGCTGCCCTCGAGCTTCCCCTGCAGAACTCCGCTGGGTCCGCCGGCTTCAGTAATAATTTGATCCGCCTGCACGCCGCGGAATTTCATTTCCACTCGGAACGGGGATTCCTCCGTTTCCGGTTGCATCGTGAACTGGCCGGTAATGTCTCCGCCGCCGAGGTGTGCGGAAATCTGCGAGAGATCGAGACCGTTTACATCATATCGCAACGGCGATTTCAATTGCTCGAGAAGAAAACGCTCGCGCAACGAAACCTTGGCGACGCGCGCGTTCCCATGTAACGACGATGCGTTACTAACTGCGGCACGAAATCCGACCCCTTCGAAATTTGCGACAGGTTCGCTTGTCCGACCGAGAAAGCGAAAATTGCCGTTTATCAGACTGACCTTATGAATTTCAGAGATGAATGCCCCGGGCACGATCGCTTTCCGTTCCGGCGGAGGCATCGGCTGCTTTGATGGTTTCGCTGTCACACGAGTTTCCGACGGCGTCTCGGCCTTTTCCGATTCTTCAGCCGAAGAAGTCGCAGCGACGATATTTTTTGGAGAATTTTCCGGACGCTCAGGCCGTAAATCCGGCAATCGCCATTTGCCGTCCGCATTCTGCGGCCAAACGACGTTTGGACTGACCAGCGACACTTCCTTGATCACGAGTCTTCTCGAAAAAAGAGAGAAGAACGCGATCCGCAGACCAAAATTTTTCGCCTCAAGAAAGTTGCCGCTGGTGCCAGTCGTTCCCTGGGCGATGGTGATGCCACTGAGCTTCAAACCACTCCACGGCGTGACGCTAACGCGTCCAATTTTTAACGTCGCGCCAAAACGCTGGCGAAGTTCTTGCTGGATCCTGGCTTGTGTCCCTTGGGATTGCACATACAAATTGAGAGCAAGAAAAAGGACCGCTCCAAAAATCGACAATCCTCCGATAAGAATCAGTGTGAGGCGTCCGAATTTTTGCACGCGGAAACGTTACGCAGGGCATGTTTGAAGAAAAGATGAAACGGAACAGTGCTGAGATAAGCACCAGCACCCTGATTATTCTGAATCCAGCTGCACATAGCGAACGGGCCCGGCGAAAACGAGCCCAAGTCGAATCGCTGGCCCACGATTGCGTCGTCTGCGCCACCACCCGCACCGGCGAAGCCGAACTCATGGCCCGACGCGGAACAAAAGAAGGTTTCGAAAAAATCGTGGCCGCGGGCGGCGATGGAACGATCAACGAAGTGGTAAATGGGCTGGCCGGGACCAACGCTACGCTCGGTCTTCTGCCAATCGGCACGATGAACGTGTTCGCGACCGAGCTCGGTTTGCCGGTTCACGATCTCGAACTTTGCTGGGACATTATTAGAGCGGACAGCACCCGCGCGGTAGACTTGCCGAAAGCGAACCAGAAATTTTTCGTTCAGCTCGCGGGCGTCGGGCTCGACGCTCAAGTCGTAAAAGAAACAAGCAGCCAATTAAAACGAAATTTTGGGCCGGTCAGTTATTTGATTTCCGCGGTTCAAATTGCGGCGCGCCAACCCCCTCGGCTTTTCATTCAGTCAGAGGACGCCACTATTGACGAAGGTTCGTTTGTCCTTGTCGGCAACGGCCGGTTCTACGGCGGTCCGTTTCCATTTTTTAAACACGCTGTGATCGATGACGGTCTTTTGGACGTCATCGTTTTCAAGCGCCTCGGTTATCTTGAGATCATCAAATATTTGCAGGACGTCGTGTTTAGTTCCGACATTCGTGTGCCCGAGATCGAATATTTCCAAACCCGACGCCTGCGCGTGGAAAGCGACCAGTCCGTCCCGGTCGAACTGGACGGCGAACTGGTCGGAAATTGTCCGGTCGAATTCAGCCTGTCCGAGCGCTCGCTTCGCGTCCTCGTGCCCGAATAAGATCGACCAGGTGCGGTCGTGCCGGACTGTGCGAAACTGAAATTCTGCTGACAAAAAAATCGCACTGCGCTATTCTCTTGAGGTGCGGCTGTCGCGGGGAAAACCATCATTGTTTGCGCGGCCGTGGAGAGAGAGTCGACGCGTTGTTCTGTTCGCCTTGATCGGGCTGAACGTTGCCAGTTTCGTTACCCAATTCTTTCTCGATGCGTTTGCTCCCGATCTTGTGCGCGACTACCTGGCGCTAAGTAATCGCGGTCTTCACGATGCTTACGCATGGCAATTCGCCACCGCGATGCTTCTCTATAGCAGTCCGTGGCATTTCCTGGGAAACATGTTGGTCTTGTATATTCTCGGACGCGACATTGAATCAATTCTTGGCCAACGCCACTTTTTGTATTTGTTTTTGAGTGGCGCGATCGGAGGCGAACTCGGGCACTTGTTTCTGATGCCGTCTGAGACGCTCTTGTACGCGGCTAGTGGCGGCGTGGCCGCGGTGCTCATCGCTTACGCAACAATTCTGCCAGAACTGGACTTGATTGAATGGGGCGGCTCCCGTTTCTCCTTTCACTTGAAGGCAAAGCACGTCGCTTGTGCAATCCTGTTCCTGAGTTTGCTGATGCTTGCAATTGACCGAAATGGCGCGGTGATGCACAGCGCGATTCCCGGCGGTCTTGCCGCCGGCTGGCTTTACGCGAACTTGCTCGGCTTCGGACACGCGTCCTGGTTGCGACGGATATTGCGCCGCCGACGCGAAGCAGCCGAACGCGTGCAACGCATGACGCCAGCCGAATTTATCGAGCATGAAATCGATCCGTTGCTTGAGAAAATCTCGCGCAAGGGAATCCAAAGTTTAAGCAAGGCCGAACGTCGCCTTCTTTCCCAGGCGCGGGAAAAAGTCGGTTAGATTTAGCTCGGTCAGTCGCGGAAAGATCGACAATAGTATTCGTCTGGTTTCGCGGCATCTTTTGGGTGATGGAGAGCGCGAGCTGGATCAAAAAGAAATCCGCCGCTTCGCTGTATCCTGCGCAAGTCGAAACCACGCTGATTCAATTGAATGGAACGTGGCCGGAAGCGGCGGGTCCGCTGCCCGACGCGATCCAAAATTTTCCATTAGGCGAGGCGGCTCTTCTTCACCTCTTCGCGGTCTCGAGCATCTGTGCGGCTCGGATCGCCAAGAATCCGGACCTTCTGGTCTGGCTCTCTCAACCGAAAATTTGCCGGCAAGGCCGCGATCACATCGAAATGGCCAACGAACTTTATCGAATGGCCGGCACTGATGCCGCAGTAAACAACTTCCGAATCCTTCGCCGCTGGAAAAATAAGGAAATGACGCGAATCGCGTTGCGTGAGCTCGCGAATGCCGCAGCCCTCGAAGAAACGACCGCAGAGTTGTCCCAACTCGCTGAAATTTGCGTGCGCGAAGTCTTTGCCCACTGGAATTCAAAATTCCGTGAATCGTTGGGATCGCCTACGGCCGATTTTGCCATCCTCGCCCTCGGGAAACTGGGCGGCCGCGAGCTCAATCACAGTTCCGATGTCGATCTTATCTTTCTTTACAGCGAAGAAGGCGAGCTCTCGCCGCGCCTTTCACATCACCAATGGTTTAACCGGTTGGCCGAAAAAATTCTGGAAACGTTTTCCACGCGGGATCCGGAAGGCGCGCTGTTTCGGATCGATCTTCGCTTGCGTCCTGAAGGCTCGGCTGGTCCGCTCGCCCGCTCACTTGAAAGCATGGAGAATTATTACGCCGGCTTTGGCGAAACGTGGGAGCGGATTGCGTTGATCAAAGCGCGGGGAATCGCCGGAAGTCGTGAGCTGATCTACGAATTCTTGCGTCAACATCAGCCTTTCATCTATCCGCGTAGCCCGACACCGGATTTGCTCGACGAGATTGCCAATATCAAACGACGCATAGAACGCGACTCACTCGGCAAAGATAAACTGGACCGAGACGTCAAGCTTGGACGCGGCGGAATTCGCGAAATCGAGTTTGTTGTCCAAACGCTTCAGTTCATCCATGGCGGCCGCCACGCGTTTCTGCAGGAACCAGGCACACTGAATGCATTGCGCGCGCTGGCACGACTCGAACTCATCCCGCGTGCCGAAGTTGTCGATCTTGATCGAGCCTATCGTTTCCTCCGCCAGGTCGAACACAGGTTGCAGATTGAAGCAGAACAACAAACTCACACCGTTCCGCGGGACCCGCTGCCTCTCAAAAGACTCGCGCGTAGTCTCGGCTTTGATTCCGGCAACGAATTCACCGCAGCCCTCAAGAAGACAATCCAGAATGTTCGATCGATTTTCGATCGGATCATTTTATCAGCCCCAGCGGAATGCGCGCTGCCGGACCTGGAATTATTCAAAGACCAAAAATCAGCCGCCCGATCGCTGGCCGATTTGTTGAAACCGACGTCGGCGTCTCATGTGGCACCGCGAACCAAACAGATTTTTAGGAAGCTCCGGCCGATTTTGCTCGCCCAAATGGCTAAGGCGGCAGATCCGGACGCCGTTTTGAACCAATTCGTCCGGTTTGTCGAAGCTTATGGCCTGCGCGGCTTGCTTTTTGAATTACTGGCCACTAATCCGACTTTGCTCGAATTGATGATCAAAACTCTCGATGCCAGCCGATTCGCCGGCGACTTACTGATTCGCCGGCCGCAATTGGTCGAGGAGATCACGCGCGACAAAAATTTTAATCAACCGCGATCAATCGCCGAACATTGTGCTCGGCTGGAATCGTTCGGAAGCAGCGCGGCGAATCTCGATCCGATTCGGGCATATCGGCAAAGACAACTCCTCCGGATCATTATGCGCGACGTGCTTGGAGTCGCAACGGCGTCGGTCATTTTCGCGGAGTTGTCCGACCTCGCCGAATCATGTCTCACCTTTGCGAACAAGCTGTTAGGCGGGGAAAATGTGACGATTATTGCGCTCGGCAAATTTGGCGGCGGTGAATTGAGTTACGGCGCCGATCTCGATTTACTGTTTATTGGTGACGACACCCGCAGCGCGCAAAATTTGGTGACGGCCACGATGCAGCCCAGCGCCGAAGGCATGATCGCCTCGCTCGACACCCGACTTCGCCCTGATGGGGAGAAAGGACCCTTGGTTGCGCCGCTGGCGGCATACGAATCGTACTACCGCGAGCGCGCGCAACTTTGGGAAATCCACGCGTTAACGCGAGCGCGCCCAATCAGCGGGCCGTGGCAAGACGCGTATCTCGACATCGTGCAACGGATTTGGCGCGAGGTCGGCAAGCAATCCGATCTCTTTGCCAAGATCGACAATATGCTGGAGCGAATTCGGTGCGAGCGCGGCAGCGGCTCCGATTTTCTCGATTTCAAGACCGGTAGCGGCGGGATGATTGAAGCCGAGTTTCTCGTGCAAGCGTTGCAAATGCGTTCGGGCGTGTGGGAGCCGAATTGGCAACGCGCTTTGATGGCTTTGCGGGAAAATAGAATCGTCTCAGATCGTGATGCGAGCGACGCAACTCAAAGCTACGAGTTGCTGCGCCGCACTGAAACGGCATTACGGCGATTCGAGAACAAGAATGTTTCGACGTTGCCAGCAGGGCCGGAAGAACAAAAAAAGACGGCAAAGCGACTCGGCTACGAGGATCTCGATCTATTCGCGAAGGATTACGGCGCCGCCCGGGAAACAATTCACGCGCTTTACGAGCGACACATCAAAGCGCGCCTGAATTAACCGCCAGTAATTAACTTCGCGAGCTCGTGCAACATCAGGAACGTACCAAGAAAACCGCCGAGAATTACCAGGACAACCAGCCCGAGAATCACGCTAACGAAAATCTTGTCGCCTTTGGTGGAGCGGCCCGGAGTCTCGATATGTCCGCGAATCATTTCATAGTTGCGCGTGTTGGCTTGAAACCAGAACGCGAATGCGGAACCGGCGACTGGAATTAAACCGACGACTTCGTTGATCAAGACGTTGAGCGCCATCCGGCCGAGAACAATCTTCGGAATTCCCCGCCGAATCCCGTAAACGATAACAGAGACGGAAACCACGCCCGCTGCGATATCGCCGAAGCCCGGCACAAGATCGACAATCGGGTTCAAGCCGAGCCGTTTTTTGAGGCCCGGGATCCGGATCAATCGATCCATCACCAGCGAAACGAGTCTAAAGACCGATTCAACCGAACCGCGCGGTTGAGACCCAGTTTCCGGAGGGAGAACCTCCCAATCGACTTCCTTGGCCGACGGCTTGAGAAGGCTTTTCGGTAATGGCAGCGGCACGCGCGCGAGAGCGGTCCCAGACCGCGGCTATAGTTTAACCTGGAATTTCTTTCAGCATTTGCGTGTTGGTCGGGAATTTCTTCACGAACATGAGCAAACGCTGAATCGCTTCCTCCGGCTTGTGACCGGCAAGACCGCGACGGATCAAATTGATCTTCTCCAGCTCCCACGCTTGAAGCAGCAGTTCCTCGCGGCGGGTGCCGGAAAGAAAGATGTCGATCGCCGGATAAATGCGCTGATCGCTAATTTTGCGATCGAGCACCATCTCCATGTTGCCGGTGCCTTTAAACTCCTGAAAGATGAGCTCATCCATCCGGCTGCCGGTTTCGATCAGTGCCGTGGCGACGATCGTGAGTGAGCCGGCCTCTTCCGTATTGCGCGCAGCGGCGAAGATTTTTCGCGGAATCTCCATCGCGCGGGCATCGATACCGCCGCTCATCGTCCGACCGCCGCCGGACATGGCATTATTAAAAGCGCGGGCGGTTCGCGTGATTGAATCGAGCAGAATGAAAACGTGCTGACCCGCCTCGACCAGGCGTTTCGCACGCTCGATCGCAAGCTGGGCAATGCGGGTGTGACTTTTGATGTCGCTGTCGTTCGAACTGGCGATGATCTCCGCTTTCGGATGCGATCGTTTGAAATCCGTGACTTCTTCCGGGCGCTCATCGACCAGAAGAATAATCAGCTTCATCTCCGTATGATTTTTTGTGACCGCGTCGGCGATGTGATGAAGCAACGTCGTTTTGCCAGTGCGCGGTGGCGCGACAATCAAACCGCGCTGGCCCATGCCGAGCGGCGTCATCAAGTCCATGATGCGCGTGGTATAGCGATCCGGAACAGTCTCGAGTTTGATCCGTTTGTTGGGATTGATCGTCGTCAGTTCTTCGAAAGGACGCAGACCCTGATATTTCGTGGGGTCCTCGCCGTTGACGGTGAGTAGTTTTATCAGTTGTGGGCCGCGACTGCCGCGACGCGTTTCACCATAAATCCACATGCCATCGCGCAGGGCGAAGCGGCGCACGATTTCCGGAGTAACGAAAATATCCTGCGGGGTCTGAATAAAATTGCGTTTCGGGTCACGGAGAAAACCGAAGCCTTTGCCGGAGATCTCGATGATGCCTTCGCCGAATTCAGGCTCGCGCTCGACTTGTTCGCCTGATTCAGGCGCGCCTTCCAATGTTTCGGTGGTAACGGGATCGCCGCTTGCCGTGCCCGGCGCGTCGTTCCGGGATTCGTTATAAGGCTCGTTAAAATTGTCGTTCCCGCCGCGGTTGTAGTAACGCCGGCGACCATAGCGGCGGCGCCCGCGAGGGCGACGCTGTTCGGGGGCTCCGGCCGATTGGGTTTCCAGCGGCGGCTGGTTCTCGTTTTCTTCGTTCATAAAATTGCAGAGGCCGATTGCTCGCCGGGGGCAAGCGCACTGCCAGGTTCAGCGAAAGGAAATTTCTTTTTCAAGCTGGCAACTTGGCCAGCATCTCGTCGGGAATATCTAGATTCGAGTAGACGTTCTGGACGTCATCATCTTCTTCGAGGGCGTCACACAAACGCAGCACCTGCCGGGCCACGTCCTCATTGGCAACCGGAACCGTGCTATCAGGGATGAAAGTAAACTTTTGCCCATCGGTCGTTACATTTGCTCTCTTGAGCGTCTCAGCTACAGCGTAGAGCCGATCGTGCGAAGTAATGATAAGATACTGATCTTCCTCGGTTGTCAACTCTTCAGCACCGGCCTCCAAGACAAGCTCCAGAAGGCGGTCTTCGTCGATCGAACTGCGCGGAACCGTGATCTGCCCCTTTCGATGAAACATATATGAAACACTGCCGGCGGAGCCGAGGTTGCCATTATTTTTCGTGAAAATACTGCGTACCTCCGCGGCCGTCCGATTCTTGTTGTCGGTCGCGGCCTCGACGATGATCGCGACGCCGCCAGGGCCATATCCTTCGTAGATAATTTCTTCGAAATTGGCGGCTTCGACGCCTTCTCCCGTGCCGCGTTTGATGGCGCGATCGATATTATCGTTGGGCATACTCTGGGCGCGGGCTGCCTGAATCGCGCTGCGAAGACGCGGATTTGCGTTCGGATCGCCGCCACCTGTTTTTGCGGCGATGGTGATCTCCTTGGAGAACTTGCTGAAGATCTGCCCACGTTTCGCGTCGATTGCGCCTTTAAAACGCTTGACCTTCGACCACTTGCTATGTCCCGCCATATCGGGTTTTTCGAATACGATTGCCTAACGAGTAAGATTCAACGAGCACGCCGCGAGACCCGCGGACGTGGAGAAATTACTAGGCAGTATTCAAGCTGCGCCCGCCTGGTTTGTCAATCCAACTAAGCGGCGCGATTGGCCGCCCGCTTTCGGGCAGTGGCGTCGAGAATCTGCTTGCGGAGCCGTAACGATTTAGGCGTGGCTTCGACATACTCGTCGATGCCAATGTATTCGATCGCGCGCTCGACCGTCATACGTAACGGAGTCTCGAGCTGAATGGCTTTGCCTTCTCCCTGGCTGCGCATGTTTGTCAGGCGTTTTGCTTTGCACGGATTGACCGGCATATCTTCCGGGCGTGCGTTCTCGCCGACAATCATGCCTCCGTAGATGTCTTCCTGCGGACCGATGAAGAGACGGCCGCGGTCTTGAATGCTGTCGAGCGCATAGGCTGTGCTGATTCCGGATTCCATGGAAACGAGCACCCCGCGGCCACGACCCTCCATCTCGCCTTTGAACGCGGCATATTCACGAAAGAGATGACTCATTATGCCTTCGCCACGGGTCAAGTTGACGAGATCGGTCTCGAGCCCAATCAAGCCGCGGGTGGGAATGATTGCTTCGATCGACACGCGCGTGGCGTGATGATGTATTCCGACCACTTCTCCTTTGCGATTGGCCAAAGACTGCATCACATCGCCCAGGTTCTCGTTAGGCAGATCGACATACAGGTTCTCCAACGGCTCAAGGAGGTTGCCCGATTCATCGCGGTGGAAGATGACTTCCGGCCGCGAGACCATCATTTCGTAGCCTTCGCGCCGCATTTGCTCGACGAGAATGGCGATTTGCATTTCGCCGCGCGCGTCTATTTGAAACGCGCCGGCCGTCTCGGTATCGCTCACTTCTAATGAAACGTTGCCGCGCGTTTCGCGAGTGAGCCTGTCCCGCAAGTGACGGGCAGTAACGAATTTCCCGTCGCGACCGGCAAATGGCGAGTCGTTCACCAAAATGCGCATCCGGATCGTGGGCGGATCGATGTCGACGAATTCAAGCGGTGGGTGCTCCTCGCTGTCAGTCAGAGTTTCGCCGATGTAAATTTCCTCGAAGCCGGCAACTCCAACGATGTTTCCGGCAAACGCTTCTTTGATCTGGATTTGCTCGAGGCCCGAGTAGGTAAAAATTGCGGTGACGATGGCGCGTTCTGGCGAATGGTCCCGGTGCAGACAGACAATCGAATCGCCAACCCCGACTCGACCGCTGACAATCCTGCCTAAGGCGATGCGGCCGAGGTAGTCGCTGTAATCAAGATTCGAAACCAGCATCTGAAAAAACGGTTCGGTCGAAATTTCCGGCGGCGGCACCGATTCAACGATCGTTTCAAACAGCGGTGTCATGTCTTCGCTCTTGTCGGACAGATCCCGCTTGGCGAAACCCTCTTTCGCGCTCGCATAAATGATCGGGAAATCGAGCTGTTCGTTAGTCGCCTTCAATTCGACAAAGAGATCGAACACAAGATCGAGAACTTCGTGCGGACGCGCGTGCTCGCGATCGATCTTGTTAATGACAACAATAGGTTTGAGATGGTTTTCGAATGCTTTACGCAAGACGAAGCGAGTCTGCGCCTGCGGTCCATCGTGAGCATCAACTACCAGCAGCACGCCATCGACCATCTTCATGATCCGTTCGACTTCGCCGCCGAAGTCGGCGTGGCCGGGGGTGTCTACAATGTTGATGCGATAGCCGTTCCACTGAAACGCCGCGTTCTTCGCGCGGATCGTGATGCCCTTTTCTCGCTCGAGATCCATCGAGTCCATCATGCGCTCCTCGACTTTTTGATTCGCCCGAAAGGTTCCGGACTGACGCAAGAGCTGATCAACCAGGGTGGTCTTACCGTGGTCTACGTGCGCAATAATGGCGATGTTGCGGATCTTTTCCATGCAGCGTGTTCCGGGGCGCGGAGGAGCGCCGAATATGCCCCCGTCTGCAGGAAAATCAACCTGCAGCGCGTCGTTTGTTAACGATCTCTTCGCCTTAAACGCACCGGCCGAGCTGGCGATTATTCAGCGCAGCTCTATTTGTGCGAATCGTTTTTATCTCCTGACGCTGCGGACTTGCTTTCGTCGGTTTTGGAACCGGAACCGTGTTCTTTTTGCGCGCCGACAGCTGAAATGTCGCTGACCTTATCGAGCAGGCCCGGCGCGAATGTCTTGTCGCGTGGTTCAGTCTTTGCCGGTTTTTCTGTTTCTACAGCCTTGTCTCCGGTGTCGATCACTCTTTCACGCGCCAGTTCGATTGCAGTTTGATTCGCACTCTTGGCCCCGCTTGGTCCGACGCCGAAGGTCGAGGGCGCGCTGCTATTCGTCGACGCAGTTCCGTTCGATGAGGCAACCCCGCTGGAGGAGGCAGCTCCACTGGATGAGGAAGTGTCCGTTGAGGAACCGCTTGTGCTGGAAGAGCTGCTGCCCTGCGATGCGGAACCGCCGGCAGAGGACTGGGCGCTCGCCCCCACACCGGTGTTTGTCACTTTATAGGTGCTGACCGAGCTATTGTCGGTCGGACCGAGTGCGGCGCCGCCTCCGGCTGCAGACCCGGCTATTGCGCAAAGGCTGGAAACAAAAAGGAACGCAACTCCGAAAACCAATGATCGAGTGCTCATAGTCTTGCTAGTTTTAGTTTGCCATTAGACTCCTGTCCGCGAGTCCGATCAAGCCTTTTTGAAGGCACGGAGGAAACAAAACGGGCCGGCATTTCTGCCGGCCCATTTGTGAAACAACTAATTAATTTGCTTACGGAAGCTGCATCGACCAACCGCCGCGGCCGTGTGTTGCCACATAAAGAACCCGTCCTGCCGAACTGATCGTGAGGCCCGGGCATTCAACCATCGGAAGTCCCGATCCCGCAACAACCCAGGTGGTGGTAGCGAAAGGCAGCTTCATCACGCCGAAGTCGGACGCAGCGTAGAGATCGCCTGTCTTGTCATCGCGCTTCACGTCTGTGATCGGAAAATCTGGCAGATTGTAGCTGATGTCGGTGAAGGTCGCCGTCGACGGTCCGGTCCGCATCACGTCGAACACGTGGCCGGGATTTCCCGTGGACGCTACGCCGTTGTTGTTATAACCACTGTAGGCGACGAAAGTGTGAGCGGCATTCGTGGGATCAACGTAGACCGCATTAATCGCCCGACTAGGCGTGTTGGCAGCTGAGTTGTCCAGTCGATTCCAAAGGACCGACGGCGCAGCCGCATCGGCGTTATCGGAAACGAACAATCGTCCAGCTCCGGTCGCGGCCCACAGAGTGTTCGTGTTTTGCGGGGTGCGAGCGAGCGACGCAACGGCGCCACCAAAGCGATCACCACCGTAAAACGTGCCGGTCAAGTCACCCGATTCAGTCTCGGAGCCATCTGCCGGACCGCCGAGCGGGACGAAGTCACCGCAGCCCGGTTGCACGGCGCTTGTTGTGAACTCAGGGCAATTGGCCTCGAGAGTTGCTTGATTTCCGCCCCAGTCCTGGGTTCGCCAGACTGAGAACGATCCTTGGAAGATCGTGCCCGCCGCTGCTGAATTTGGGTCAGCAATAATTGGCGGATAGAAATAGGAACCCTCCGCGCTCGATAAAATCGGCGCCCCGATGATGACCCACTTCGTTGGATCGCCATTCCTAAAGTTGGCATCATTGGCCTGACCGCTGAACGTATTGAAACGCACTGAGTCATTCGTGACCATGAAGCCGGACTGACCGCCATCGCCATAGATGATCTGCGGCCATACCACTGCTGAGCCATTGTATTGGAAGGTGCCATTGTCCTGAGTGCCGCCCTGGAGAAGGTTTTGCGGCCGCTGGGCACTGATCGAAAGGCTCTGAAACTGAAGCGTAGAAAGCCCCTCATTCATATTGAGCAGCTTATTCGGCACTCGGTTGAGCAGACTCTTGCAGAACGCAGTATCCGCCGGGCTCAATCCCCGCGAGTCGCACTTGTATGACACGTCGGCAAACTTGCCATCGGATCCAACGACACCGCCGTCCGAGCCGGTGAAGAACTGGAATGGGTTACCCGGGACCGTGGTGATCGCATGCTGGTCGGGGTGGATCGCTTCGGCGTGATTAGGACCGCCATCCTGCGTCAGGTCGCTCCAGGTCGTGCCGCCATCGGTTGAAAGCAACCAGGCACGGCCGTTATCGCGGCCGTGGAGATTATTGTAATCGAACGAGCCGCCAATATAAACAACGTCCGGTGAACCGGATGGTGTGTAGACAGGATTGTCGTACCAACATTGACCGGTGCAATAATTGGACACCTGAGCGCCACCCATGGATACGAACGTCGCCGCAGTATCCGCGTTGTCGCTTCGCCAGAATGACGATGGAGGGCCGCCTCCGGGCGGGTACGAGCCGGCGCCAACAAACATCCGCGTGGCACCACTAGGCAACGTAGTGACATCGAATTCGTCACGCTCAAGGGCGCTGGCAGTCGCGGTGACCGACGTGTCCGTTGGCTGAAAAATCTGCGTAAACGATGCGCCATTGTCCGTCGAGCGCCAGATGCCCCCGCTCACGGGAGCGGGATTAAAGAAGCCTCCCCCGAATGCGTTAACATAGATATACCCGGCATGTGTCGGATCGACCCGCACCGTGGTTGAACCTCGGGTGAATGGCAACGGTGAGGTAAAAATTCGCGTGCAGCTCACGCCGTTACATCGGTAAACACCGCGCGTTGGAAGCGGATGACCAGTAGCGCCACTCGACGCGGCCCCACTGTCCTCAGAATTTATTCCACGAACAGAGCTCGCAATTGGAACGAGCAGATTCCCCGCATTGTCCAGCGCCATCTGGCCAATCGCACGTTGAAAGAAGATATCGGTGCCGGGAAACAGCGCCCAAGTGTTGCCGCCATCCGTCGTCTTGTAAACCCCGACGCCGGCTTCAGAATCCACTGAGGCATTCGGTTCACCGGTGCCGACATACAGAGTATTGCCGGAAGGATCGGCTGGATCCAATAGCATTGAACCAATAGCGTTAATGCCAAAACTGTTGGAGACGAATTGCCAATTCTGGCTTCCAGCAAGAGCCTTAGAGGTCTTCCAGATGCCGCCACCCGCCGCCGCAACGTAAAGAGTACAATTTTGCTTGCTACAGTTCGGTGCGATTGCCATGGCTGTCACCCGGCCGCTTGCAACGTATTGCGCGCCGTCGAACAGGAAGGGAGTAAGCGCCTGCGGGTAGGTTGCCTTGCTCGGACCGACCAGTTGCCAAGAGCCGGCCGAGTGTGCGCTCGCATTAAGCGAGGCCCAGCCATTTCGCGCGGCCCGTGTCGCATCGCCCGATATTTCTTTACTCGGATATGCTCGTCGCAAATAAGATTCGACGTCGGGTGAGGATTTCGGATTTCTGCTTTCGGCCGTAACCTTAGCTTCGGCGTTGCGGCCGGGTTTGAAGAAGTCTGCGTCCACCTTTTTCGGAGTGTACGCTGGCCCTTCCGTCTGCCGGAGTGGGGTCGACATTTTTGCTGTCGTGACAGCTAACGCCACCGCCGCCAGCACCAAGGTGCCGGCAACCGCGACGCGTAGATAGGAGAATACAGACGTGTAGGTAAGTTTCATAGAACTAAGAACTAAGAATTTAGAATTTAGAGAGCTGAGTGAATTATGAGCCTGGCGGTCGAATCAAAAAAAATCAAGACAATTCTTCTAGTTTCTGGGATGCGTGTGAATAATTGTGAATAACTTTCGAATACCTCGCTGTGACGAATAAACCGTGCCCCATCAAATACGGCGATGTCCCCACTTTCCCCACTTTTACCTGTCGCAAAACCTGAGGCCGACGATGTCGGCCGGGTTTAAGTAGAAGAGACCCGTGCTGATCGCTAGCCGGGCCGACTATGAAACGCTGCTATTTTCTTACCGCCGCACGTAATGGCCGTGGAACCAGACTCGGTGATGCGGGCCCCAATGTCCAGGAACCCAAACCCAGTAGTATCCTCCGGACCAGTAACCCGGGCCGTGGACGTAATACGGGTTGTCACCGATGTCGATGTTGAGCGAAATCGCCTGGGCAGCCCCGCTAATCGAAAGAATAGCGATTAAAACTAACGCGAGTTTCTTCATGATATTCTCCTATCTACATTTTAGACGAACTCCGAATCTCTTTATTTAGCTCTCCGGAAATATATTGCACGCCCTTTTTACGCGGGATTCAAGCGTACGTAAATCGTTAACGCCGCACCCGTTTATACCAGGACCGGCTCCGCCGCCGCCGGCTCGGTCCATCTTCCGTGTTCGCGAATCAAATCCTTCAGCCGATCCACCGCCTCCGCTTCCGGAATATTGAATTTCACCGCGGTCTTGCCGACATAGAGATTCACCTTACCTGGCGCGCCGCCGACGTAACCAAAATCTGCGTCCGCCATTTCGCCCGGCCCGTTTACGATGCAACCCATGATCGCGATCTTCACGCCTTTGAGGTGCAACGTCGCTGCCTTAATTTTTGCAGTCGTGGTTTGGAGGTTGAACAAGGTTCGCCCGCATGACGGACACGCCACGTAATCCGTTTTAAAAATGCGCGACCCGGCCGCTTGCAGAATGTTGTAGCTCAAACGCAATGCCTGCCCCGGCGCACCTTCGCCCTGAATCAAAATCGCGTCACCAACTCCATCGCAAAGCAGCGAACCAACATTTGTCGCCGATACGAGAAGCGTCTGAAGAAAATCTTTTCCTTCGTCATTCGTCATTGGTGCTTCGTCATTCTTCACAACATCCTTTAAGAGGATTGGATGCCGCGGTTGCAATCTGGCGGCCAACAAACGAAACGCCGCGATCACCGGAAGATCGACATCGTCCTTCACCGTGACTAATTGCGGCTCGGAAGTCTGATTTAATCTCGCAATTGCGTCCTCATCGGTGGGATCGATCTCCTGGATTTGCGCGTTTTCGTAAACGATCTCCGGCTTGTAATCGCCCATCTTGTCGATCTTGTGCGCGATCTTGTCGAAATTTTCCTGCCTCACCACCACGCGAATTAATTGTTCGCCGCCGAGTCGCACGCCGTCGCGCTCAATTGTTTCCGTCGCGCGCCGCTGATACGAAAACGGATCGAACGACAATTCGACACTGGGCATTGGGCGTTGAATGCCAATCCCGCCCGGACCGCGGAGCGTTTTCTTTTTCACCATCGCCGCCAGTGCCCGCGCCACCGGAATCTCGTGCGGACTGTCTTCCGTCAACGAGACGCGGACCGTGTCCCCGATCCCATCCGCCAGAAGCGACCCGATTCCGATAGCGCTCTTGATTCGCGCGTCTTCGCCTTCGCCCGCTTCGGTCACGCCGAGATGGAGCGGATAATTCCAATCCGGGCCGAGCTGATTCAATCGCGCCACCAGCAGTCGATAAGCGGCAATCATGATTTTTGGATTGCTCGCCTTCATGGAAAAAACGAATGCGTGATAATCCAGGTCGCGCGCGATCCGGGCGAATTCGAGCGCGCTCTCCACCATCCCGAGAGGCGTATCGCCGTATCTATTTAGAATCCGGTCGCTGAGCGAGCCGTGGTTCGTCCCAATCCGCATGGCAATGCCGCGTTTTTTGCAAAGATCGACCAGCGGGGTGAACCGCTCGCGGATCCGATTCAGCTCAGCCGCGTATTGCTCATCCGAATATTCGCGAATCAGGAACTTCTTCGAGTCGGCGTAATTGCCCGGATTGATCCGGACTTTGTCGACCCATTTGGCCGCTTCCATCGCGGCGTCCGGTTTAAAATGGATATCGGCCACGATAGGCACGCCGCAGCTTCGGTCGCGCAACCCTTTCACGATATTTTCCAGATTGCGCGAGTCTTTTACCGTCGGCGCCGTGATACGGACGATTTCACAACCCACTTCCGCCAACTCCACCGTCTGTTGGATCGACATCTCCGTGTCCATCGTGTCGCACGTGATCATCGATTGGACGCGAATCGGATTGTTCCCGCCAATGCCGACATTGCCCACTTGCACCTCTCGCGAGAGGCGGCGGCGAAACTGCAATGGATTCTCGCAATAGTGCATTTTGTCAGACTGGATTGGGCTCGACCAGCACAGCCGTGCCGTAACACAGGACTTCCGTCACACCCTGCATAATTTCGGTCGCGTCGTAACGAAGTCCGATGACCGCGTTAGCACCCAGGCCGCGGGCATGGTCCAAACAAAGCTCCAGCGCGTGTTCCCGCGTTTTCTCGCAGAGATCAGTCAGGATCGTGATGTTGCCGCCGACCAGGGTCTGCAATCCCGCACCGATCGTGCCGAAGATCGAGCGCGAACGCACGATGATCCCGCGCACAACCCCGAAGGTTTTCACGACGCGATAGCCCGGCAACTCAAATGCCGTCGTTGTCATTGACGGATTCATGAATCCAAATGTAAAAGCGGCGCGCGACTGGCGCAATCCGCTTAAGGCACGTCTCGATCCTTGGCCTGCGACTGAGGAGCGTATTTATCGAGCGCGTGTTTAACGAACGGCAAATCCTGCAAATCAAAAAAGGTGATGTAAATAATCACGCCAACGATCAAAATCGTGCAGGTGCCTTGCACAACTTCGAGCACGCGCATGTTCAGAGGTTTGCGCCGGACCGACTCGATCAATCCGAACAGGATGTGCCCGCCGTCGAGCACCGGGATCGGCAACATGTTCAAAATCGCCAGGTTTACATTTAGCACCACGCTGAGCCAGAGCGCCAATTGCCACCCGCGCTCGCTGACGAAAAACAGATAGTAAATTCTTCCGATACCGATCGGCCCGCTTAGATGCTGCAGTTTCACATCCGATTTGGGCGAAGCGACCGCGCCAAGCGTACTTAGCGTGCTGGTCACACTGTTACGAATCAGTTCGATCGGGCTCGGGTGCGCGATCGACATGATTCCGCTCGTGTCCCATTGAATTCCAATTCGCGGCTGCATTTTTCCGTCGGTTGGCAGCGGCACGGGTTTCACCGGCACTTCGAATCTCGAACCGTTGCGCTCCACTTCGAGGATCAAGGTTTCGTCGGGATGTTTCTTAATATACTCGAGCAGCGCGATCGGATTGTAGATCGGCGTATGATTGAACCCGCGAATAATGTCGCGCGGGCGCAACCCGGCTGCGGCCGCGGGCGAGTTCAGCTCGACTTTATCAATGATCGCCGTTTCGGCCGGCAGGATCAGCAGCTGGCGAACGCTTTTTCGGCGCCAGCGCCCTGTCTCGGACTTATATGGCTCAACGTTGACTGTCTGCACCTGTCCGCTGCGCTCGAATTTCACCGGAACGGTCTCGCCTTCACTCCGGACAACCGCCCAACTCACGCTGTCGTTCATCCCGAGAAAACGGGTCACTCGTTTTCCATCCACTTCCAAAATCCTGTCTCCCGGATGCAGATCCGCTTTTTCCGCCGGTGAATCCGGCATGATGTAACCAATCACTGTGGTCGTATCCGATTCACTTACCGGATACCCCACCACCCAAACGATTACGGCGAACACAAACGCCAGCAGCAAACTGAAAAATGGACCGGCCACCGCCACGATGATTTTGTCGAGTGCAGAAACAGGCGGAAGCCGCTCTCGGTCGACGTCCGCTTTTCCTTCGATGATATCCATCGGCGCGAGCTGCGGCAGCGCCACGAAACCGCCGAACGGCAGCGAGCCTAACGAATATTGGACGCCGTTGATTTTCCTTTGCCAAAGTGGCTTGCCAAACCAGACCCCGAACTTTTCGATGTAAAGACCGCGCCAGCGTGCCGCCAGAAAATGCCCGATCTCGTGCACGACGATGAGCAAATTGAAAATGACCAGGACCTCGACGATGACGAGGACGACGCGACCGATGTGAAGAATCATTGCGGCTGGCTGAATTATTTTTTCCCGATCGCGGCAGTCGCTTCCGCGCGCGCCCACTGATCAGCGGCCAATATCGCATCGAGATCGGGATGTGCAACGGTACGATGCCGGTCCATCACTTGCCCGACCGTCTCCCAGATCTGGGCGAACCGGACGTGTCGGTTCAAAAACGCTGCCACCGCGATTTCATTCGCTGCGTTCATGACCGCGGGCAAAGTTCCGCCGCTCTCGCCGGCCCGCCGCGCCAGATTGAGTGCTGGGAAATCTTCGTAACGCGGTGGAAAGAATTCGAGCTTCGACACCTTCGAAAAATCGAGCGGCGGCAATGTGTTCGGCACGCGCTCCGGCCACGTCACCGCATATTGAATCGGAAAACACATGTTCGAGTAGCTCAACTGCGCGAGGGTCGACCCATCGGCAAATTCGACCATCGAATGGACGATGCTTTGGGGATGGATCACTACTTCTACGCGATTCATTTCCACGCCGAATAACCAGTGGGCCTCGATCATCTCGAGGCCTTTGTTGAACAGCGTCGCCGAATCGATCGTGATTTTTGGGCCCATGTTCCAAGTTGGATGCTTCAACGCTTCCTCGACCGTAACATTGGCAAGTTGGTCCGCGGGTGTCTCACGAAACGGCCCGCCTGAGGCCGTCAGAATAATCCGGCGGACTTCCGATGGCCGGCCATCGAGACATTGGAAGATCGCGTTGTGCTCGGAATCGACCGGGAGAATTTTCACGCCGCGTTTCTGGGCCGCATTGGTCACAGCTTCACCCGCCATCACCAGGATCTCTTTGCTCGCGACGGCCAGATCTTTTCCCGATTCAATCGCATCAAGGGCGGGGTGCAATCCCGCCGTGCCAACGATGGCGATGAGAACCATGTCCGCATCCTCCATTCGCGCGACTTCGCGCAAGCCATTCTCGCCCACAAGAATTTTTGGCTGGTACTCCAACTTCGTTCGCAAGATGTCGATCTTGCGCTCGTCCACCAGACAGATTGCTTTCGCGCGGGTCTTGTTCGCCGCCGCCGCCAGCTTTTCGGCGTTGCTGTTCGCAGCCAGCCCAACAATCTCCATCCGCTCCGGGATGTCGTGCGCCACTTTCAACGTGCTGTCGCCGATCGATCCGGTCGCGCCCAAGACCACGACCCGTTTACGTTTCATTTTGATTCACCCGCTCAAGAAACCCTAATAACGAGCCGGAGATAGAAAAACAAAAGGGGCGCCGTGAAGAGAAGGCTGTCGATCAAATCGAGCGCGCCGCCGATCCCTGGAAGCAAGTTTCCCGAATCTTTCACCCCGGTGCTGCGCTTGATGACCGATTCGGCGAGATCGCCGATCACAGCTGCGAAGCCCAATAACAGCCCGAGCACCGTCGCGTGCGTCCAAGTCAACATCAACAACTGCTCCGGCATGAGCTTGAACAGCGCCAGGCTACAAAAAAGCGCGAACCCGAGCGCGCCGAAAAATCCTTCCCACGTTTTCTTCGCGCTGATTTGCGGGACCATCAGGTGCCGGCCAATCGCGCTGCCCGTAAGATACGCCCCCATGTCGCTGAACTTCGTGACCGCAATCAGGTAGAGACAATAAAATTGCCCCGTTACCACGCCGGCGCTCGACCGCGGAGTCAGATAGAGAATTTTCGTGGTGAAATTAAAGAGCCAAAGCACGTAAAGCAGACCGAACAGCGTGTAAGCCATGGTTTGCAACGGCTCGTCGTGCCGCAAACGCGCGAACATTTGGCGGCCAAAGACCGTCAGCAGAAAAAAGAGCAATACCGCCACCTCGAAGTCGTAGGAACGGGCAAGGCCGATCGTCGAAAAGTAATGAAAACTTCCGCCCAGCATGATCCCGCCGCAGATCAATCCGGTGATTTTAAAATTCGGCAGCTGCGCGTGGTCGAGCATCCGATAAAATTCCAGCAACGCGATCAACCCGAACGCGCTGATCAAAAGCCAAAATAGGATTTCGTACCCGGTGAACGCGATCAGAAGCGCAATCGACCAAAGCACGACCGTGCTAACGAACCGCGGAATGAAGACGGCACGCGGTTTCGCGGTATCGGCTCCAGCCTTTTCAAGTGTCACGGGCATGAAACTCCCATCTTCCTGAGCAGACAGAAATTTGTCCACAGATTACACAGATTTCCGCAGATTAAATTGAGAAACTCCTTTCGATAATCTGTGTGAATCTGCGAAATCTGCGGATACAATTACTCCGTGCAGAAAACGATGCAGGCGGTGGTAAAGGCGAAAGCCGAGCCCGGATTGTGGCTGGAGAAAGTCCCCGTTCCCGAAGCTGCGGCCGACGACGTTCTCATTCGGGTCCTCAAAACATCGATCTGTGGGACCGACGTTCATATATATAACTGGGACGCCTGGGCTCAGAAGACAATCCCTGTGCCGATGACCATCGGCCACGAGTTCGTGGGAGTGGTCGATCGCGTTGGCGATCACGTGAAAGGTTTTGCCAAAGGCGATCTGGTCGTCGGCGAAGGCCACATCACCTGCGGTCATTGCCGCAACTGTCTCGCCGGACGCCGTCATCTTTGCCCCAACACGCAAGGAGTCGGCGTCAATCGCAACGGCGCCTGGGCCGAGTTCGTCGCCATTCCGCAATCGAACTGCTGGCATGCCGATCCTTCGATACCGCTCGATGTTCTTTCCTGTTTCGATCCGTTAGGAAACGCCGTTCACACCGCGCTCTCGTTCGACCTCGTCGGTGAAGACGTGCTCATCACCGGCGCCGGACCGATTGGTTGCATGGCCATTCCGATTTGCAAACACGCCGGCGCGCGTCACGTCGTGATCACGGACGTGAATTCGTACCGGCTCGAGCTCGCATGGAAAATGGGGGTCGACCTGGCCCTCAATGTCCGAACTGAAAAACTCACCGACGCGATGAAAAAACTCGGGATGAAAGAAGGTTTTGACGTCGCGCTCGAAATGTCCGGCAATCCGAAGGCTTTCGACGATATTTTGCCGAACATGTTTCACGGCGGGAAAATTGCGCTGCTCGGCATCATGCCCGGCACCGCCGCAATCGATTGGAACACGATCGTGTTCGATCAGCTGACGATCAAAGGAATCTACGGCCGTGAGTTCTACGAAACCTGGTACAAAACGACCGCGCTGATCAAAGGCGGCGTGGATATTCGGCCGCTTATCACCCATCACTTCCCGTATATACAGTTCAAGGAAGCGATCGAGCTAGCGAAGTCCGGCAACTCCGGCAAGATCATCCTGAACTGGAGCGAAGTTTAGGAATTACTGAAGCGCGGCGGCTTCTTCGTTCCGGCCTTGGAGCTCAAGCACCATCCGTTTGATGTGCTTGTGCTCGGTGTGCGTTTGCAGCACTTGCAAACTTTGTTGCGGATCGCCCCAGTGCAGAATCTGGATCGGTTCCTGGCGCGCGCCCCAAGTGTTCATGTCGCGCGAGTTGGCCATGTAGAGATCGATCGTGTTCCGGCCGCTCAACGCCCAGCCGTAATCCTCGACCCGATACATTTGCCCGGTCGATAGCAACCGGAACGTCGTTCCCATCGGCCAGCGCGCCCAATCCGCGGCTGCGCTTCCGATTTTTGGCGGCGATTTAATGACTGCGACTGCGCGCTTGCCGCCTTTCGTTGTCGTCGTTGCCTTGGTCACGCGAGTGGTCGTCACCGTTGTCGTTGTGACTCGCGTCCCCTTCTTCGGCTTATCCATCGAGAACTTTTCAAGTTTCGAGTCGTTGCTGGAAATATTGATCACATCGGTGTCGTCGCTGTCGGTAGACATCGTGCGCGACTGCCTGACATTTTCGGCGCGGCGAAACGCGGGCCCGGCCGGATGCAATTCGCCGCCGAGCGCATTGCGAGCGCCGTACTGGGTGTGATCCGCTTCCGTATGGGTATAGGCAGTCGTGCGGACGTTTTGGAAATCCGTCTTCGCGATCGGCGGCTCATAACTGGGCAGGGCGCGGGTACTGACGCCGGTGGTTTCGCAAGCGCTGAGGAGAAGGATTGCGATGAAGGCCGCGAGAACGGCCAGGGCGAGGCTGCGTAGTTCAGCGTGGGTCAAGGCGGATCGCTGAACTTATTAACACTTATTCACAGGCCGTCAAGTCGTCACCGAAAGCCAGGATTGACATCTTCTTTGCCTAAACGCCGTTGCGCACCCAAAGTTTTCTCCATGCTCGCCGAATTCGAAAAGCAGCTCTCGCAAACGCTCGAGGAAATAAAGTCACAGGGACTTTATAAAACCGAGCGCATCATCACCACGCCGCAAGACGCGCACATCGCCGTGGCCGGCGGCAAACGCGTTCTGAACATGTGCGCAAACAATTATCTCGGCCTGGCCGATCATCCCGAACTGATCAAGGCTGCCAAAGAAGCACTCGACACTCACGGACTCGGCATGGCCAGCGTCCGTTTCATTTGCGGGACCCAGGATCTCCACAAAGAACTCGAAGCCGCGCTCACAAAATTTCTCGGGACCGAGGAAACCATTCTTTATCCGTCGTGCTTCGATGCGAATGGCGGCTTGTTCGAAACACTACTCACCGAAAAAGATGCCATCGTCAGCGACGAATTGAATCATGCCTCGATCATCGACGGCATCCGGCTCTGCAAAGCGCAACGCTTCCGTTACAAGCACAACGACATGGCCGATCTCGAGGCCAAGTTGAAAGAAGCGAAAGACGCGCGCTTCCGATTGATCGCGACCGACGGCTGTTTTTCGATGGATGGAACGATCGCTGATCTAAAGTCGATCGTTGATCTGGCCGAAAAATATGACGCGCTGACCATGATCGACGATGCGCACGCCACCGGATTTCTCGGCAAAACCGGTCGCGGCACTCATGAATATCGCGGTGTCATGGGCAAGATCGACATCATCACCGGCACGCTGGGCAAAGCGCTCGGTGGCGCGAGCGGCGGATTCACCAGCGGGCGCAAGATGATTGTCGATCTTCTGCGGCAGCGCTCGCGTCCGTACTTATTTTCCAACACAGTCGCTCCGCCAATCGTCGCTTCTTGTTTGAAGGCGCTCGAAATTCTGACGGCGTCGACTGAATTGCGTGACAAACTCGAAGGAAACACGAAATATTTTCGTGAGGCCGTGACTCAGCGCGGTCTCACGATTAAGCCCGGCGTACATCCGATTGTGCCGATCATGATTGGCGATGCCGCCAAATCGCAAAAGTTCGCCGCGCGCATGCTGGAGAAAGGCGTTTACGTCATTGGCTTTTTTTATCCAGTCGTGCCGCACGGCACGGCGCGGGTCCGCACCCAGGTCAGCGCGGCGCACTCACGCGAAGATTTGGAATTCGCGATCAAAGCGTTCGCCGAAGCCAACGAAGAGTTAAGTGGTGGAGCTTAAACTCACACGCTGCACGATTCGCGATTATCGGGCGGACGATGCCGAATCGCTCGCCAAACACGCAAACAATCGCAAGGTCTGGCTCGGATTACGCGACGCCTTTCCGCATCCCTACACGATCGAAGACGCGAAAAATTTTCTCCAGGGTCACATCGCCGGTTTGCCGAGCAAAAACTTTTGCATCGAAATCGATGGCGCTGCAGTTGGCGGCCTCGGCCTGCGACCGGGCGAAGATGTTCATCAGCATACCGCGGAGTTCGGTTACTGGCTGGGCGAACAATTTTGGGGACGCGGAGTGATGAGCGAAGCCGTTCCGGCTTTTGTCGATTATTGCTTCAGAGAATTTTCGCTCCAGCGGATGTTCGCCATGCCGCACTCGAGTAATCCTGCGTCTGCGCGTGTTCTCGAAAAAGCGGGCTTCGTGTTGGAAGGACGATTGCGCAAGAACGTCGTCAAAGACGGGAAAATTCTCGATTCGCTTCTCTACGCGAGGACGATATAGGCTTGCTCCGATGCATTACATGGTGATTGAGCGCTTCAAAGACGCGCCCGGAATTTATCGTCGGCTTCACCAGAAGGGCCGGATGATGCCGGAAGGTTTGAACTACGTTTCCAGCTGGATCGATCACAACTTCAAGAGCTGCTGGCAGATTATGGAGACGGAAGATTTCGTTCTGCTCGAACGTTGGATCGACAATTGGAAAGACTTGATGGAGTTCGAGATTATTCCGGTGCGCACGTCCGCCGAAGTCGCAGAACTCATGAAACGCGAGGACTATTAACTATGGCAACAACAGAACAAACAGAACCAGGGCACGTGATAGTTCACGGCACCGCCTCCGGCTTCGCCCAAGAGGTCGAAATCGGTTCCCACGAACTCTATGCCGACGAACCTCCCTCCTACGGCGGTACCGATAGCGGCCCGTCACCTTATGATCTTTTGCTCGCCGCGCTCGGCTCGTGCACGTCGATGACAATCGGATTTTATGCGCGAAAACGGCGTTGGCCGCTGGAAAAAATCACCGTTTCACTTCGACACTCAAAAATCCACGCGATCGATTGCGAGGAATGCGAGACGAAAGAGGGAAGGATCGATCGGATCGAGCTCGACGTTCAGCTGACGGGCTCGCTGACCGATGAGCAGCGCGCCAAACTCATGGAAATCGCCGGCAAGTGTCCGGTCCATCAAACGCTCACTTCCGAAATCAATATCAAGAGTCGACTGATCTAGAGCGACGTTATTGGTCGTGCAACGCGATGCTGGAGCCGACCCAGGTTTTGTCTTTGTTGAAATTGACACCCATCATTTTTCCCTGACTCATCCGGACAAGATTGTTGAGCAGGACTGGTTCGCCTTGTTCCGACCAGACAAACATCATCCGCAGCTCCGCTTTTGATCTCGCGCCGTCGACCGTCGGAACAAACGACGCGTAGTCGACTTTCTTTTGCAGAATCCAGTGATGCGGGTCTTTTAACGCTGCGATTTTTTCGCGCGTCGGTTCCATATCGACCCCCAGCCCAGCGAACGAGTAAAGCGGCTTCAGCACGTAACAGCCGGCCTCTTCATTCGCGGGAAATTCGTTCGCAAAAAATGCCGGTGATGTGTGAGCTGTCTTGAGGAACGGCAACGAATGTTTGCTGATCCGATAATACCAATTCGGATGCGGGACCCAGGCGATGTCGAGCTCGTCTTGAAAACTAAATTGGAGTTTCAGATCGGGCCGCCGCTCAAGCTCGTCGAAGATCACGCGGTTATAAATCCGCTCGATCCGTGTTTCGGTTCCATTGCGATCATAAAATAACTGTCGGCCGCGTTTTTTGATCTTGGTCACGCAAACAGACTGAATTCCGAGGAGCAGTTCCGTCGCCGAGAAATCAATCCGCGTTTTTTGTTTCTCCGGCTCAATCTCGAGCAGAATCACATTTTCCGGCTTTGAGTCGGCGAAGATCGTCCGGCGCAGGATGTCGATGTATTGGTCGTCTTTGATTCCGCCAAATGACGAAGTCCAGTTCCGCGGGATCGCGGGATAAGCTTTACGCATGCAACCAAGCAGCATGAACTGAAAGCCAAACAGGCTCGGAAAAGCCTGGAGCTCGATCAGCCTCGGCGTGAGCCGATGGCCGTCGTCGCAAACGGCAAGATCGACAATCAGAAATTCGGGATGCTCCGACTCGTTAGGCACTTCCAAGCCGGGCGGGATCGCGGAGGCCGAGTGCATCGCAAACTCCGGGGTTTGGGTCTGGGCCGCGATCTCGTTCGCCGCATAGACCGCTTCATCGGTAAATTCGCGCGTCAGAAAAATGGGCGTCTCCGAGACCCGAAAATCGGCGGGCCATTTCGTCGCCTCATTCGCGCAGCGCAACAGCGCGGCATACTTCTCAGCTGTAAAATCAGCGTTGAAACGCTGGCGGAGCTCTGGATGCACTCTCAGAAGAATGCACAGATGACCGCGAACCACAAAATTACGGCGCACCCTAAACCAACTACCGGGTCCCAAACATGTCGCGGCAAGATCGACATCGTGAGAATCGGCAGCAGACACATCGCGCCGCCGATCGACCAGTAAAGACTTGAGCCCAGGGCCACGACCATTCCGAAGAAGTGCAAACCAACGATGATCGAAATCACCGGTAGCAACAGATACTTGCGATTCGTCATACGCAAAACAACGACCGTCAGAAAAATTAACACGGCCTCGAACGCGACGGCGAGGCTGTAAGCCCTTCCGTTAAAAACCGGCGGATGCGGAGGCGCCATTCGCGCACCTATGTAAATCAACGCGGCGGAAATCAGGATCGCTGCAACCAGCAAAATCGCGAATAGCTTTCGAGGCAGACTTCGCGCGCCGACCGCGGTCCATGCAATTGCAAACGCTGAAACGATAACTGCCCCGACCGGGATTCTCACACCACGAATTTTCCGGCGCGCATCACCTGTTCGTCGTCGAACCAGATGTCAAAATCACGGCCGACGCAGTCGATGTGCGTTTTCGATGTCCAATCCGCGCCAGTATGCTCGGAATAGGGGTGCCCGAAGGCGATGTGGATGCCCGGAATTTTTTCATCCTGCAAAATATTTCCGATCACGTGGGTGCACGCGGTGTTGGTGCCGATCGCAAATTCACCGACGCGATTGCTGTTTTCGTCCGTGCTGGTGTAACCGCGAAAATCTTGAAGTAGTTCTTTGTTATCAGAGGTAAGATCGACAATTCGGTTGTCGCGCACCTGAATTGTGATCGGGGTGTCGCGCAAATCGCCGTATTTGCTGCACAAGTAATCACCGACTACTCCATCCACCACGAAAGTTCCGTTGGCGTTCGCGGGCGCAGTAAAAATTTCGCCGCCCGGCAAATTTCCCCATTTCTCCGGCGAAATGATTCCGCTCGTCTTGAGCCATTTCAGCTTCGGCGAAAATTCGCCTTCGAATTCCGTGCCGCGCGGCGTGCGACATCGGATTTGCTTTGCGCGCCGCGCGCGCTCGACCAACCGCTGACTGAGCGCATCCACTTCGCGAAAATCGGCGCGCATTCCTTCGAGCATGATTTGACGGTTAATGTTCACCATATGGCCATGGCGAATGTGTTTCTTGTTCACGACATCGCTCATCTGCATGCGCGCGGTCAGCTCGCCAGGCTGACTTTGCGCGGCGAAGATCGACACTTGCGAGTGGGCGAGGTCGTCGAGAATGATTTGCGGCATCGCGGTGAATGGTCGTGGCGCGTAATTCTCCAAAACAAAAACGGCGTGCTCAGAACCGATCTCTTCTACCTCTGCTTGCAGGGCCGCCGCGATTTCACAGGTCGCTTCGTCAGTGATAATCGTGATTCGCTCTTCGGCTTTGAGCTGAAGGCAAACTCGAATCGCATTGCGCGCTCCGGGCGCGAGCTCTTCATCAATTGCGTCAATGGTTAAACGGTCAGGCATTTTGGAAACGTTGAGGATTAAACAGAAACTCGCCGGCGGCAATCACGTTGTCGATTCATCCGCTTTTTAAACCTTCGTAAGTCTCAGCCACGATCTGATCGACGACCGCTTTCATGTCTTGCGTCCTCGCAAAGGCGGCCAGTTGTCGGTCTGCGCCAGTGCCTTCGCGCATGATCCGTTCGATGTGCGCCATCTCGCGCTCGCTTCCGAGCTCTTTCACTTCACTTGAAATGAATTCGAGCAACTCGTTAAGCAAGCTACGTGTGTCGACTTCTGTTTCGTGGCCGAAGTCGATCAATTTCCCGTCGATGCCGTAGCGGGTCGCGCGCCAGCGATTTTCGTCGAGCAAACGACGGCGATAAACCCGGAAGGTCGTGTTTCGTCGAAGCAACTTGAACAATTTCGAGATGATCGCCTGGATCAAGGCGGCGATCGCAAGCGTGTCGTCGACGCGCGATTGGGCGTCGCAGACGCGGACTTCAAGGGTGTCGAACACCGGATGCAGTCGAATGTCCCACCAGATTTTCTTTGGATTATCGATGCAGCCGGTTTTGACCAGGAGCTTGCAGTAATCTTCGTATTCCGAGAGCGATTCGAAGGCATCCGGAATTCCAGTGCGCGGAAAACGCTCGAACACTTTTAGTCGGTAACCTTTCAAGCCTGTGTCCTGGCCGACCCAAAACGGCGAATTGACTGAGAGCGCATAAATGTGCGGCAAAAAATAGCGCGCCTGGTTCATGACGTGAATCGCGGTTTCGCGATCCGGAATGCCGACGTGCACGTGCAATCCAAAGATGAGGTTCGCCCGGGCGAGCGATTGCATGTCTTTCAGAATTTGGGCATACCGCTCCCCTTCGGTGATGAGTTGATCGCGCCAGTGCGAAAACGGATGCGTTCCGACCGAAGCGATCTTTAATCCTCTCTCGCCGGCGAGGCTTGCCAGCTTGCTCCGAAGATCGACCACGTGTTCTCGCGCGCATCTAATATCGGGACAGATCTCGGTGCCGAGCTCGACCACCGATTGATGCATCTCGGGTTTGATCTGCTCCTTGAGTGTGACCTTCCCGCCCTCGAGGATTTCCTGAATGTGCGACCGCAGCTCGCGTGTCTGCGGATCGACAATCGCGAATTCTTCCTCGATGCCAAGCGTGTAGGTGTGGGGTTTGGCACTCATGAGCGGGAACAAATGTTCCTCAAAAATAATGCGCTGTCGAAAGCAATGACGAAATCCGAATGACGAATGTCGAAAGAAGCCCGAATGTCTAAATGACGAAAATGATTATGGCTTCGTCATTCTTTCGTCATTCGAGATTTGTCATCCGTCATTTCTTCTTGTCGATCCTAGACGAGGTCGTTTAACGAACGTTTCATCACGGCAGCCTGAAGAAACGTTCCCCAGCTCAGATTGTCGCGGCCGGGAACGTGTTCGCGTGCTTTGCGGATGGCCATTTCGGAAACCGCTTCCACCACCCACTCGAAGTTCGCCTGACCAACCGAGGCGGCTTCCGCGTCCGGCGCCGGATTGCAAAAATCGATCGCAACCGGAATGCCGTCCCGGATGGCGAACTCAACTGTGTTCAAATCGTAGCCAAGATATTGATTCAGCGTTAGCACGCCTTGTTCAACTTTCTGCAAGACTTCAGGCGGAGTCTGCCATTCGGTTTGGTAACGCAGATGATACGGATGGCGCGGCTCGTACGGCATGACGCGAACATGTCGCTGATCAATCGAGTAACAGCGGAAGTACATGTCGAACTTCACTTCCTCCTGCAGCATCATCACCAGCTGGCCGGTCTCGCTGTAGGCGCGGTAGAATTCTTCCGGATTGTGCAGTCGATAGACGTTTTTCCAGCCGCCGCCGGCGAAGGGCTTGAAAAACGCCGGCCAACCGACGTAGCTGAAGATCGCTTCCCAGTTCAGTGGATATTCCAGATTACGAAACGATTTATCATTCGTGTCTGTGGGCGGTTGATTTGATGGCAGCAAGACTGTTCGCGGAACCGCAACGCCGATTTTGGTCGCCAGTGCATTGTTGAAGAATTTTTCGTCCGCACTCCACCAAAACGGATTGTTCACCACTGCCGTTCCGGTCAGCGCCGCATTCTTCAGCCAGGCGCGATAAAACGGGACGTCCTGCGAAATGCGATCGATCACGACGTCGTAGCCGCACGGTTCGCCCTGAATCACTTTGTCGATCTTGACGAACTCCGCGACGATGTCTCTGCCGCCGGTCTTCTGGTTCACCCGCTCGACAAACGCAGGCGGGAAACTGTGCTCCTGACCAAATAGGATTCCGATTTTTTTCATTGGAAAATTGTCATGTCGAGCGGAGCCGAGACATCTCTAAACATTCATTAACACCGGGCTTCAACCCGGTGCGATTCGCGCGACACGCGCCATAAGCCGTTTCAACGGCTTTGTCCAGTCGTCGATTCCGTCTAAAGCCGTTGAAACGGCTAACTGATCTGCACCGATCACACCGGACTGAAGTCCGGTGTTAGGGAGATTAAAACCTTTTCGGATGCCAATCCGGATTTTTCAGACTGCCCTCGCCTTTGTACTCGAACAGTTTGTAAACCGGCGCCAGCAGGATGCCCGGCCCTTTGGGATCGATCCGCACGTCAAAGTCGAGCTTGTCGTCCATAAAATAAATGTCGCCGCTTCCGAGCATGGAAAAGAGTCTTCCCGCGACCTCGAAATTCTCAGTGTGAATGATCGCTTTTTGGACGGTGAAATCGCCGCTCGCATTCCGGGCAATGCTGTAGCCGGCGCCCGGGACAACCAGATTCAAAATTCCGGAGAGCGGGCCGAACACCGGAATGGCGAAAACATCGCCATTAGCCACGTTCATCTTGCCGCTGCCTTGCATCGCTCGCGAGTTGTCGCCGAGACCGGTGAAATCGTAGGTGCCGCTGAGCTGGCCGTGCGCGGTTTTGTAGTTGTAATAGAGATCGGTCAGGCGCGGAAAATCTATTGCGTCGACGGCGAGCTTGGCGCGATAATGTGGATCGCCATGCGCCAGCGAAATGTCCGCGCTACCGCGCACGTTACCTGAAAAAAGTTCGCCGCGAAGATCGGCAATCTGCAGACGATCGTTGGTGAAAAGAAGTTTCCCGGCGATTTTATGGAAGGGCAACGTCTTGCCCAAAAAAACGTAATCCATCCCGCCCGGCGCATCGACATTGATTTCAAGTCGCGTGCCTGTGCCGCCGCGAAATTGATAGACGCCGTTCGCTGTAACCGTGGGCGGCTGACGAAATTTATAAGGCGCGACGGTTTTCGGCAGATCAGGATCGATCCAAACGGCCGCCTCGGTCGGGCGAACGTTGGCTTTAACGTTCGAGACGCGCACTTCGTGCTTGGCGAAATCGTAGGTAAAACTTCCGATGCCGACGCCCTCATCGCGCGCGATCTGGAAATTCTCGTAAGTGACCGCGCCGTCCGCGAAATGCACTTTCGCGGTCGCGCTGTTCATCCATTGCCCGCGAAAACGGGTGCGATCGAGCGCGACATTTCCGTCGCCTTGCCAGCTTTCCGGATGTCGATCTTTCCCGCGAATGGCGAGTTGAATGACCGGCTCTCGCGAAAATTCCCATTCGGATAGAAATTCCTGAATCTCCGGTGAAACGAACGCACGCAACGCGCCGAGGGCGACCGGGCCGTTGACGTTCAGTCGGAATTCCTCCGGCGCTTCGAAAACCTCGGCGCGAAGCTCGCCATTCTGGTGGCGAACATGAATGTCGCGCAACCACGTGCGCTCGCCATCCCAAGAAAACTCAGCCCGGCATTGCGAGACCGGAAAATTTTTGAATACCGCGTTCTCCACCGCTATGTGACCAATCACTTTCAATTGCGGATGCGCGCCGGCGAGATTCACCGAACCGGAAAGATCAATCACTGGCGGCGAATTAAAGGTTACATCCGTCAGCGCGTTGCCCGAGTCGATTGATTCGAGAAGCGATTTGAGATCGAGACTGCTCCGGACTCGAAAAGTTCCGGCGTTAGTTCTCCGGCTCCAGTTCGCCGTTGCGGCAAAGCCGCCCAAGCGATCGTTCCATTCAAACCGCGGGACATTGAGGGTTTGATCACTCCACTCCGCCGACGCAATGACGTCGCGGACCTCGTAATCCTTTCGCTTGAGCAGATTTCCTTGAAGCGTCGCTTCGGCGCGCGCGTCTTCGAGCTGCGCGAGGTCGCCGCTAAATTTTACCTGCAGCGAAGGCGGGCCGTTCGGAAAATTAAACCGCTGCAGTTCGGCCACGATCCGGCGCAGGATCGACAATCGCTTTTGCCGTTCTTCTTCAGCCAACGGTGGCGATGGCTGATAATCCGACCGTTTGATCAGTTGACCGGTAGCGGAAACGCGCACGCCGCAAAAAATGCCCTCGGCCTGGCTGACGAAGATTTGCTCCGGCGGAAAATAAATGTGAGCGTGAAATCTTCTGAGCTGCGGCTGCTCGGTTTTCCCCTGCGGGCCTTTCAGCGGAAGCGTGACTTCGGCGTTGCGAACATCGAGCGCGTTGAGAAACGGCTGATGATGGAAAAAAGCGGCGTAATTGATATCGAGGACGATTTCAGTGATGAAGGCGAGAGTGTGGGTGCGGTCTTGATAGCTAAAAATGCGGACGTTCCGCGCGACCAATCCGCGAAAAGGATTGAGCGTGAGATGGTCAATCGACGCTTCCACACCGCGCCGGTGCAATTCCTCCACGATCCGCGCGCGCCATTCGTGGCCAAACCCTTTTCGCGCCAGATACCATCCGCTACCGATCGCGGCCGCGATAACGAGGACAACCCCAACCCGCAAAATGGAAATCGCCAGCCGACGGGCAAAGGTCGATTGCCGATCTTCCGCGAGGTTCGTGGCGTTGGGTTCTTCGATAATGGTAGGCATTAGCGAACTGGTACAGAGCCACAGATGAACACAGATTTACACCGATTTTTACAGTGCAAGCTTCGCATCTCTTTCATCTGTGGCTCATCTGTGTGAATCTGTCGCGTGACAATCTCTGATCTGCCCGCGATCAATGCGTCTCTCAACGCGGTCAGCACAGTTTTCATTGCGGCCGGCTGGTTTTGGATCCGCCGGGATATCTGGCAGCGTCACGTGCCGTGCATGATCATCGCCCTAATCACGTCGACCGGCTTTCTGGTCGGTTATATCGTCTATCACGTGCACGCCGGCGAGAAATCCTCCGGCTACACCGGTTTGATCGCGTGGGTTTATTTCCCGCTCTTGATTACGCACGTGTTGCTCGCGTTTGCCACGCTGCCGCTGGTGATCGTCACGCTGGTGCCTACTTTTCAGCGCCGCTGGGATCGACATCGCCGGGTCGGCCGTTGGACGATGCCGATCTGGCTCTATGTTTCGGTCACGGGCGTCCTGGTTTACTTCATCCTCTACCATTGGTTTCCGCCGCCGAATCTTGCACTTGGCCAGTAGTTGATGTTTGCTCAAGAAAGCAACCGCAAGGCAAAATAAGCCATGGTGACGATCGCGACATTTAATGAGCCGGATAAAGCGAAGCGTCTTAAGCAGCGCCTTCAACAGGCCGGCATCAACGCGGATATTCATAACGAGGGCCATCTTCAAGCGGTCGCGTTCATGTCCCGCCCGCAAGCCAATGCCAAGGTCATGGTGGACGACGCCGATTTCGAACGCGCCCAGAATTTAATGATCGAATGGGAGACAAGCGATCCCGACGTCGCTGCTGCCATCATTCGCTGCCCGCAATGCGGGTCGTCCAACATTGAGTATCCACAAATGACGCGCAAATTCCTGACCCCAGCGTTGGTCGGGCTGCTTTGCGCGATGAGGATCATTCCCAAGGAATTTTATTGTCAGGATTGTCATTACACTTGGAGCAACGAGGAAGAGCGCACCATCGGCCGGCTCTGGCACCGGTTCTTCCCGGGACGCGAGGAAGCGACCTAGATTTTCGGCGCATCGTGGCTGGAAATTGGCCGCGTCCGCGACAAAATTACCGCCCGCGCTATTTGAACCATGAAGTGGCTCTTTGTCCTGTTTCTTGCAATCATCATCTTCGGCGGCGCCGCCTGGTTCGGGTACAACTTTGTTTTCAAAGAAGACATCCAGGTCCGGAAGGAGCAGCGCGGCGAAGTGACTCCCGAACCGAGACTCGACCTGACCCTCCCGGAATATGAAGCGGCGGCCAAATTGCGACAGGAAGGAAAAATTCCGGAAGCTCGTGCCGCCCTCACCGCTTTCGTCCAAAAATATCCGACCGGACAGCACGCCGAAGAAGCCAAGGACTTGTTAGGCGAAGTGAACATCGACATTCTTCTTTCGCGCACGCCCTCGCCCGAGAAAGAAGAATATATCGTCAAACCGGGCGACGTTTTGCAAAAAGTCGCGCACAAGGTGAAATCGACGCCCGAGCTGATCATGCGAATGAACAACATGAGCGGCACGATGCTTCACATCGGCGAACGCTTACTCATCTCCCATCCGGATTTCTCCATCGTCGTTCAGCGTAAACCAAAACTGCTGGTGGTCCTCAATCGCGGCGGATTCTTCAAGCAATACCATTTGCGCGAGGAAAAATTGCCGGCCAAAGCGCCATCCAAAGTCACAGCCAAGGTCGTTGAAGTGATGGCGTGGAACGGTGGCAAACGCGTCGGCTTTGGCACCAAAGAATTTATCGGGAGCACGCGCTGGATACGGCTCAGTTCACAGGCCTATACGATTTACTCCCTTCCCGATTCAGCGCATCCGGCGTTGTCCCAGCCGCCGCCTCCGCAGGGACTTGGCCTCGCCGCGGCCGATGTGGAAGAATTAAGCAGCCTCATCAACAAACAGACTCCGGTCACGATTACCGATTAGCACGATGGACCTGCAACCGCTCGATTTTGAAAAGCCGATTCTCGAACTGGAACGGCGCTTGCAGGAATTGAAGACGCATTCGCGTGAGCACGATGTCGATCTTGATTCGGAAGTGGAATCGATCGAAGCCAAACTACGCGACACCCGCCGCCAAGTTTATGGTAACTTGAGCGCGTGGCAGCGCGTCCAGATTGCCCGGCATGTGCAACGGCCTTTCGCGCTCGATTATATCGAGCGTTGTTTCACTGGCTGGACAGAACTGCACGGCGACCGCCATTTTGCCGATGACAAAGCGATGCCGAGCGGACTGGCGATGCTCGATTCGCAACGGTGCGTCGTCATCACCCACCAGAAGGGCCGCAACACCAAAGAAAACGTGATGCGCAATTTCGGCTGCGCCCATCCCGAAGGCTATCGCAAAGCGCTTCGCCTGATGCAGCTCGCCGAGAAATTCGGGATGCCGGTGATTTCTTTGATCGACACACCGGGCGCGTTTCCGGGAATCGGTTCGGAAGAACGCCATATCTCCGAAGCGATCGCGGTCAATCTGCGCGAGATGATGAACTTGCGAATACCGATCATCGCCGCGGTGATTGGTGAAGGCGGCTCAGGCGGCGCGCTTGGAATCGGCGTGGCCGATCGTGTTTTGATTTTGGAAAACGCCTATTACTCAGTGATCAGCCCGGAAGCTTGTTCCGCGATTTTGTGGCGCGACCGGCGTCACGCACCCGAAGCCGCGGAAGCACTAAAGCTGACCGCTCAGGATTTATTGAAACTCGACGTCGTCGACGAAATTGTGGACGAACCCGAAGGCGGCGCGCACCGCGATTACGAAACGGCCGCGACGAACCTCGGCACAGCGTTGCGACGGAACCTTGAGAATATCATCGCCACGCCGGTCGATCAGTTGCTTAAGAAACGCTACGCAAAATTTCGCAAACTCGGCAATTTCGCCGAGCCGAAAACGACTTCTGCGCGTTCATAATTGGTGATGCGACTCGGGGATTGTCGATCTTGCGGATGTTTTGCTGCCATTTTTCTCGCAGCAGCGGTTTCCGCCAAAGCCGGATCAGCCACCGGTTTCAATTTTCAGCGCGACACGCTCGCCTTCGCGAATACAACCGTGTTCGAGTACCACAATGGCGAAGTTGTTTCACGGTGGAGTCGCAAATCGGACCGCTACACGCGTCGCTGTTTCGTGATGACCCGGACGGTCGAGCAGTTTTACAAATTCGCGCGGTTCGATCCGAATTATCAGCCCTTGGACGAAAGCGAGCTCCATAAACGTCTTCGCGCGGTCACGCGCAAACCACCGTGGCACGATCCATTGCCGCCGGAAAAGCGGATCGTCTTTCCCGGTTATCGCAATTTGCGCGAAATGAGTCAGGCGCACACCAGGCTAATGCAAAGGAACATCGGACTGGGCTGGGTCGCTTATCTCCGGCCGGGAAATTTCCGGATGTTTTATTTGCATAACCGTGATTATCAGAAAAAAACACACGAAGAGCTCGAGCAAACGCTCGCCCGTGGCGAATTTTTCATCGCGTATCTCTCCGACTATCCGATTCTTCATATCAACCATTCCGTTCTCGTTTACACTCACGACGGCCACCGATCAGCTGACGGCACTGATCATTATCTCGTCTACGATCCGAATCACCCCGATGGGCCGCGTCATTTGAAATGGCTGCCGGCCAAGCGCGAGTTCAACTTCGAGAAAGACCAGGAATTTGTCGGCGGGTTCACCCGCGTCTTTCAAGTTTACGGGAAATTTCTGCAATAGGAGTTGTAGCTGCCGATGTCCTCATCGGCAGAATTCGCAGCTCTGCCGCCAGTGACGGCGGCTACAACGGTTTAGGCGGAAATAAAAACCGCAGCGCCGGTTCAACTCGATTCGCCCAAGCGCCTTCGCTGTGGTCGCCACCGTCGATTTCGTGGTAATGCAAATCCTCGAACGGATGCCAGCCTTTCTCGATGAGTGCCGCGCATAAAGTGCGCGCGCGTTCCCAGCCTGGTTCGTGAGTGCCTGTATCCAGCCAGACCTTGAGCGGCAGTTTCCGATCTAGCTCATTCACCATTTTTACAATCGCTTCATCATCCCACCAGACCGACGGCGACATCGCGATCAGCCGCGTGAAAACATTTGGAAACCACAGGCCTAACGAAAGCGTCAGAAGCCCGCCGAGCGATGAACCGCCCAGACCCGTGAATTCAGCTTCCGGTTCCGTGCGATATTGTTTGTCGATGTAAGGCTTAAGCTCTTCGATCAAAAAGCCGCCGTATTTTCGCGCCCAACCTTTGCTTCGTTTTTTCCGTTTCGCACTCGCATCAATCACTCCCGGAGTAGGCGCATATTCGTGAATGCGATCTTCGCCCGTATTCGCGATCGCTACGATGATCAACGGCGCGATCAGGTTTTGCCGGACCAATCGTTGTGCAGTTTCATCCACGCCCCACTCGACTCCGGCAAACGAAGTGGCCGCGTCAAAAACGTTCTGTCCATCCTGCAAATACAAAACCGGATGACGTTTTCGCGAGAAACGCGAGTAACCGCGCGGCAACCAAACCAGAACGTCGCGGCGATTTCCGAGGATCTTCGATGGAAATCCGCGGTGCCGCCTGATTGTTCCCGTAAGTGTGTGCTTAGGCATGAAAGCGAAACGCTTCTAAGTCATTCCGAGCTAAAGTGCCAGTCCGGCTCGGACCGAGGAATCTCTTACACGCCGTCTCAGAGACACGCTTGTCATTCTGAGCATAGCGAAGAATCTCTGATCATTCTTCTGCGTTGCTGTTCGGAGGAAAGTCAGAGATGTTTCGCTTCCGCTCAACATGACAAGTCGTAAATGAACGAACGTTATATCAAATGGCACACGCCCTGGCTCAGCCGCGATTTTGAAATGCTCGCCTTCGGCGACGGTGGCGGTCTGCCTTTGATTTTATTTCCGACGTCGTTTGGCCGTTATTACCAAAACAAAGATTTTGGTCTGGTCGGTTCAGTCGCTGATTACGTCGACTCGGGCCGAGTCACCGTTTATTGCCCGGACGCGATCGATCTCGATAGTTTTTACAACAAGGGAATTCATCCGGCCGATCGGATGCGGACTCATAACGCTTACGAAAACGTGATCGTGCGCGATGTGTTCGAACACGCGCGGCGCGAATGTCATTGTCATCGTGTGGCCGTGTGCGGTGCGAGTCTCGGGGCGTATCACGCCGGCAACATCGCGTTTCGCCATCCCGATCTAGTCAGCAATTTCATCAGTCTGAGCGGCTCGTTCGACATCAGCGATTTTTTTGACGGTTATCACGACGACAACATTTATTTCAACAGTCCTTTCGAATATCTGCCCAACACGACCGATCCCTGGAAATTTAATCACATGGGCATCATCATCGGCACCGGCGAATGGGACAACACCCGCCACGAATCCTACCAGCTTTCGGAGATTCTGAACTCGAAAGGAATTCAGCACTGGCTCGATGACGGCAAATGGCGCGGCCACGATTGGAATTACTGGCGCGACATGTTGCCCTATTATTTGTCGAAGTTGTGACGGGCTCGAACGGCCGGAACAAATCGGTAAACGACAGCCGGCAGTCGGAAATTCTACTAGGCGCGCATATGTCGATCGGCGGCGGCGTGCACACTGCGATCGAGCGCGGTCGTTCAATCAAGTGCACCGCGATCCAAATGTTCGTGAAGAACAACATGCAATGGTTCGCGCGGCCGCTCGAACGCGAAGAAATCCGCGCCTTCCTCGAACATCGACAGCGCGGCGACTTATTGTCGATTTTTGCGCACGCCAATTATCTGATTAACCTCGCGGCCACGAATCCGCAATTCGACACCAATTCCATTCGCGCCTTGTCCGAGGAACTCACGCGGGCCAATCAACTCGAGCTGCCGTTTCTCGTTTTGCATCCCGGCGCTCATCTGGGCGCGGGCGAAGAAGCAGGCCTCGGAAAAATCGTCGATTCGATCGATCGCGTGTTTCGAAAAATCCCGAAAGTGAAAACGCGGATCGCGCTCGAAACAACTGCCGGGCAAGGTTCATGTCTCGGTCACAGGTTCGAACAGCTTGCTTACATCATCGAAAACGTCCGCGAGCCGGAGCGCCTCTCTGTTTGTCTCGATACCGCGCACATCTTCGCCGCCGGCTACGACGTCGGCAGCGAAGCCTCGATCAAAAAAACGTTTCGCGAATTCGATCGCGTGATTGGATTCGATCGTCTCGCCGCGATCCACGTGAACGATTCCAAAACCGCGCGCGGCTCACGAGTGGATCGACATCAACATATTGGCAAAGGCCAGATCGGTCTCGACGCGTTCCGTTTCATCATGCGCGACCGGCGATTTCGTAAAATCCCAAAGGTTCTCGAAACGCCGAAGGGCAAGGAACTCCGCGAAGACGTCGCGAATATGAAAACGCTGCGCGGACTGATTGAAACAACAAAGGTAGGGGCGATTGACCCCAATCGCCCGCGGGCGGTTCGGTGGACCGCCCCTACCTAACTGATCAGCCGAATCGCCAGCGGATATCGGTAAAGTTTGCCTTCGCTCGCCTGGATCGAAGCGACGATGACAAAGATAATATTAAGAATGTGGAGGAGAATGAGGATCGGGATTCCGATCAGCACCAGACAAAGGATCAGCGCGATCGCGTTCCAAATCAGCATCGAAATTTGAAAGTTTAACGATTCTTTGCCGTGGGCATCGATCTCGGGTGAATCCTGACGCTTTGCCAACCAAACAATGAGCGGTCCAACAAGGTGACCGGCCACCGGCACTAAGAATCCGACCAAAGCGGTTGCGTGCGCAAGAATGCACCAGGTGCGGACGCTCGATGAACTGCCCGGAACCGCCGAGGACGATGTAGGTTGTTGATCCATGAGGTTTATCCTTTCCAATGACGAAGCCGGAATAACGAAGACGCGACTCTGCTCTTTACTGGCGCGAATGTCGACGGTCCTTCGTCATTAGCCCATTCGACTTTCCTCATTCCATTCATCCTTTCACTCGCTCGATGTGGGCACCGAGCTCACTCAATTTTTCATCCAAGTGTTCGTAGCCGCGGTCGATGTGGTAAACGCGGCTGACTTCGGTAATGCCGTCCGCTTTCAAACCGGCAAGCACGAGGGCGGCCGAAGCGCGCAAGTCGCTCGCCATCACCGGCGCGCCGAGAAGTTGGTCGACGCCTTCGATGTGCGCAGTCGCGCCTTCCAACTCCATGTGTGCGCCCATACGTTTCAACTCGGCCACATGCATATAACGTTGTGGAAAGATTCTCTCAGTGATCAAGCTGCAGCCGCGCGTGGTGGAAAGCAGAGCGCACATTTGCGCCTGCATGTCGGTCGGGAAACCGGGATACGCTTCGGTCTCGATCTCGAGCGGTTTGGCCACGCCGTTTGGAGAAACTGAAACCGCCTTATCCTCCACACCAATACGAAAACCGGAATCCTCGAGCGCTTTGATGACTGCGGTCAGATGTTGCGGCTCGACCCGTTTCACGGTCACGCCGTTGCCGCAAATAGCGCCCGCGACCAGAAATGTGCCGGCTTCAATCCGATCGGGAATGATGTCGTGCTCCGCGCCGTGCAATTCCTTCACGCCTTCGACGATGATGCGACGCGTCCCCGCGCCTTCAATCTTCGCGCCCATTTTGTTCAGGAAGTTTGCCAGATCGACAACTTCCGGTTCCTGGGCTGCGTCTTCGATCACCGTTGTTCCTTCGGCGAGCGCCGCCGCCATCATCACATTGTCGGTCCCGAGCACCGTCGGTCCAAATTTTCCGCGCAAGTTCACGATCGCGCCCTTTAGTTTCGGGGCGAACACTTTGATGTTGCCGCCTTCCACCCGAACCGCAGAACCGAGCGCTTCAAATCCCTTCAAGTGCAGATCGATCGGACGATCGCCAATGACGCATCCACCCGGCAACGAAACCGTCGCTTCCTTGCAGCGGCCGAGCAGTGGACCGATCACGCAAACCGAAGCGCGCATTCTCCGCACGACATCGTAAGGCGCGACCGAATCTATTTTTGCGGCCGCGATCGTTACCGTGCCGCTGGCGCGTTCCACTTCCGCGCCGAGGTGCTTCAAAATTTGGAGCATGTAATTCGTGTCGCTCAGGTCCGGCACACGTCGGATGGTGCACGGCTCGGGCGTGAGCAACGTCGCCGCCAGAATCGGCAGGGCAGAATTTTTCGAGCCGCTGATCTTGATCGAACCGCTCAGCGGATGTCCACCGTGGATGCGGATTTTATCCATATCTGGCTAAAAGAAAACGCGGGGTATCTGAATAATCCCTTTTTAACTCGATGTCGTGATAATTCTTTTGACGAAGGAAGTCCGAAAGTCCTTCAGCTTGACCGAGGCCAATTTCTAGCGCCAGCAGGCCGCCGAAATCAAGATGGTGCGGCGCTTCTCCGATCAATTTTCGCATCAACTCGTCACCGCTCGATCCACCAAAGAGTGCCACTTCCGGATCATGTAGCACTTCACGCGCAAGCAGATGTCGATCTTTCATGGAAATGTAAGGAAGATTCGCCACAATCAGATCGAATCTTTCAGACAAACTTTCGAGGAGATCGCTTTTTTGAAAGTGGATTTGCTCGAACCCGAGTCGGACCGCATTCTCACGGGCCAGCGCCAGCGCGTCTTCCGAAATATCGGAAGCATAAACTTCGGCTTCCGGGAAGTTCGCGGCCAGACTGAGCGCGATCACGCCGCTGCCGGTTCCAACATCAACGATTCTGATCGCTGACTTGTGATCGCTGATCGCCGGTAGAAGCAGCTCGACCAGTTCCTCTGTCTCCGGTCGCGGCACCATCGCGCGGTTGTCGATTAAAAAGGTGTGACCGCAAAATTCAACCGTGCCCAACAAATGCTGGACCGGCTCGCCTTGACCGCGACGCTTCACCAATTCGCGAAGCGGTTTCAGCTCGGCGTCGGAAAGACTGCGCTCGAACTCTAAGTAAAGATCCATGCGCGAAAGTCCAAGGATGTGCGCGAGCAAGTGTTCTGCGTTCAAGCGCGGGTTCTCAATCTTGTGCTTGGTGAAATAAGCAGTCGTGGATTGCAACACTTCCAGGAGCGTCATTTTCAATCTGGAGGGACACGCGCTGTCGTGTCCCACTAATTTATGGCGCCGACGGCGCGGCGCCCTCCAAATTACCCTTCAATCTTTCCGCCACGTCGGCGGCCTGGAGCGATCGAATCATTTCGTCGAGGTCGCCATTAATCACCCGATCTAAATTATATAGCGTTAGTCCGATGCGGTGATCGGTCAGCCGGTTCTGAGGAAAATTGTAGGTGCGAATTTTTTCTTCGCGCCCGCCGGTGCCAATCTGCCCACGGCGTTGCGCGCTGTATTTTGCCGCTTCCTCCTGCTGCTGCCGTTCAAGTAACCGCGCCCGCAGGATCGACAATGCCTTTTCTTTGTTTTTGAGCTGACTGCGACCGTCCTGGCAACGAACAATCGTGCCGGTTGGAATGTGCATTACCTGCACCGCCGAGTCGGTAGTGTTGACGCCTTGTCCGCCCGGACCGCCGGCGCGGGAAACTTCAATCCGCAAATCTTCCGGCTTTAATTCAACATCGACATCTTCCGCTTCTGGCAGCACGGCCACCGTTGCAGTCGATGTATGAATTCGGCCTTGCGCTTCAGTTGCCGGCACGCGCTGCACCCGATGCACGCCGCTCTCATAACGCAGCTTTCGAAAAACCGATTCGCCCGAGACTTTGAAGATCACTTCTTTTAGCCCACCCATCTCCGACGAACTTGATTCGAGATCTTCGGTTTTCAGTCCGGCCGACTCGGCGTAGCGGTGATACATCCGGTAAAGATCGGCCGCGAAAATGGCGGCTTCGTTTCCGCCGGTGCCGGCGCGAATCTCGACAATGGCATCGCGATCTTCATTTTCGTCCGGCGGCAACAACGCGATTTGCAAGTCGCGCTCGAGCTCGCCCACGCGCTTTTCCAAATCGGGAATCTCGTCATCGGCCATGGCCGCCATCTCGACGTCCCGCGACGTGGCCAGCTCCCGATTGTCATCCAGCTGCTTGCGCGCGTTTTCCAATCCGTCCCATTTCGCGAGCACGGCTTTGATATTGGCGTGCTCGCGCATGATCTCGCCGGCCCGTTTGCGATTGTCGAAAAGACGCGGATCGGCGATCTCGCGTTCGAGTTGCTCGAACCGCTCGCGTTTGCGTTGAATGAGAGGATCAAAGTCCATGAGTGTTTGTAGCCACGGCGCTCTGTTGCCGTGTTTGGAGACACCTCGACAGAGCGAGGTGACTACAGCTCAGCTAACCTTTTTTGCCCGAGCGCGCGGCTTTGGTGCTGCCATAGCGCTGGGTGAATTTTTCGACGCGACCGGCCGTGTCCACGAATTTCTGTTCGCCGGTGAAAAACGGATGACAAGCGGCGCAGATACCGATTCTAATGTCACGACGCGTCGAGCGCGTGTGATAGACCGCGCCGCAGGCGCAGACGATATCTGTTTCGTGATATTCTGGGTGAATGCCGGCTTTCATCGTCAAAAATGAGCGCCGAATGTAACCGCCTGGGCATTTTACGCAAGCGATGAAACCGAAAGACGCATTGCTGGAACGATGGGAGACGATTCTCGCTCGAAAGGGCGACGCCCCGGCCATTTTCAACACGCGCGGCGAGGCCGTTCGGACCTTTCGCGAAATCGATGGCCGCACCGGCGATTTTGAATTGAAGATCGATCAATTCACTGCTGGCAGCGTGATCGGGGTTCAAATCGGCAATCGAGAGGAGTGGGCGTCGATCTTGATCGGGTGTTTGCGCCGCGGAATTATCGTTCTGCCGTTTGAGCAATCGATTACTGTTCAGCAACGCGACGCCGCGCTGAAAATTTGTAACGCGAGTGGCGTTGTAGCGGCCGCCGTCACTGGCGGCAGGGACTTGGAGGTTCTGCCGATGGGGACATTGGCAGCTGCAACTCAGTGGTGCAGGAGAGCGTCGTCATTATTGAAACTAACCTCTGGCACAACCTCCGCACCACGCATGATCCGGTTTCGCAGCGAACAGCTCTTGGCTGATTGCGACCAGATTTGCGACACGATGGGAATCTCCGACGTCGATCTTAACTTTGGCGTCATTCCAATTTCGCATTCCTATGGATTCAGCAATTTGCTCATGCCGCTGATCGCCCGAGGAATCCCGGTCGCCTTGAGTCGGGACCGAACGCCGCGCGCAGTCCTTGACGACCTTGCCAGAACGAACGCGACCGTCTTTCCGGGCACGCCTGTTTTCTATCAAGCGCTTTGCCAAATGGAAAATGTTCCGCCCCTGCCAAAACTGCGACTTTTCATTTCCGCGGGTGCGCCACTGCCAATTGCCACGGCGAAAAAATTCCGAGAAAAATTCGGATTGCCGATCCATTCCTTTTACGGCGCGTCGGAGTGCGGAGGAATTTGTTATGACCGTGAAGCGGCGAATGAGATCGAAGGTTTCGTCGGCGCGCCGATGAAAGATGTCGATCTTGAGATTGTCGATGCAAATGCCGAACAGAGTCAGGTTCGAGTGCGAAGTGCAGCCGTAGGCGATGGTTACTTTCCCGAGGTTGACGAAGAAAAATTGGGTAATGGCGTTTTCGCTCCGGACGATCTCCTGGCACGCCACGGTTCCGGTTTCAAAATTGTCGGACGCATCTCGGACGTGATCAATGTCGCGGGGAAAAAGGTAAACCCGGCCGAGATTGAAGAACGCTTGCTCCGCTTTCCGGGCGTTCGTCAGGCGGTTGCCTTTGGTCGTGAATCAACATTTCGACACGAGGAGGTCGCCGCCTGCGTTGTAGTGGATGTCGATCTGGCCGAGAACGAGCTGCTGGAATTCTGCCGAGATGCGTTGGGCGCGTGGCAGGTTCCGAAGCGGATCTTCATCGTCGATTCGATTCCGAAAAACGAGCGCGGAAAAATCAACCGACGGGAGCTGGCAAAACGCTTTAGCGCCTGACCAACGATGTCCCATCCTTCGACAAGTGCCGGTCCGCTCGGACAAAAATTCTTTTGTCATTTGCCGAGAAGCAGGCATTGCTAACGAGTTGAGCGTCGAGACATTCCTTGAGACGCACCTTGATGAAACAGAAGAAATCAAAACCCAACGCGCGGATTCTGGTTTTGGAACCGGACGAGCAGTTGGCGTCCGCGATCATGTCTTCTTTGCAGCAAGCGGCTCCGGACGCACTCGTCGAGATGACGCGGAGCCTGGAGGAAGCGCAACAACTTGTTTTGGGAGTGAAGCCCGAACTTTTTGTCCTCGATGTCGATGCAGCTCCGGACCTCGGCCACGATTTTCTTTACGATTTACGAACGAGCCACCCGAATGCGCGCGCAATCGTTTTGACCGGCGTGCATTTGCCCGAGCAACGGGAAAAAGTCGCCGGACTGGGGGCAATTCACTTTCTGGAGAAGCCGCTGGTACAATGGGATTTCGTCGATCTAGTCGAGCATTTGTTGCATCCTACGACCGACACGGCCGCGGAAAAATTTCAAGGGACGCTTCGCGATCTCCAATTCACCGACATCATTCAACTTAAATGCATGAGCGGGGCGACCGCGATGGTGGAATTCACCGGGCCGAGCGGCGAAAAGGCGCGGGTGTTCTTTGAGAAAGGCCAGGTCCGCCACGCGACTGCTCCGGGCCGAGAAGGAATGGCGGCGTTCAATGAAATTGTTCGTTGGAAAGGCGGGACCGTTTCCGAAGTCGCCGACGCGCCTTCCGGCGCGCACACGATCGACATGGATTGGCAGCGCTTGCTCATGGAAGCCGTCCGCGGCGCCGATGAAACGGAGGCCGCTCCGCCGAAAAAATCGCGCAGCAAGAAGGGCAATCCAAAAATATTAGTGGTCGATGACAGCCTGATGCTGCTCAGTTTTGTAAAAGAAGTTTTGATCGAAGCGAATTATGAAGTGACGACGGCATCGACCGGCGAAGAAGCGGTGCGAACGGCGCAAAGCGGTGTGCCCGATCTGATTTTGCTGGATTTCATCCTGCCGGACATGAAAGGCGACGAAGTCTGCCGCCGTTTGCTGGAAAATCCCGGGACCGCGACCATTCCGGTTGTCTATATGTCCGGCTACGGGGCGGAGCTGCAGGCCAGCCGGAGCGAAAATTCAAATGTGATTGGGTTCTTGAATAAACCGTTCACTTCGGATTTGCTTATCAAAACCGTAGAAACCCATATGCCTCGAAAATCGGACGAGCCGGAGCCAACCCAGCCAAATGCCGCGGAACCGAAACCCGCGGCGGAAGCGGACTTCCCGGTCGAACCGGAACCGGCCTACCGCGAAGTGAGCGAAGTCGGACCGGAAATCACCCCAGCGCCGGAAACTCCGTGGTGGACTCCACCTCCCGCGACCGATGTGCCAGCCGCAACACCGGCGGCGTTCGAGCCCGCGGCCGAGCAATATTACATTCCCGACGAATCGCTCACTGGCAGCGCTTATTTCTCCGGCGATACGCGCTTTTTCTCGTTGAACCGCGCGCTGCAAATCATCGCCACCCAAAAACTGACCGGAACGCTGCGCCTTTTTTGGGACAAACAGCCGGTCGAGCTTTTCACTCAAAACGGGCAGGTGTTGTTTGCGACTTCCCGCGACCCGGAGCTCTATTGCCCGGAAGCGCCGGTCACTTTGAGCAATGTCGATCCGGACCGGATCGCGGCTGCGCGAGCCCAACAACAGGAGACCGGGTGCCCGCTCTTCATCACGCTCGCCCAGGAGAATCTGATTCTGCAAGAGCCGGCGATGCAGTTAACGCAGCATCATGGGCAGAAACTTTTCGCCGAACTTTGGAGCGCGCCGTGCGTTCGCTTTTCATTTCAACAAGGAGCGCTTCCGGACTTCGGCAGCGCGGTCTCTGGCGAACTCGATGTCGATCAATGGGCGCTGGCGACGTTGCGCTTCGTTCAATTTCCGCAACTGGGCGACCGTGCTTATTACGATCCTACGTCGGTTCCGGCTTACACTCGCGATGGATTTGAGAGAGTGCAGAATTTACGTCTGACCGTCGCGGAGGCGCAGTTCGCGTCGCAGTTCAACGGCGCTCGGTCCGTTCAACAGATCGCAAAGAATCTGCGACTCGATTTGAAATTCGCCAGCGTCACCCTGTTCCGGTTCCTCGCCCTTGAGATTGTCGAGTGCTGGTCGGGCGGCAGCGCGACGGGACAAGAACGGAAAGGCATCTTTCAGCGGCTCGGTCAGGCCATCGGTCTCGGCGAGTAGCACCCGAATTTTGAGAGTCGATGAATAAGACGCTCGTCGTCGATATCGGCGGCACGCACGTAAAGCTGATGGTCCAAGGAGCGGACCAGCGCGCCTTTGATTCCGGCGCGCGGATGACGCCGGATGAATTTGTCGCTCGACTAAAAGAAAACACTCGCGATTGGAAATTCGACAACATCTCGATCGGCTTTCCGTCGCCCGTCCGCGGCGGTCAAATAATCAGAGATCCGAAACATCTCGGCCAAGGTTGGGTCGGGTATGATTTTGGCAAGTCGTTAGGCAAACCGGTCCAGGTCATCAACGACGCCGCGGTGCAGGCCTTGGGAAGTTATCACGGCGGGCGAATGCTTTTTCTCGGGCTCGGAACTGGGCTCGGTTCCGCGCTCGCATTCGAACAAATGCTCTTCCCGCTCGAACTGGGCGATCTCCCTTACCGCGATCGCGACATCATTGAAAATTTTCTCGGCATTCCCGGAATCGAACGACTCGGAGAAGAAGAATGGAAACGCGAAGTGATCTTTGCGGTCACGCAACTGAAGAAATCGTTCATTGCCGATTACGTCGTGCTCGGCGGCGGCAACGTGAACCGGTTCGATCAATTGCCGGAAGGCATTGAGCGCGGCAAAAACGAAAACGCGTTTCTCGGTGGCGTTCGTCTTTGGGAAACCGAAGCCGGTGGCGACAGAAAGTGGCAGATTTTCTGATCTGACGTCTCAACGCTCACCCATTCAACGTCTCTGTAAATTCACTTAATATTTGAGTCATTTCAGCATGTCCAATGTCCGAAATTCTCGGATGCTCGGGCACAACAAAAACGGCGAATGCAGGCACAATCCTAGCTATCTCACAGCAGCGCATGCAATTGGACAGAGAAACCGTTGACGGCCTGGCCACCAACATGCTGGGAACCGGAGAGAGAGTCTCGGATCTGCTCTTCCTCGCAGGAAAACCTCCGCTTGTTGAGGTCGACGGGCGCTTGAAAGCGTGTGCCATCAACACACCTGATGGCCTTCTCACTACGGACTTCATTGACGCACTGGCCGAATACATCATAAGTGACGACGAGCGGCTAAGAACTGACTACGTTTCGACTGGTTCGTGCGATTGCAGCTATGTAATCGACAATGTCGCCCGCTTCCGCACAAATATTTACAAAGAGAATCGCCGGCGCGCCATTGTCATGCGCAAGCTGCAACCAACCGTGCCAACGCTTGCGGAACTGAATTTGCCGCCCGTCTTTCGAGCGATAGTCAAAGAAAGGAATGGGATCGTGTTAGTAACCGGTGCAGCCGGCAGTGGTAAAACGACCACTTTGGCCGCAATGATCAATGAGTTGAACCAAACTCAGGATATTCACATTGTTACCCTCGAAGATCCGATCGAGTTTCTTCATCCCCATGCTCGCGCCGCGATCAGCCATCGCGAACTGGGCAGGGATTTTCGCAGCTTCGCCGAAGGTTTGCGCGCCGCGTTGCGTCAAGCGCCGAAGGTGATTCTTCTGGGCGAAATTCGCGACCGCGAAACAATGGAAATTGCGTTGAACGCGGCCGAAACTGGACACTTGGTTTTCACTACCCTCCACACGATCAACGCTGGCCAGACCATTAACCGAATCATCGGGTTCTTTACCAAAGACGAGGAAGAACAGTTACGTTACCGATTGTCCGACACCATTCGGTACATTGTGAGTCAACGGCTGGCTCCGAAGATTAACAGTGGCCGCGTGCTAATCAGTGAAGTGATTGGCAGCAGCCTCCGAACTCGTGAGGCGATTCGCTACGGTGAGTCGGAAGGCAAGACTTTTCACGAGATTATGGATGCGGCGACGATCTACGGCTGGCATACCTTTGATAGCTCTTTGTTAAAGGCATTGGAAGCCAATGAGGTGAGCGAAGAGACAGTGTTGCTTTACTGCAACGATAAAGGCCGGGTGCGCCGCGATTTGGACTTGTTGCGCAAGCGCCGAGGTGGGATCGAAGTCGAGCAGACGACGACGCTAAGACTGAACGTCGTGGACGGTCCAAAACCTCTTCAGGAAACAGCAAAGCCAGTTAACCCGAATCAAACCGCGGCTGCGGATTCGCCAATTGAGGGTATGGGCACGAAACGTCGAGTTATTCAACCGCGTCCACGGACTTCCTCACAACAAGCCCCTACGACGACGGCGGGTGTATGCCCGGATGTAACCGCCGATCCTGCCGACTGAAGAAACTTTTCGGCAATGTAGAAGCTCAGGAGCTGCGTCTTACGATTTATCGGTAATGGCATTTACCCTGCTCAAATCAACATATGGCTGCGCTCATTTTCTTGGTCATCGGCGTTCTCTGCGCTTTGATCGGCCGCATTCTTCTCTCTAGCGCGGCATTTCGCGTCAGCGTCTGGTGCGGATTGGGTGTTTTTCTGCCGTTTGGACCATTACTGTTCCGTTTGAGTCATCCTCATGTCGCGCCGTCATCGAAGACATTTCGGCTGGCAGCGCTTCCGTGCATTCTTGCTTATATCCTGCTTCGCCCGGAGTCGCTTTCTGGCGCGTATTACAATAAATTTCTCAACGATAAGACCGTGCATTCGGCTCCGGCAGCCCCTTATGGCGTCGAAAAAGTTTCGAAACGAAGGACGCCGCTCGAAGAACATCGGATAGCGAATAATCGAGAGTTTGAGCGGCTGGCTGCATGGAACGAAGCGTTACGGTTCAAGAAGCGCGACCTCCTCAATAGCGATGTCGAAGGTAATCGCGCATATAATATTGAGGTTGCGCAATACAATGCCGCGTTGGCAAAAGCCAACGCCGATAAGACTGCGCTTTGGTCTCAAGACAAGTAGAGCGGCAGTACCGCGCCATACACGCAACACCTTTTTGGGCATTGCTCCACAAAGGTGAGCCAAAACAATCTAGAGGAAACAGCGTTACAAGATTTCGAGCGCCCGCTCGATTCCGTTGCCCCGATCTCTAAGATAGTAGCGGTAAACAATCTGTAGATCCGCTGAATATTCCGATAAGTCCACCGCCGACGATGAAAAGCGGCTAAAGTGGCACCAACGGTGGGCAACGCTGACGAAATGTCAGCAACGGACACTGATTCGACCGTCCCCCGAAAGTACTCAATTATTCCGTGAACGTACACATCTCAATGCGGGTCATGTGCCAGGGAGGGGACTCGAACCCCTAAGGATTGCTCCACCAGATCCTAAGTCTGGCGCGTCTGCCAATTTCGCCACCCTGGCAATCGAATTTTAGATCTTAGATTTCAGATTTTCGATTGCAAACGCGGTTGCTCCAAGCCCGGCATGGCCGGTGCTCCTTACAACCGGATTAAGCGTTTATGACGGAGACTTCCCGCGTTCCCATTTCGCGTTCCGATTCACCGGAGCGGCCTTCATTCCGCACCAACGCTCTTCTCGACGGGATCACCGACGAGATCTACGACGCGCTTGCCGATAAGATTAGCGTGATTCATTGCCGTCCGACTGAAATCATCTTCGAAGAAAATGATCCGGGCGATTCGCTTTTCCTGATCGCGGCGGGTTCGGTAAAAATTTCGAAACGAGGCCGTGCCGGCCAGCAGGAGACACTCGCCTATTTAATGGAGGGCGATTTTTTCGGTGAAATGGCGCTGGTCGATACCGGCAAACGTTCTGCTCAAGCCGCCGCCGTCGATCAGGTCATTGTCGGACGAATCGATCGCGACGGCTGGGACTCGTTGCTCCAGCTGACGCCGCAACAAGTTTTGGCCAATTTTACCCGCTCCGTCACGAAGCGACTCCGTCACAACAATCAGCACTTCATCGAGGAGGTAATGCGGAGCGAACGTCTCTCGCTCATCGGCAGCACCATCAGCTCGATCGTGCACGACATGAACAATCCCATCTCGTGCATCCTCTGCGCGTGCGAAGTGATCCGGAAAAGTAATCCCGATGATTTAATTGGCGAAGCGACCGATCTGATTCGCGAAGCGGTCAGGAACATGGAAAACATGGCCCGCGAGTTGATCGATTTCTCGCGCGGCAACACGCACCTGAATCTTGAGCTGTTTTTGGTTGACGATCTTGTCGATGCAATCGAAGCAGAATTTTCCAGATACCAGCGGCAGATCGAATCGCGGGTTGAAGTTTCTTACAACGGTGCAATTCAAGCGGACCGCCATCGGCTCTTGCGCGTGTTCAGCAACCTGATTCGCAACGCTTGCGAGGCGATGGCGAAAACCCACCAAAAGGTCCTGACGTTTGCGATCAAACGAACCGACACCGGCTTGCGCTTCGAGGTCTCTGATACCGGTTGCGGGATTCCCGCCCAATTGTTGCCACGCATCTTCGAGCCATTCGTGACCCATGGAAAATCGAACGGCACCGGGCTCGGGCTGGCCATCAGTAAAGCAGTAGTCGAGGCGCATCAGGGCTCGATTTCGGTAAAGAGCAGCGAGCAAGGCACCACGTTTACGGTCGAACTACCCCTCCGGACCTAGCCCATTTTGGCTCCGGTCTTCGTCAGTTCGGCGGCAGCGGCAGAAAGTGGCCGGATTTGGCGCGGGAGAAGCTTCGCCTCCAACTATCGACCTCTCGTCTAGCGGGATGTCGCCCGACTTGCCATGTCCACTGAGCTCGAACCAGATCTTCAGCTAGAGATCGCCCATGTCCTTTTTGTGGACATCGTGGGCTACTCAAAGTTGTTGATCAACGAGCAGCGCGGGTCGCTCGACGAACTAAATCAAGTTTTCCGAAATACCGACGCGTTTCGTATTGCCGAAGCGACGGAAAAGCTCATTTGCCTGCCGACCGGAGACGGAATGGCGTTAGCTTTCACCAGCACGCCGGACGCGCCTGTCCGGTGCGCGTTACAAGCGAGCAAGGCATTGCTCAACCATCCCGAATTGAAAATTCGAATGGGCGTGCACAGCGGACCGGTCAGTGGAATGACCGATCTGAATGATCGGTCGAACGTCACCGGGGCCGGCATCAACATCGCCCAGCGGGTAATGGATTGCGGCGACGCCGGACACATTCTTCTGTCAAAACGCGTTGCGGAAGACCTTGCTCAATACCGGCATTGGCAACTGTATCTCCACGACCTCGGCGAATGCGAAGTAAAACACGGCGAAGTGATTTCACTCGTTAATCTCTATAACGACGAGATCGGCAACCCTCAGCGGCCGGCCAAACTCGTCGCAAAGCCTCGCCCTGTCAGCGCGACTACTCAAAGAACGCGCGACCGAATTCCCCGCATGCTGATTGCAGCTCTGGTCGCGTTAACGGCGGCAGCGATCGGCTTCAGAATTTTTTTCCCGATCGCACCCAAAGCGATAACTCCTGTTCCGAACGCCACCCTCATCTCTTCCGTTCCCGAGAAAAGTATCGCCGTGCTGCCATTCGAAAACCTCAGCACTAATCAAGAGACCGCTTTCTTCACTGATGGTGTTCAGGATGAGATTCTTTCTAATCTCGCGAAAGTAGCCGACCTTAAAGTGATCAGCCGCACCAGCGTGATGCAGTACAAGACCCCCCGCGCGCGCAATTTACGCGAGATCGGACGCCAGCTCGGCGTCGCCCATGTGCTCGAAGGCAGTGTTCAACGCGCTGGAAATCGCATCCGCGTGAATGCCCAGCTGATCGACGCTCGCACCGATGCTCATCTTTGGGCACAGACCTACGATCGCGATCTCGCTGATGTCTTCGCAATTCAAAGCGAAATCGCCCGGGCAATCGCCGATCAACTTCAGGCAACACTTTCACCGAAAGAAGAAGCCGCCCTCGATGTCAAACCGACTGAAGATCTCGCCGCTTACGACCTTTATCTAAAGGCGATCGAGAGTGGCCGAAACCGGACGAGCTCTATCGGGAGCGGCGGCGCCGAAGAAGCTAAACATCAGATTGCGCTTCTGAACGACGCGATCAGCCGCGATCCGGCTTTCTTACCTGCGATCTGCTTGCTCGCGCAAAACCATCTCTATTTGCACTGGATTAATGCAGACCAGTCGGTCGATCATCTCGGTTTGGCGAAACAAGCGATCGAATCGGCCGCGCGCTTGCAGCCGAACAGCCCGGACCTGCATTTGACCCGGGCCGTGCTTCATTACTGGGGCGCGCGCGAATACACGTCCGCGCTTGCCGAACTTTCTCAAGCCAGACGCAGTCTGCCTAACGACACCCGAGTTCTGTTTTTTGCGGGGTTGATCGAACGCCGGCAGAACAACTGGCGAGATGCAACCCGTCGCCTCGAACAAACCCTGACCCTGGATCCATGCAATCTGGCTGTTGTGTCAGAACTAGCCTGGACCTACGGCGCTCTCCTGCGTTATCCGGACGCGATCAAGACACTCGACCATGCTCTGTCGTGGAAACCGCTCGATTTCAATATCGGTTTTCTTCGCGCCGACATGGATTTTCTTTGGAAAGCTGATTTGCGACGTTGGAGAGACGTTGTAGCAAGCGAAGCCACCAAAACCGCCGACCCGAATGATGTTTTCAACGCTCGGGTGGATTTGGCGCTGAAGGAAAAGGATTATCATCGCGCCGACCAATTGCTGGCAAACGGCGGCGGTACGGAATTCGACGATAATGGTTTCTTTACCCCGCGAGAATGGAAGCAGGCCATCGTGGCGCGAGCGCTTGGTCAGCAATCAAAAGCGACTGCCGCATTTCAAACTGCTCGCGAGCGTGCAGCTGCGGCCGTGCAAGAACATCCGCAAGATGCCAAAGCACTCATGGTCCTTGGCCAAATCGATGCCGCGATCGGACGCAAAGCCGAGGCGCTCGATGAAGGCCAACGCGCGGTTCAACTGCTCCCCATTTCCAAGGACGCGATCAACGGCTATCAATTGCAAACCCGCCTCGTCACCATTTACGCGCAAGTCGGTGAGATCGATCGCACTTTGGATTCTCTCGAAAAAGGCGTTCATCAACCCTACGCGCCCGAATATGGCTCGTTGAAGTTGGATCAGGTTTGGGATCCACTGCGCGGCAATCCGCGCTTCGAAAAAATCGTCGCCTCCCTCGCGCCAAAAGCCTGACGACTCCGTTAGATCGACATCTTCATCGATCTCTTCCTCTTCCGCTGAATCTTAATCATCGCCACCTCGGTCCGAAATGAGCGCGCCGCGCGCACAGAATCAATCCGGATCGGTGCCCTCTTCGAGTGACTCGCGACTTTCGGACTCTGACTTGTTGGCGACTACAGCTTCAACCCCATTTGTTGATTCCGTGTTGTTCGGCCGCCCAGTTTGAGATAAGGCGATGATTTCCCGAAGGATCTCCGCGATACGTTCCGGTTCAGCGGTTGAGTCACCCATCAATATCCAGACGTCGCCGACCCGAATCTTTGTCTATCCCCGTTTTCTCTCGTTCCCTTATGGTCGTTGCGGCTCGGACCCGCGTTGGGTCGTCAGGTAAACCGCGAAACTGCCAAGCCAGTGTCCGCCTTCATAATGCTCGCCGGTGACCGCGGCGAGTCCGGCGTGACGATGCGCATCCGCCGCAGCTTGTAGCGCGGGCCGGCGATGGTCGTCCTCGGGTAGCGCCGAAAGAATTCCTTCCAACATCCAGGCGCGACTCAAATTCAATCCGTCGAGATGCGCCAGTTTCGGGTCGCTCGGATCCGGTGAAACCGCGACCTTCAACCACTCGACTTCTTCGCTTACCGGAATTTGCGGCATGAACTGCTCCAACCAGCTGGCGAATTCTTTTTGCGGAAGCACTCGCCGCATCACGTCCGCTTCGCCCAGACAAGGCGAAAGAAAATCTTCACCCGAAGGTTCGTAATTGAGTGGGCAATTTTTGTCCGCCAGAAAAAATTTCTTGGCTGAATCGCGGACCAGTTTTGCGAAAGCTTCATTTTTCGTCGCGCGCGCGTAATCGAACATCAGGCCGAGACCAAACGCGGTTTGGTCGTGTTCGCCGATCCGGACCGGATGCGAAAGCTTCGGTAACCAGTTGGTCAGTCGTTCCACCGCTGCGTCCTCGAGCGGCTTCAGGTTTGCCGACCATTCGCGCGCTTGTGGATCGTCCCATTCCCGCAATTCGGCACAAAGTTGGAGCAGCCACGACAAACCGTAGGGCCGTTCAAAACTCGAACGGCCTTCGCCCTTAATATAAGTCGCTTCCTGTTTCAGATTTCCGGCAGTCAGGCTTTGCTTGAGTGCATCACGCGCGGCACTGGCAAAGGGCGCATCGGGAAAGGTGCGAAGCAGTCTCACCAGCAACCAATGCCCGTGCACCGACGAATGCCAGTCGTAACAACCGCAGAATGCCGGCGTCAATTTTCGGGGCGGCGCCACGTCCGCGTCGCTGTTCAGGACGTGCGCAATTTTGTTTGGATATTCCTTGTGCACGCACGCAAGCGCGAGCTTGGCAAAACGCTCCGCCGCCTTGGCGTCGAATTCGTCGGTCGATCGACTCGGCGTCGCCTCCTCCGCAGCCAAACCCATCAACGGGATCACCAGCGCTAAAGCGCAGATAATCTTTCGGTTACGCTTCGAGTAACTTTTCATTCTACCTGGGTTCGCCTGTCAACGTCATTCAATTTCCGCGATGCACAATTCCAGGATCTTTTTTTTGCTCACTAGGGCCAGTCGGGCGTCGCCGCACGATTACTACCTATTATGGAACTGGAGACCTTAAGGGACTTGTACGTCCACGAATTAAAAGATCTTTACAGCGCCGAGAACCAGATCATCAAGGCGCTGCCCAAGATGGCCAAAGCGACGAAGAATCGGCGACTCGCCTCGGCTTTCAATCAGCATTTGGGACAAACGCGCAATCAGGCCAGGCGTTTGAAAAGAATTCTGAAAAGTCACAAGGAGTCGACCCGTGCCCCAAAATGCAAAGGGATGGAAGGTCTCTTGAAAGAAGGCAACTCCGTCATTAAGGCAGCGGAAAAAGATGTGCGAGACGCGGGCCTGATCGCTGCCGCCCAGCGAGTCGAGCATTACGAAATGGCCGGCTACGGTTGCGCCCGCACCTACGCCCAACTTTTGGGCGACAGAGCCGGAGCGAGATTATTGAACACTTCGTTGCAGGAAGAAGCCCGCACCGATAAGAAACTGACCGGCCTTGCGAAATCCACGGTCAATCTCCGTGCCAAAAAACAAAAGAAGAGTCCGAATGGCAGCAACGGCGTAGCCGAGGCGATTAGCCGAATCGTTGAGAAATTCAAACGGCGCTAAAATTCTTCTGTAGCGGCAGTCTATGACTGTCATTTAGCATTGGATGTTGTTGGGCGTTCCTCCTTCGCTTTCGCTACGGCGAGAAATGTGAGCGCTTGCCACGGCCGAAGCTTCAGCGTAGGCGGGTTAGACGTTTTCTGATAAATCAGCAGTCCTTTATGCGAACTCTTCATGCCTTCGTCACTTGCGTTTTCGTTCTCAGCGCGCAAATCACCGCCGTGTCCGCCGCCAACTCTTCCGATAATCCGCTGCTCAAAGAAAGCGCGCTCCCGTATCGCTACCCGCCCTTCGACAAGATCAAAGACGAGCATTTCGCGCCGGCGATTGAAGCCGGCATGCGCGAGCAGCTCAAGGAAGTCGACGCGATCGCGAACAACTCCCAAAAGGCGACGTTCGAGAACACCGTGGTCGCGCTCGAGCGTACCGGACGCCTGCTCGACCGCGCCGAAACCACGTTTTCGAATCTCAACTCCTGCAACACGAACCCGGCTCTGCAAAAGATCGAGACCGAAATGGCGCCCAAGCTCGCCGCGCATCGGGACGCAATTCATCTCAACGGCAAACTTTTCGCGCGAATCCAGGAACTCTATGACAATCGCGACAAACTCGGCCTTGATCCGGAATCGGCTTACTTGCTCGAGCGTTACTACAAGGATTTCGTCCGCGCCGGCGCAAAACTTTCCGGTCCCGACAAAGAGAAGCTAAAGAAGATGAACGCCGAGCTGGCGACGTTGCAGACGCAATTCGAGCAAAATGTTCTCAAGGAGAAAAACGCGTCATCCGTTGTGGTAGATCGCAAGGAAGATCTGGCCGGTCTGTCTGACAGCCAAATGGCAACTGTCACCAATGCGGCGAAGGCCGAGCGCAAGGAGGGGAAGTTCGTTATTCAACTTCAGAACACGACCGGACAGCCGCTGCTCGGGTCGCTGCAAAATCGACCATTGCGCGAGCGCATCATGCAGACATCGCTGTCGCGCGACAGCAAAGGCGGCCCGTTCGACACGCGCCAGGTTGTCATTCGCACTGCGCAGCTGCGGGCCGAAAAAGCGAAATTGCTGGGATATGAAAATTGGGCTTCCTATCAACTCGAAGACCAGACCGCAAAAAATGTCCCGACCGTGAACAAACTTCTCAGCGATCTTGCGCCGCCCGCGGTCGCCAATGCCAAACGCGAAGCCGCCGATATGCAGAAGATTGTCGATCAGGAAAACGGCGGGTTCCAGATCGCGGCCTGGGACTGGGATTTTTATTCCGAAAAAGTTCGCAAAGCGCGCTACGACTTCGACGAGTCCGAGCTCCGTCCTTACTACGAATTGAATCACGTCATTCTGGACGGCGTTTTCTTCGCCGCCGGAAAACTTTACGGGCTCACCTTCAAGGAGCGCCACGATTTGCCGGTCTATCAACCAGACGTGCGCGTGTTCGAAGTTTACGACGCTGACGGCAAGCCACTCGCGATTTTCATCGGCGATTATTATGCGCGTCCTTCCAAACGCGGTGGCGCCTGGATGAATTCGTACGTCGAACAAAGCGGTTTGTTCGCGACCAAGCCGGTGGTGGCAAATCATCTCAACATTCCGAAACCGCCGCCGGGCGAGCCTACCTTGCTCACTCACGACGAAGCCCGGACCGCATTTCACGAATTCGGGCACGCGCTCCACGGAATGTTTTCGAATGTGAAATATCCGCGCTTCAGCGGAACAAGCGTCCCACGCGATTTTGTCGAGTATCCGTCGCAGGTGAACGAGATGTGGGCGACCTGGCCCGAAGTCTTGAAGAATTTCGCCAAACATTACAAGACAGGCGAACCGATCCCGCAGGCGCTGCTCGATAAAGTCGAGGCCGCGGAGAAATTTAATCAGGGATTCAAAACGACCGAATACCTGGCGGCTTCGCTTCTCGATCAAGCGTGGCATCAACTGAATCCATCCGACATTCCGAAAGACGCGGTCGAGTTTGAAAAAGAAGCGCTGCACAAAGCGGGCGTCGATTTTCCGCCGGTGCCGCCGCGCTACCGCAGCTTTTATTTTTCGCACGCCTTCGCCGGCGGATATTCGGCCGGGTATTATTCCTATCTTTGGAGCGAAGTCCTCGATGCCGACAGCGTGGAATGGATGAAAGAACACGGCGGCTTGAAACGCGAGAACGGCGACCACTTCCGTGAAACGCTGCTCTCTCGCGGCGGATCGGCCGACGCGCTCGGCCTGTTCAAGAATTTCACCGGCCGCGATCCCTACATCGAACCGCTGTTGAAACGCCGCGGCCTCGATCGACAACCTGGTTCTGACGAAACGAAAGCCGCGTCTTCGCCGCCGGCAGGCTGAACGCGGCAGTTATTCGTATTGGTTATTGGTCGCGGATTCTGACCTCTGACATGTGACCTCTGTCCTCTGTTGCCGAACGAAATCCGCGCGCTATTTTCCCGCGTGAAATTTCTCGTTCGTATTTTTGCCGTTCTCTTCGCACCGCTCTCCGCCTTCGCCAGCAACAGCGTCGTCAACTTGTCGCATTACGATTTGATGCGCGTCGATTTTGTCGGAATGAAAAACGAAGGCGTTGTCGGCGTGATTCACGAAGCATCGTTTCCACGCTCGCAACGCGACTGGCGATACGCTGAACGACAAGTCCAAGCTATGCGGGCCGGTTTGTTGTGGGGCGCGTATCATTTCGGCGACGGCACTAATCCGATTCAACAGGCCGATCATTTTCTGGCCGTCGTCGGTTCGTCGCACCCGCCGGCCAACGCTCCTCATGAGGAAGAGAAAAACCGGCCCGGCGTCTTGCTGGTGCTCGATTTCGAAATAAACGGCCACTATCCCGGCGGCTCAATGAGCACCGCCCAGGCGGCAGCGTTCGCCCAGCGAATCAAAGAGCGCACCGGAAAATATCCCGGGATCTACGGCAGCGAATTTCGTTTGCGGCAAATGTTGTACAGCGGCGGCGCATCGGCCGCGCATCGCGCAGTCCTTTCCAACTGCTGGCTCTGGATCGCGAATTACCACAACCAGCCGCGCTACACTTCGCCATGGGGCCATTGGGATTTGTGGCAATACACCGGGGACGGCAAATGCGGGTTGCGACCGCGCAATGCGTTTCCAATCAGCGTCGCCAATATGCGCAAAGCCGAGCGCAATATTTTCCGGGGCAACAACGCCGAGCTCTCGGCTTTCTGGCAGGAACACGCCTGGTTCCCGAGCGGCTAGGCGGCGCGAGCCGCCGCCGAGAGGTCACATTTCAGAGATCACGGGTCAGTTCTTTTTGCTGCCGTCTGACCTCTGACCTCTGACCGCTGACCGCTGATCTCTGTTCTCTGACTGCTGTCCTCTGACCTCTGCCCTCCGTCCTCTGTCCTCTCAGTTGATGGTTGAGAGTTCAGTGTTGAGAGTTACTGTTCTCACTGCCGTAAAATCGAAAACTGAATCATGGGCGATCCTGTTAATCCTGACGTAACCGCGGTGGAGAAACCTGCGCCGCCTGCTTCATCTAGTGCCCCTGCGGCACCGCAGGCGGAGCGCGCCGATCTTCGCCCGGAAAATATTCAGGATGCGGTCATTCGCCTCGCCGGAAATTCGCAGGACGGAATCCAAACCGCCGGCGCGTTTCTCGCCCGGCTCGCTGGACGCAGCGATCAGGACGTCATGACCTACATGACGATTCCCGCCACGATCTCGGGTGGCCCGTCGATTTTTCAAGTGCGCATCGGTTCAGGCGAAGTGCTCTCGGCCGGTGATGAAGCCGATTTCCTGGTCGCGTTTTATCAACACAGTTATCAGGACCATCTTGATTTTCTAAAGGAGGGCGGTGTTCTCCTTTACGATTCGGACAACGTCGAGCCGAACCTCGACGACAAACGTTTCGTTTACGTCGGCGTGCCCATCACCGGACTGACAGTTGAAGCGCTTGGCGGCACCGCTAAGGACAAGGGCAAAAACATTTTCGTGCTCGGATTGATCACGAAAATTTTCGGCCTCGATGTCGAAAAGTTAAAAAGAATCATCACCGAAAAATTCGCTGGCAAAGACGAGAGTATCGTCAACACCGCGTTGATGGCGTTCCAGGCCGGGTACGCCTATCCGGTCGGCAAAGTGCTGACGCACCAATATCAATTTGAAAAGTTCGAGAAAAAACCGGGCGCGCGCGACCAGATCACAATGGATGGCAACACCGCGCTCGCTTTCGGCCTGATCGCCGCCGGGGTTCGCTACGGCGCCGGTTATCCGATCACGCCGTGGTCGTCGGTCATGGAAGTTTTGCGAACGCAGCTGCCAAAATACGGCGGAATTTTTGTCCAAGCCGAGGACGAGCTGGGTGCGGTCTCGTTGGCGCTCGGGTTTTCCTTTTCCGGATATCTTGCTGTCACCGGCAGCGCCGGTCCGGGCATTTCGCTCAAAAGCGAAGCGATCGGTTGGGCGTCGATGGCCGAAATGCCGCTGATCATTTGCAATATCCAACGTGGCGGGCCGAGCACCGGTCTGCCGACCAACGTCGAGCAAAGCGATTTGCACCAGGCCATTTTCGGCAGTCACGGCGACAGTCCGCGCGTCGTGCTCGCTGCCGCGACGGTGGAAGACTGTTTCTACATCGCGATCGAAGCTGGGCGGATCGCGCGCAAGTACAGCACGCCGGTTTTCATTTTGAGCGATACCTCGCTGGCGACCCGCATCGAAGCGTTCGACGAACCTGATCTTTCCAAACTAATGGTCGATCCGAAACCGGATCTCACTCCGCGGCAAACGCACGTGCCGTATAAGCTCGATCAAATCACGCAACACATTCCGCCCGGCACTCGCATTCTCGATGGAAAATATCCGCTTCTGTCCGGACTCGAGCACGACGAAATGGGTCACCCGACCGGCAGCCCGAAATTGCACATGGCGATGACGGCGAAACGCCGCAACAAATTGCGCAAGCTCGGCGAAGAAATTCCAGTGCCGGAAGTTTATGGCGACCAGAAAGGCGACACGCTCCTCGTCGGTTGGGGTTCGACTTATGGTCCGATCCACGACGCGGTGAAAATGGGGCGCGAGCATGGCGAAAAAATGGGCGCGATCCATTTGCGCCACGTTCATCCGTTACCGAACGGCCTGGAAAAAATCTTCAAGAACTTCAAACGGATCGTCACCGTCGAGATGAACGATCAGGGGCTTTACGGGTTCGGCCAGCTCGCCATCATTCTGCGCGCGCGCTATTGCGACCCAAAAATCGAGAGTGTGACCAAGACCGACGGCTTGACCTATCGGGTGAAAGAAATTCTTCAAGGCGTTTTCCCCGGCAAGTTCGTCTCAGCCAGGGGCTATTCGCCGAATCGTCCGGTTTCCGGTAACGGCGAAACCGCGGAACAGGCCGCTTCCACCGCACGCAGTGAAATTGTCGAACAAGGAGTGGGATGAAGCCAGAGAACACAGGTCAGAGGACAGAGAACAGATTTTCAAAATGAGTGAAACAATAAATTCCGGGGAGCGCACGCGCCCCGCGTGCTTTCTTCGGCGCCCTCGCCGAAGAACATCTTAATGATCTCGTTTTATGAGTGATGCATCGACAACAACTGTTCGAGAAGCAGGCGAGGCGCCCGCGCTCCAACGCGAGAAACTCAGCAAGAAAGCGATCACCGCCGACCATCCCACCTGGTGTCCCGGTTGCGGCGATTTCGCGGTGCTCGCTTCCTTTTACAAAGTCCTCGAGAAACGCAATCTCGATCACGAAAAGATCGTCACCCTCGCCGGGATCGGTTGCTCATCGCGCTTTCCTTATTTCGTCAACGGCCACGGCGCCCATTTCATTCACGGCCGCGCCGTCCCGCTCGCCAGCGGCATCAGTTTGGCCCGGCCCGATCTCCACGTCTTTTTGTTCGGCGGCGACGGCGACGGTTTCTCCATCGGCGGCAACCATCTCAATCACGGCGCGCGCAAGAACGTCAACCTCGTCTACTTCATCATGGACAATTTCGTCTATGGCCTGACCAAAAAGCAGACCTCGCCCACGTCGCCCATCGGATTCAAATCCAAAACCGACCCGACCGGCGCGATCGACATGCCGGTCAATCCGATGAAACAATTGATTTCCGCCGGGGCCACCTTCATCGCGCGCACTCACGCCACCCAGGTCAAACACATGATGGAAATGATCGAGCGCGCGTTCGATCACCAAGGTTTTAGCGTCATCGAATGCTTGAGTGAATGCGTCGAATTTTTTCCGGATGTGTTCGATCCGGCCGATCCGCGCAAAGGCGGCAGCTTCGAGCTGATCCAGGAAAAGAAATACGACAACACCCCCGAAGACGAACTCCGCCACGACGTCACCGACGAGCTGGCCGCATATAAATTAGCGCAGCTTCCCTTCCCAGGGGTATTTGGAGTTTTTTATCAGAATGACCGACCAACGAAGAATTCACTGGAGAAGAAGTGGATTGAGAGTTCCAGGGAAAAGACAGGTAACGCATCTGACTTGGAGTTACTGCAGAAGACTTTTGATCGGATGAAGTAGGTCAGCACTTCGCCTTCGGTTCCCCCCTTTGACAAGATCATCTCTTTCACAGCCCATTTCGACAGCAGTCTTATAACGACGGCCTCCTTCGCGAAGCATATCTGTATCTATGTCGCTCGCCGACGAAAAGCTTAAGAACATTGCCGAACAACTCAAAAGGGGCGTCGCACCGCCAAAAGAAACCGTTCGGTCGTTCTTGTTATGGTTTGGATTCGCGCGGAGGGGGTATCGAGTCGTTCATTGGGTGCGGCACGGACTCGAGCAGTACGGACTTACGACTCAACCGGATTTCGAGTACGCGTACATCGACGGCTACATTTCCTTTGCAACGGCTACAGGGGTAGGTGGAAAAGCGGAAAGAAGTGGAGCAACGAGCGGAACTGCTGCGGCTGATCCCACGTACCGCATCGGTCGTCTGGAATCCGCAAACTCACCGCCAGTTTCGGTCAATCCGGACAGCACGTTACAACAAGTCGTAACTCTAATGCTAACGAGCGATTTTTCGCAATTGCCGGTGATGTCAGGAACGAGGGAGGTGAAAGGAGTCGTAAGCTGGAAGACCATTGGGAGCCGACTGTCTCTCAAAAAAGATTGTCCAACGGCAAGAGAGTGTATGGAGCCTGCGCACGTTGTGTTGATCGAGGAATCTCTTTTTTCCGCAATCGAGATTATTGCTGCTCACGACTATGTCCTCGTAAGAGGAACCGATCAGCAAATATCAGGGATTATAACCGCCAGCGACTTTAATGAGCAGTTTCGAAAACTTGCAGAGCCATTCCTTTTGGTGGGCGAAATTGAGAATGGCATTCGGCGAATGCTGCACGGCAAGTTTACCGTGAGCGAACTGAAAGCGGCCTGCGATCCGGACGGCGATTCCGACAACGTTGAAGGTGTCACCGATTTGAGCTTCGGCGGTTATATCCGGCTGATTCAAGAGGATAGCCAGTGGAAGAAATTGAAATTAGAAATCGACCGCGTTGAGTTCATAAAGCGCCTCGACACGGTTCGTAAGATTCGAAATGACGTGATGCATTTCGACCCGGATGGATTGGAGCCAGAAGACCTCACGACGCTGACGGAATTCGCACAGTTTCTAAAAAGGATGCGGGACGTCGGCGCGATGTAGGTACGAAGTAATAATCGGAATTCACGGTGCGCGATTTAGAGGTTGTGCAAGAATACTGGACAGAGCGACTTAGAGAAGTGGGCAATTTGCAGAGCGATTGACTTCTGCCTATTTTGGGAGTGCGTCACTCGCAAAGCGGGCACAGAAATCCCAAACCAAAAGCGTCGAGTTCCCCCCGTTCACAGCACAAATCGCCCACGCGAAAAATAGCCGATTTATTTTCCGGAGTCGGCGGATTCAGCCTTGGCGCGGCGCGCGCAGGATTTGATGTTGCTGTTGCGATCGATACAGATCGACACGCCGTTGGAAGTCACAAAGAGAATTTTCCGAAGACCAAACACGCGCGACGCGATATTGCGAAGCTGGCAGGACACGATCTGCCGCGCATCGCAAACATCGGCGAAGAGAAACTTGTTGGACTTATTGGAGGACCGCCCTGCCAGGGATTTAGCACGATGGGCCGCCGGCGAAAAAACGATAAACGAAACCCGCTTTTCTTCCATTTCTTCAGATTGGTGTCCGAGCTCAAACCCTTGTTCTTCGTTGCGGAGAACGTTCCGGGAATTCTAGACTCCAAGTTCCACAGTTTACGCAGCAAGGCGCTCAAACTCGTGTCCAGTGATTACAATATCGTGGGTCCTTTCACTCTAGCCGCGAGCGATTTTGGTGCTGCTACGAATCGATCGCGCGTCTTTTTCGTTGGCGTTTCCAAGCGATGCCAAATCAGTTTATCGGTTTCCGATTTTGAGAATGGAATCTCTTCATCAAATATCTGTGTAAGAAGAGCACTTGCCGGTCTTTCTCCGCAGGTAAAGCCAAATTGGCAAAGTGAAAAAAGCAGCTGGCGGCGCGTTAAAGAGTCCAAGGGCAAATATTTCACCACGATCAATAGGTTCTGCGAATCGGTTGGGGACCCAGAAGCAATCGAAAGATTCTTAGAAAAGCTCGAAGTCTCTGGCTTTTTAGGAACCCGACATAGAGAAGACGTGATCAAGCGATTTGCGGCTGTCCCTGCTGGCAAGATGGACAAGACATCAAAGTTCCCTCGACTGAGCTGGAACGGGCTATGTCCGACACTTCGAGCAGGCACCGATAGCAGCCGAGGAAGCTATCAAGCTGTGCGTCCGATTCATCCCGAGAGAAATCGCGTAATCACGCCGCGCGAAGCAGCAAGATTACAGGGATTTCCAGACTGGTTTCAATTCTCGCCAACGAAGTGGCACAGCTTTCGTCAAATCGGCAATAGCATTAGTCCGTTAATCGCGGAGGCTGTTCTTGACGTTATTCGTTGCAAACTTTTTCCCGAGCTGACATAAAGGTCGCCCTTCATGCCCCCCCAAGAAAAAGTGGCTGTTAGAGTGGACGCGTCGCCGGCGAAAGCATTCTTCGTCGAAATGATTACTCGGGATATTGAGCTACAGGACGCCATTTTGGACCTGTTGGATAACTGTATTGACGGCGTTAGACGCCTTGGACGAACCAAGGGAGAGCGCCCATATCGGGGTTATTATGCCCACATCAGTTTTTCGGAAGACGAGTTTGTAATTGAAGATAATTGCGGCGGGATCCCTTACGACCTTGCGCAGAAATACGCCTTCATGATGGGCCGCCCGGCCGAATATCCGGGCGGAAAAGAAGGCACCATCGGGGTTTACGGTATTGGGATGAAACGAGCTATCTTCAAGATGGGACGCAGTTGTGTCGTTTTGTCAGATACAAAAGACAGAGCGTTTGAAGTCGAGATTACGAAGGAATGGTTGGAAGACGACCAGAACTGGAATCTTGAGGCGCTCACCGTCAAAAAGGAACTCGCAGTGCACGGCACAAGGATTACGGTCCGTGATCTTCATAAAGTTGTTCGGAACGAATTTGCTGAAGGATCGGAGTTTCGGAAAGACTTTATTGGCATTGTTAGGAATGCTTACAGCTTTCTGCTGGAAAAAGGGTTTAAAGTTCAAATTAACGGTGAAGAGGTCGTACCGAAGGTTCCGAGTCTCTTGTGGGAAAAGTCGGAAGGAACCGGAGTGTTACGCCCATATATATACCGTGCCGAGTTGGACGGCGTGAGCGTGTTCCTAGCGGTCGGCTTCAGAGAACGACCCGATACGCCCAGCGATGAAGAGTCTGACGCGAAACCGAAGTACAGCTCTGAAGATGCTGGTTGGACAATTGTTTGCAACGACCGTGTGATATTGCCGTACGACAAAGGCAGACAAACTGGCTGGGGATGGGGAGGAGTCCCGAGTTATCACAATCAGTTTATATGGATCACGGGATTTGTATTCTTCGATGGGTATCCGTCGGATCTGCCAATGACGACAACTAAGCGCGGCGTAAACGCCAATCTGGATGTGTACACGATTGTGCGAGAAAGAATGCAGGCTGGTGTAAAGCACTTCACGAAATTTACGAATGATTGGAAAGGATTCGACGCATCCAAGATTTTTGAAAAAGCAGAGCGTATATCAGTGCCGGAAATCGAGAGACTCGTGGAGAAGGGCAAAATTAAGCTTCACTCCTTGCGAGGCTATGGCGAACAAGAACAATCCGCCCCAGAACTCCCACCGAGTCCACGAGAAGTCACAGAACGGCGCATATCTTTTGTCCGCGCCGTCAAAGACATCCGAAGGGTTTCAAAGTGGTTTTTTCAACGCGAGGATCGTCGCCCATCGGAAGTTGGAGCGGAATGTTTCGATTTCGTTCTGCGTAAGACAAAATAGTTCCCGATGAATAGTGGCGGACAACTGCCGTACCAGCTTCGCCCCAACAAAGCGGTCGAACGACTTATATTTCTTGAACTGCTAAATCAACTCGATGCCGTTTTAAAAATCGGTCCAGGCTACGACTACGTGGGGTTCGGTGGCCCCCAAATGGAAGACTTCCGTTTATTGCATCAGATCTTTCCGGATATGAAGATGCTCTCGATCGAAAGGGAGCCGAATGTTCTGAAGCGGCAGCGCTTCAATTGTCCACATACCAATGCCAGAAGTAAGCTTCAAACCAGCGCAGACTTTGTTTCGGCGGTATCTGATCGACGCAAACTCATCGTTTGGCTCGACTACACAGAGGCAGGCGAGCGAGTCATACAAATTGCGGAATTCGAGGCCCTTCTACGCAGTTTGCGAGAGCGCAGTATTGTAAAACTGACCCTAAACGCCGCACCGGCAACCCTCGGAGGCTCCGAGGGCGAGCCGGGTCTCCTCAAGAGACGATTGGAGGCTTTTCTGTCAGATTTTAGCCGCTGCTTCCCGAATGGTCTCGAAGAGGAGGCAATGGCGGAGGAAAATTTCCCAAACGCGCTTCTAGCTGTTGTTGACTATGTAGCTCGAGAAGCTTTTAGCGGAAGAGGCGACTGGCGATTTCAACCTTTAACATTTTCGGCGTACGCCGATTCGCGACAGCAGATGCTTACTGTCACCGGCATCGTCGGGCAAAAGACGGATCTCACCGGCGTACTTACGGCTTCCGGGTTTGCTGATTGGTACTTTAGTCGATTAACTTGGACTGACCCCGTTGTGCGTATTCGCGTTCCAGAACTAACCTTGAAGGAGCGAGTTTTCATCAATCAATTACTCCCGAAGTTGGCAGGCGACGCCTCAGCAGTTCAGAAGCGACTCGGATTTCTCCTCGACGATACGCAGAGCGAAAGCGAGGAAAAGTTGCGTAACTACATTATCTTTCAACGACACTATCCTTATTGGGGAAAAGTAGCGATCTAGCGCCTTAAGTGTCGTTTCTTGTGTTCAGTCGCGGCTCAATTGATTTTCCAGGCGTGATGCCAACTTGTCCCAACAATCCGATCAGTCGCGAAATGGCGGCCGTTGGATATTTTCGTCGCAGAGTGCATTCCCAAACTACAATCACTTTGTAGCCTCGCGATCGCAGTTCACGCGATACGCGTTGATCTCGCATTCGATTAACCTCGATCTTCTCCGCCCAATATTTAGGCCGCGTGCGGGAGCGTTTCCGACAACGTGGGCAGTCATGCCAAAAGCAACCGTGAACAAAGATACAAACGCGCTGCTTCGGAAATGTGAAGTCTGGGCGTCCCGGCAGCGGAAGATGCCGACGCCATCCTCGAATTCCTGCCACCCGAAGAATGCCGGCAATTTTTAGCTCGGTTGAGATATTCGCGCGACCACGAATCCGCGACATCAGTCGTGAGCGTTCTTTAGGCGAGAAAAAGTCACGCATCGTAGCAACATGCAATCCAACTTCTCATTGTGAAGCGTGAATCTTTGTAGACCCAATTACTTTGAACAGGCTGCCAACATTCATTGCAAACAAATACGCAATGCCGATTCGCGCGGAGGGATCGTTCTCAAATCGTACATAAATCTTGATGTCGGTGCCATTTGTTGCAAGACTCGCCGAGCAAAACCCCCCTCCCGATGAAGGATCTGCATCGCGCAATTCGTCCCTTCTATGCAACGACGTGGATCTCGATCGCGTCATTTGCGCTATCGATTTTGTTCGGAACCGGCTTGAATCTTCTAATTTTCTCCAAACTTCACGAAACTCTCGATAATTCGATCAAAGGAAATTATTTGAGCGGCGCAGCGACCGAAGTGGCGTACTTCTGTCTTGTAACTCTTCTTAACACCCTTACCTGCGTCGGATTTTACACAGCTCTTGTGAAGTTTCGAACGCGCGGCTATCCGGGTACTTATCTCTACTGTTTCAAACGCCGCACAGCTGATGGCTCGACTGTTGACGTGATCGGATATTTTTTTCTCCAGTGCGCTGTCAACGGTCAGGTTTCCGCGCAGGGTGAATCTAATGACTGGAAGGATGGCCATCTTCTGGCAGGCACAGATGTAGGATGGGAATCGTCTGTAGTGGCCGCAACTGTTGGCGCAAAAATAGCGCGCGGAGGACACTACGCTACGTGTTACATCCTGTATTCTGTAATTCCCGAAGACCAATGGAAGCGGGATTACAGGAATGGCCTGTTAAAATTCCAATACGTTCACAATCAACACGGCATCGTTATTGGCGGCGACACATATGATGGCGACATGCAGGCTCTCGATGCATCGACTATCTGGGAGCCTGCGTACGCGGAGCGGGTCGGCAAAGGCTACTTGGCACCTGATCAAATCATTGATTACCTCAGGAATTTTGCCGCAGCACTAATAAATCGACGGGATCGACTCACCTCTTCAATCCAAGAAACAATGAACTCAAAGACTCTTGTCGAAAAACGAACGTTCTCCAGACCCGTAATTACGCTACTCATAGTATCTGCTCTCGGCTACTTCGTTGACGTGTACGACCTGATTATCTTTAGTGTCGTCCGTTCAGCAAGTCTAGCTGGACTTGGAGTGCCTCCCCCCGAAATGCTGAGTGTAGGACTTCGATTATTAAATATTCAACTTGCCGGTGTTCTCGCTGGCGGCATCTTATGGGGGATTCTGGGGGACAAGCGTGGTCGCCTATCGGTGCTTTTCGGATCTATTATTTTATATTCAGCTGCGAATATTGCGAACGCGTATGTCGCCACCATTGGTCAATACGAGCTTCTACGATTTGTGGCTGGCTTTGGTCTTGCGGGAGAGCTCGGCGCTGGCGTGACGATCGTCAGCGAGTTTGTAGGTAAAAAGAATCGTGGTTGGGCAACTATGTTTATCGCAAGTGTCGGGTTGCTCGGTGCAGTATTAGCCTCTCAAGTCGGTATTCATTTCGATTGGCGAACCTCGTTCCTCGTCGGCGGAATCTTAGGACTTGCTCTGCTAGTGTTGCGAATGGGGGCGATAGAGTCCTCATTGTTTCTGAAGGTTCGTAAGCTAAACGTGCCACGCGGAAACTTTTCATTGTTATTTCGCGATAAAAAATTGCTAGGCCGATACGTTCTTTGTGTCCTAGCGGGGGCTCCTCTCTATTTCGTGATCGGTATTTTAATAACGGCTTCACCCGAATTTGGAAGGAACGAAGGATTGTCTCAAATGCCGGTGGCTGGTGTTGCTGTAATGTACGCCTACATCGCGATGTCCGTCGGCGACCTAGCGTGTAGTGCGCTCAGCCAATGGTGGCACAGCAGGCGATGGGCATTAACGACGTTCCATTTGTTGTGTCTGGCGGCGTGTTGCGTATTTATTTTGGTGCCGTCACCTTCCGTAGGCTTTTTTAATGCAAAATGCGCCGCCGTCGGCTTCAGCATAGGCTTTTGGGCCGTTCTTATTTTGAATGCAGCCGAACAATTCGGGACAAATTTGCGCGCGAGTGTAACAACGTCCGTACCGAATTTCGTGCGGGCGCTACTTATTCCGATATCGGCAATCTTTACCGCTTTCAGATCGATAACGGGCCTAGCGGGCGCCGCTCTAATATTGGCAGTTGTGGTGTGTACCATTGCCATTGCCGCGACCTGGAGACTCGAGGAAACCTTTGACCGAGAGCTCGATTTCGTGAGCGATGCCATTAAGTAGACAAATAAATTTCTGGGGACATGCAATCCCAGAACCGCGAAAGATCATTCTTGAGGAGCCTTCGCGCAGCATTCTTCAGGACCTTCTTGTGCAGATTATGGAGCTCCTTGATATCCCACGAGATCAATTCCGTGAAATCGCCGAAGCGGCATTCTCAGAGAAGAACGCCGTGCTAAACGCGCGCGATTACGAAAGCAATTTAAAGAAGTTGTTTAGGCGCTACGCAGACCCGAACAAACTAAAACTCGCAATCGCCCAACGCTCCGAAATTATATTTCAAGAAGTCGAGCCGTTGCTTGTCGGATCATCATTATTGGATATTGGCTGTGGCAACGGGCTGATTGCTCAGTCGGCAAGAAAACACTTCCAAGAAATTCTGCTTGTTGATGTGGTCAATTACTTATTGCCGAGTATTGACCTTCCGTTTGCAAAATATGATGACGGACAACCGCTTCCGACTGAGAGGAAATTCGATACGGTGCTATTGCTTACGGTTCTTCATCATTCTTTCGATCCCCTGTTACTGCTACGTGCAGCATGGCGTGCCGTAGGAAAACGCCTTTTAATAATAGAATCCGTATTCGGAGCTTCTGACGACCATCTCGCAGAACAGTATGCTCTGGCCGGTCATTCTGAAGACACCCAACTTGCATATGCTGTTTACGTCGATTGGCTATATAACCGCGTCCTTCACGACGATATCGCCGTTCCTTACAATTTCACGCGGCCTGATCGCTGGATCCAGATCTTCGGCCAGGAAGGGATGTCGAAACCGGTTTGCACTAACTTAGGTCAGGACATCCCCATTGCACCGGAGCTGCACTTTTTGTTTACCTTCGACAAACAGTCCTGATCGGGGATTTCAGCACAAGATCGACCCGCCTTCACCAGTTGTTACGGCAGGCAGGCATCTTCGAATTATCGTGCAGCGGCCTTGGCGTAAACGTAGACAGAAGTCACAGGTCAGAAGGCCGCCGCTCTGCGGCAATCTACATCCAGGGAACATTATCGATGAACTAGCGGGAGCGTAGATCAGACATCAGTCGCGGAAAAGGCATCTACGCGGCTACACCGGCAATGTCGCGGTTTCCCACCGGCGCCATGATTCACTCGCGCCCACTCGCTCACCCTCGCCCTCGGGTTTTGCAATCTACGTCGCGGCGTCCCCGCACGCTCCGTTCGGCGGCAAGACTTTCATCTCCGCCCGTAACGTGGCCATACGCGGACCGACGCCTTTCAGAGACGTCGAGGCGGCCTTGGCGTAAACGTAGACAGAAGTCACAGGTCAGAGATCACACATCAGACGTCAGTCGCGGAAAAGGCACTACGCGATGGACCTGAGGCGGCGTTAATACGTCAATCTAAACACTTTTGTCTGTCGGTTCGGAGCGCGTCCTTTTGAAACAGCGCTCAGCGAAGCGTTCCACCGGTCGTCCCAAGAATAGCGCGAGCGCGGTAAGACCAAGTGCGATCGCCATGATCGACCAATAGCCGAGCCCGCAAACAATTCCGAGCACGGCACAAATCCAAATCGTCGCGGCTGTAGTTAGCCCGGTGACGTGGCCTGCGGGATCGCGCAGAATCACTCCCGCGCCGAGAAATCCAATCCCAGTAAGAATACCTTGGACGACTCGTCCGATTGCGTTCGGGTCAGCAGCCAGAGAGCGGTTCGGAAGCTCGAGCACAACCATCGTAGCAGCGGCCGCTCCAAGACAAACGAGCGCGTGGGTTCGCAGTCCGGCGGGTTTTCCGTGCAGCTCGCGATTTAAGCCAAGCGCGCCGCCGAGAATCAGCGAAGCCCCGAGACGCACGGCGATTTCTTCATTTCCGCTGAGCACAAGACAATCATTGATCACTGACTTGCGAATGAAGGCAAGCCGTTAGTCAGACGGGTTGACACGTTGAGGCGTTGAGTAGTTGAGGAGTTGAAAAATTGAAACAACGGAGATGCAGGTGAGACGCCTGCCGCCAAAGAAGACGACGGACCACGGATCCGCCTTCGCCGAGGCTTCCGCCGACGCGATGGCTATGGCGTGACAAGCCGGCGAGCCAAGCAAGATACAGGTCAGCGCCGCGACGCGGCCTTGGCCCGGACCTTTTAGCCCACTCGTTACGCAAGACGTTCATCTCCGCCCGCAACGTGGCCATGCGCGGGCCGACGCCTTTATATTTTTTGCTGATCCCGGTGGACCGCTTGCCATGCAATCTTCAACAACGACCACGCACTGACGGCAGCAGGCAGGCATCATAAGCGGCTTATGATGCAGCGGTGCCACTCAAATTAGTGCGCGAATTCGTCTATCATAAGCGGCTTACGATGGCCGATGCAACCAAGTTAGTGTTAACTCATCTATCGTAAGCGGCTTACGATGCGAGAATTCACCTAGCGGTTCAGGAAAGCTTCAGAAGTTTGAGCGATCTTCGATCGCGAGGCGGCCAGGGCTTTCCCGCTTTCAGCGCGGCGCGTTTCATCTCGCGGATCGCGACCATTTGTCGGGCATGCGATTTGGTCAGTTCGCGCCGGCTAGCAAACCCACCGCGCGAACCAATCCGCGCGAGATATTCGCGCACGTTCTTGTCAGATTCGTTCATTCGCAGCCCTCAAGCCAGCATCATAAGCGGCTTATGATGCATGCGTCCAGATTCTCTTGGATAGCAAAAGCCCGGGGGCAAGCAGTGTGAGAGACAGCGATGCGATCGAGTCAGTCCCTGTCGCCACCGGCGACGGGATCAGCGACCAGACGTCAGCGACGCGACGCGGCCTTGGCCTGAACTTTTTTAGCCCACTCGTTACGCAAGACTTTCATCTCCGCCCGTAACGTGGCCATGCGCGGACCGACGCCTTTATACTTTTTCGTGATCCCGTTCACCGTTCGGTTGACCGCGCCCTGACCGACCAGACCCTGAAGTTTTTCGTAAACGCGCAAGCGCAACATCTCTTCGCCGCCGCTGGCAGCGTTTCGTTCCCGAAGATTCAGGAGGATGATGTCGAACAAAGGTTTGAACTCGAACGAGGCCCTGGACGAAAGCACGGCCACCAATTCCTCGGTTACGTTGTCGGGCATCCGACGTGAAAAAGAAGCGCCAACGGACTTAGACATCGAGGAGTATAGCTCAGATCCGGAAAATAGCGACTGACTAACCACGGATTACACGGATTTAAGCGGAAACAGTGGGTTGAGACGTTGAGGTCCGAGGTGCGAGCCGCACGGGCATTGGACTGGGATTGTTGAGGAGTTGCGCGGCGGTTGCCGAAATCACGGACGGTCAAGCGTGGGCTACGTCGCGTCGCGCAGGAGCGCGTCGAGATCCAGCGGGTGCGTGCCCATTGCAATGGAACCATCGGGATTGCGCGACCACTCCTCTTTCGGACGATCGCGGTAAAGCTCGATTCCGTTGTCGTCCGGATCGTGCAGATAAAGGGCTTCACTCACTCCGTGATCACTCGCGCCGTCGAGCGGAACCTTGGCCGCGAGCAGCCGCCGGAGGGCGTCACCGAGCGTCGCGCGATCGGGATAAATAATGGCGACGTGAAATAAACCGGTCGTGCCCGGCGGCGGCGGCGAGCCGCCGAGACTTTCCCACGTGTTCAGTCCGATGTGATGATGATATCCGCCAGCAGAAATGAACGCTGCCTTCTTGCCCCAGCGTTGCATCAGTTCGAACCCGAGCACGCCGCAGTAAAATTCAAGCGACCGTTCCAAATCGGAGACCTTCAAGTGCACGTGACCGATGTGCACTCGTCGATCGAGAGGACGGAAATTTTTGCCGGGTGTGAACATATTTCGTCAGGTGGTTGCTCCAAAATCAGCCATGCATCGAATCGTTAAGCTGCTGGAAGAACGATTCGTATTTTTCCTGGCCGCTTTCTGCGGCGAACCGTAGCGGATGCACGTTTTTGACGCAGACTTCCTTCGCGTCAGGCTGGCTCTTTAAGATCGACATCACTTCGTCGATGTATTCCTTTAGCGGCATTGCTCTGGGATCTTCAGCCATTTGGTCGCCCATCAGCGTGGTTTGGACGTAGGGCGGGATGAGTTCGAGGACTTCCACCTTTGTCGACTTGAGCTGGTAGCGGAGCGATTGGGTGTAGGAATGGATCGCCGCTTTGGTAGCGCAATACGTTGGCGTCATGGCCAACGGCACAAAGGCCAGACCAGAAGAGACGTTCATGATAGTAGCGCGCGGTTGTTTCCGGAGCGACGGCAACAACGCGGCCGTGAGCCGAACGGGACCGAGCAGGTTGGTCGTGATCGTTTTCTCGGCTGTCGATAAGTCGAACGGCTCCTCGAGCAAATTTTCCGGTTTCATCATACCGGCCATATTGATGAGCACATTGAGCGACGGAAAATCTTTCGTCACCCGAGTGACGAACGACTGAATGCTTTTCGGGTCGGACACATCGAGCGTGACCGATTTCATCCCGGGATTGGCGGCAACGGTTTCGTCGAGCGATTTCTTCCCGCGGCCGGAGATGATGACTTGATTGCCAAGTTTGTGAAACGCTTCCGCTAACCCGCGGCCGATGCCCGAGCCGCCGCCGGTGATCAAAATGGTGTTTCCTGTTGTTTTCATGATCAAACACTAACCGCGGATTACGCGGATGAAAACGGATCAACAAAGCGGGCGATTACGCTCCCTGCTAGTTCATTCATAATGAAGCCCCGTTTTGGATTGCCGCAGAGCGGCAGAATTGAGGTCAACCGCCCCTATCTAACTGCAAAGGAGACGCCTGCCACCACAGCTCTAAGTTGATTGAACAAGAACCAAACCGAGACAGACTAACGAGGACAACCTGTGAACGCTGCGACGGCGCCAGAACAGAACTTTAACGCGCGGAAAATTATTATCGCGCTGGTCGTGCTGGTGACGGTTTGCCTGCTCTCGCTGATCGTCGCCGGAGTTACCAGCTTGATTTCGCTGGCCGAGAGAATTCATCCGCTCGCGGGTAGCATCGTCTTCTGGACGCTTGTCCTCGCGACCGGATTTTTCGCGCTCTATTGCGTGGTCGCTTACGCAAGACTTCCAGCGGCGCTGATTCCGCCAGAGGAAGAGTTCGGTCCCAAGCACGACGCATATCTGGAAGCGCTCCGCGTCCGGCTGGCCGCCAACCCGCGCATGCGAGGCGAGCCTCTCACGACGCCGGCAGAAATTGAAAACGCGATCGGCGTTTTGTCCGCAGAGGCGGACTCGGTCGTTCGCCGAACAGCGAGCACAGTGTTTCTGAGCACGGCACTCATGCAAAACGGCCGGCTCGACGCGCTCATTCTTCTCTTCACCCAAATCCAAATGGTCGGTCGGGTTGCGCGCGTGTATCTGCAGCGGCCGTCGCCTCGCGAATTAATCCGGCTTTATCTGAATGTTGCCGGCACCGCGTTCATTTCCAGCGGACTCGAATCGCTCGATCTCGGAGAAATGGTTGCGCCGCTCGCGACTTCGGTTGTGCCGGCGCTGAAAGGCGGAATTCCAGGCCTGAGCGGCATCTCAGCTTTGTTGGTAAGATGTGTATCGAACGGCGCGGCCAACGCGTTTCTTACATTAAGAGTTGGCGAAGTCGCGCGACGCTACTGCGAACTAACATCGCGCACTTCACCCGAACTAATTCGTAAATCGGCGACGGCTGCCGCCGTTCAGCATCTCGGCCGGATCGTGCGGGAAAACGGCGCGCTGGTGGTGCGAAAAATCTGGGAAGCCACCGGGCGCGCATTAATTGACGGCGGCGTATCAAAAGCGGAAGACATCGCCGCCGCCACACGCGACTTGTTTGGCAAAATTTCTCAATGGCGAACGAAAGAAGAAGTGACAAGTGACCTGTGACGAGTGACCCGCCTTCGCTAAAGCTACGGCGCGGCAAGCGATTGGCGTGTGACAGATGACGATAAGCTCGGAGACAACATCGGATAATCCCGGGGTCATTGCATTTCCGCCGTTGATCTGGCTGATGAATGCAGTGATCAGCGTGCTGGTGCATTTCTTCTTAATCCAGCTGCCGATTGCGAGTTATCGCGCCAGTCTGGTTTGCGGAATTGTTCTCCTCATCCTAGCGCCGACGCTCGCGTTGTCGGCCCTGGTCACGATGAAAACGGCAGGAACAAACGTGAACCCGGCCAAGCCTGCGTTGACGATCGTGCGCGGCGGGCCGTTTCGCTTCACGCGTAACCCGATGTATCTGGCCCTTTGTTTACTGCAGATCGCGCTCGGATTTTTTCTGAACGACTGGATCACGCTGCTGTTCGTCGTTCCGTTGGCTTTGATCATGCATTATGGAGTGATCCTGCGGGAAGAGAGATATCTCACCGCAAAATTCGGCGAGCCTTATCTGGAATTGAAACGCGAAGTGCGCCGCTGGCTCTAGAATTTCCAAGTGACGAGTGACAAGCGGCGACGGACGGGCATTAAGTTGCCACTTCCGGTCTCGCGGTTAGATCTTCGGCGCGAGTGCGGCTACAAGTTTTTCGAAGCGCGGGTCGCCGCGAAGCGAATCCCATTGCGGGTAGAGCTTGAGTTCGCCGTAGGTGATGCCGCTGGGAATTTTTGCGGCAATTGCAAGTTGTTCGAGCGCCAAATCCTTCTCGCCAGTCCAGGCATAGATCGTGGCGAGATTGATGATGTAAGAAGGGCCGTCCATTGCATCCTTGGTGACCGGCAACAGTTCACACGCGCGGCGCCCTTCGCGGATCGCATCTTCCTTGCGTCCGAGACCGGCATCGATCAGTCCGAGTCGACTCCAGGCCGACGCGTAATCGGGCTGGTCGCGGACGATCTTCGTTTCGATGGCGCGGGCAGCGGTGAGAGCGGCGTGCGCTTTGGCCTCGTCTCCGAAGGTGCGTGCGGCGACGCCAACAAACCAGTCTCGCGCCCAGAGTGAGTTGTTGTAGGTATCAGGCAGTCCCTCGGCGCGAATGGATTGGAGCGCACGAGTGGCCAACGCGGAATCCCGCCCGGCCAGCGCACAATAAAAAAGGCCCCTTGCGATGTCGGTAGCTGCCTGCGGGTCTTGGTTGATAATAGCGGAAAGTTTGGTGCCCCACGACTGGACATCAGCGTATTCGAAGAATGGGATTTGAGCGAGCTGCGCACGGACAAAGTGATCCGTGGGAATAACGGAGAGGGCCCGCTCAAACATGTGGGCCGACTCAGCAAAACGGCGTTGTGTCTGGTAAGTGAATGCCGTTTCCACCAGGTAGCGGAAATTGCGCGGATCGAGACTAACGCTACGCTCCTCATTTTGAGTCGCCTCAGACCAGCGCCCTTGACGGCGATCGATGGGAGCAGTGATGGCGTAGACAACGGCATTGTTCGGAAGCGTCTTCCGGGCAAGCTCCAGTTCAGCGCGGGCGCGATCGTAATCCCGGAAAGCCTTATACGCATAGTTGGCCTGCATGAGATGGACATCCCCGGCATCCGGGTTCACAGCGGCCGCTCGCTCAATAGTCGCGCGAGCCAACTCAAGGCGGACAGCGGTGTGGTCGAAGCCCTGCCAATAGAGATCGATGTGAGCCGCGGAGAGAAGACCATACGCACTTAAGAAGTGCGGATCGCGCGCGAGCGCTTCATCAAGCAAGGTTATCGCCTGAAGGAGAGCTTCTTTTCCACCGGGATTAGAGGCCAATTCGGACAGCTGCAGGGCCTGAGCATAAAGTCTCTGAGCAACAGGGTCGGTGGTGGGCGGCTGCGCGATAGCTGCTTTCTCGCTTGGCGACATCCGAGCCTGGAGCTGGTCGGCAATCGTTTGAGCAACCTCGCTTTGAATGGCGAACACATCCGCGAGATCGCGATCGTAAGTCTGCGCCCAAAGATGCGCATCCGTGCGCGCGTCGATGAGCTGAGCATTGACCCGGATGCGGTTGGCCGCGCGCTGGACACTACCTTCCAGAACGTGGGCAACGCCGAGTTGCCGTCCAATTTCACGAAGGTTGCGGGTGCGAACGACCTTATATTGCATCACGCTGGTGCGACTAATCACCTTAAGATCTGCAACCTTCGCCAGATTGGTGAGGATTTGATCCTGGACGCCATCGGTGAAAAAGGCGGTCTCCTGATTCGCGCTTAGGTTTTCGAACGGCAGAACTGCAATGCTTTTTTCCGGAATCGAAGCGGCGACGGCTGAAATCGTGGCGCGAGCCACGTCCGTCGACTGAGGCGCAACTAATTGGAAAAATAGTTTAGAACCGAGCCCTGCTGCCGTGAGAACAAACAGACCGACGATTAGCATTCGCGGAATCCGATCGGGTATTCTTTGAGGCGCACTGGCAGTGTGGACACTCGCGATGAGTTTGGCGGGCCGCTCAGGATTGCCCACTTCATCATTATAAAGATTAACGAGCGAAATCACTTCGCCGTGTTTAACTTCGCATTCGCCGAGGTCGTGGAGATACAGTTGCCAGTGCCGGTATTGAGCAAGGTCTTCCGCAACGCGTTTCGACAGAAGAATGTGTCCAGCGTCGCCGCAATCCATCACTCGCTGGGCGATGTTAATGCCGGCCCCGGTGACGTTCGATCGATCATTCAGATCAGTCATTCCACTGACCGGTCCGCTGTGCACGCCCATTCGAATTTTCAATTCGGGATGGTTGAGCAATGCCTTGCTCGCTTGTAACGCGCATCGGACAGGCGCGTCCGGCGTGCTAGTGAAAGCTAACGCCATTCCGTCTCCGGTCGGCAGGCAAATGAGCTTCTCCGTCGCTTCGGCAATACGAAACGCGTCGGTATTTCGGAAAACTTGATTTAGTTCGTCGAGCGACCCGCGCTGCTCGTTGATCAACAACTTTGAGTAGCCCACGATGTCCACAAAAAGGACATGGGCGATCTCTAACTGAAGATCTGGTTCGAGCTCAGTGGACATGGCAAGTCGGGCGACATCCCGCTAGACGGGAGGTCGATAGTTGGAGGCGAAGCTTCTCCCGCGCCAAATCCAGCCACTTTCTGCAGCTGCGGTCGAACTGACGAAGACCGTGGCCAAAATGGGCTAGGTCTGGAGGGGTAGTTCGACCGTAAACGTGGTGCCTTGCTCGCTGCTTTTCACCGATGTCATAAGCCGCTTATGATCGACCAGTCCGGTTGTTTGCCAATCAGCTCCGCGCTGCTTGCGGCGCGGCGAGTTCACGCCCGGCGATGCGATGGCGCAGTTGTAGAAACGGGCGCTCGACCATCAGAAATAGAATTGTGGCGGCGAGGTAAACGCAGAGTTCAACGCCGATCAGGGCGGATGTCGATGTAAGCGCGATGTCGTGGTCCAAACAAAATTGGCCGACGAAATGGATTACGAGTTTCTGAATCAGATACGCGCTGTAAGCGATGCTGGCGATAAACGCAGCTCCGGGAATTGCGACTCGACGAAACGGCAGCCGCGGACTGACTGCACAAACGAGAAGCGCCGCCATGCCGAGAGCGATGAGCGGAAATTGCGAAACCGCAGCGCTCATGGACAGATATTCGCCTTCGCCCAACCACAAAGCGTAAACAATGAGCGCGAGTCCGGGCAGCCAAAGCCAGATTGCGGAGTTCGTCAGTCGTTTCCACCATTGCGGCCGGAATTCTTCGATGGCGGCCAGAGCCACGCCGAAGACAAGCGGATCGAGGCGGGTCCAAGTCGGATAATAGATCCAAGTCTGGAACCCGCGGTAGGAGACACCCGAAATCTCGGCCGGATTTTGGAAGGCAAGAAATGTGCGGAGCGCGAGTCCACCAAAAACGATCGCGCACGGAACGATGATAGCCGCGCGTGGCCACCGATTTACAAAGAGCAGGATGAATGGAAGCGCGAGATAGAATTGATCTTCGACGGCGAGCGACCAGGCATGCGAAAATGCAGTCCCGCCGTGGAGCCCGACGTTTTGGACGGACAAAACAAATTTCCACCACGGCGTCATCTCGGGATACTCACGCCACGACGGTAGAAAAATGTAAATGGCGAGGATGACGAAGTAGGCCGGCATGATCCGCAACGCGCGTCGCGCGAAAAAGCGGCTGAGATTAATCGATTGATCGCGCGCGAGCGGCGCGAGCAGTTGACCGCCGATCAGATAGCCGCTCAGGACAAAGAAAAGATCGACACCGATCCAGCCCCAGCGGTCGACGCGGCCGGGCATCGGAAAGCCCATGATGCCGGCGTGGTAAGTGACAACGACGATGATGGCGAGGGCGCGGAGAAGATCGAGACCCGGCTGGCGCTCGCGATCTTGGAAGCGGGGATCAACTGCAGAATCAGACACAAATATAATCAGGAATCACGCCGCTCTGCGGCAAACCGAAAGCAAGGGAACAAAATGGATGAACTAGCGGAAGCGTAAACCAGGAACCCAGGAGAAGAACGGAACAGGATTAACAGTTTCAGATTCGTCTGACTCAAGAAATGAGGAAGTAGAAATTACAAAGGAGAAAGCGCCAAAGGTTAAACGCGCTTTGAGCGGGACTGAGACAGATTGATCGACGAGTCATGAACACAGTTCGTCGTTTGCTGCAGAAACTTTCGATTTATTTTTGAAAACGCGACCGACACGGCCATCTCGACAACTTCAAGACCGGTATTTTTGGATCAAGTGATCGATGTAGGCGCTGTAGGTTTCGGCGAGTGCTGCGCTATCGATGAACAGAATGTTCTCGGCGTTGAACTCGGCGCTGCGCGAGAAGTTATAGGAACCGGTGATGACCGTGTCGTCGACGACCAGGACTTTGTTGTGCATGAAATCGTGTTTACTGGTCGGTGTGTAGGGCGTTGAATTTTTTCCGACGAGGTGGGCGCGTGCGACAATTTCCTGGAGAGCGCCGATCTTCCAACGATTTGACGGAACGTCCTGCCATTGGCGATAAACGTCAGACATTTGGGTGCGATCATAAATTCCGTCGACCGTCACTCCGCCGCGCTGCAATAAATTTCCTAGCTCGGAGATGAGCGTGCCGGAATTGATTAGCAAACTGCAGATGCGGACACGACGTTTCGCCGCCCGAACGCGACTCGCGATCTCGGAATCGATTTCTTGTCCACACCCCGGTGAAAACATGACGCGCGCCTCGCCGGGTTGACCGGCGAAGGTGATGGGCGCGGCAATGGTGCGGATGTCGCCGGTGTTATCGAAGTTCTCTTTTTCCCAAAGCTGATCGAATTCCTCCGCGTAATAAGCGGCCAACGGCGCAGAATCGATCGTGACAATGTTGTTTTCCATCAAGGTGAAGGCGTCATCCGTCATATTGGTCGAGCCGGTCCAGACCGATTGGCCGTCGCGGACGATGAATTTGTTGTGCATTAATTTCATGCCGGCGATCCGGCGCCACGGATAGCCTAACGATTGAACAAACGCGCCAGTGCCGGCAGGCGCGGGATCCTGGCCGGCGGCAACATTTGGCTGAGCTGGTTTGTCACCGTCATAGCAAAACCGAATTTGCACACCGGCCGCAGCGCGCTCGCGCAAAGCGGAACTGAGCGCAGCCTTCAGCGGATCGTTGAACCGCATGTCGTAAGCCGCGAAATCCAAGGTCTTGGTGGCGCCGCGGATAAATGCAGTCAGCCGCTCCATGACGGAGTCGGCCGATTGTTCGCCCTGCGCGAGAAAGAAGACAGAAAGTGTATCCAAGAGAGTGACAAGTGACCGGTGACGAGTGACAAGTGCAAGCATCAAACCATGCGGGCGACGAAGTTCGAGTTCGAAAAGCGCTTCTGGATCATCAGCGCGATTTACTTCGCCGGGTTTTTTCTCTCCGCTTTGGATCACGTTCCATTCATTGTCGCGTTGCGACATCTGATCGCGCCGTCGATTAGTCGCGATAGCACGCGGGCCGAGAGCTTCGCGCGAATCGTGATCCTGGCCGGTGCAATGCTGACATTTCTAGCGGGAGCTTTGCGAACATGGGCGGCGGCTTATCTGCGCACAGAGGTTGTTCACGATACGGTGCAACATTCGGAAGCCCTCGTGGCCGACGGTCCTTTCCGTTACACCCGGAATCCGCTCTATTTGGCGGGCTTGCCAATGGCGGCAGGAATCGGGGTTCTCGCGAGTCGATCAGGATTCCTTTATCTGGTGCTGGCAAATTGGATTTTCTTTTATCGACTGATCTTTCGCGAAGAAGAGGCGCTCTTTCAAACTCAGGGCGAATCCTATCGAGCCTATTGTCGGTCCGTCCCGCGATTCTGGCCGTCGCTCAAACCGCGAGTTTCTTCCGGAAGTCTCAAGCCGCAGTGGGGCCAGGCGTTCGCCGGCGAAATCTTCGTCTGGTTTTTTGGCGTCGCCGAGCTCGCGATCGCAGTGACGCTGACCCCTCTGATCGGTTACGTGCTCTTCGGGCTTGGATTTGCCGGCTACTTCATCAGCCGCCGCATTCGGAAGCAGAAGAAATAGAAAGCGCCCGCGAAACAAACGCTCGCGGGCGCCTCAAAAATTTCCCGGAAAAGCGGCTAACTCTTCTTGGTATAACTGATCTCCATGGTCTTCTTTTCCTTACCTTTGCCGCCCTGCTTCTCGTACCATTCGAGCATCATGTGACTATCGTCGTTGATCTTGATTACCTCGCGCACGGCGGTTTTCATTCCGGGGACCGGCTCCATTTCGGAGGTGTAGGTGAATGTCTTGGTTGCCGGATCGTACTTGCCTTCAGAAAATTCGATGCCGGTGCCCATATTGTCGATCCAAGACGCGACGAATTTCTTTTTCGCATTGTCGTAGCCTTCAATTCCCATTCCCTTGAATTCCACGTCCTTCATTTTACCGTCTTCTCCCGGCATCTGCATATGTCCGCTCACATCCATCGTCACGTACCGGCCATCCATGACGGTCTTACGAGTCGCGGTGCCGGTGGATTCCTGCGGCGGCGCGCTCGGGTCGGGATTCATCCAAAATTTGATCGCGTAATCCCAATTGCCATCGAGACTGGAGAGAAGCTTGTGGTTTTCATTCAGTTTCGACATCTCGACCATTTGCTGCATCATCTTTTGCATGTCGGGCGCGCTCGATTTCGCCTCACTTTTGCCCTTCGCGGGTTCCGCAGGGACTGCCACTTTACCGCTGTTCGAAACTTTGCCGCCGGACGCCGCCGAGCTTTGAGCGAATGACGACACAGCGAACGCTGTGGCTGACAGAAACACGGTCACTACTAGGGAAGTTTTCATGCCGCGATTCTGCCAGTGACAGGTGACGAGTGACAAGTGACAAAACGCAAGCGCGGCCGATCCGCCTTCGCCTGGCTTCGGCGCGACAAGCTCGGCCGCCACTACACTTACCAACCGAGAACTTTCGCAAATACCAGTGGCGCGACCCGGCTTGTATCTCGGCAACTCCCGCTGCGCTCGACCGCTACCTCACGGCTGTTACCGGCCATGTCGCTCGTCCCTCTCGCTCCATTCGCTAGAGCTACGGCGTGGCAAGCAATCGTGGAGACGACGACTACCAGCCCAATACCTTCGCGAAAATTAGCGGCGCAACGATGGTGGCATCCGATTCGATAATGAATCGCGGCGTCGTTGAGCGAAGTTTGCCCCAGGTAATTTTTTCGTTCGGGACCGCGCCGGAATACGATCCGAAGCTGGTTGTTGAATCGCTGATCTGGCAGAAATAGCCCCACTCGGGCACCTGCTGGGTGACGAGATCCTGATTGAGCAGCGGGACGACGCAAATCGGGAAATCACCGGCAATGCCGCCGCCGATTTGGAAAAAACCGATGGATGAATCCTTCGAGGCGCGCCGGTACCAGCCCACCAGCTCCATCATGTATTCGATGCCGGAGCGGACGGTGTGGACATCGCTGATGTGCCCGGTGATGCAGCGCGCAGCATAAATATTTCCAAGGGTGGAATCCTCCCACCCCGGCACGACCATCGGCAGATCTTTTTGAGCGGCGGCCATCATCCAACTGTCACTCGGATCGATCTCATAGAATTTCTTGAGCCGGCATTCCCGCAAAATCTTGAAGAGAAACTGGTGTGGAAATTTTCTCTCCTTTTCTTTCGCGGCCAAAACCCACTCGTCGATCACGACTCGCTCGATCCGGCGGATAGCCTCCTCCTCGGGAATGCAGGTATCGGTCACGCGATTCAAATGACGATTTAGAAGCTCCTCTTCCTGCTGTGGGCTCAACTCACGATAATTGGGCAGACGCTCATACTTGCTGCGCGCAACAAGGTTGAACAGGTCCTCTTCCAGATTCGCGCCGGTGCAGGTAATGGCGTGGACTTTGTCCTGGCGAATCATCTCGGCCAAAGAAACTCCGAGCTCGGCCGTGCTCATCGCCCCGGCGAGAGTGATCATCATTTTCCCGCCGCTGTTAAGGTGCGCGATATAAGCGTCGGCCGCGTCTTTGACCACGGCAGCGTTGAAATGCCGGTAATGCCGATCAATGAATTCGCTGATCGGGCCCGCCTTTACGCGGTGAACGTTCGCGGCTTCACCTGTCCGCAGTCGCTGCACAGAAAAATCTATAACGTGATTTTCAACAAATGAGCACGCATTTTTTTCGGTCGGAGCAAGATTTTTTTAAGGCAGGGAAGCGATGATCCGCGCGGCGAATGTTTGCGGCATGATCCCGAGAAAGAGAACGACGGCGGCGAGAACGGCAATAACGGCTTCGCCGAATAAGTGACGAGTGACATGTGACGAGTGACGAGCTTCGGAATCAGACGCGTGATCTACGAAAATCACCTTCAGGACGATCAGATAATAATAGAGCGAGACAAAGCTGCCGAAGAGCGCAATTGCCACCAGCCAGAGCAGGCCGTGATTTCCGCCGGCGCGGAAGGCCGCGCTGAACAAATAGAATTTTCCAAAAAATCCCGCTAACGGCGGCAGACCAGCCAGCGACAAGAAGAAGATCGACATACAGGTGGCCAGGAAGGGCGAGCTCGCGGCCAGTCCGGAGAAATTTTGCAGGTCGTCGCCGCCAGTTTCCCGCCGGACCGCGCCGACAACCGCGAACGCGCCGATAAGTGTGACTGCGTAGATGCTGGTGTAAAACAGAGTCGCGGAAAATCCTTCGCGACCCCCGGCAACGATGCCGAGCAAAGTATAGCCGCCATGTGCGACGGCCGAGTAAGCGAGCAACCGGCGAACATTGGTTTGCGCGAGCGCGACGAAATTGCCGAGCAAGATCGACAACGCCGCCAATGCGGCGAGGACGGGCGACCAGCCGGCGATCATCGCGTGCCAGTCAGCGCTGCCGTGGATCGGGCCGAAGCCAATGAGCACAATTTTCCCGAGCACCACGAAGGATGCGACTTTTGAACCCGACGCAATGAAAGCCGCGCTCGGAATCGGTGCGCCCTGGTAGGCATCGGGCGCCCAAAGATGAAATGGCGCGGCCGCGATCTTGAAAGCAAAGCCGATCAGCGTCATCACGATGCCGACGGCCAGAAGCGGTTGGAGCGGCAGCGCGGTCAACTTTTGACCAATCGCGGCAAGAGCGGTGGTCCCGGAAAGGCCGTAAATCAGACTGATGCCAAAAAGCGTGAAAGCGCTGGCGGTGCTGCCGAAAAGAAAATATTTCAGTCCGGCTTCGGCCGAGTGGACGTCGGTTTTATCGAAAGCGGCCAGGACGTAGAGCGACAATCCCAGGAGCTCGAGGCCGATAAAAATCATGAGCAGCTCTTCGCTCCCGACGAGCAGCATTAGTCCGACCGAACCGAGCAGAAGCATGGCGATATATTCGCCAGGATTAGGCAAAGATTTTTCCGAGGAAACGAGGGGAACGGTAGCGATCGTGAGCGCGAGGCAGATAATTTTGAAGAGTGAATTGAGCGGCGAGATGACGAGCATGCCGCCAAATAAATTTGCGTGCACTGGCAACATCAGGATTGCGCCAATTGCGACTGCGATTCCGAGGACGGCAACAATCGGACCCAACACTAACGCGCGCGCAGTCGTTAACCCGATGGTTAGAACTACGAGCGCGGTGACAACAACAATCGCTTCCGGCGCGGCGAGCCTGAGTAATTCCAGGTAACTCATTTTAAGAAACGCATCGCTTCAACCGCCGGCTGAATGCGATCCAGCAGAAGTTTTGGATAAACTCCGACCGCGAGTATGGCGAACATGAGCAGACCAGCGCCGAGTTTCTCGGGGATCGTGATCGGTTCCATTTCAGGGGGCGGAGGGCTGACATGCGCAAGATCGACATCGAAGAATGCGCGCTTCAGCGCGCGAAGCGTGAATGCGGCGACGAGCACCATTCCGATCCCGGTGATCCAAACCGCGACCGGATAACTTTTCCACGCGCCAATCAGAATTGTGATTTCGGCGGCGAACCCGCTAAAGCCGGGGATCCCCATCGATGCAGCGGCCGCGACGACAAACGTAAACGCGGCAAACGGCAACGCCCGGCCGAGATCCATTCCCGCGAGCGCGTCGAGCTCCCGCGTGTGGGTGCGCCGATAAATCATCCGGCCGGCCACGGCGAAGAGGAGGGCGCCAATTACGCCGTGGGAAAACATTTGCAGCACCGCGCCGGAAACGCCGAACACGTTGGCGGTGGCCAGGCCGAGCAACACAAAACCCATGTGGCTCACGCTGGAATAACCGATAACGAATTTTAGATCGCGCTGACGCAACGCGACCGCGGCGGCATAAACAATTCCGATCACGGCGAGAACTGCGATCCACGTCCGCCACATCTGGAAGCCTTGTGGAAAAAGATTCATCGCCACACGCAGGCATGCGTAGGCGCCAAGTTTCATCACGATTCCGGCGAGCAACATCGAACCCGCCGTAGGCGCGGCGACATGGCCGGTCGGCGCCCAGGTGTGCAACGGCCAGATACCGGCGAGCACGGCGAAGCCGAGAAACAAAACCGGGAACACCCATGATTGGATTTGAGGCGCGAATTGAATCTGCGCGAGCTGATTCAGATCGAGCGATTTGCCGATAACGTAAACGGCGATGATCCCAAGAAAAACGAGCGCGCCGCCGAAAAACGAATAGAGCGTGAGCTTCATCGCGCCGTATTCCTTGTTGGTCGAACCAAAGATCGCGATCAGGAAATATTTCGGGACGATGACCAGCTCGTAGAAAAGAAAGAGCAAAAAGAGATCGGCGCTGAGAAAGACGCCATACGAGCCGCCGACTACGAGCAGGAGCCAAAAGAAAAATTCATTCGCACGATCCGTAATATCCCAGGAAAACAAAACCGCGCTGATCGCGGCGATTCCTGTCACCAGAACGAGAGTCAAACTGATCCCATCGAGTGCGAGATGGTAATTCATCCCGAGCGCCGGAACCCACGGCACGCGCACGATGGTTGTGAAATGAGCAAGATCGACATCGTCGCGAAAACAACTGGCAAGGCTGACCGCGAAGGCACCGACAGCAGTGATCAGTGCAATCCAGCGCGCAAGAGCGCGTGGTAGAACGAGTAGAACGATTGCGCCGGCGAACGTGATGTAAATCGTCCACGCGATCATCACGTTTCAGGCAAACAATCGCGCCATGTGAACGACGGTTGCGTTGAAGATGTTGAAAATGAATTGCGGCGAAATCCCGATCGCGAACATCAGTAGCGTGACCGGGACGATGACAAACTTTTCGCCACGGATGAGATCGGAGAAACCGCTGCAACTTTCGGCAAGCGGGCCACTAAAGAGCGCTTGCATCGCCCGCATGAAAGTCACGGCCGTGAAAAGCAAACCGAGAACGGCGATGGCAGTGAACGAAGCGGCAGTCGCAAATGAACCTTTGAAAATTAAAAATTCCCCGATGAATCCATTGAGCCCTGGCAAACCGAGCGACGAGAACATGGCGACACTCATCCAGCCGCAAAGCAATGGGGTCCGTTGCATCAGACCACCGAAATCGTCGATGCCGCGCAGACCGCGCCGCTCTTCGAGCAAACCGACGAAATAGAAAAGCGCGGCGGCGGTGAGGCCGTGATTGAAGATTTGCAGAAACACACCGCTCAACGCCGCATGCATGTCGATCGAGGAAGATGTCGATCCTTCGACTCCGCTCAGGACAGGCCTTGCGGTGATTGCGAAAAGACCGAGCAGGCAATAACCGAGGTGATTGATCGACAAGTAGGCAACCATTCGTTTGAGGTCGCGTTGCGCCCAAGCCGCGAGCGGCGCGAAGACGATCGAGCAAACGACCAACGTGAGCAGCCATGGTCCTGCGATTTTAATTTCGTTCGGGAAAAGCGGAATGAGGAGCCGGATGAAGCCGTAGACGCCCATTTTCGAAAGCGCGCCGGTTAACACCATCGACACACCAGTCGGCGCCGTTTGATAGGCGTCGGGCAGCCAGGTGTGAAACGGAAACAGCGGGACTTTGACGGCGAGCCCGAGAAAAATTCCAGCGAAGGCGAGCCATTGAAGTTTGCCAACGAGCAGTCCGGTTTTGCCGAGACCGGCGAGCGCCGCGAAATCAAATGTTCCCTTGGCAAAATAAATTCCGAGAAAAGCGAGGAGCATGGCGACGCTGCCGAGAAATGTGTAAACAAAAAATTTAACCGCGGCGTAATCTCGATTTTCGCCGCCGTAAATTTTGATAAGGAGAAACGCCGGAACGAGGCTCATTTCGTAAAACAGAAACCAGAGAATGAAATTCTGGGCGGTGAACGTGCCGTAGAGCGCCGCCTGCATCACGAGCATCAGCGCGCAGGCGCCGCGTTCCAGGCGTTGCGCGGAGAAAGCGAACGGAAAAACAAGCGAAGTCAACAACACGAGAAGAAGACTCAGACCATCGACGCCGACGAGATATTCGGCGCCGATTGAAGGGATCCAGGCATGACGTTCCACCGCCTGCAAACCCGACGCGGTGGGATCGAATTTTTGCCAGAGCATCAAGGCGTAGAATGCGGAGAGCGCGTTGAAGATGAGCGCAACCGTGCGCGCGTTCTTCGGCTGACCGATGTAAAGCGCGATCGCGCCAGCCAGCGGAATCAGAATAAGAAAACTGATCAACCCAACCATGCGTAAAGAAGAACGAGCGCGAGCATGCCGAGAGCGACCGCGCCGAGATAGGTTTGAATTTGCCCCGAGTGCCAGCGCGACATCACGCGGCCCAACCCGCGCGCACCGCTCGTGCTTTCATCGACACCGGCGTTGATGACACGCTCGTCGGCACTGGTCGTGACGCGGCCAAAAAATTGCCCGATCCTGCCAATGTCTTGAACGAGACCGTCCCAGACATGGCGATCCATCCAATCGGAAAATCGCGCTAAAATCGCAGAGAGTGCGATAACGGTGTGATCGTAAATCTCGTCGACCCACATTTTGTTTTCGAGGAAACGAAAGAGCGCCGGTTGCGCGTGTTGAAGCGGATCGGTTTCGCCGGCGCGTCGATACATCCAGATGCCGATCGCCACACCCGCACCAACGAGCGCAAGCGAGACGACAATCATCGGTTGAATCAGGAGATGCGGATCGAAGTGCGCTGGATGTCCGGTTAAATAACTTTCGAGCCACGGCCATGCGGGTGTCAGAACGATGCTGAGAAGAATTGCGCAGACCGCGAGCACGATCAACGGGAGCGTCATCACGCTTGGACTTTCGTTCGCATGCTCCGACGCCGCGCGGCGGTTGCCGAAAAACACGTAGATGACCTGGCGTGTCATGTAGAGCGCGGTCAAAACGACGCCAATCATCATTAAGTAGTACGGCAGATGTGAGCCCGGCCAGTGCGCGGTCGCGTGGAGAATCTCTTCCTTCGTCCAACCGCCGGAGAAAAAGAACGGCACGCCGCTGAGCGCCATCATTCCAATCGCATAAGTTAAAAATGTGATCGGCATCAGCCGACGCAAGCCACCCATCTTTCGAATGTCCTGTTCGTGATGAAGCCCGTGAATGACCGAGCCAGCCCCGAGAAAGAGGAGCGCCTTGAAAAATCCGTGCGCGAGCAGATGCATGATGCCGGCTGCGACGCCGCCGACGCCGAGCGACACCATCATCAAGCCGAGTTGGGAAACGGTGGAGTAAGCAAGAATGCGTTTGATGTCGAACTGCGCGACCGCAATTAACGCCGCCATTAATCCGGTGATTACGCCGATCCAAACCACAACCGTGAGCGAAGTCGTAACGCCATTGATCGCGCCAACGGCGAAGATCGGATAGACGCGTGCGACCAGAAACACTCCGGCAGCAACCATCGTTGCGGCATGGATCAACGCGCTGACCGGCGTCGGACCTTCCATCGCGTCCGGCAACCAAACATGGAGTGGAAATTGTCCCGATTTCCCAACTGCGCCGCAAAAAATCAGAAGCGCAACCAGCGTGACGCTGGACCCAATTGCAGACAGCGCCACAGGTTCAAAGCAGCCGCGACCGCCATCATAAAAGAGAAGCGTGCCGCTGCGGTGATAAAGCCAGAGGATCCCAAGAAAAAATCCCATGTCGCCGATTCGCGTGGTGATGAACGCCTTTTTGGCCGCCGCCGCCGCGCTCGGACGGTCGATCCAAAATCCGATCAGCAAATACGAGGCGAGACCAACCAGTTCCCAAAAAACAAAGAGGAGGAGCAAGCTGTTGGCGACGACCACGCCGAGCATCGCGCCGGAAAAAAATGAGAGATAGGCGAAGAACCGACTGAAATTTTTGTCGTCGGCCATGTAACCGATGCTGAAAATAAAAATGCAGAGACCGACCAGCGCGATCATCACCATCATCGCGGCGGCAAGCGGATCGAGAACGAAACCAATCCGCAACGGCTGTTCCCCAAACGTGAACCAAGTGAAATTTTCGACCGCGCGAAAGCCGTGAGAATGGAGCGTCGGAACGAACGCGAAGATCGACATCGCCAGCGCAGCGACTTGGCCCACAACTGCGACTGCGCTCGAAGCAAAGCGCGCGGACTTTCCGAAACCCAAAATCAAAAGCGCCGCGACAATCGGCGCCGCCGGAATTAACCAAACGTTGCTCGTGATCCAGGAATTCATCCTTTGAGGCGATCGAGCTGGTCGACGTTGGTGGTGCGGAAATGTCGATAAACGACGATCACCATTGCGAGTCCGACGGCGGCTTCGGCAGCGGCGATCGCGATTGCGAAGATCGCCACCATCACTCCGGTTGGCTGCGCCGGTTGCGGAGCGAACCGCCAAAACGCGATGAAGTTGATGTTGGCCGCCGCCAGCATCATCTCGATCCCGATGAGGATGAAGATCGCGTGACGGCGACTTAGCGCTGCAAGCAGACCGATACAAAACAACGCCGCTGAAACGACGAGCAAGATCGACAACGTCATGAGCTCTTGTCCTCCATCACCAGAATGAGCGCGCCGATCAGGGCGGCGGTTAGCAAAACTCCCACGCACTGGAGCGGCCAGACATAATTGCTCATCAGCAACTCGCCGATTCGCTGAACGGTGACTGGCTCGATCTGCGACGGCGCGACCGAAAGCGATTTTGTTTTCAAAATCGCCCAGATCAATCCGGCGAAGACCGCGATAGCAACAAAAACGCCACCCCAGTTAAAGCCGCGAAGTTTTCCAACATCGTCTCGCGTCAAGAGAATGGTGAAGACAATCAGGACCGCGACCGCGCCGATGTAGACGAAGATTTGGACGAGGCCGACGAACTCGGCACCGAGTAAAAAGAAAAACGCCGAGATGCCGACAAACATCACCGCGAAACTGAGCGCGGCGTGCATCAGCTTCTGTAGCGTCGCGGCTGCCAACGCAGCAGCGAGCGTGAAAATAGAAATGATCGTAAAAGCGACGGTGCTCATTCAGCAAAGCGATAAGTGCGCGGCGCGAATTTTCGGCGCGTATCGAGCAGGATCGACAAGCTGACGTAAATGGTGGCGACGACCGCGAGCGACCAAAGCCAGCCACGCAACCCGCGACCGGTGTAATGCCAAACCGCTGCGGCGACCACGCAGGTAAACGCCATCGGCAGCATGAACTTCCAGGCGAAATTCATGATCTGATCGATCCGCGTGCGTGGAAGCGTGCCGCGAAGCCAGATGTAAACGAAAAGTACGATCGACAACTTCGCGAAAAACCAAACGTAGGACGGAATGAACTCGAGAAAGTGGAACGGCGCGTGCCAGCCGCCGAGAAACAGCGTTATGCCCAACCCGCTGATCGCGAACATCCCGATGTACTCCGCCATGAAAAAGGTGGCGTATTTGAAACCGGAGTATTCGGTCATGTGACCGGCCACGATTTCGGATTCACCTTCGGGCACATCGAACGGCGTCCGATTCGATTCGACCAGGCCGGAAACAAAAAACAAAAGGAAGGCGGTCGCGCCCCACGGAGTAAAAACAAACCAGTGCGGCACGAAACCGAGTGAGTAGTTACCCTGGGCATCGACAATTTTGTCGGGATTCAACGAGCCAACGATCATCACGACCGGAAGAACAGTGATGATCAACGGCAACTCGTAACTGATCATCTGCGCGATCGCGCGCATTGCGCCTAACATCGAATACTTATTGTTGCTGCCCCAGCCGGCCATGAACACCATCAGCTCGGTGGCGGATCCAACCGCGAAGAAAAACAAAATGCCGCCATCGATATTGAACGGCGTCATGTTCCGGCCGTATGGAATTACGCCGAGAGTAAGGATCGCGGCAGCGGCGATCAGAATCGGCGCCAGGAAATGAACGATCTTGTCCGCGCGGATGGGAACGATGTCCTCCTTAATCAACATTTTGATTCCGTCGGCAACGGGCTGGAAAAGACCGAATGGACCGACCCGATTCGGGCCGTAACGATTTTGGATTCGGCCAAGAATTTTTCGTTCGAGAACCGAAATGAGCGCGAACAAAGTCAGGAACACGCCGAGCAACGCGGCGATGTTGATCAGGCTCGACGCGATTTGAATCATCCAATCCGGCGCGCGACCGCTAATGAAGGAAAGCAGCCACTGTTTTGCGTGGATGAAGATTTGGTCGAGAGAATCGCTCACGCTCGATGAAGAAAAGCGGTGAGTGATTGTTTAATCAAGGAAGAACCATGGTTCACCGATTAACTGGGATGAAACACAGATTAAAGAGTAGTAGTATTACTTCTGTTTATCAGTGTAAATCTGTGTTGCTCTGTGGCTGATTAAATTTTCACCGGAATGACTCCGAACCCATACTTGTTCATTGTCATCTTCGCCGGCGTAGCGCTGGCGTTTCCGTTGCTGCCGCTCGGACTGGCATGGTTGTGGCGGAGATTCTTTCAGCCTCCAAAACCCGGCGCGCAGAAAAATGCGATTTACGAATGCGGCGTTGAGTCGATCGGCGAAGCGCAGGTCCAATTCCGGTCTCAGTATTATCTCTACGCGATCATTTTTCTGATTTTCGACGTGGAAGCGATTTTTCTGGTGCCGTTCGCGGTCGCGTTTACCGGTTTGCCGATCGGTGCGTTCGTCGCCATCCTCGTTTTTCTGCTTTTATTAATCGAAGGACTGGTTTGGGCATGGGGCAAAGGTTGTTTAAATTGGGGTCCGAGCCGGACTGGCACTTAAAATGAGCGAAGGGCAAATCGACGAGGGATTGCGGAGCGAGCTGCAACGCCAGGGCGTTTGGGTCACGTCAATGCAGGAGCTTTACAATTGGGGCCGCAAGAATTCGATCTGGCCGCTTCAATTTGGTCTGGCTTGTTGCGCGATCGAGATGATCGCGACCGCCGCGTCGCGGTATGATATCGCGCGGTTCGGCGGCGAAGTTTTCCGGCCGTCGCCGCGCCAAGCCGATCTGATGATCGTGGCCGGCACTGTGACCAAGAAAATGGCGCCGCAAATCGTGCGGCTCTACAACCAGATGCCTGATCCGAAATATGTCATCTCGATGGGCGCGTGCGCGATTTCCGGCGGACCATTCAAGCAAGGCTACAATGTGCTCAAGGGAATCGATCGTTACATCCCGGTCGATGTTTACATCCCCGGTTGCCCGCCGCGTCCGGAAGCATTGCTCCATGCGTTCATGGAATTGCAGCGCAAGATCGACAGCCAAAAACTAAGCGGCGCGGGCAAGGCCGAGTTCCTGAAACCGGAGCAGCCGAGTGAATTTCCGGTGCCGGCGTTTGGCGAACACGATTTGCAACCGCCGGCGAACCCGGACGTGTATCAGCCCCCGAAACTCGAGCGCGTCTGATCGTGGAGACGTTGGAGCAAATTAAAAATCGCGCGGAGCTGGCGGTGCGCGGCGCGAAGATCGACATCGTCGCGAATCCCGGACCATCGCAGCAATCTTCGCTTTTGCTCGACCACGAACACGCGGTCGGGGTCGCGACGTTTCTCCGTGATCATCCGGCGCTGAGTTTTGATTTTTGCTCAAACGTGACCGGCGTCGACTGGCTCGACCGCGTTCTTAAGAAGACAGCGAAAGTGAAACAGGTTGTCGACGGCGTTGAAAAAGACGTCGATCAAACCACCGAAGAGAAAATTCCCGGCTACCTCGAAGCCGTCTATCATCTTTACTCGATCAAGCACAAACACGGGCCGTTGATCATTCGGATGCGAACTGCGAATCGCGGCGACGGCGCGCGGTTACCATCACTCACGCCGATCTGGCGAAGCGCGGAACTCCAGGAACGCGAAATCTTCGATCTCTACGGAATTCGCTTCGATAATCATCCCGATCTGCGGCGGATCTTGATGTGGGACGAGTTTGTCGATTTTCCGATGCGGAAAGATTATCGCGACCCGGACGATTACGAATGGGAGCCGACACCGCACGATGACGTGCTCGAACGGGCCAAGCAGCATTACACGCCGCGGCCGACGCTCGACGGCGCGGAAAATATCACAGCACAATGACGAACAACGGGAACGATAGCGCTGTAGCCACGTCGCTGCGCGACGTCGAAACCGGCCACAGGCCGGTCGCTACAATGAGCTCGCGGCTTGATGGCGAGTTGCTCGAAGTGTCGATGGGGCCGCAGCACCCATCGACGCACGGTGTCTTCCGGATGAACGTCGCGCTCGAGGGCGAGATCGTGCGCAAGTTGAAACCGGTCTTTGGTTATCTCCATCGCAATCACGAGAAAATCGGCGAGAACGCGACTTACCTCGGGTCGATGCCGTACACCGACCGGCTCGATTATTTTTGCTCGATGACAAACAACTGGGCGTATGCGCTCAGCGTTGAAAAACTCGTCGGGATTGAAGTCCCAGAGCGCGCTGAATATTTGCGCGTTATCCTGGCCGAGCTGACACGACTGCAAAATCACGCGTCGCTTCTCGGCTTTTTACTGAGCGACATGGGCGCGTGGGGCACGCCATTGATGTACGCGTTTCGCGAGCGCGAAAAAATTCTCGATCTCTTCGAATCGCTCTCCGGTTCGCGGATGATGTGCGATTACATGCGGTTCGGCGGATGCCGGGTCGACGCTGATGACGCGTGGCTCGCCGGCGCGAAAAGGATTGTCGACCGGTTCCCGAAATTTCTCGACGAGTTCGAAGCTTTGATTCTGCAAAACGAGATCGTGATCGCGCGGACCCAGAATGTCGGAAAGCTTTCGCCTCAGCTGGCAATCAGCGCCGGGATCACCGGCCCGATGCTGCGCGCGTGCGGCGTGAATTACGACATTCGCAAAGTGGACGGCTACGGAATTTATCCGCGCTTCAAATTCCGGATTCCACTGGGCGATCATGGCGACACTTATGATCGATTGATGATGCGCGCGCTGGAGATGCACGAGAGCATCGAAATTCTCAAACAAGCGCTTGCCCAAATTCAGCCGGGGCCGGTGATGAATCCGAAAGTGAAAATCCGTGCATTTCGTCCGCCGATTGGTGAAGCGTATGGCCGCATCGAAGGACCGAAAGGCGAGCTTGGATTTTATTTGATCAGCGACGGCGGCCCGAATCCGTATCGCTACCGCGTGCGTCCGCCGAGTTTTATTAATCTCACCGTGTTGGAGGATTTGTGCCTCGGCCACACCGTCGCCGACGTGATGGTGATTCTCGGCAGCATCGACATCGTGATGGGAGAAGTCGATCGCTGAGTAATCTCAGCGCAACCACCCGCCCACGGCCTGAATCGGTTCGAGTTGATTTGACGAAGTTACCCAAGCCGCGATCGCGCCCGCGCGCGGATCCGCGGGGAGAGCGATCTGGGTTTTGCCGTCGGACATTCTTCCGCTCTGGAGCGACAACACGACAAAATCCTGACGCAAATTGCGGCCGTTGTTTTCGCCCGCGCTAACTTTTGTGTTCAAATCAAAGCCGAGTGCTGCGATGTGAAGATCGACATCTTTCGTTGTACCCGCGGATGGAACGAACTCCGCGTTGATCTTTTGGTTGTCGATGTTGAGCTTCAACACGCCGGATTTTTCATTCGACGCAGCAGGAACGCGCCGATCCATCCACTCGCGTCCATCCAGAACGAAACCGGGCGTGTAGACGCCCTCGCTCTTCCAATTTGCAGAATACTGATATTGCCGCGCGGTCCACTCCTTCGCCGCGAACGGATCTCGCCAACCAAGTCGATCCCAATAGTCGACGTGAAAGGCGATCGGAACGAAATCCTTCCACAATTGCGACTCGGCCTTCAGTTTGGACATCCAGGCTTCGGCTGGCGGGCAGCTGCTGCAGCCTTGCGACGTGAAAAGCTCAATCAGGTGAACTTTTTGCGGTCCGCTCTCGAAAACGCGGTCACCCGCTCGAGCAGCGAGCGCACAACTTAGCGTTAATACAACGGTAGCCAATCGCATGAGATTGATAATTTTCCCTGTGAAATATGAGCCCGTTTCGGCAACATTAAAACCTGATGATTGGCACGGGGATTTTGAAGGGCATGGCGGTGACGCTGCGGAACTTCGCCGGCAGCTATTTCGAGAAGGACCGGCTGATTACGGTGCAATACCCGGAGGAGCGAAATCCGCTCCCGGAAAACTACCGCAACTTTCCGATTCTGATTTACGACACGAACGATCCGGAAGCGGGATTGCGCTGCGTGGCGTGCAAGATCTGCGAGAAGGAATGCCCGCCACAATGCATCTATATTATTAAGAGCGACGACAAGAAGCCCGATTATATGGGCAAGCCGCAGTTATATCCGAAGGTGTTCGACATCGACATCTCGGTCTGCATGAGCTGCCAGATCTGCGTCGAAGTTTGCCCGTTCGAAGCGATCAAGATGGACAAGGATTTTGAACTGAGTAAGCGCGAGCGATTCGACTCACTGCTGTTTCGCAAGGAAGAGCTTTCCAAGTCGAACGAGTATTATCATCGAATCCATCCGGTCGAAGCGGCCGCAGTCGACAAAAATTTGGCGGATGCGGCAGCCGCGGCCGAAGCGAAGAAGAGAGCTGCAGCCGCAGCCGCGGCAAAAGCCGCGGCTGCGAAAGCGGCAGGGCCTCCGGCGCCCGATCAAAATCAATCCCCGGCGCCTCGACAGAGCGAGGCGGCTACAGAAGCAGCTCCGGGACCGACATCGACCCCGGGCGAACGTCCTCCGGCAAGTTCGTCCACGAAGTAATAGATTCTGCCGCCAGAGACGGCGGCAGCTACAACGCCCCGAAGCTTCTTACCCGCTCCGGCGGGCGGCACGTCCGCTGCTCTAGATCATGGCCTTACGGCTATGATCCCATTCAAAAAAACTCTCTGGTTGTTAATTGTCCTACTGGGCTGGACCTCGATCGGTTTTTCGCAATCGACGTTTTTTGAAGTTGATTCGACCCCGTACGACAAACAAATGGCCCGCGTTCAACCGACCTTAACAACGCCGTCCGGCTACATGATTGACGGAATCTCGGTCACGCTGGTCAACGAATGGATGATCGAACTACGCGCGATGCATTATCGATACTCGCGAGTATGGCAGACTCCTTCCGAGGTCGAAGCCGCGAGGGTGGCGGATTGCAAGGGCAAGGCGGTGGCACTTTACGACCGGATGCAATTAAACGGCGTGACGAATCTGCGTCTTGTTATCGGAAAACGGCGCGTGAATGACACACTTACTCACTGTTGGCTGGAATGGGAAACGGAAATGGGAACCGTTCTTCTCGATCCGACATTTAACTGGACAGCTGCGATCAAAGCGGATGATCGCCGAAGTTACATCGCATTTTACGGGTTCGAAGGCGCGCACAAATACCAGGCTGCCAACTCGCTCTTGGTCAACCGCTCTTTAGCGATTCACAGTCCGGCTGCTCCGTCACAGGGAGTGATCACAAGACCCAGTCGATCAACTTGGAGAATGCGTTCCAGCCCGTGGCCCTTTGACGAAGGTCCGGTCGACCCGAGGTTTTTCTCAAACAGACCAGCGTTTTAACCGTTCACCCTCGCCGCAAGGTAAGATGAACAATTTCCGCGGGCGCGTGTACGCGTAGCGGAAACCAATTGCCAACGCCGTTCGAGACAATGAGTTTGCTGCGGCCGCGCGTGTAAAGGCCCGACCAATAGCGGAAGAGCGCGGGCCCAAATCCCAACTGCTCGTTCAACATCAATTGCCCGCCGTGGGTGTGGCCGGAAAGTGTGAGCGGTAGCCCCGAATCGGCCGCGGCGTCGAAAGCATGAGGATGATGCGCCATCAAAATTGGAAATGCGTCGGGCGTTCTTTGTTCAAGTAGTTTTCTAACCTCTGTTCCAATTGCAGCGTCGCGCCCTTCCCCGTGAACCCGCGTCCAGCGCAAACCAAGAAGCTGTACCGGGAATCCACGTACATTTACGATTGTCGATTCATCGAGCAAAAACGGAATTCCCGATGCTCTAACCCGTCTTTCGAACTCGGCAGGATTCTCGATCAAATCGTGGTTGCCTTCGATGATGGCCAAACCAAACCGCGCTTCCAACGTTCGAGTTAATTCTAGTCCAGTGTCGAGGTCGGCGAGCGCGTCATTGATCAAGTCGCCAGTCAAAAGCACCAGATCGGCACGCATTTCATTGACCGTGCGCACCATCTTCTGCAGGACCTTGCCATTGGTGAATCGTCCAACGTGCATATCGCTGACCTGCGCGATGGTGATCCCGTCCAATTCCTTCGGCAGCTCAGCGATCGAGAGCTCGAAACGCCGGACGCGCACGTTGTTCAGCTGAGCCATCGCGATTCCGGTAAGACTGAGTGTGAAAACTGGGGGCAACATCGCTCCGGCAAATCGCAGAAATTCGCGGCGGTTCCAATCAGACGGTTGGACCGAGCGTTCGACTTTGATCGGCGCATTGCGGGTTACGCGCACTATTTTTTGTCCGAGCAGGATTGGTATGAGAGCAAGCGCGATCAGCGAAAGCAGCCCCAGACCGATGAAATGCCAGATGAATATTGCTGAGACCGCAAATTTTGGGATCAACCGATCCCAATCAGCGCGTGTCATTCTCGCGGCGATGACCGCGATCAACCCGACCATCATCGCGAGCATAAAAATCGAGATCAGGACGCGACCAATAACGTGATTCGTCAGGCGCGCCAGAACAAGCCACCAGATGACATCGAGTGAAATCATCAGGCCGATGATGGTGAAAATGAAGCTCACGCGAACAATCTACGCGGCTCAGGGATCTGCCGCCAGAGACGGCGGCAGCTACAACGGTTCTAGGCGCCGTCGTTGCCGATCGCTTCGACCGGGCAACCTTCCATCGCCTCTTTACAAAGACCTTCTTCCTCAGGCGACTCCGGTTGTTTGTAAACGTAGGAATGGCCACCGTCGTCGTTGCGCTTGAAATTCGCAGGCGCAGTTTCCCGGCACAAATCACAGTCGATGCATTGTTCATCGACATAGAATTTGCCGGCAGCATTTTCAGGATATTTGTTGGCGACGTCGGCCATAATTTTCTCCGTTATGGGAGTGGGAAGTTAGGTGGAAACGCGGGAGTTGCAACTGCCCGTGCGGCTCGCACCTCAAAGGCCAAGGGCCTGACGAGGATTGCGGGCAAACTTGAAGCCGCTGAGGGGCGCGGCTGGATCGACATCTTTCGCCAGGGCAAGCACTTGAAAGACCCGGCCGAGCATTTCGGGGTGAAGAAGCGTTTGCAGTTCGCGCCTGGTTTTGGCCTCGGCTTTGTCGAACAGCCCGGGGAATTCCGCCATTATCCCGGAGATGAAATGATGCTGATCAGTGAAACCGGCGACTCGTAGTCCAACTGCGTCGGCGCGCTCCACTAGATCCGTCCAATTCACGTGCGCAGTGATATCGGCTTCGCCGATTTCCTCGAACGGAGAACTGAGGCGTCGATGTTTTGCGCGCACTTGCAATACCTCACGAAATTCAGCTCGGGAAAATCCGTAATCGATCGCGATGAGGAAACCCCGTTGCAATTTTGTTGAAACACAATCAAGCCAATCAAGCATTGCTTGATTCAGTGGCGCCCCGGCCGGGTCTTCTACAAACATCAATTTGTCGCCATCAAGTCCGACAAGTTTGCCGCGCAAATTTATGGGCATGGCGTCGAGGAGCTCGTTGGAGAAATGAATACCGGTAAAAGGTGCGAGCTCGTCGAGGGATTTTCGCCACTGGACGCGATCGCCGAACTGCCTCAGCGTTTCCGATTGTCGATCTTGCAAAGCGGAAAAAGGTTCGACGATCTGGTAGCGCAACGCGGAGAAAAATTCGGGAAATCGCCGCTGGGTTGATTCAAGAACATCGCAGGCAAACTGACCGTGATGGGCGCCTTGTTCGACGATAAGGAAATTGTTCGCCACGGCGAATCCGTCCTTTGGCGGATCGACCTTGCCGAGCCGTTCCCAGATCTCCGCGAATTGCCCGGCCAGCAATTCACCAAAGAGCGGACCGACGCTGACGTTCGTGAAATAATCGCCGCGTCGTCCGATTACAGCGCAGTCGCTCGAATAATAGCCGTGGTCGGGATGATAAAGTGCCTGCTCCATGAACCAGGCAAAGGATTGCGGGCCGTCCTTCTCGATCTTGCGGCGAATCAACTGGCCAAGCTCAGTGTTCAATCAGAAAACGTCCAACGCCGAACGCCGAACGTCCAACGGTAGAAATAGCGAATCCGAGTTCTCGATTCGATGTTGGGCGTTGAGCGTTCGGCGTTTGCTGCCTAAGTTGCTGCCCCTGCCGCTGTGAGAAATCCCTCTACTAATCAGTATTTGATTCCGCCGCCGGGCTATCGATTCCGTCCGCCGTGGTATACGCGCCCGGAATTTTACGTGCCGATCACGGTCGCGGCTTTCGTCCTCGGCGGCCTCGCGATTTTAGTTTCGATGAATCTGGCCGATTTGAAGAACCAGGCGGCCACGTTCGACCTGAACAAGCTCGAGCAAATGGAGTCGGCCAGCGTGATTCTGGACCGCAACGACAAAATCTTCGGCCAAATTTACGTCGAGAACCGCGAGACGATCCCGTACGAACAGCTGCCGCGCGATCTGGTGAACGCCGTTGTCTCAGTCGAGGACGCCAAATTCTATCAACATCACGGCTACGCGCTTTCGGGAATCCTGCGCGCGACTCTCAAGAATCTGGTCGCTGGACACGTGCGTCAAGGTGCGAGCACGATCACGCAACAACTGGCGCGCAACAGTTTTGCGCTCAGGGGAAAAACGTTCCGGCGTAAACTGCTCGAGATTTTTGTCGCGCGCAGGATCGAGGACAATTTCAACAAGCAGAAGATCCTAGAGCTTTACCTCAACCGGATTTACTTCGGCGGAGGTCTTTATGGCGCGGAGGCGGCCGCGCGCGGTTACTTTGGCAAGCACGCCCGCGAATTGTCGTTGAATGAATGCGCCACTCTGGCTGGTCTTATCAAAAGCCCGAACCGGCTTTCTCCCTGGGCGGACAAAGCGGCCTCGCGGGATGCGCGCAATTACGCACTGACGCGCATGCGCGATCTCGGTTTCATCGATAGCTCCACATACGCCGCTGCCCAGGCGCAGGAGCTCGTGGTTGGAAATCGGCAAAATGCGCAGGGCCAAAACTACGCGGTCGATTATATCCGACAGCAAGTGATCAACGCGGTTGGATGGGACCGCGCCATGAACGAAGGCTTTCGCATTCACACGACAATCGACAGCGAGCTGCAAAAAGTCGCGGAAGAATCGCTTCGCCGGAATCTCGATAAAGCCGAGCAGCATCCGGGTTATGATCATCAAACCTACGCCGAGTACGCGTCGAGCTTCCGCCAGGCGAAATCGAGCGGGACGGCATCAGTCCAGCCCGCTCCGGAATATTTGCAAGGCGCGATCATAGGGCTCGATAACGAAACCGGTGGAATCCTCGTCCTGGTGGGTGGCCGCGATTTTGAGCACAATCAATACGATCGGGCGCTCCAGGCGAAACGTCCCGCCGGAACAGCAATGTTACCGTTCGTTTACGCCACCGCGTTCGAACAAGGAATGTTTCCGGGAACGCTGGTCGAAGATTCACCGCTCGATAATCGCGCGGTGATGATTGGCGGAATGACCGGAATCCTTGGGGAATGGGGCCCGGAAAGCGCGGACAATCGCTACGAAGGCACAATGACAGCGCGACAGGCGCTGGCGAAATCAAAGAACGGGGCCACCGTCCGGATCGGAATGGAAGCGGGTTTGGACGAGGTTTTGCAGCTCTGTCGAGCGGCGGGAATTCGATCAAATCTTCGCCCATATCCGGCGACATTACTTGGCAGCAGCGAAGTTACGTTGGCAGAGCTCGCTCTCACCTACACGATTTTTCCGAATGGCGGCTCGCGCCCAGTTGCGCCGCACATTTTGGAACGCATCGAAGAAAAGGACGGCACGGTCTGGCACGCGCAACGCGATGACAGCGGCAGACAAAACGTGATCAAGCCCGAGACAGCCTACGAGGTGCATTCATGTCTGGTGGATGCGCTCGAGACCGGAACGGGAAAGGCGGCGCGCTCACAATTCGGGCTGAAGAAAATCCCAGCGGTCGCGGGCAAGACCGGCACGGCCTACGATTTTACCGACGCATTCTTTGCCGGTTACGACAGTAACTTTACTTGCGCCGTCTGGGCCGGGTTCGACAAACCACAAAAGATTTATCGCGGCGCGTTTGGCCGGGAACTGGCATTGCCGGTCTGGGTCGACATCATGAACACGGCGGCCGCACGTTACTCGCCGCACGAAATCAAACGCCCGTCCGGTTTGAAAGACGTCGAGATTTGTTTGCGTTCCGGGATGCTCGCTACCGACAAATGTTACGACCCAGTCAGGAGCGCGACCGGCGATTCCGTTCAAAAGCGCACCACTTACACCGAAATTGCGACACCGGCGCAAATGCCGACCGAGACCTGTAACATACACGGCGAACCACACACGCCGCTGATTGCGGAAGCGCCGGCCGCTGAAGTCCCCCGTGCTCAACTCGCGGCTGATTTAAGTGAAGTGAAACCGGTGATCCTCAAGAGTCCGACGCTTTTGGCGGAGAACGATCCTTACAACTCGGCCAAATCCGTCGCGAAAGTCGACACCGCCGACGACGAACAGGTCGCGGAAAAAGAGACTGCCCAAAAGATCGACAATCGACCGGCGGACGCGACTCGCGCTGAAGTGCTAGATCAAAAGACGAACAAAGCGAACGGCGCCGATGACGGAAAACCGATCTTGAAGGCGATCCCGGTTCAGCCGCAACCGAAGGAGACGCCGGTCGAAATCCGCCGCGCGGTTCCGGTTGGGCCGATGGATGAAGTGGACGAGGGAGCATTATTGAAAGCCGCCGCTCCTTCGCCAACTCAATCTGACGACGAATAGAATGGCGTCGACCGACGCAACTGATTTTCGGCTGAGCGTCCTCAATCCCGGCGGACGCGATCTCGAGCAATATTTTGACGAGCCGGTCGGTCCGACTGACACCGGACATCCGCCGGTCAATCTTCATGCCTTCGCGGCTTGCACGCGCGGTTCGTTTCACCGAAAGACAAAAAATGCGATCGAGGAAAAACGACCGATCCTTCTTGCACTTCGCGGCAATTTTCGAGCGACGGAACGCGCACTGGTTGCATGTCAAAAAGAGAAGCGAACCGTCGCGGTCGCATTAAAAGAAACTGGTCTCCATCAAATCGCAGAACGATTACGCGATCCGGGCATTCTTGCCCGATTCGTGCGGGTTATGGCGCAGGCAGATGGGTGCGTGGCCACGACTCCGGAAGCTGCAGAGATTTTTCGCCGTGTGCGCCCCGAACGGAACGCCGACAGCACCGTTTTCATTCCGACACCTTATCCCCTTGAAGATAAGCAGTGGAATTTCATCATTCCGCCTAACGAGCAATCCGGAATTTTGATTGGGACGCGCGAATGGGACGTGCCGTCCCGCAACCATCTTTCGGCGCTTCTTCTCGCGCGAGAAATTTGTCAGGGAAGCGGCGAACCAGTCACTGTCTACAATCTCGATGGCAGAAAGGGCGAAAAACTTTTAGCCGAGTTAAAATTCCCTCCGGGAAAACTGCGCATCCGCGACAAGTGCGAGGCGTACGCCGATTATTTACGTGAAGTTGCGAAGCACAAAATCGTCCTTCAACTCGATCGCAGCTGCGTGCCGGGACAGGTGGCGGGCGACACGCTCCTGTGCCGCACGATTTGCGTTGGTGGCGACGGCGCGATCGACCGGCTCGCGTTTGCCAATTTTTGCGGAGAAGGACGGACGACCTCACAACTTAAGACCATTGCCCTCGAATTGCTCAAGAACACGGCCGGGCGCGCGACCGCGATTGTCGAATCGCAATGGCGAGCGGCCGAGCGCATTTCGTTTCATGCGATCCAAAAACAATTGGCGGTTTTCTTCGAGCGGATTGGAAAACGCTAGGGCGACGCTCTCCGGAACCACTGGATCTCGCGAATCTTGCCGGCTCGACAGAGTTTCGCCCTACCGAGAGGCGCCAATCATTCCTAAATAAATTTCTTCGAGTCGGAGGATTTGCTTTTGCTGATCGAATTTCTGCGCCACCGCATTGGCACCATTTCGAGCCAGTCGCGCCAGCAGGTCTCGATCTTGGGCCGCCTTGAGCAAGGCGCGCGAGAGCGCCTCATAATCGCGCTCCGGAACCAAAATTCCGCTGACGCCGTTTTCGATTGCTTCCGGGATTCCGCCATGATCGGTTGCGAAAACCGGAAGGCCGGTTGCCATCGCTTCCAGCATTGCATTGGGAATGCCTTCCTGATTTCCGCCACTGCCGGTTTCACTGGGGTGCAGAAAAATATGCGATGCATAATAGATCTCGCGCAATTTCTCCGCTGCGACAAAACCAGGGAGCGAGACCCGATCGTCGATCTTAAGCTTGCGCGTCAGTTCCTGGAGTTCCTCCCGCATCGGACCTTCTCCGGCAATCGTCAGTGTCGCTCGCGGATATTCATTGAGAAAATGAGTGAACGCGTGAAGCGTCGTCGCCAGACCTTTCTTTTGAACCAGACGACTGGCTTGGAGGAAGCGCCATTCGCCATTCGCTGGAAAACCGCGTTCGCGAAATGAAAACTCATCCAGCGGAATGCCGGTCCGGACGATGTCGATCTTACTTTCGTCGCAGCCAAGCTCGACCACGGCGCGCTGCAACGACGCCGATCGGACAAAAACTCGGGTGACGGCGTCGATCATTTGTTTCGTCGCCTTGCGATACGCGGGCTTTTCCATGTCCACCAAAACATCGGCACCGTGAAAGGAAACGACGCTTGGCTTCGACCACGCCCGGATCAACGGCAAAAGATGGACAGCGATGTGTCCAAAAAAAATGTGGAGAAGCTGCGCGTTTTCTCGATCCAGAATTGCCCCCAAAGCGCTAACTTCTCGCTCTGAAATCTGCCACGGCTTGTTTCGAATCTGTCGAAACCAGAAACGCCGCACAAAATGAGTGGGCGGTTTTCCGACGACGTCGATCTTATCGAACGGAAACCGGTCCGCGTTCTCGCGTTTCTGCGCGATGACGACTGGCTGGACGCGCCGGAGGCCGGAGATTTGCCGGTAGATGTGCAGCATCTCCGGCTTAAGAAAAGTCGCGCAATAAAAAGCGGCGACCGGTCGTGGATTAGTTGGGTCGCTCAATGTTTGGAATCAAACATCGAACAGCCAAATCAGAAGTTAATTGTGAAGAGCTTGATCCCTTTCCACTTTCCGGTGTCGGGATCGAGCACCACGCTGTCCTCGGCCTTTCCGTACTGCTCGGGCGCCTTCGGATTCAACATTTGAAATGGATTTCCGCCTCGCGCCGCGCGCGGAAGAACCCCTTCCGTATTTTCTTTTCTGAGCGGTGGCGGAGTCGGCGCCGGCTTCGGACCCTTACGAGTAGTTGCCGTGAACGTCTTCGACGTTTTCTTCTGCGTCTGCGGCGATTGCGCCAAGACCAGGCTCGCAACCGTCATTAAAATCCCCAGCATCACGAGCTTCTTCATTACTTTCTCCGGTTAAGGCCGCGCAAGTTCTTGCCGGTTAGACTCCTCCGGCGCAGAATTGTCAAGACAAATGGATTATCTGGAAAAGGCCAAACGGGTCCTCGATATCGAAATTGTCGAGCTGCAACGATTGCGCCAGCGGCTGGGCGACGACTTTTCTCGCGCTGTCGGTTTGATTAAAGACGCGGTGGATGCGCGCGGCAAAGTGGTCGTGGTCGGGGTCGGCAAGTCGGGACACGTCGGCGCCAAGATCGCGTCGACGCTGACCAGCACGGGCTCGCCCTCGGTCGTGCTCGATTCGTTGAACGCGTTGCATGGCGATCTCGGAATGGTGGCGGACGGAGATGTCGTCCTGGCATTAAGCGCCAGCGGCGAAACCGAAGAACTGGTGCGCATTTTGCCGGCGATCGCGCGATTTCAGGTCAAAATTATTGCCATGTGCGGTGATTCCGATTCCACCCTCGCCAAGAACGCTCACGTCGTTCTCGACGTAAACGTGGAGCAGGAAGCTTGCCCTTTGAATCTGGCGCCAACTTCGAGCACGACCGCGATGCTTGCGCTCGGCGATGCGATTGCAATGGTTCTGCTGGAAGCGCGCGGATTCGATAAAGAAGATTTCGCGAAATTTCATCCCGGTGGAAAAATCGGACGCAGTCTCCTGATGCGCGTTCAGCAGGTAATGCGCCCGCGCGAATCGATGGCGGTCGTGCCGCCGACTGCAACTATTCGCGACGTCCTCAAAGCAATGACCGGTGTCCGCGCCGGAGCCGCCGTGGTGGCGGGCGAAGATCGACAACTACTCGGAATTTTCACGCACGGAGATTTCGCGCGGCATTTTCAGTCCGATCCGAAAGTGGGCGAACGCCTGGTCGCAGACTTGATGACGTTAAATCCGGTGACGGTGCACAAAGACAAGCTCGCCGTCGAAGTTCTCAAATTGCTCGAGACCCACCGAATTGACGATCTCGTCGTGGTTGATGACGACAAAGTGCCGGTTGGAGTCGTTGACTCGCAGGATCTGACACGCTTGAAGTTGCTCTGAGCGCGTGTAGAGTCGGCGCTCCCGTTTCCCTCAACTCTTAACCTTCACTTTTTGTTATGGCCGCCGCAAACGATCTCCGCCGGGGAATGGCGATAAAATACAATGGCAACGCCGCCATTGTGCTCGAAGTGCATCATCGCACGCCGGGAAATTTACGCGCTTTTGTCCAGGCGATCATTCGCTACATCAACACCGGCAAAAGCGCCGACGTTCGTTTTGGTTCCACCGATAAAGTCGAGCTGGTCGATATCGAGCGAAAACAACTCGAGTTCAGTTACAAGGACCACAACGGCTACCATTTCATGGACCCGGAAACCTACGACACCATGACCTTGCACGACAATCTGCTCGGCGAAGCCAAAGATTATCTCGTCGAAAATCTTTCCGTCCAGGTCCTCTACGCCGAAGGCAAACCGGTCGAAGTTGAAATGCCGGCGTCGGTAAATTTGAAAGTGATCGAATCCGCTGAGGGCCTGCGCGGCGACACCGCCAGCAACGTGACCAAGCCGGCGAAACTCGAGACCGGTAAAACCATCAACGTCCCGCTCTTTATCAAAGAAGGCGAGACAATCAAGATCGACACTCGCACCGGCGCCTACATGGGTCGCGCCTAGGCCTTCCGCTCCCCCCAACTCTTAATCGTGGCGGGAAACGATCCGGTTGCGCTACAATCATCCGCGAGACCCGGGTAATCCGAATCTAGTTTTCTAAATTGATGAATCGAAGATCTCAAATGTTTCGCGGACAGAAGCCGTTACGGCGCGGAGTAAAAGTTCCGCCCTATGTGGTCCCAACAAGACGAGGCTCCGCGACGATGACTTCGTTTATGGTGCCAACGCGCTGGGTAAAATTTGTCGTCGCCATTTTTCTTCTGCCGGTCTGCGCGATTCTGACGCAAACATTTTTTACCGTGTTCGCGCGCGCGACGATCGCGCAACGTTTGTGGGCCGGACAGGAGTTCTGGTTCTTCTCGTTAGGCGCAGTGCTGTGGTTGATTGCGTTCATTGGTCTGCCGCGACCACTTTTGCTTTACGTTTTCGGACACGAACTCACCCATGCAGTTTGGGTCTGGTTAATGGGCGGCCGTGTCACTCGTTTTCGCGTCGGTCGGTCGGGTGGCCACGTCGTCACCGACCGGACCAATTTTTGGATCGCGCTCGCACCATACTTCTTCCCGCTCTACAGCATCCTTGCCATCGCTCTTTACGGCGCGCTCAGCATTTTTTTCAACGTCCAGCCCTACGGCCGACTGCTTTACGCCGTAATCGGCGCGACCTGGGCATTTCATCTCACCTTTACCTGTTGGATGATTCCGAAGAACCAGACCGATCTGCGCGACCACGGAACGTTTTTTTCCCTGGTCGTAATTTATCTGCTGAATCTTGTGCTGCTCAGTATGATGCTGATCGTGGCATCACCACACATCACGTTCGCGAGCTTCGGCGCCGATCTGGCGAAAAATCTTGGTACCTTTTCTCAATGGGTCGGCGACCTGAGCGACAAGTTCGTCCAGGGCGCGCACCACTAACTCGTCAGCATCGCGAAGGGCAAGATCGACATCGCGTCGGCGAGCCGAACTTGTCGACCTTGGATCGACAATTCGCCGCCAGTAAAAATCTCTCCCGCGCGCTCGACCGACAAATTTCCCGGCAACTCGATTACGGTGTCCTTCCAACGATCTCCGATCGGCGGAAATCCGATTCGCGATGAGAGACGCGGGACGATGACGATTGCCCAGTCGCGATCCAATTGTCGCGCGAAGCTGATGCAGCAATCGGCAAATGTTCCGCTTGCGCGCAGCGGCAAATAATTTCCGCTTCGGAAAAGATCGGCATGGTCGTTCCGAAAATGCAGCGTTCGCTGGGTCAAAAACATTTTGATCCGGCCGTTGGGCCAGTTTTGCAGAAACTCTTCAGGCGTTTTGCTCGATAAACACGACAGCATCTCCGCGCGCACTTTGTAATCGATCGGGCGGCGATTGTCGGGATCGACCAATGAGTAATCCCAGACTTCGTTGCCTTGATAAATGTCCGGCACGCCCGGTGAAGTCAGTTTAAGCAAAGTCTGAGCGAGCGAATTGATCGCGCCGAGTCGCGCAATCTCTTCCGCGACCGGAAGAAAAGTCGGCAGAAACTTGTTCTTCGGACCTGGCGCCAAAACTTTAGCAACGAAATCGCGGGTGGCAGCGAGCCATTCTTCGTTCGGTTGAATCCAGCTCGTGTTCAGCTTGGCTTCATTCAGCGCCTTCGTCATGTAAGCCTGAATCCGCTCGATGTATTCGGTGCCCACATTTTCCACCGGCGCCCCATTCGCTGCGACCGGCCAGGTACCGAGCAATGTCTGATAGAGCAGATATTCCTCGTCTGAATCAGGCGCTTCCGATTCGTTGACGTCTTTTTTCCAGCGACGATTGGCGGTCCGCCAGCGCTGCAAAGATCGCCGCCACAATTCCGGGATCTCCGAAATCGCGGCCATTCGTGCGCGCACATCTTGGCTCCGCTTGGTGTCGTGGGTTGACGTCGCAAGCAAGGTGGCCGGCCAGTTACGATGTCGATCCAAATTCCGCTCGTGAAATGCTTCGACACTCAGTCCGAACTGCTGCGGCTCGCCGCCCACTTCATTGAGCGCAGCCAGGCGGTTATAAATATAGAACACCGTGTCCTCGAGTCCTTTCGCCATGATCGGCCCGGTGAATTGCTGGAATTTGAGCACGAAATGCATGTGTTCCTCGCGCGCCTGCGCATCCAGGTTCTCCGGGAATCGAAAAAGCAGAATGTCGCGAAGAAAATTGAAGATCGATTCCTCCATCGCCGGATTGCGGCGCTTGGCCGCGGCGATCGCGCGCTCGATCACTTGTCGATCTTCCTCGCTCACCGGTTGGCCGGGCGCGAGATACGTTCGATAAACCGGGAAGCAGGCAATCGTTTCCCGCACTGCGCGGGCAAGTGCTTCAAAAGTGAAATCGCGATACCAGCGGTTTTTTTCCGATAATCGGTCGAGCATGTTCCCCAGCACTTCGACTTCGTTCGCCATCGCGAGGCGCATCACCAGACGTTTCTTGGCGTAAACGAGATGCCCAAAGTGCATGGTGTGGCCGACGAATCGGTGAAAAGTTCTGGTCATGGCCGCTTCAGCCGCGGTGTCCACAAAAACGCCGGCGACTTGATTGACGAAATCGTAACCGGTTGTTCCGTGGAGCGGCCAATCCACACGGAGCTTTTCCGCTCCAGTCAGAATTTTTTCCGCGATCATGTAAACCCCGCGACCATCTTTCGGCAGCGGGAGGCCGAGCACTTTGGCGCAACGTCGCTGCAGCGCTTCCAAGTATTCCTTCGGCAAATATAAGCCGTCTGGATGATCGATCCGCAGTCCGGTCACCGCTCCAGTCCGGACAAGATCGACAACCAACTGATGAGCGGCGTCGAACACTTCCGGCAATTCCATCCGGATCGCCGCCAGATCGTTTACGTCGAAAAAGCGGCGATAATTAATTTCCTCAGCTGCGACGCGCCAGAATGCGAGGCGATACGACTGCGCGTTGAGCAGCTCATCGAGCCTGTCGAAGCTGCGCGGATCGCCCGAACGACCGTTAATTTGGGCAAGCGCTTTTTCAATCGCGCGCTGAACCTGGGGCGCTTCCTGACAACGGCGCTCGAGCCGGCGTTTGACGATTTCTTTTTCGCGCGAGCGCTCGGCGATTTTTTCCGGATCGGTTTCAGTGCGGCGCGGCAAATATTCGAGCGCAGTCAGGATGCTTTGAAACTCACCGTAAAACTCTTCGTCTTTATATTCGGCAAGATTTTCCAACGCCATCTCGAGAACGAACCGATAAGTGCCCGGCGCGATCGGCAGTTTTTGATTTCGATACGCAAGGTAGAACGCGCCTTCCTCGAAACGAACCTTCAGCTCGCCGCGCTCGAGCACACGGCCGTACTGATCGCTCAGGATCGGGAGCAGAACTTTATCGCGGAGATCGGATTTGAGTGGCCGCCAATCGATGTCGAAATACGGCGCGTACATCGAGCTGGGACCGTTCTCGAGCACGTCCATCCACCATTTGTTGCCCGGCTCGGTGATTCCCATGTGATTCGGCACGAAATCGAGCACCTGGCCCATGCCGTTCGCATGCAGCTCCGCAATCCACGCGTCGTAATCCTCCCGCGAACCGATCGCCGTATTGAGCTTGTTGTGATCGGTAATGTCGTAGCCGTGCAAACTGTTGGCGCCGGCCTGAAAATAAGGCGACGCGTAAACATCAGTCACGCCGAGCGCGCGCAAGTAAGACACGATCTCGCGCGCCTGCTCGAACGTGAACCACCGGTTGAATTGCAACCGGTAGGTGCAAGTCGGAATTCGTGGATGTTTGTCCTCTGTCATGTCGAGCAAAGTCGGGGGACAATTTAAATGACGAAATCCGAATGACGAATGACGAATTAAATCTGAAATTCGTCATTCCTTCGTCATTAGACATTCGTGTTTCGTCATTCGTATCACATCTTCTCCGGCACCTTGATGCCTAACAAATCGAGACCGCGCTGCAAAACGCGCCCGGCCAGATCGCACAGCGCGAGACGCGAGCTGCGCAGCGGTTCGTCCGATCTCAGGACTGGGCATGCCTCGTAAAACGCGTGGAAACTATTCGCGAGCTCGAACAAAAAATTCGCCAGAATATTCGGCCGAAAATCGTTCAGCACTTGCGGAACAATCTCGGCGAACTGGCAAAGCCGCTTGGCCAAGGTTATGTCGGCATCTTCCTTGAGAACGAACGTTGTAGCCACGGGCCTGTGGCCCGTCTCATCTCCGATGCCCCGCAGGGGCGTGGTTACCTCCGCTTTGCGGAAGATCGAACGGATCCGGACGTAGGCGTTCTGCAAATACGGCGCGGTGTTGCCTTGCAACGCTAACATCTTGTCCCACGAAAAAACGTAATCAGTCATCCGGTATTGCGAGAGGTCGGCGTATTTGACCGCGCCAATGCCGATCGTCCGCGCGATGTCGATCTTTTCTGCATCGGCTAACGCGGGATTTTTTTCTTCGATGATCTTTCGTGCGCGCGCGCAGGCTTCTTCCAGTACTTGCCGCAGCGGCACGTTTTCGCCTGAGCGCGTTTTCATCAGCTTCCGGTCTTCGCCGAGAATGTTGCCAAACGGGATGTGGCGGAAATCGGCTTTGTGTCCTTCCCGGCGCGCGATCTCGAATATTTGTTTAAAATGTAAAGTCTGCGGCGCGCCGACCACGTACCAAGCCGTATCGCGCTTCAGTTCGTTGATTCGATAATCAACCGTCGCAATGTCGCTGGTCGCGTAATTGAATCCGCCGTCGCTCTTCCGAATGATGCACGGCTTGTCCGCCAGCTCGGGAATATCGCGAAAGAAAACGACGACTGCGCCTTCGCTAATTTCGGCGATGCCGGACTTGAGCAACCGCTCAACGACGCCGGCCAATCGATCGTTGTAAAAACTTTCGCCACATTGGATGTCGTAGTGAATGTCGAGCAGTGCGTAGACGTGCTGGAAATCCTGCATCGAGAGGGCGACGCACTCGTTCCAGATATTGGTGTTTTCTTTGTCGCCGGATTGAAGCTTAACCAATTCCTGCCGGCACGCGTCTCTCACTGCCGGATCGGATGTCGATCTTGCATTGGTCTCTTTATAAATGCGAACGATCTCGGCCAGCGGATCGCGCTGGAGCGCTTCTCGATCGAGCAGATTTTTCCAACCCCAGATCACCATTCCAAACTGCGTGCCCCAATCACCGACGTGATTATCGCGGATAACGTCGTGACCGAGAAAAGTCGCGATCCGCGCGAGCGCATCGCCGAGAGCAGTGCTACGAATGTGACCGATGTGCATCGGCTTGGCCACATTGGGCGAGCCGAAATCGATCACGATTTTTTTTGGAGATGTCGATGGTGCGACACCCATTCGCTTGTCGGAGAAGAGTACTGCTGTTTTCTCGGCGATAGCGCCGGGCAACAAAGTGAAATTGATGAAGCCTGCGCCGGCTACAGTTGGCGCCTCACACCAATCGGCAACATCAAGATGCTGCAATATCTTTTCCGCAACAGTTCTCGGATTTTCGCCGCGCCGTTTCCCAAGCACTAACGCGGCGTTCGTTTGGTAATCGCCGAAACGCGGATCAGTCGCCTGCGTCAGCTCGCCCGCGTTTTCAAAACCGGCGGCGTTAAGCGCGTCCGCAAGCTTTTTCGCGAGCAGTGACTGGAAAGTTTCCATTACTCCGAATTGTAGCGGCGCTCTGTGAGCGCTGCATTATTTTCATTCGGCCCCGAAAGCTTTCGGGGCGGCTACAGTTTATTTTTGCGGGCTTTCGCGAAAGATCGACAAAATCTCCTCGGTCGATTTCGCGCCGGCCAGTTTTTCCCGCGTGCCGCGGTCGTTTAGAAATTTCGCGATCGATGCCAGCGTGCGCAGGTGGGTTTGAAATTGGTTCTTGGGAACAATGAAAAGGACGACGAATTTTACGGGCGCGTTGTCCAGCGCGTCGAACTCGATCCCCGCTGTCGATCTTCCAAAAGCTGCGACCACGTCATCGATGCGATCGGACGAACAATGCGGAATCGCGATCCCGAATCCAATGCCGGTGCTCATCGTTTCTTCGCGCTGTTTAAGCGAGGCGAGAATGCTGTCGCGATCGTCCGGTTTGATTTTGCCGAGGCGCACGAGCAAATCGATCAGCTCGACGATGGCCGGCCAACGCTCAGTTGCCGTCATCTCAGGGATGATTTGCTCGGCGGAAAGTAAATTGCCCAACGACATGCAGAGTGCGCGATTCGGGAGCGCAAGCTTAGCGGTGACGCTTACGTTGACAAGCGCATTTCGGTCTCAAAAATCGCGGATTTTATAATTCAAACGGCGCGAGACGAGCCAGCGCACACCGAACATGTCGACAGTGGCCCGCAGCGCGCGGCTGCCAAAGCCGTATTTGGTCTGACCGAAACGGCGCGGGCGATGGTTCACCGGAATTTCGACAAGGCGATAGCCCGCGCCTCGAATCAAAGCCGGAATAAACCGGTGCATGCCTTTAAACGGGATCAGCGCGTCCGCGCATTCGCGGCGCATCGCCTTAAGGGTGCATCCGGTGTCGCGCACATAATCTTTGGTGAACCGGCTGCGAACGAAATTCGCGATCCGACTGGTCAGACGCTTCGTCATCGTGTCTTTCCGTTTTGCCCGGTAACCGCAAACCAGATCGGCGCCGCGGGAAATTTCCTCGAGCAAACGCGGGATGTCCGCCGGATCGTTTTGGAGATCGCTGTCGATCATCACAATCGTCCTTCCGCGCGCGGCACGCACGCCGGCATACAACGCTGCGCTCTGGCCGGTGTTTTTTTCAAAACGCATTAGTCGAACATTCGGCGCCGTTTCGATTTTGTCGGCGCTCCGATCGGTCGAGCCGTCATCGACAAAAACAATTTCATAATCCAAACCCGAGAGCGCGGCCTTTAATTCCGATTGCAAGATCGACACGTTCTCTTCCTCGTTGAAGACGGGAACTACGACAGAAACAGCCGGCGATACAGCGGCGTCGTTCATAACGGCAGGGTCCGGTAATGTCGGCAAAGAAACACCTGCCAGTAGCGCACATGTTCGCCAAAACGCTTCAGTTCGATCGTGCCGACGAGTTCGGTCGATTCAAACGCGGCGCGAATGTTGTGCGGCGGGTTCTTGGCATAATTACGAATGAGGAGTGCGCTCCGTCCCACAAAAAGGTTAACGCCTTTCTGTTCGGTAAACGTCTCATCCCGCGATTGGCCTGGCCTGGCCGGCTCCTCGACAAATTGGTCGTAGCGCGGCCAGAAGGAAAATTGATTAATCAGATCCTGAGATTCAACCAGGTAGACCGGCGGATGCCCCGGACCTTCGACGCGCTTGTCGCGTAAATAAAACGAAATCTCCGAAGCGCGATGGCGCTCGTCCGCAATCAAAAATAATTTCTCCCCCAGTTTCGCTTCCAGATCGTTGCGAATTCGTTCCACTTCAGCGGTCATCGATTTCCAACCGCGGAGCCGATCGGCCGGATCGCTTCGCCAGAATCGGATTCCCGCGCTTCGCAGCAAATCGGAATCGAGTGCGAAGAGGCTAATCACAAAACCGAGAAGAATGGCCGTGAGAGCGAACGATTTCACTCCGCGTCTTTCAATCCGTTCATGCCAGTAATGAACCGCGAGTAATCCGAAGCCAAGGAATGACACTGCGTCCCAGTTTGGCGTCGCGACGTGGTTTATTGAGAGCAGGAAGTAAAACGCGAACACCGGCAATCCAAACCAAAATAGGAACAGAACTTTGAATTGCTGATTTACCCGGCGCCAGCTGCCGATCACGCCCCAGGCGAGAGCGGCGAAAAGCAGCGGCGAGTAAAAAAGGAAATGTTCACCAAAAAATTTGAGCGGCTCGAGCGGTCGAAAGCCAACATCGTCTGTCAGGCTGCCGCGCGTGCGCAAATGGAGCACTGTGATCCAGGCGTGCTGCGCGTTCCAAATGATCGGTGGAATCGTGCAGATAACAAAACATCCAAGCAGCCAATACAAACCCGGCCGCTTGAATTCCTGACGGAGCCGGGGCGCAAAAGCGAGCACAAGGAGAACGCACAGTACTTCGAACGCATTTGTGTACCGGCTCAGGAACCCAAAACCGATAAGCAATCCAGTCAACGGCCAGTAAAATGAAAACTGCGGGCTCTTTTCAACCGCGAGCCAGAACGTGAACATTGCCGCCATCCAAAGAAAGATCGACAACGCGTCGGTCGTCATGACAAACGCACCGACGTTAAAGATGGGCGTGACATTGAACGCAATCACGGTCCAGAGACCGACGTTTTCGCTAAATAAGCGCCGCCCGAAATAGAAAAGGAAAAAACTTGCGCCGGCGGCGAGAATCGGGCTCCAAAAACGCACCCCGAACTCAGTCGCGCCGAAGATCGCGGCGCTCGCGCGAATCGCGAACGCGATCCCCGGGCCTTTGCTAAAATAACCCGGCGCCAATCGCTCCGACCACATCCAGTAATGCGCCTCGTCGAATTCGAGATCGGTCGATCCCAACATCGACAATCGAATCAGCGTCAGCGCAGCGATGAAGAACCAAACCGCTCGTGTTTTGCTCATTCAGCCGGATTAACTACCAAACTCGGATGCCGCGCAAAAACTTGCGGGGCCCATCTCTTGGCGATCCAGCGCCAGATCAATTCCAGCGCCGCCAAAGCAAAAAATGTTTCGGCCGCCGCCAGGAACACCGTGCCGATGACGTCGCTCGGCCAGTGCGCGCCCAAATAGATTCGCGAATAGCCGACCAGCGCGGCGAAAACCCAGTAGAGCCAGCCGCGACGGTAAAACAGAGTCAAACAGATTGCCGCGATCGTGTTGTTAGTCATGTGGCCCGACGGAAAAGAAGCATCGCTTCGCTTTCGATCGGACTCGTCGGAACGGCGCACAACCGGTTTTTTGAAGATCGACATAAACTCGGGCCGTCCTTTCTCCAGTCGCACCATCCGGACCGATGCTACCTGCTTAGGACGTTGGCGATTGATCGTCGACTTCAATGTGTTCGTGATCGGCTCCGCGATCGCGATCGCGATCAATAAACAACAAATGCAGGCCCGTGCCCTGAATCCGCCAAAGACGAGTGCAGCGAAGACAATTATTATAAGTAACGGCTTCCAGACGTCGGCGTCGCTCACCGCGGCCATGAACAAATCTAGCGCCGGGCTCGTCCATCGCTCGTTGATAAGATGAAACAAACTTTGATCCATGAAGCGGCGGTTTTAAGCTGTAGCCTTTACCCGTCTAACAAACAAATGCGTCAAATGTCGAAGCACGAATGACGAATGACGAAACAAGCCCGAATGCTCAAATGACGAAAATCCGTCGGGCGAATTCTTGGTCGTTCGGATTTCGACATTCGACATTCGTTATTTGCTTTGCCGGGGTTCTGTCGACATCAGCCGCCCCGCCTCCTTCCGCGAGGGAAATCCTGGATTCGGTCCGCATGCTCGAGTCGCGCCAGCAGATCGATCTCGATGGCCAGCTGCGCGAGGACGAAAAGGTAATTCCATTTCACCTCACTCAAACCGGGCCGCTTATTCGCTACTCATTCGTCGATCCAGACGAAGTCTTGCAATTGCGCCTCGGCGAAAACGGATCGCGCCTCGATCTTGTGACCGATGCCGGTGCGGAAACATTTGCGCCTGAGAAATTGAGCGAAAAGATCCGCGGCACGGTCGTGACCTATGAAGACCTGGCTCTGAAATTTCTCTATTGGCCGAATGCTCGTGTGCTTGGCGATGAAACGGTGCGCACGCGCAGCTGCTGGAAACTGCAAGTAGTCGCACCTGCTCGAGATTCGCAGTACTGGAACGTCCTTCTTTGGGTCGATAAAGCGAGCGGTGCGCTCATGCGAATGGAAGGCTACGATTGGAATGGAAAACTCGCGAAGCGCTTCGAAGTCATTTCCGCACAAAAGATCGACAATCGCTGGTTCTTAAAGCAAATGCGCGTGGAAGAATTGCAGCCCGGGAAGAACAAGGTTCAGGCCCGGACCTACCTCGAGATTAAACGGTAGTTATTGTTCGCGCGCGGCTTTGACGATTTGGGCAAAGCTGCGCGGATCGAGGCTCGCCCCGCCGACGAGCGCGCCGTCAATGTCCGGTTGAGCCATCAAATCGCGGGCATTCTCCGGTTTCACACTTCCGCCGTACTGAATCCGAATACGGTCCGCCGTCGCTTCGTCAGACATGTCGCGAAGGGTGTGACGAATGAACGCGTGTGCTTCCTGCGCCTGTTCGGGTGTGGCGTTCCGGCCGGTGCCGATCGCCCAAACCGGCTCATAAGCGAGCACTGTTTCCTGAAGTTCTTTTTCGTTGAGGTCTTTCAAACTCCCACGGAGTTGGATCGATAATATCTTTTCGACATTGCCCTTGTCGCGTTGCTCCAGAGTTTCGCCAACGCAAACGATCGGCCGCAACGTGGCGTCGTGCGCGGCGCGCACTTTACGATTCACGATTTCGTCGGTCTCGCCAAATAAGGTGCGCCGTTCGCTGTGACCCAGGACCACGTAACGGACGAGTAAATCGCGCAGCAGCGCCGCGCTGATCTCGCCGGTAAACGGACCGTTCGGTCCCCAATGCATGTTTTGTGCACCCACTTTAATGCTCTGCGAAGCGCCGAGTGCTTCCATCACCTTCGCGATCGCCGTAAATGGCGGCAGGATCACAACTTCGACATCGGTGATGTCCCCGAGGTCGAGCAACAACGATTGAACGAAGCGCGCCGACTCCGCCTGCGTCATGTTCATCTTCCAATTCGCCGCGACGATTTTCTTTCTCATAAACTCTTCTGACAGAATGAACAGAATCTACAAAATGGGTTTCAACCAAGAATCCATTCTGATCATTTTGTTGATTCTGTCTAAGCTTTGTCCGTTAACGCGGCGACTCCTGGGAGTTCTTTGCCTTCCAGCAATTCCAACGACGCTCCGCCGCCAGTCGAAATGAAAGTCATTTTGCCGGCCAGCCCGGCTTGTTTCACGGCCGTGACCGAGTCGCCACCGCCGATGATTGTTGTCGCGTTTGATTTCGCCAACGCTTCTGCAATTGCGATTGTGCCCTCGGCAAAATCTGGAATTTCAAAAATCCCGACCGGCCCATTCCACAAAATGGTCTTTGCCTTGGCGATCTCCTCCTGAAACAAGGCAATCGTCGCGTTCCCAATATCGACCGCCTGCCAGCCGGCAGTAATTCCGTGCTCGCGCGACAAGCGGCTTGTGTTCCGAGCCGGCGCGCCCGGCTTGATTTCCTGCGCTTCGATAACATCGATCGGCAGAAGAAATTTAACCGCACGTTCCTTTGCCAGATCGAGAAGTTCGATTGCGAGGTCCGTTTTGTCCGCTTCGACGCGACTCGCGCCAATCGGAATCCCCTCAGCTTTGAAAAACGTATTCGCCATCGCGCCCCCGATCAGGATCGTGTCGGCCTTTTTCATCAGCGCTTTGAGGACGCCGATCTTATCGGATACCTTCGCGCCGCCCATGATTACGACGAACGGCTTGACCGGACTATCCAGCTCTTCGTGCAAATACTTCAGCTCCTTCTCCATCAAAAAACCCATCGCGCATTTCTCGATAAACTTCGTCACGCCGACAGTTGACGCATGCGCGCGATGCGCCGCTCCGAACGCGTCGTTGACGTAGACCTCGCCGAATTTCGCCAGCGCTTGCGCGAATTTGGGGTCGTTCGCTTCCTCCTCAGGCTGAAAGCGCAGATTTTGCAGAAGCGCAACGTCGCCCTCCTGCATTGCGGCGATAATTTTTTCCGGCACTTCACCGATCGTGTCGTGACTGAAGATGACAGGCTGATTGATCAGCGTGTGCAAATGATCGCCCACTGATCGGAGTGTGTATTTCGGAACGCGTTTTCCCTTCGGCCGGCCGAAGTGCGACATCAAAATCGTCTTGGCCTTTTGCTCGCGCAGATAATTGATCGTCGGCAATGCTTCCCGGATCCGGGTGTCGTCGGTGATTTCAATTTCGTCACCGTTCTCTTTGATCGGCACATTGAAATCGACGCGAGTCAAAACACGCTTCCCCCGAACATCGACATCTCGGACCGAAAGTTTGGCCATTATTTCCCGAGCATCTCGATCATTTCGACGCAGCGATTGCTGTAGCCCCACTCGTTGTCGTACCAGCCGACCACTTTCACGAAGCGGTTGCCGAGCATGATGGTCAGTTTGCTGTCGAAGATGCACGAGTGCGGATTGCCGATGATGTCATGGGACACAAGCGGTTCGTCGCTGTATTCGAGCACGCCTTTGTAACTTTTGTCGGACGCGGCTTCTTTGAATGCGGCGTTGACAGCGTCAACCGTCGCATCCTTTTCCAGGACTGCGCTGAAATCGGTGATAGAACCGTCCGGCGTCGGAATTCGAAACGCGCCACCGTTCAGTTTTCCTTTCAAATCAGGAATCACTTCGCCGATCGCTTTGGCTGCGCCGGTGCTCGTAGGAATGATGCTGATCGCCGCCGCCCGTGCGCGCCGCAAGTCTTCATGAGGAAAATCGAGAATCCGCTGGTCGTTGGTGTAGCTGTGGATCGTGCTCATGAATCCGTGCGCGATCCCGAACTTGTCGTTCAACACTTTCGCCAGAGGCGCGAGGCAATTGGTTGTGCAGCTCGCGTTGGAAACGATCGTGTGCTTGGCTGGGTCGTAAACGCTGTCGTTGATCCCGATGCAAAGCGTCGCGTCGGGATTTTTCGCCGGGGCGCTGATCAACACCCGCTTTGCTCCGGCCTTGGTAATATGCAGCTCGGCCTTATCTCGCGCGGTGAAAAAGCCGGTCGATTCCAAGACCACATCGACATCCAACTTTTTCCACGGGAGATTTCCAGGGTCGCGCTCTTTGAAGATCTTAATTTTATGAGCGCGAACGATGATGTTTTCCTCGTCGAAGCCAATTTCGCCGTCGAATTTGCCGTGGACCGAATCCCATTTGAGAAGATGCGCCAGGGTCTTGGTGTCGGTGAGATCGTTGATTGCGCGAACCCGCTCGACTTGTTTCTGCGTCATCGCGCGCAAGACATTGCGACCGATGCGTCCGAAGCCGTTGATTCCGTAATTAGCCATAAATAAAAGTTAAGGGTTGAAGGGTTACACGGTTACGCGGAAAACGCCGAACGTCCAACTCCCAACGCTGAATGTCGAATTGGGACTCTGAGTTTGAGATTGGACGTTAGGCGTTGAGCGTTGGACGTTTTCGGAATGAGTCGCGCTCTCGCTTGGCTCTTGGTGATGTTATTGACCTTGTTCGCGCAATCGATGTCCGCCGGCCAAATGAAACGGATCCTCGTTCTCGGCGATAGCTTGTCGGCAGGATTCGGCATGAGCCCGAACCAGGCTTATCCGGCGTTGTTAAGCGAAAAATTGCGCGAGACCGGTTTGACCAATTTCGAAATCACGAACGCGAGTCAAAGCGGCGGAACGACTGAAGGCGGCTTGCAACGGCTTCCCGCGCATCTCAAACGCAAGATCGACATCTTCATCGTCGAGCTCGGCATCAACGACGCGTTTCGTGGCGTGTCGATCTCCGAAATTCGAAATAATCTCCAAGCGATCATCGACATGGTGAAAGCGCGGTATCCGAACGCGCGCGTCATCATTGCGGGAATGCAGCTGCCCAATTACGCCGACGATGCTTACGTTTCCGCATTCGGACAGATCTATGCTGACTTGGCCGCGAAGAATAACGCCGCGCTGATTCTCTATTTGCTCGAGGGCGTTGCCGGCGATCCGCTATTGAATCAGCCGGACCACGTCCATCCGAATGCCGCCGGTCAAAAAATTCTCGCCGAAAACGTCTGGCGCGTGCTGCAATCTGTCGCGCGTGAAACCGCGCTTCGCCCATAACGCTGTTCGCTTGCGACAGATTCTGATCACGGTGGTGGTCTCGAGCGCAATCGCCACCTCTTCGTTCGGTTTTGATACTCGCTATTGGGTTTGGCAACGCGATGAACCGCTCGACGAACGGGAACTGGCCGAGCTAGCCGTCCAACATGTCGATACGATTTATTGGCAAATCGGGGAATTGGAGAACGTGAGAGAGACTTGGCGTTGGAAAGCGCGATTCAATTTCCCCGCTTCCAATGCCAGCGGACTCCGTTTCGTGCCGGTGGTTCGTCTGGTTTCGCATGAAAAGGAGCCATTCTCAGACGCTTCGAATCCAACACTCGTCGCACAGTTGAAGGCGGCCAGCGGAAAACAGCATGAGCTGCAACTGGACTACGATGCGCCCGATCGGTTGGTGGGCGACTACGCCGCAGTTCTAAAACGCATCCACGAATCAGTCCCAAAGCTGACCATTACCGCTTTGCCGCACTGGAGCCGGAGCGATTACCTCCAAATTCTGACGGCGAGCGTCGATGAGCTGCTGCCGATGCTTTACGACTACGAAGCCGAACCCGTTCTGAAGGATCACGCGCCGCTGCCGTTAATCGCGCCGGAAAAAGTATCGAAGCTGATCGGGGATTGGAGCAAATGTGCCGGTGCGTGGCGTGCCGGTTTTCCCACTTTCGCGCGGCTGAGCGTTTACGATGCGAATGAAAAATTGCGCGGACAAATCCGTAATTGGAACTGGGACGAGCTTTCCTTCAATCGGAACCTCATCACCGCGAGTGGCGGACAATGGGGCAGTTTCATTTTGCGCGCGGCAAGATCGACATCGATCGCGAACACACCGATCGGCCCAAATGAGGAAGTCATCGTCCGCGAAGTTGACCGCGCTGTTTTGCGAGATGCGATCGCGGCCGCGGCCCGCGCTGGGGCGCAGAGCGCGGTCATTTTTCGGTTGCCGGATTCAAGCGCTTCCAGCGGATGGTCGTTACATCAACTCGGACATTTGGAAGGACGCTCGCGGCTGATTCTCAAAAAATCCGATTCGGCCGAAGCATTTGAGTTATCGAATTTGGGTGACGGCGACCTCGAGCCGCGCTTTGCGGCAAATGCGGCCGAAGGTGGCGGCTACAATCTGGAAATTGAAAATCCCGCTCCGATTTTTCGCGAAGCCCAACCGGGCGACTTCGTAAGGGTGAGCGCCTACGCCGGCAACAAGCCCGCGGCCCTCCCGTTTGCCACACGTTTGCAGTTCAAATTCGCCCAACTACGAGCAGGCGAAAAACTGACGACCGGATTAATTCAGCTCGCGCCTGGCGCCGATTTTCGTCAGGCTCGTTACCGAATTCTAAACGGCGAAGGAGGTCCATCATGGAAATCTCTCGAATGAAACTGGCGATGATTGTCGGTATTTGTTTTCTCGTCGCAACTCCGTGCTACGCGACTGGCGGAGATTCTTACGAATATCCGGCCGCATTGTCGGACACGCTCGATATCTTGCCGGGCAAATCGCTCGGCGAAATTTTTTTGGAAACATCGACAATCCGCCGACCGGCCGAATCATGGGATTCGAGCAAAGCGCGTGAACTGGCGGATCGACTCGGGAAAGAACCGCTGCCGCAGTTGCTCAAAGCTGCGGACGATCTGATCGCACAAGCGCGGGCGTCGTACACCCCGGGAAGCGATTCTTGTAACATCGCTCACGACGTTCGTGATGCGGTTGCGGAATCGGGGGCAAATCCCGCCGCGGCGCGCGAATACATTCTGGAACGATTGGATCGACATCTTCTCGGAGACGATCTCGATAAACGGGCGGAATCGGCCACCGGTCCGATCAAAGCCAACTGGCTTTATTTGTGCGGGGCGACACGATTCAGCAGCGGCGACCGAACGGATTGTCAGACGTGGTTCGACCGCGTGATCAAGGAATTTCCAAAAAGTCCGCGCGCGGAAATTGCCATGTTCATGAGCGCGCGCTGCGCATTTTCCGCCACTCGCAACATGTCGAATGACTCGAGCGAGGAATCGGCGAAGGACCCGGAACTGATCAAAGCGCGCAAAACGGCGGTCGCAAAATTCGAGGCTCTTCGCAAAAAATATCCGCGCGGTCGATTCGACGCCGACGCGCTCGGATGGTTGGGCGCCCTGGCGTTCGATTCGGGAGATTATCTCAAGGCGCTCGATTACTACATTGCTCAAGCGGAATCGCCCGGCCACCCGGAAACGCTGATGAGCGCCATCTACAATACGGAGAAAACGCTCGCCCATCTTGCTCCAAAACCCGGCGGCGATGCCGCCTTCGCGCTGATCGCACGGCATCCGCAGATCGCGATGGCCTTCACTTATCTGGTCCTGTCCGCGCCGGAGGCGGACAACTACGATGGGAAATGGGACAATCCGGCGGAGGTCCGCAAATGGCGCCGCACTATTTTGCCGCGCATCGCTGCAGCGGTCGCGAAACAGCAGGACACTTATAAATCGAGCGATTGGCATCCGCGTTATCTCGCCATGCTGGTGCAGGCGGCCAGTGCCAGCGGAAATCACGCCCAGGCGTTGCAGCTGTCACAAATCTCGCAGGACCAATTAAAGCAAAGCGACGATTTGATGTTCGCGCGCGCGATCGCCTTGCAGCGCGCGAACAAAACACGCGAGGCGATCGAGGTGTTGCAAACGTTCCTCACCACGTTTCCGAAATCGCGGATGGCGCCGGGCGTGAAAATCAGACTCGCGCTCGCGCTTCAGGACAATCATCAAGCAGGCGAAGCCATCGCCGCGTTGCGCGATTTATTGGCTAAGGGTTCTCAAAAAGAAACGACGTCAACTAAGGACAAGAAACAAGACGCTGACGACGAGGAAGAGTCCAATTCGAAAGACGAAGAAAAAAGTGGCGATGAGAAAAACTCGGAAGGCGGCGCGACTGGATTCGGCCGGCTTTACAATGCTTCGCTCTCAGCGCGTTACATGCCGGATAGCAACGGTTATCCGGCCGGCGAAGTGGAATGGAACGCACGCGACAGCGCGGTTTATGACAACATTTCCGGCGCCGATGAAGACGAGATCAACCAATTCATCGACACGCTGCTGAATTTCGCGCCGTTATCGGAACTGCTTTCGACGCCGGACGACAAAAATCTGGACGACGATGGGAAAAAGAAAGTGCGCGCGATTCTGGCCGAACGTTATCTCGCAGCAGAAAATTTTGGCGAAGCGAAAAAGTACGTTGTCGATCAAAAGCACCAGGATTTCATCAACCGCCTGGAGCAATTAACCAACGACAACAGCGGGACGCCGCCGGAAAAAGCGGAGCGAATGCTGAAACTCGGAGATACCTGGGCCGAAGCACGCGGCTTGTTGTTGCGCGCTCCGCTCGATACCGATACCCACAGCGGCTCATTTTTCCCCGGCCTGCTGCGACGCAATAACGGTCACACTTTGGGTCTGGCTAATGTGGAAGATCAGCTGGACGACCGCGATGAACTTCATCACGCCTCGCGCTGGTGGTTGCGAGCAGCCCGTCTCGTTCCCGGGACTCCACTTTCGGCAAAAGCGCGATTGAAGGTGTTGGAAGCGTTGCCTCAAGTGGCGCGCGTTTCTTTGTACAGCGAACAGCGCGCCCGTGAAATTAAACTCGAAGCCGTTTCGCGAGAGATTTACGACAAACTGCGCGCCGAATCGCCAAATTCACCGGAGGCGCAACGGCTTGCCGCCTATTGGAGCGTGCCGCCGGTTGCTAAACAGGATGCGGAAATCACATCAACCACGGAGTCGGACTGGACACCGTCCGCGGCTTGCCAGGATGATGCCGCACCTTTTGGTTATCCGTTCTCGGACAACCATGCTTTCGACACCCTGACCCGTGGAAATGCGCCGACTGAAGAAGAAACTTATCGCGCCTGGAGCGAGATCGCGAAAAGAGTGACGGCTTTGCGCGGCAACCCGAATCCCGGCGAGGTCAAGGATCTTGCCCAGTTGGTCCACAAGCTCATTTCAACAGATGAAGATGCGACCGCCGCTAATTGTCTGGACGATCTCGTGCAATTTCTCACCGAGCCCAACCCGCCGTCCGAGGCTGCCCGCGTCGCCTATGTCAATCTTCGCCTCGATCTTTTGCATCGCACGCATTGGCCGGAAACGCCTGTCGATCCCGGAATTTCCGGGACAGACAGCGACGATGCGGTGGAAGCAGAGATAGACGCTGCCGAAAAAAATCCGGAGCTGAGTTCATTTCACGATTATCTCGATTTCTGCCGCATTGGCCTGATCGCCGGCCGACGAATCGACGTGACATCAAATATTCCCAGCAGCAAAGAACCGGACGGCACTACCTATCATTCGCGCGATTTTCCGACGATCGAAAAGATGACGCGCGAATTTCTTGCGAAGTATCCGCACAGCCATAAACGCGAAGCGGCCATGTTCGTCCTCGCGCGGGCCGTTTATTCGCTATCCTGTCCGCGCGTCCTTTGCGTTGAGTCGGGCGAGTCCGAGGAGGTTGTTCAAAAAACCTACCGCAAGGAACCGTTCGATCCGAAGCACGTGACGCAAGCACTCGACGATTACGATCGCGAATTTCCAAATGGACGCTACGCCGCCGACGTCCGCGACATGCGCGCCGCCATTTTCTGGCGCGCGGGTCAATGGGACAAGGCGCTCGGCCTGACGTTCGCGCAAATTTCGGACAAAACGAAACTCGATTTGGTCGGCAGCGCTGAAACGCGCCTCGCCAATATTTTTGCCGAACTGGCCAACGTCGAACACCGCGCGCAGTTGCTTGACGCCATTCGTGCCCGGCCCGCTTCTATTCCTTTCCTCGCGGCTTATGTCGGCGCCGCCACAACCGACCGCACGCATCCGCTGCGATATCTCCAGCGTTATTTGAGCGACCAACTCCATTTCAGAATTCCCGAACCGCCTGCCGACAAGCCAGTGGCCGCGAATTAAGAACGTCCGATGCGCAATCGAATCGCGTTCAATAAGTGATGGACCCTGCACGCCCTGATGATCGCGAGCCGAGCGACCCGTTCAATTCCGAGCACGCAGATCACGCGATAGTCGAGACAATCGAAATCGCGACCGAGGGCGAGGATTGCGACGAATGCGTCCGAAAACTGCGACCCGTGTTAATGAGGGTACCCGGCGTCCAAGATGTAACGGTGGATCTGGAGGACGAAAAAGTGATTGTGAAATTCGACGCGCGCAAAACGCACGCGCCCGATCTTCACGACGCGATCCTAAACAGCGGCTACAAGCCAGGGCCGGAAGCGGACTAAACTGCCGGTTGTTGTTGGGTCAGGCAGTGAAACGTGCCAAGACCCCAGATTAATTCGCGGCAATCGATTCCGATGACGCGACGTTTGGGAAAACAATCGCGCAAGATTGACAACGCGAGTTCGTCGGCGGGATCGGCGAATGTCGGAACGAGCACGCAACTGTTCGCGATGTAGAAATTGGCGTAGCTCGCGGGCAAGCGCAGATCTTCGCGAACCATTTTTTTAGGCATCGGCAAAGTGACAATGTCGATCTTGCACCCGCCGATTTTCATTTCTCGGAGACGCGCAAGATTTTCCTGAAGCGGTTTGTAATTTGCGTCATTGGAATCTTCTTCGACGACGGTTACGACTTTTGTTTCCGAAACGAAACGCGCGAGATCGTCGATGTGACCGTCGGTGTCGTCGCCTTCGATGCCGTCGCCCAGCCAGAGAATTTCGTGGACGCCAAGAAAATCGCGGAGCCGCTGTTCGATTTCGCCTCGATCCAAATTTGGATTCCGATTTTTGTTTAGGAGACACGATTGGCTAGTGAGGAGGGTGCCCGCGCCGTTCACTTCGACCGAGCCGCCTTCCAAAATCATTTCCGGGTTAAAAACCGGGACATTCAGGATTGCGGCGACGCGCGTCGGCACAACTTCATCGAGATCGAACGGCGGATATTTATTTCCCCAGGCGTTGTAATCCCAATCGACGATCGCGAGTTTTGGATCGGCATCGCGGGTCAGGAAAATCGGGCCGTGATCGCGACACCACGGCTCGTTCGTTGGGATTTCGTAATAGGTGATGAACTCCTGGTGCGGGAGCGAATCGAGAACTGCGCGCGCTTCAGCTTCGTGTGCGCCGTTGATGACGTTAATACAGACCGGTTCGGAGTCCGAGCCGGACTGGCCATTACCAACCAGTGCCGCGACCATTTCGCGCAACGCCGGTAATACGCGATCGAAGGAATCGGGAAAACTGATCCCTTCGCGCCGTGGCCAGGACAACCAGGTCGCGGCGTGCGGTTCCCATTCCGCCGGCATGCGGTAGCCAAGTTTAGCCGGAGTCTTGTCTGAAGCCATGCGCGACAAACTAAAGGCAGGGGCGATTGACCTCAATCTCCCGCCGGGGTTGGCCCGTGGTCAGCCATGGGCAAAGCAGGCCGATGATACAGCAGCGCTCAACCGCGTCGCTAACAATTCCCGCAGTTGAGGAACGATGTCGATCTTGCGCCGGTGCCTAAGGGCCGCTTGAAACGCTTGGTTTGTAAATCGCGCCGATCAGTGCACCGGCAAGGGCGAACTCGAGCACATCACCGATGCCGCCCATCAGGAGGATCTTCGGCGTCAGCGGTTCGACCGCAAACCGGACGAAATGCAGCCCAACCAAAATCAGCCCAACGAGAATGCCGACGCATATGCCTGAGCTGATACTGCCGCCGCCATGACGGGCGTAAAGCATCGTCAGAAAGAACGCCATCACGACGTGGCCGAGAATGAGCGAAGGCCAAATCATGTCGTCGTGAGCGCGATAGTGGCTTTGGATTTCCATGTAGGCCGACTTCATGAGAATGCCGTGCCAGACAAATCCGAAGAAGAACACGAAAACGAACGTTACGACGAATGCGATTAAGAATTTTTTCCAGTTCATAAGTTTTTCAGGCTGTTAGTGATTACTAACCCTCAAGAACCCTCGACTTGGCTTGCGGAATTTCGCGCTGATTGTCGATCTAAATTTATCAGGAACTGCGCTCACTAATCGTGCAGCCCTGGTATATGGCCGTAGCCCACAAAGCTCGGCTGCAATTTGCCATCGCCGTTTTTGTCCCGGCGCGGAATGTTGAAATCGAACACGCTCACACCGTAGCGCGATTCCCCTTGATAAACGCGGCCGTCACTCGCGCCCACCATGACACGTCGTCCAGTCTTCTTTTCGCGGCCAAGATAAATCATGGCGTGGGTGATCGGCGGGTCGCGCTCTATCGCGTAGGTTCCGGTCCAGAAAAGCAAATCGCCGGGCTTCAAGTCTTCCAATTCGAAAGAGTCCTCCTTTTGACTCAGGACCGATTCAAACTGCCGACCTCGGCGGAGCCAGACATATTGCTGGCTCGAATCGCGCGGCACTTCAGCGACGTCATTTTGTTTGAGCACATAATAAACAAAACCCGAGCAATCCATTCCGCCGTCGGCCGGGTCGGCCGAGCCATATTTATAATCGAGATTGCGCGTGGTCAGTTCGAGCGCCGAAGTCAGGAGCTTCTGCACCTTGAGCGGATAGTTTTCGAAACCTTTGATCTGATTCGGCAGCAAAGTCGCGTTCGGAGCACCGCGTTTTGGCGATGGCGATGGCGGAGGCGGAGGCGGAGCTGATTCCGGTGGGCTTGGGGCTGGAGATATCGATCCTTCCGGCGTTTCAAATGGCTCCGGAGTGGGCGATCCCTTCTTCTTGTGATGCGCTGAAGCGGTGGGTGCAGGCGTCGGCGAGATCTTTTTCTTCTTCGGAGTCGGCGTGGGAGTCTCCTGTTCCACTGTCGGAGTTCGTTTCTTTTTCGGGGAAGAAGTCGGCGACGGCGTTGGCGATTCCTCTTCCTTTGGTGGCGGCGAATGCTTTTTCTTTGGCAACGGAGTTGGTGTTGGCGTCGGCGATTTCCCTTTCGTCGCGCTGACAGTTTTCTTTTTTCGGCGCGGCGTCGGCGTCGGTGTCGCGAAGATTTTCTTGAGCGCCTGGCCAAGTGTCTGTTCGGCCCCGTCGCTCGCCGGAGCGACAACACCTATGCACAGAATTAGAATCAGAGCGCGGAGAAGCATGTAGTATGTGATTGGACGCAGAATGGTTACGATTCCTTGAATCAGAGTTGCTCAATCGTAGTAGTCTTTCCCTTATGAAAGCGATCCGATTTGTCGTTGCTCTTTTGCTCGTTGTCGATTTTGCATCTGCCCAAATCGATCGGATCACTGGGAAAAATTTCGCAACACGGTCGGAAGTTCTGGCGAGACACGGGATGGTTTGCACGAGCGTGCCGGCCGCGACTCAAGTTGGGATCGACATTTTGAAGAAGGGCGGCAGCGCAGTGGATGCGGCGATCGCCGCGAATGCGACGCTCGGTTTGATGGAGCCGGTTTCGAATGGAGTTGGGGGGGATTTGTTCGCGATCGTTTACAGCGCAAAAGAAAACAAACTTTACGGAATCAACGGGAGCGGACGCTCGCCACTCGGTTTGAGCTTCGAGCAAATGAAGGCTGAGCTCGACAAACTGAACCGCAAAACGATTCCGCCGCAGGGGATGTTGCCGATCAGCGTGCCGGGAACCGTGGATGCGTGGGCCGAGCTGCACAAAAAGTTCGGCAAATTGAAACTCGCCGATGATCTCGCGCCGGCGATTCATTATGCGGAAGAAGGTTTTCCGGTTACGGAATTGATTGCCTATTACTGGGCGTTCGGGCCGCGGCTTTACAAGGGATTGCCGGGAGCATTTCTCGAGACTTATACGCTCGATGGTCAGGGCCGGACGCCTGCCAAGGGGGATATTTTTAAAAATCCGGCGCTCGCAAAAACGTTGCGATTAATTGGCGAGAAAGGGCGCGACGCTTTTTACAAAGGCGAGATCGCGGACAAGATCGACAGCTTCATGCAACAGAACGGCGGTTTTCTACGCAAAGCGGACTTCGAGAAGCATACTAGCACGTGGGTTGATCCCGTTTCGACGAACTATCGGGGCTACGAGGTTTTCGAATTGCCGCCCAACGGACAAGGGATCGCGACGCTGCAAATCCTGAATATTCTGGAAGGATTCGATCTGCGTGCGATGGGACACAATTCGCCCGAGACCCTGCACACGATGATTGAAGCGAAGAAAATCGCGTGGGCGGATCGCGCGAAGTACTACGCTGATCCCGCGTTTGCCAAAATTCCCCTAGCGAAATTGATTTCGAAGGAATATGCGGTCGAACGTCGCAAACTGATTGATCCGAATCGCGCCGCGAAGATTGTTGCCGCCGGCAAGATCGACAACGGCGACACGATTTACATGTGCGCGGCCGATGACGAAGGAAACATGGTTTCGCTGATTCAAAGCAACTATCGCGGCATGGGCAGCGGCATCGTGGTGCCGGGACTGGGGTTTATGTTTCAGGATCGCGGCGAATTGTTTTCGATGGAACCGGGACACGCGAACGTTTACGCGCCAGGGAAGCGCCCGTTTCACACCATCATTCCGGGGTTCGTAATGAAAGATGGCAAACCGTGGGAAGCGTTTGGCGTAATGGGCGGCGGGATGCAACCGCAAGGTCATGCACAAGTGCTAACGAACCAGATCGATTTCGGATTGAACGTGCAGGAAGCGGGCGACGCGTCGCGCTGGCAACATGAAGGCGACAACGAACCGACCGGCGAAAGAATGGAAAACGGGGGTTACGTGAATCTCGAATCCGGCATTCCCGCTGAAACGCAGCGCGAATTGAAGAAACGCGGACACGATGTGCGTGTCGATGTCGGGGGTTACGGCGGCTATCAAGCGATCAAAGTTGAGATGCACGATGGCCAGCGCGTTTACGTCGGCGCAAGCGAGTCGCGTAAAGACGGCCAGGCGGCGGGATACTAATTTTTAATTCTTTGGCGCCTTGAGCTCCGCCAATTTTTGAATCGCACGCTCGACGTCTGATTTTCGCGCGCTGCCGAGGGCGAGGAGTTTCTCTTGCCGGTGGACATTGGCTTCGGCCGCATCGATCTCAGTTTGCTCGCGTTTGGCGGTCGCGGCGTGCGCCGCTTCGATCGCGAGCGCCAGGCGAGTTTCCGTTTGCGCCGTGTCCGGTTTTGCGATTTCCCCCGCGGTCAGCTGTTTTTCTTTTTCCAACATTTCTTCCTTCGCGCAGGTCAACCGAGCATTAGCGAGATCAAATTCGAGATGAACGCAGCGTAGAACCCGCTGCTCGGCTTCCAGTTTCGAGAGCGCACCGATTTTGCAAAACCGTTCTGCGCTGACAGCGTTTCTCTTGGCCCGCTCGAATTCTCTTTCGAGCTTTGCCAGATCGACATCGCGCGTCGGAGAGGGAGCGGCTTTCGCAGTGGACAGCTGCTCGTCCTCGCGATTCGGAATCAGCAGAGGCGGTTCGATGTCGAACGAGTCAGGATCTTTGTTCGGCTCCCGCGCGAACAAAGTTAGGGCGACAAATCCAAGAAGAAGCGCGGTGCCGCGCATCGTGCTGAAATTATATCATCGACCGCCGTTCGACGAAGCAAATTTAGTGATGTCCGCCGAGCCCACCAAGTCCGCCACCAAGCCCACCAAGTCCGCCGCCTAGTCCGCCGCCGAGACCACCACCGACTCCACCCATGGCACCACCGACACCGCCGCCCAAGCCACCGCTCATCATCATCTGACTTGGTGCCTGAATCGCATTCATAGGCGCCTGGGTTTGGTTAGAAGTTTGCTGAATGTTTTGAGTTGTTGATCTTGCGACTGAAGTCGGGCTCTTGGTCTGGCCCACTACCTTTTGCTGCGTGCTCGAAACTTTCCGCCGGGTCGAGCTGCGCGTCGTGCTTGCGGTTCGAGTGGCTGTCGTCTTCGGCGTTATCGATGTCGCCGTTTGAGAAAGAGACTGAAACAATGAGTCAGTACCGGGAACAGAAGGCACCTCCACTCCCCCGGGGATAGAAGGCGCAGACGGAAGGGAAGGTACAGTCGGAAGAAGCGTTGGACCGGCGCCGACCGGCGCTGTTACCGTTGGGTTGCTCGGGCCAAGCGAGGTGGCGGGCTGAGAAAAATCCGAGGGCCCAGCATTTTTTTCCAAAGGAGCTTTGGCTTCGTCTCTCTTGGTCGATCCGGCTTCATTGTTAGCCAACTGATCGACCCGATTCAGCTGCGCACCAATGTCGATCTTTTCGGTGGAAAGCGGACGCTGATAAAGAAATTCGCTCGGCCAGGCGGCGGCCGCCCGCAAAAGTTCGCCGCCATTAAAAAAGTAAAACGCGCAGGCAAGTCCGCCAACCGAAGCGATCGTGACGAAGAATATATTCGCCCAGGTCGATCGACTGAGCTGGACGCCGCGTCTGAAAACACTTGTTTTCTTATCGACCGGGGCGGCAGAGGCCGGCGTTAAAGTTGCCGGCGACGAAAACAATTTTTCGCCAGGGGTTGAGAGCGCTTCGCGGAAATCGAGTTGGGGCATACCCTTTGCCGTCAGCCGGATAATACGGCCGACGGACGACATTTATACAGCACAAATTATTCCGGAGCAACATCGTAGGAGACCTCGAGAAAGGCTTTCAGAAAGTCCGGCCAAGTAGATTTTTTCCTTGGCAAAGTGGGTTCTTATGGCATAGGACACGCTCGGAAACGGTCTGTGTATCCTCTGAGCCCTAAAATCCTAATCGGCGCGGCGGTTTTGGCCGCAATCATATCGTCCGCGAACGCGAACCCTTTCCCGGCTTCTGGTCCAACGGTGCCCGGAACGCGCGCTCGTCTTCTTTTGGGTCAGGCAGCTGCTCCGGAGGGTGCGCCGTTCGCAGTGAAGCGGGCCATTTGGGCAGCGAACCAGCTTCATCGCAAGCCATACGTTTTTGGAGGCGGCCACAAATCATTTATTGATCGCGGTTACGATTGCTCGGGCACAGTTTCCTATGCCCTCGGCGCAGCTGGCTTGCTAAAATCGCCCATCAGTTCCACCGAGTTTCGCAACTTTGGCGAGCGCGGTCGCGGCAAATGGATCACTGTTTATGCACGCAATGGTCACACTTACGCCATCATCGCAGGCCTGCGATTGGACACGACGCCTTATTTGACAGCGCACGACCGATGGCAGCCGGGTTGGCAAGTGGCTGAGCGTGTACCGGCGAGTGGTTTCGAAGCGCGGCACCCGGTTGGGTTGTAAATCTTCGGGGGTAGCGCCAAGATCGCTCCGGCAAAGGACCGATTCGCCGTGGCGAACAATACCAGATCGACATGCATCGGGCGCGATTTTGGTTTAGGCCGCGCCGAACTGCTCCAGTTCCGTGCGTTAAAAACGCCTTCCGGTGTGCAGCGTTTGTTGGACGAGTTGCCTTATAATCTTGGTTACACCGCGCGTTCGCCGAAACATGTTTTGCAGGAACGGACCGCATCTTGTCTGGAAGGCGGAATTTTTGCCGCGGCCGCACTTCGCGTTCTCGGTTTCCCTCCGCTCATCTTCGATTTGGAAGCGGAGCAAGACACGGATCACGTAGTCGCGATTTTTAAACTGCGCGGACACTGGGGCGCGGTGGCGAAATCCAACTTTACCGGTTGTCGTTATCGCGAGCCGGTCTATCGCACTCTCCGCGAGCTGGCGATGAGCTATTTCAATATTTATTTCAATCTGCGTTTCGAGCGCACCCTGCGCCGCTACTCGCGTCCGGTGAACCTCGCCCGCTTCGACCATCTTAATTGGATGACAACCGATGAGCCGGTTTGGTTTATCGCCGAACATCTTTGCGAGATCCCGCACATTTCTCTGCTCACATCGGGAATGAAAAAAAATCTCACCCGCCTTGATCCACGCAGTGTTGCCGGCGAAATGGTCGGTCACCGAAAAAAATCGCGGCGATAGTTTCGTTATTTTGTCGAATCAATCTGGCGCCGGGGGGTCTTGAACAGTAAACAGCTGCATACCGGCAAAGTAAGATTGTAGATGAGGAAGATTACGACAAACCAGCCGTGGAAGCGCCCTTCGTTTTGAGAACGTTCCGGTCAGGCGGAACAGACTCGCGCCGCGGTCGCCGCTGCTTCCAATTCCAAAGGCGCATTCGGATAGCCGACGGTTGCGCATTGGAAAATGTAAGTCTGGAGAAATGGAAGGATTCCGCCGAGTCGTTGAAATTGTGCGGTGTGGACGAGTTCATGAGCAATCAGCGCGCGATCGCGCCAGGAGTCGGCGCGAACAAAAATTCCATTATCCAAGGCGAGACCGCGCGGCGCGGCGGTTAGAAAATGAATTGAAGCAGCCGCCGCCTTAAGCATGGGATGCGCCGGCACGGGAATCGCCTCGACCCGGAGCAAACGCACGCGCTCGGGATTTCGCACGCCGATCGCTTTGGCGTCAGCCAGTTCATTTTCTGAAAGCGGCACGCCCTGGGACAATACCCGCTGTTTTTGTGCCGCCGCCCAGTGGGCTGCGAGCGGAAGAAGCTCTTCCAACTGCTCGATGGTTGCTTGTCGATCCATGTGACTGATCAACAGCAAAATTCTAGCCGAACATGAAAAAATTCGCGTTGCTGAGAAGAACGTGAATCGGTCTGATCACGCCATGTCGAACTTAGTCTTGGTTTTGTCTTCTGGCGTTGCTCAGCTGCCCGCAGCAATCATCACCAAGGCGTTTGTACCGATTTTAATTATCGGTACCGCCAAGAAGCATCATTATCGGCGGAATTATTCACGGCTCGCGTTAACTCGCGCGAATGCCGCCACGCGCCCTTACGGTCCGTAAGGTGACCAGAAGCCCAAGCCGGCTACGTCCGACAATGTGGCGTAGTCCGCTGGGGGCACCGTGGGAATGGTATCGACCGCTTGTGGGCCGTATGCGGTTCCCAGTAGGCTGTTGCCGCTGTTGTAGAGGAGCGAACCCTTCTTCAAGTAGTTCGTCCAATCAGTGACGGCAACTGTGTCGCCGGTGTGCCGGTTGGTTTCGATCGCGTACTGGTCGCACGCTGAATCGATCATGCGCAGATCGTTCAAGATTCGGCTGGCTTGCGAGCGTTTGCGCGCCCGGAGGAATCCCGGGACGGCAATCGCGGCGAGCAATGCGATGATTGCGACCACGATCATGATTTCTACCAAGGTGAACCCTTTGTGCGACTTTGCTCCGAACGTCTTCATATAATATATAGCAAAAGATAGCAGCCAGCATGCCAATATATCGACGGTAGATATGTCGCCGGACGAGACCCGATATTTGATTCCCAGATGACCCACGTCCCTCCAGACGACTACCAGGCACTCGCCGACTTTCGCTATCTGCTTCGCAAGTTCCTGCGTTTCAGCAAAGACTTCCTACGCTCAACCGCGGTCCTAAATCCCGAACAATATGAAGCATTGCTCGCGATCAAGAGTTTTGCCACACCAGTCGGTCTAACCATCTCGCAATTGAGCGAGCGGCTCCAGGTAAGACATCACTCGGCCGTCAATATTGTCGATCGTTTGGTGGAACGAAAACTCGTTACTCGCGAAGCCGGCGAGACCGACCGTCGCCGGCGCCACGTTCATCTCACCGCTAAAGGCGAGAAGTTGATCGAGGAACTTGCGGCCCCGCACCGCAAAGAGATTCGCGAAAGAAGTGCGGAAATGATTAAAGCCTTGGAACGATTAAAAAAATGAGCGTGCAGGTTTATGGATGCAACCATGTCGCGATCGAAGTCGACAACATCGAGAAAGCGGTCGCGTTTTATCAGGACGTCTTCAATCTTGAAAAACTCGACCGCGGTGAAGGTGATGCCTTCTTCAAACTCGGCGAGCACCAATTCCTCGCCATATTCGAAGTCGACAAACTGCAAACGGCCAACATGCGCCATTTCGGAATCATGGTACGCGACGAAGAACAGATCGAAGAAGTCAGGAAGAAATTGACTGGAAAATACAAACTGAAACTCGAACCGCCGTTTCGCTGCGACTTTCGCGATCCGTGGGGCAACCGGATTCAGGTTGTCGATCTTCACGATGAATCGCTGATCTGGCTTCTGCCATATCGCGAAGTGCAAAAGGCCGGAGTTAAGTTCGCCGGAAATTAGATCCTGTTGGGATCTTCCTTTCATCGGAAAAAGCTTGACCGGGTCGCGCGAATTCGGGCAACACTGAAAGCGGCAGGCGTTGACGATGCCTAACTTTCCCCAGCACGGAAATCAGCCAACGCGCGAGAGCGCGCCGGGCAGATGTCGATCTTCTCAGAGGCGGATCAGCCCAACAGCGACGGAGCAGAAGGAACCTTTATGAAATTGTTGTCTTCGTGGTTTCGACTGAACAGAACTCTTGGCGTCGCGATTTTGGCGACGGCGTTTTTTGTCGCATTGGTTGCGCTGGGGACGTCATCGAAGCAAGCTGCCACCAACCAAAATTCACTGAGGCAACTCGGTAAGATTTCAAATTCCGCATGCACTACGGCGGCGGTTTTTAGCGGTTCCTTCACGTTCCGACAGGGGACCGACCCGGCGTTGGCACAGCAATGGCGCAACTTTCGGCAGAACCTCGTCCCAGGAAATTACGACACTGTTACTATCAAAGGGACATTCGATACGACCGGCCGCACTCTGACCGACACAGTGATTGTTCCGCAAATCGCCACGGCCATGAAGAACGCGACAGGCGGATCTTGGACCGCCAACAATGTCACTTGGGAAGTTGATATCGGTTGTGCCAACAGCGGGATGCCGCCGGACGCTACTGCTCTCATTGCAACGCTGAACGGAGGACCCGTCGGCTGTCTATGTACGGATTCGTCATCCTACATGGTTCGCCCGGAGATCGGCCCAACAAATGACAATTGGGGTGGTGTTAATACGGTTACATGCGATCCCCCAAGTCAGAGCTTGACTGTGATTTTCTCCAACTCCACTTCAACCTGCTGTGCACCGGCGCCGGCAGGCATGATTGCCTGGTGGAAAGCGGAAGGCGACGCAAAGGATAGTCAGGGCAATCACGATGGAACAATCAATGACGCGACCTTCGCTGCCGGCGAAGTAGGACAAGCGTTCAGCTTCGATGGGACAGATGATTCTGTTTCCATACCTGACAGCTCCGACTGGAATTTTGGCACTGGCGATTTCACTTTCGATTTCTGGGCGAGAGCAGAAGCGGGAACCGCGAGAATGTATGCCCTTGATTTCGCGCCAGTTCCTCTTCAGCAGAACCTCGACTTCGACTTTAACGAGGGCATTGGCTTGGTGGTCTTCTGGAACGGCAATGGCAGCAACAACGGCGTAGACTCTATCCAGCTAGGCACACCCGGCCAATTTACCGATGGTCAGTGGCACCATTACGCTTTAACCAGAAGCGGGTCGAAGTGGACGCTATACATCGACGGTACCGTCGCCGGCACCGCAACTAACTCGCAAGCTCTCGATGTATCCGGCGGAAACAACCATCAATTGGGGGCATTATTTCTCAGCGGAACTGAACATAATTTTTGGAACGGTCAGATCGACGAAGTAGAGGTGTTCAGGCACGCGCTGACGGCCACTGAAGTCGCCAGTATCTACGCTGCGGGAAGCGCTGGAAAATGTCCGTGCACGCCGGCGCCGGATGGGATGGTCAGTTGGTGGCAAGGAGAAGGCGATGCTGTTGACAGCAAGGATGGCAACGATGGAACTTTCAACGGAACTCCAGCTTACGGGCCGGGTGAAGTACGTCAGGCATTCAGCTTCGATGGCAGCTCTTACGTCTCTGTCCCAGCGCCTTCATCTCTCGATCTGACCCAGTTTACGATTGATGCGTGGATCTACCCGACGACAACCAGCGGCATTCGTTACGTCGTTGACAAAGAATCACCCGGCAACAACGACAGCAATTACTATTTAGCTTTAGAAGACGGCAATACCATTGAGTTTGGTTTTAATCCGGGGGCGTACCAGTTCGTTGATTCCACGGTCGCCGTGCCGGTTAACGCCTGGAGCCATGTCACGGCAACTTACAACGGCACAACTCTGAAACTTTACATCAACGGGGTCCTGAATGTGATGGCGGATGCGGCCTCCGGATTTCAAACACCGCCGACTGGCCAGCCATTGGCGATCGGAATTCGAAACATCGACTTTAGCGATGGGTTCGTGGGTTTGATCGATGAAGTAGAAGTCTTCAACCGCGCGCTCAGCGACGCGGAAGTCGCCGCGATCTACAACGCCGGCGGCGCGGGCAAATGTCGATCCTGCACCAGCGCGCCGGGCGGAATGATCAGTTGGTGGAAAGCAGAGGGCCACGCCAATGACAGTCAAGACGGCAACAACGGCACGCTGCAAGGCGGCGCGACCTTTGCACCGGGGAAAGTTGGACAGGCATTTAGTTTTGATGGAAGCGGTTACGTCAGAGTGCCAGATAGCAGTAATCTTCAACTGCCTGATGCTCCGTTCTCGATTGATCTTTGGTTCAACGCCAACTCGGTGGACAACGACCAAATTCTCCTCAGCAAAGGGGTTTCCGATGCCAACGAAGAATACACGATCGATTTAGGATCTAGCGGCACCAGCATTTACTGGGACTACGGCAACCAAGGATATGTTACAGCCAGCGTGACGGTAACACCGAATCAATGGTATCACTTGGTTGTCACTTACGATCCGAACGCGAGTCCGCGCGGTGCTGTGTATCTCAATGGAGTCGCGCAAGCTATCGTGGGCAGCGGCGGGGACCCGCACATCCAAAGGTCTGGTAGCGATCTTTACATCGGGACTCAGAACGCGGGCTCGCCTTACTATGGTGGGCGATCATCATTCAATGGCCTGATCGATGAAGTAGAAATCTTTGATCGGGCGCTAACTCAAGACGAAGCCCGAAAAATCTACGACGCCGGCAGCGCGGGTAAATGCCCGTGCGTAACTCCGCCGAACAACATGATTGCATGGTGGCCAGGTGATGATAACGCCAAGGACATTCAAGGTGGTCACGACGCAACGTTAAACGATGCAACCTTTGGGCCGGGCGAAGTCAGCGACGCGTTTAAGTTCGATGGCACCGACGATAGCGTCTCCATCCCGGCCAGCACCGACTGGAACTTCGGCACCGGCGAGTTCACGTTCGATTTCTGGGCGATCAGCAATTCGACAGACCGTATGCACGCGTTGTCATTCGAACCGGATCCCACATTCGCCACGAACAATCTCGATTTCAACTTTAATGACGCTGGCATTGGCTTGTTCGTGTTTTGGAACGGTGGCGGAGGCAATTCCATTCAGGTTGGCGCTACCGGTGATTACACCAACGGGCAATGGCATCATTTCGCTTTAACCAGAACGTCGGCGCCCACGACGGCAGGGAAAAACGTTTCAGCCATCTCGACCTGGACGTTGTATATCGATGGCTCAGTAGCCGGCACAGCAAGCTACTCGGGGGCTCTCGATCTTTCAGGCGGCAACAACAACTACATTGGAGCGTCAACTGGCCAGGTTACCGCTTCACGATTTTTCTGGAACGGCTTAATCGACGAAGTTGAAATCTTCAACCGCGGTCTTAGCGCCGACGAAGTCGCGGCCATCTATCATGCGGGCGGCGCGGGTAAGTGCAAACCACAAACCCACCTAATCTCAGTGAGCGCATCGCCGACTGCCGGCGGGACAGTTGGCGGTGGCGGAACCTATCCGAGCGGCTCGATGGCTACCGTGACGGCAACTCCCAACAGTTGCTACGCCTTCGTAAACTGGACTGAAGGCGACACGGTGGTGAGCACGTCGGCCAGTTACACCTTCACGGTCACCTCCGACCGGACGCTGGTCGCTCACTTTGCCTTGATACAGTACACGATCTCAGCCAGCGTCTCACCGAGCGGAACTGGCACGGTAACCGGCGCGGGTAGCTATGCGTGCGGGTCAAGTGTTACTCTGAAGGCAACTCCGACTAACAGTTGTTTCAAGTTCGTGGCCTGGATAGAGGGAAACTCGGTTGCGAGCACTTCGGCCACCTACACCTTTACCGCGAATTCCAACCGTTCGCTCGTCGCTTTCTTCGACAAGTCGTCCGAATGCAGGTCTACGCCGACGCCCACTCCACGACCCACCTCTACACCCACACCTACGCCGACGGCTACACCGACACCCACGGCCAGCCCAACTCCAACTGCCACCCCGACCCCGAGTCCAACACCCACGCCCAGCCCAACTCCAACTGCTACACCCACGCCGACAGCTACGCCCAGCCCGACACCCACGCCGACTCCAGGACCGAATCCGTTTGTTAGTGTCCAAGGCCCAGAGAGTATCCGGGAGGGAACTACAAATACCTTTACCGTGTATGCCTCGTCCAAGTCCTCTCAACCGCTGACGGTTTTCTATTCAATGAGTGGCAATGCTACCCAGGGAGTCGATTACACGCTCAGTGGCACACCTGGCCAGGTCACGATCCCAGCCGGTCAATTCTTCGCCACTATCACCATACACGCTTTAAAAAACCCGCCCGACGGAAGCGAATCGGCCACCATGACTCTCAACCCGGGAAGCGGCTACAATCTCTCTTCCGCTAAGAGCGCCACGGTCATTATTAACGACTAGAGCTGCGATCGTCCGTTCTGGCTCAACGAGGTGTCGCGCTTCGACATAAATATGCGACGCTATTTCGTCGCTGATGCTTTCGTTCATCGTTCCCGCTTACAACGAAGAGCTAGAACTCCCATCGACGATGGCGGCAATTCATGATGCCGTACAAGATCGACAATATGAAATCATCGTGGTCGACGATGCATCGACCGATGATACGGCACAGATTGCGCGAGGCGCCGGCGCGGAAGTCGTTTCAATAAATCGCCGGCAAATTGCGGCCGCGCGCAACGCAGGTGCGCGTCATGCGCGCAGTGACATTTTGTTTTTCGTGGACGCGGATACGCGCATCAACGAAAAGCATGTCACCCGCGCAATCGAAGCGCTGGAAGCAGGTTGTGCCGGGGGAAGCGCGCGCGTTGTTGTCAGTGACAGAATTCCGTTGTGGGCGCGGATCTTCATCAAGGTTTTCTCCACGCTTTACTTCGGTCTCAACCTCGGGGCGGGCGCCTTTCTTTTCACGACGCGCAACAATTTCGATTCTATCAGCGGCTTCGACGAGAAGCTTTTCGTCGGAGAAGAGATTTATTTCAGTATCGCAATCAGAAGGCTCGGACGGTTTCGGATTTTGCCGGAACCGGTCGTTACTTCTGCTCGCAAGCTGCGGATGTATCCCGCGCGGGAAATCCTGAGAGATTCACTGAGGGTGATTCTGCGGGGTCCGCGCGGTGCCCGCTCACGGGAAGGCCTTCACATTTGGTACGAAGGAAAACGCGAGAGAAGATCGACATCCACTCTATGAGAAACTCACGAATCGCGATTGCGAATACGCCGGAAGAGATTCGGCGCTGCCACTTAGTCACGCGCGAATTGCGGCCGCTCTTTCACGAGCCGGAGCAATTTGTCGAGCGCATCCAGCGCCAGCAAAAAGAAGGCTACCAGCTCGCGTTTCTTGAATTTGAAGGGGAAGTCTGCGCCGTCGCCGGCTATCGATTTCTCGAATCGCTCTTTTCAGGAAAGTTTCTCTATGTCGATGATCTGGTTGCGCGCGAAAGCGACCGATCACGCGGTTTTGGCGGTCAACTGCTCGATTGGTTAATCGAACAAGCGCGCGCACACGGTTGCGAAAACCTCGAGCTCGACTCCGGCGTGCAGAGGTTCGACGCCCATCGGTTTTATTTTGCCAACCGAATGAGCATTTCATCCTACCACTTTCGGATTAAGATCGAGCGGAAGGACTAAGCTATGAAAAAAGGAAATCCTTGGATCGCAATTTGTCCCGGCATCAAACGCCAAACGGTGGCGAATGGAAAAACAATGTACCAAATGCTGGCGACGCTTGAGGCGGGCAGCAAGATGCCAGCGCACCAGCATCCCCAGGAACAGATCGTCCACATTTTGTCCGGTCGAATGAAATTGATTGTCGATGGAACACCGCACGACATGAAAACGGGAGATTCCTTCTATCTCGCCGGCAATGTTCCGCACGGGGTCGAGACCATCGAAGAAACGAGAGTGCTCGATACTTTCAGTCCACCGCGCGACGAATATCTGGCGATCAACGAAGCAAATCGCCAACGTCAGTAAACGTCGATTTTCCCCTGAAAAAAGAATCGCTTTTGAGCCGTCCGCCCGCTAATCATTACCCTCATGTTACACATCATCTGGTCGATCATCGTCGGTTTCGTTGTCGGTTGGATTGCATCGAAATTTATGGGGATGCATTTCGGATTCTGGCTCACGGCGGTTCTCGGTATCGCTGGTTCCATCGTTGGCGGATTGATCGCGCGACTCTTCTCCAAACCGGCGCCAGGGTCGTCGTTTCACCCCGCCGGATTCATCATGTCGATCATCGGCGCGCTGATATTGCTCTGGGCCTGGGGCAAATGGGGCGCTTCAATGATGCATTGACGAAGATTGGACATTACTCGACCGAGCTGATTCAGTCGCAAGCGGCCCGCGACAAACGGTTCCGCCCGACCGATGGCCGATTCGGTTTTTGCTCAAGTAGCGGCCTTGCGAATTCCCGGTCTTCATTTACAATAGGCGCTTCGAATGGCTGAGAACACGGAAACGTTGGATATCAAGCAGTTCCAGTTACACGGGAAGGACACTGGCAGCGCAGACGTCCAAGTCGCGCTGTTGACACGCCGGATCGGGGAACTGACCGAACATTTGAAAAGCCACGCCAAGGACCATTCTTCGCGCCGCGGCCTCCTGAAAATGGTGGCCCAGCGCCGGAGTTTGCTCGATTATTTGAGCCGGTCCCAAGCCGAACGCTATAAGAAGTTAATCGACGGCCTGAAACTGCGAAGATAGCAGGTTGGATGTCGATCTTAGCGTCCGCGTTTCAGTGCGACGCCGATTCGAAATTAAAAACGCGACTACCAGGTCGCCAGACACCTTGAATTTAGGTTTTAGGTCCGCCCGTCCCGCAGCCGCGGGATCGGAGCTAAAACCTACAGTCAGGGTGACCGACCTGGAACTCGCACATCCAGGAAATTAATATGCAACAAAAGGTCACAGCCCAAATTGGCTCTAATCAGATATCTATTGAGACTGGCAGAATCGCCAAGCTCGCCGACGGCGCAGTCATCGTTTCGTGCGGCGACACGATGGTCTTAGTGAGCGCGGTCTCCGCCACCGCCATCAAGGAAGGACAGGATTACTTCCCGCTCACGGTCGATTACCGTGAAAAAGCAGCCGCCGCTGGAAAATTTCCCGGCGGTTACTTCAAGCGCGAAGGACGTCCGACGGAAAAGGAAACTCTTACCTCGCGAATGATCGACCGTCCGCTGCGTCCGTTATTCCCGCAGGGATATTTTTACGACACGCAGATCATCTCGATCTTGCTCAGCGCCGACGGCGAGAACGATCCCGACATTCTCGCGATCAACGGCGCATCGGCGGCGCTATCAGTTTCGGATATTCCGTTTGCCGGCCCGATCGGCGCCGTGCGCGTCGGTCGCGTTAACGGCCAGTTCGTCGCGAATCCGACTCACGCTGAACGCCAAGAAAGCGATCTCGATTTGGTTTACGTCGGCACCGAGAACGACGTCATCATGATTGAAGGCGCGGCCAACGAACTTCCCGAAGCCGATTTCGTGAAAGCGCTCGAGTTTGCACATGGACAGACCCGCGAAATGATTCGTATTCAAAAAGAACTCGCGACGCAGATTGCCAAATCAAAACGCGAGATGCCGCTGCTCAACGTCAAGCCGGAGCTGCTCGAAATCGCTTATCAAGTGGCGGGCGATCGGATCGAAGGCGCTCTTTACACGCCGGGCAAAGTCGCCCGCGCCAAAGCCGTGGAAGCTCTGCGTGAAGAAGTGAAGATGTCGATCCTGGAAAAACATCCGGAAACCGATGCCTTCTCAATCTCGCAAGCGTTCGATCACGTCCAGAAGAAGGCGTTTCGCAAAAGCATTCTCGAAAAACAGAAACGCATGGACGGCCGCGGTTATCAGGACTTGCGGCAAATCACTTGTGAAGTCGGAGTAATCCCGCGCGCGCATGGCTCGTCAATTTTTCAGCGCGGTGAAACCCAGGCGCTCGCCCTCGTGACGCTCGCGCCCATTGAAGAAGCACAAAACATCGACGCCTACGGTGGTGGAATAACTTCGAAGCGTTTCATTTTGCATTACAATTTTCCGCCGTTCAGTGTGGGCGAGACCGGTCGCACTGGTGGACCAGGACGGCGCGAAATCGGGCACGGAGCATTAGCTGAGCGTTCATTGGAGCCGGTTGTGCCGGGCGAAAATGATTTTCGCTACGCGATTCGCATTTCAAGCGAAATCATGGAGTCAAACGGGTCGACCTCAATGGCGAGTGTGTGCGGCGGTATGCTCGCGCTCATGGATGCCGGCGTCCCCGTCAAAGGTATGGTCGCAGGAATTTCCGTCGGCCTCGTCACCGAACGTGGCGACGATCAACAACTAAAACGTTACGAACTGCTGACCGATATCATCGGTTCCGAAGATCACTTCGGCGACATGGACTTCAAACTGTGCGGCACCGACAACGGCGTGACCGGTTTTCAACTCGACCTGAAACTTCCCGGTGTCAGCCACAAAATCATGGGCGAGGCAATCGGACGCGCGAAAGAAGCGCGCACGAAGATTCTCGGCATCATGCGCAGCGCGCTCGATAAACCGCGTGCGGAGCTGTCGAAGTACGCCCCGCGCATTGAGACGATTAAAATCAATCCGGAGAAAATCGGTGCTCTCATCGGCCCCGGCGGCAAGACCATCAAAGGCATTGTCGCGGAAACCGGCGCCGAGATTAACATCGAAGACGATGGCTCAGTGCACATCTATGCCACCAGCGGCGAATCAATGGCGCGTGCCAAGGAAATCATCGGCGGCATGGCGAAGGAGATCGAGATCGGTCAAACCTATCAAGGCCGCGTCGTATCGATAAAAGAGTTCGGCGCTTTCGTCGAAGTTTTGCCAGGCAAGGACGGTCTCGTCCACATTTCTGAGCTGGCCGATTTCCGAGTCAAACGCACCGAAGACGTCGTCAAAATCGGCGACATGATCTGGGTCAAATGCATCGGGATCGATGACAAAGGCCGGGTCAAACTCTCGCGCAAAGCCGCGTTGAAGGAACGGGCCGAAAAAGAGACTGGGCAGCCGGCCCCAGCCGAGACGCACTGATTCTTCTGTTGTTATTCCGAATGAAGTGAAGAATTTCGCTTCGTCGTGAAAGCTGGATTCGTTGAAAAACTAATCGGTCGCCTAGGCAAGATCGGGCCGGAGGAAGTGCAGAATTATTTTCTGCGCCTGGCGCAGGAGAAAGGTTTTCTCGAGACGGTTTTCAATTCCATCCAGGAAGGAATCATCGTCACCGATTCAAAAGGGCGAATCACTTATCTCAACAACGCAGCCTGCCAATTGTTCGGATTGGAAGCGGAGGATTCGCTCGGAAAACGTTTGGACGAGCGCGTTCGAGGGCTGGATTGGAACGCTCTCTCGCGTGAATCCGCAGTCAGCCGCGACATGGAGATCTTCTATCCGTCCAATCGCTTCATCAATTTTTACAGCGTTCCTCTCGTGATCGAACGACAGCCGACGGAAAGCAAAGTCGATCAGCCTTCGGTCGCCGCAATGGCTTCCGAAGCGACTGGCAACGACAAGATCGACATCTCGGGCGAACGGGTCGGACATGCGATCATTTTGCGCGATATTACTGAAAGTCGGCGCAGCGAGCAGCAAACGATCGAATCCGAGCGATTAAACGCTCTGACTTTGCTTGCCGCCGGAGTTGCGCACGAGATCGGCAATCCGCTCAATTCGCTCAATATTCATTTGCAACTGATCGAACGCGAAGCGCGCAAGCTTGACGGCGCAAAAGGCGCCGAACTTCAAGAATCGGTGGAAATAGCGCGCGCCGAGATTAACCGGCTCGATTCGATCATCAGTCAATTCCTGCGCGCGATTCGTCCAACGCGTCCTCGGCTTCGCCCGGAAAACATTAATTCAATCGTCGAAGAAGCAGTTCGCTTTTTCGCGCTCGAAATCAAAGACCGCGACATCGTGGTCGAGCAGGAATTGCGCTCCGATCTCCCATTGCTCGAGCTCGACCGCGACCAGATGAAACAAGCGTTTTACAACGTGATCAAAAATAGCTTCGACGCGATGAAGAGCCGCGGAATCTTGCGGATCCGCACCGACATGGACGAATCGCATGTGATTGTACGTTTCACCGATACCGGTGGCGGAATTTCCGCGGAGAATTTGAGTCGCGTGTTCGAACCCTATTTCACAACCAAGACCAGCGGGACCGGACTGGGGCTTTTGATTGTTCGCCGAATTGTGCGCGAGCACGGCGGCGAGTTGTCGATCGAAAGCAGTGAAGGTAAAGGACTCACGTTGACGATTCGTCTGCCCCACGTTGCCAGGCGCATTCGCATGCTCGAGGCGGGAGATACAAAATCGAGCGTAAACTGAATGGCGAAGCCGAGCACAACAAAGGCAGACAAAAATTCGCAACGGATCTGGCTCTTCAGTCTCGCTCTGATCGTTGCCACCGCTCTAGCTTATCTGCCGGCATGGAACGGCAAACCGATTTGGGATGATAACTCACACATTACCCAACCGGAACTGCGGTCCTGGCATGGTTTGGTTCAGATCTGGACGCAGGTTGGAGCGACGCAACAATATTATCCGCTTGTTCACAGCATCTTCTGGATCGAGCAAAAACTTTGGGGCGATTCGGTTCTCGGCTATCACCTGGTCAACATTCTCCTTCACGCTCTGGGCGCGGTCGTTTTGCTCCAGATTTTATTGCGCCTGAAGGTTCCGGGCGCGTGGCTGGCTGCCGGATTATTTGCTCTTCATCCTGTTCAAGTCGAATCGGTCGCCTGGATTTCGGAAATCAAGAACACGCTCTCCGGTTTGTTTTTTTTCTGCTCGATTCTCGCTTACCTCAATTTCGATCAGAACAGAAGTCGAGTCGCATACTTCGGGTCGCTCGCTCTTTTTCTTTTCGGTTTGATGTGCAAGACAGTCATTGCGCCCTTACCCGCCATAATTCTGGTGGTCCTGTGGTGGAGACGAGGTCGGCTTCGGCTGCGCGATGACGTCGTGCCGTTGTTGCCGTTCTTTGGTCTCGGGATCGGCGCCGGACTTTTCACTATTTGGGTGGAACGAACTTTTGTCGGCGCCCAGGGTAGTGCCTTCACCCTGTCGATTTTACAGCGCTGCCTGATCGCTGCGCGCGACTTTTGGTTTTATCTGTTTAAGCTGCTTTGGCCGGCGAAGCTGACGTTTATTTATCCGCGTTGGCAGGTCGGTCGCGCCGTTTGGTGGCAATACCTCTTCCTGCTGGCGCTCGTTCTATTGCTCGGAGTTCTTTGGCGACTGAGAAAAAATTTCCGGGCGCCACTTGCCGCCACTCTTGTTTTTCTCGGCCTGGTTTTCCCGGCGCTCGGCTTCGTCAACGTCTATCCGTTTCTTTATTCTTTTGTCGCCGATCACTTCCAATACCTTGCCTGCGCTGGTCCCCTAACATTGGTCGCCGCCGGAATCTCGATGGCGCTCGATTCCTTGGCGCTCGAAAAAATTTTCCTCCGACCGACGGTTTACACGGCGGTCCTGTTGACGCTCGGATTATTGAGCTGGCGTCAATGTCGTGACTATCGCGACATTGAAACCCTTTGGCGGACCACGATCGCGCGGAATCCTGATTGTTGGATGGCGTACAGCAACCTCGGCTCGTTTCTGTCCGGGCGTGGCAACGTCGATGAAGCCATCCGAGATTTTCGAAAAGCACTCGAACTCCGGCCGGACCAGAGTAAAGACCACAACAATCTCGGTAAGGCGCTGATAGAAAAAGGTTGGATCGCTGAAGCAATGGACCATTTTCAAACCGCCCTCCGGATTTCTCCTGACGATCCGGACACAGAGACCAACATTGGAGCAGCCTTGCTCCAACAGGGCGATGTGGATGGAGCAATATCTCATCTGCGGCCAGCGGTTGAAAGGTGGCCGCGTCACGCGCAAGCGCACATCAATCTCGGCAACGCCTTACTGCAGAAACGAGAGGCCGACGCCGCGATCGCCGAGTACCGCAAGACCCTTGAGCTTCCTTTCGATCACGCCGAGACCCTTTACAGCATCGGCAACGCACTCCGTCAGAAAGGCGATGTCGAGGAAGCGATCATTCAGTATCGCACGGCGATCGGATTGCGCCCCGACTACGCCAATGCTCATAACAACCTGGCTAATTCCCTTCGCCAAATAGGGCGGATAGAAGAAGCCGTGCCCGAATACGAAGCGGCATTGAAAAGCGAACCCGATTCCATTCTCGCCCAAAACAATCTCGCCTGGTTACTGGCCACCTCTTCGAACGCCTCCGTCCGCGATGGCGCCAAAGCTGTCCGGCTCGCCGAGCAGGCGAATCGATTAACCCGCGGCAGCGATCCGATAATTCTACACACGCTGGCCGCTGCCTACGCAGAAAACAGCCAATTTCCCGAAGCGGTCGAAGCCGCTCAACACGCGCTCGAAATTGCCGATGCCAACGGCATCACTTCACTGGCCGAATCGCTCCGCAATAAACTTGCGCTTTACCAGGCCGGATCGGCCTACCACGAAACATCGGCGACGCGGTAATCCGCGATTATTTTAGGAAACAACGCCGACGGCCGAGCCGATGTAATCGTCGTCGGTCAATTGTTGGAGCATAAAATCGGCAACGTCGGCCCGCGCGATCCGATTCGTCCAGAGATAATTCCCCATGTTGCGGCCATGTCGATATTTGCTGCGCGCCGGCGCGTTCGTCAGCACCGCCGGACGCACGATCACCCAATCGGTATCGCTTTCCTCGATTAATTTTTCCTGGCGAACCTTGTCGTAGAAAATGAAAGGCAAAAGCAGCGGAACAACAAAGAATGTGAAAAGCAAACCGAGCCGGCCCACGCTGTTTCCAACCCCGAGCGAACTTTCGCAAACGAGCCGTGGCACGTTACACGTTTTCATCGCGCGAAGAATATTGGCGGTGCCATTCGATGCGACGCGGTTGGGATAAGAAAAGCGCTTTGTCCCGAGCGCGCAAAGGACCGCGCTTTGTCCGCGCATCGCCGATTCGACCGAATCGTAATCGTGCACATTGCCTTGGACGACGCGCAGGTTTGGGTGCTCCAGCGTCAACTTCTCCGGTTTTCGTGCCAGCGCCGTCACCTGATGACCTTGTTCCAACGCCTGCCGCACAAGTTCGCGGCCCGTTCCACCGGTCGCGCCAATAATCAAAATCCGCAGCCTATTTCCCCAGCCGCGCGAAATCGATTTGGTCGTCTTCCGCTGCGGCGCTTTCCGCGCTAGCAAGATCGACAGCAAAATTGCGTATGGGATTAAGACAAAGAGGATAAGCTTCAACAGCATGGTTCGATTTAATTTTTATCGGGCGCCAAGTGGCTTGAGTAGAATTATCTTTCCTAATTGAGAGATCGGCCGATTGAGTGAGAATAAATGGCGCACTCGCCCAGCCCGAAAGTTATTCATGGATTCCATCCAGCCCATCATCCTGATCGTTGATGACGAAAAACATACCCGGGACGGACTGCGCCGCCTGCTCGAAAACGATTACGATGTTTACGTTGCGGGCGACATCGCCAGCGCAATGAATGTTCTCGAACGGGAGCATGTCGATCTTCTCCTGACCGATCTGCGCCTCGGCGCCGAAGATGGCATGCAATTGATCGATCGCGCGCTGAAAATGCCGCACCCGCCAATTTGCATCATGATGACGGCCTACGGCTCAGTCGACACTGCGGTGGAGGCGATGAAACGCGGTGCCTACGATTTCGTGACCAAGCCGCTTAATCTCGACAAGGTCGAAATGCTGATCGCGCGCGCGCTGCGCGACAGGAAACTCGAGCAGGAGAATCAAACGCTCCGGCAACAGGTCGACGAACGTTACCGACTGGAAAACATGATCGGCGATTCGCCGGCGCTGCACGAAGTGCTGGATACAATTCGCCAAGTCGCGCCTTCATCGGCGAACGTCTTGATCGAAGGCGAAAGCGGCACCGGAAAAGAGTTGGCCGCACACGCGCTTCACAATTTAAGCAGACGCAACAAAGCGAAATTTGTCGCCGTCCATTGCGCCGCGCTCTCGCCCACATTGCTCGAGAGCGAATTATTCGGTCACGAAAAGGGCGCGTTCACCGGCGCGCATGAACGAAGGATCGGGCGATTCGAGCAAGCGAGCGGCGGCACAATTTTTTTGGACGAAGTGGCCGAAATCCCGGCGGCGACGCAAGTAAAGTTATTGCGCGTGATCAGTGAAGAGCGCGCGTTTGAGCGTGTGGGTGGCAATCAAACTCTGCGAGCAGATGTGCGGCTAATCGCGGCGACTAACAAAAATCTCGAGCAGCTCGTAAAGGAAGGAAAATTCCGGGACGATTTGTATTTTCGGCTCAACGTGGTGCGGATCGTCATGCCGCCGTTGCGCGAGCGCAAAGATGATATTCCGTTATTGGTGCGCGCGTTTCTGCGGCAATTTTCCAAAGCAAACAACAAAGAAATTGTCGACCTTACGGGCGAAGCGATGAACGCGCTCCTCACTTACAACTGGCCGGGCAACGTCCGCGAGTTACGCACCGCAATCGAACACGGCGTTGTCATGGCAACGGGAGCGAAGATCACACTTCGAGATTTGCCTTCGGCTTTGCGACAAGCAGCCGCCGCTACACTTCCGCGTGGTATTTCGGCGGCTAAAGCGTTCGGTGAAAAAGCCAGCCCGCTCGATCTTCACGAAACGGAACGCAAACTCATCTTACAGGCATTAGCGACAACGAATGGAAACGTGACCGCGGCTGCGAAAAAACTCGGGATCAGCCGACGGACGTTGCATCGCAAAATCAATGAAATGAACGCCATAGAAAAAGAACCTGCGCCCAGGACCAGGCACGCATCAAATGCCGGGTAGCGAAGAATTCGTTCAAAGCGCGGTCCACGCCTTGGAAGCAGGCGGGCTGGTCGTTTGGGTGAAGCGAGGCGTGATTGCACTCGGCATCATCGCCATCGTCGTCCTCCATTTCTATCAGTTCCGCGGCCTGGCCACTTCGCAGGGAATGGACCAGGCCCAAATCGGGCGCGCGATCGCAAGCGGCGAGGGTTGGCGGACGAAAATGGTCCGACCTCTGGCGGTGGGACAGCTACAAGCGCACGGCAAAGATGTGGCCGTAAATATTTGGTCCGATACTTACAACGCGCCGCTGCCGCCATTCGTCGATGCCATTGCCCTGCTGGCCGTAAAACCGTATTGGCAAATGAATGCGCGCAGTGTGATTTACACCGGCGATAAGGCGATCGCCACGATGTCGATCTTACTTTTTATCGGATCGGTCGCGGTGCTCTTTTTCACGGCGCGCCGGTTGTTCGATCAGCATCTGGCGTTACTGGTCTGCGGCCTCGTCCTGCTCTGCGATGCAATGTGGCAATATTCGCTCTCCGGTTTGCCGCAGATGCTGCTGTTGCTCTTGTTTAACAGCACGGTTTATCTGCTCGTTCGGGCGGTGGAAGCACAGCATAGCGACGAGTCGCCACTAAAATGGCTGGCCGCGGCCGGCGCCGGCTTTGGGTTACTTGCCCTCACGCATGCGCTTACTTTGTGGATTTTTTTGGGCGCGATAATTTTTGCCGCGTTATTTTTTCGTCCGCGCGGATGGTCCGCTTTAATCATGCTTGCCGTTTGGGCGGTCGTTTATCTGCCGTGGCTGATTCGCACGTTTATTGTTTGCGGTAATCCCGGCGGCGTCGCCATCTATTCAATTTTCGACGGCGTTGGCCACAGCGAATGGGACTGGATGCGTCGATTGGACTTTGATAGCAGTACGGCGGCGCTCGGCGTGTTTCGGGACAAGATTACTACCGGCCTTGTCTCCCAGACCGCTCATCTCTTCGAATATTTCGGACTGAGCGTCGTCGCGCTCATGTTCTTCGTGTCCCTATTGCATGCCTTCAAGAAGACCGAGACGGCGGCGATTCGATGGATGATTCTGGCAATGTGGGGCGGCGCTCTTTTTGGAATGGCGATGTATGGAATCAACGAGGAGCAAGGCGTCGCCGCAAATCAGCTCCATTTGATTTTCGTTCCGCTGATGACGTGTTTCGGGCTCGCTTACCTGCTGGTGCAATGGAACCGCCTCTCTCTCAACATCCCGTTCGCACGCGCCGGTTTCATCGTGCTCCTCTATCTTCTCTGCGCCTTGCCCATGATTTTCGCCTCTCCGTGGTTAGCGCCGCCCAAACCATTGGTGCGCTGGCCGCCCTACATGCCGCCGCTTATCAGCATATTGAATGACTGGATGAAACCCGACGAAGTGATCGCGACCGATATGCCATGGGCGGTCGCATGGTACGCCGACCGACGCGCGCTCTGGCTACCGGATACTCTCCGCATCTTCAACGATTTCGCTGATTACAAGACTCTCGGCGGACCAGTCAACGGTCTTTATCTCACGCCGATCAGCGGAACGGACAACAAATTTCGCGACATTGTCAAAGGTGAATACAAGGATTGGGCCCTGCTGATTCAGCGCGCTCAGGTTTTGGACAAATTCCCGCTGAAATGGAACACCGTCGCTCTCGGTTTTGAAAATGAATGCATTTTCTTGAGCGACCACGATCGTGAACATGCGCCAAAACAATGAAACGTGTCAGGGTCACACTTTCCCGTTTACGAACCGGCATCGGAGCGTTTCACTAAGGTAGTGAAAGAAGCGACAAAGATTTTCGGTACCGACGGCGTGCGCGGTGTCGCTAATGTCGAGCCCGTCACGGCCGAAACCGCACTCAAACTTGGCCGCGCGGCTGCGCATGTTTTCACCCAACTGAATCCACGCACGCTTCCGGAAGGCGCGCGTCCGAAGATCGTGCTCGGCAAAGACACTCGCCTGTCCGGTTACATGCTCGAGAACGCGCTCGTCGCCGGGATCACTTCGCTCGGGGTTGATGTTCTCGTCATCGGTCCGCTGCCGACGCCGGGCGTGGCTTATATCACCCGTTCGCTCCGGGCCGATGCCGGCATTGTTCTTTCCGCTTCCCACAATCCTTACGAAGACAATGGCATCAAATTTTTCCGGCACGACGGCTACAAACTCGACGATCAAGTCGAGGCGCAAATCGAGGACCTGGTTTTTAGCGGCAAGATCGACAACATCCGGCCGACGGCCGGTAAAATCGGACGGGCCGCGCGCATCGACGACGCCCTTGGCCGCTACGTCGAATTCGCGAAGCGCAGCTTCCCCCGCGACATGTCGCTCGAAGGCATGCGCGTCGCGGTCGATGTTGCGAACGGCGCCGCTTACAAATCGACACCGTGCATTGTGCGCGAGCTCGGTGCCGAGGTCGCGGTCGCTCACAACGAGCCGAATGGAATAAACATCAACGACAGCTGCGGCAGCACGTTTCCCGACGAAATTCAGCGTATCGTAAAATTGGCCGACGCCGATGTTGGCATCACTCACGATGGCGACGCCGACCGCGTTCTGCTTTGCGATGAAACCGGCGAGATCGTTGATGGCGACGAGATTCTCGCCATCGCCGCGCTCGATCTTTTGAAATCGAACCAGCTTCGCGACAACACGCTGGTCGCGACGGTGATGAGTAACTTTGGTCTGGACGAAACGCTCGCAGCCAACGGCGGCAAAGTCATTCGCACCAAAGTGGGTGATCGCTACGTCATTGAAGAAATGGTTTCGCGAAATCTCAACCTCGGCGGCGAACAGAGCGGCCACATTATCTTTCGCGATTTCACAACCACCGGCGATGGCATTATCAGCGCGCTCCAAATTTTGCGGATCATGCACACCACCGGTCAGCCGCTGAGCAAATTGAAAAAGTGTCTCAAAAAATATCCGCAGGCGCAGCGCAACCTCATGGTCAAATCGAAACCGCCGATCGAGGAACTGCGCGAAGTCGTTAAATTACGCGAGGAAGTGGAGCGCGAGCTCGCCGGCAAAGGCCGCATTCTTCTGCGCTACTCCGGCACCGAATCGAAAATTCGTCTTTTGATCGAAGGCCGCGAATTTGACAAGATCGACCAACAGGCCAACCGCATTGCGGATGCAATCCAAAGCGCGATCGGCACGAATTAGAAGATATGAATCTCCCTCGCGTCATCGAAGCCTTGCTCTTTAGCGCGCAAAAACCCGTTTCGACCAAAGATATTGTCGATGTTCTCCGCAACGCCGGCACGGAAGACGAATTCTCGCCTAACGAATTCGCAAATGTTCGACCGGCGGAAGTCGCGGCCGCGATCGAGCAATTAAAAATCGAATACATTCAGCATGAGCACGGCTTTCAGCTTGTTGAAAAGGCCGACGGCTGGCGGCTGGCGAGCGATCCGAAGTACGCCCAATGGGTCCGGGGACTTTTTCCGGCGCCGAAACCGGCACGCTTAAGTTCGCCCGCGCTCGAGACGCTCGCGATCATCGCTTACCGCCAGCCGATCACACGTGCCGACGTCGAAGCGGTGCGCGGCGTCACCATCGATGGCGTTTTGCAAACCTTGATGGAGCGCGGCCTCGTTAAAATCTCAGGACGTGCCGAAATTCCGGGGCGTCCGTTGCTTTACGAGACGACGGAATTCTTTCTCGATCATTTCGGTCTGCGCAATCTCGATGAACTGCCAAACGTCGAGGAGCTGCGCACACGCCATTTGCCGGTCAGCCCGCGCGCCACGGCGCCTGTTGCAACAGATCAGCCCGCGCCGGAATCGGTGTAGCTGCCGCCGTCTCTGGCGGCAGAATTTCAAGGTGGCCGGTGAGGACAACGGCCGCTACAACATCATCGTGAAAATTCGCGCGTCCTGGCTTATCACAATCGCGGTCGCGACATCGACATCGTGCTTCGCCGATATTCAGCCTGGCAATTGCTCGCGCGCCGCTGGCTATTCCGAAAACAACCGCGGTTTTTCCATGCTCGTGATGCAGAACGGGAAAACGGTTTTCGAGCATTACGCCAATGGCGGCGGCGCCGACATGCGCTGCAAGATTTTCAGCGGCACGAAAAGTTTTTGGGGGATCGGCGCGCTCTGCGCCGTCCGCGATGGTTTGATCAAACTGGACGATCGCGTCGCCGACACGATCACCGAATGGAAAAACGATCCGCGCAAATCGCAGATCACAATTCGCCAGTTGTTAAATCAAACCGATGGAATCGAGCCGGCGCCGCATCTCCACAGTGAATCGATTCGTGATCGAAATGCCGCGGCAATTCAACTGCCGCTGGTTGCTGCGCCGGGTTCCGTTTTCGCCTACGGACCGAGTCATCTTCAAATTTTTTCTGAGGTGTTGCGACGGAAGCTGAACGGGCACTCGACCATTTCGTATCTGGAAGAGAACGTTCTTTCGCCGCTTGGCCTGACGAGCTTGGATTTTAAAAGAGATGGACGGGGCAACCCGCTCCCGGCCACCGGCTTTCAACTGACCGCACGGGAATGGGCGCGATTAGGCGAGTTAGTGCTCGGGCATGGCAATTACCAAGGAAAACAAATTGTTCCGGCGAGCCTGCTCGGCCAGGCGTTCAGCGGCTCCGGCCCAAATCCGTCTTACGGCCTTACCTTCTGGTTAAATCGGCAGGCGCCGGGCGCACGAGAGATTGATTACGAAAAGGAACTGGATCTGAAATGGCAGAGCGCGCGTTGGACTGGCATCTGCATTTGCAGAGCGGCTCCGCCCGACATGGTCGTCGCGCTTGGCTCGAACTATGAACGCTTATTCATAATTCCCTCGCTCAACGCGATCATCGTCCGGCAGGGATGGAGTGCCAAGTTTTCCGATGCTTATTTCTTGCGCCTTGCCCTTGGCCGATAGCCAAGTTTGACTTGGCGACCGCTTTCTTGAACGGTTGCTGGCACTTACCTTGTCGATCTTATGAATAAATTTGCGATCGGTTGCGGCGGACTGCTCGTCATCATCCTGTTCATCGTTTTCGTGATCGGGCTGTTTTTCTGGGGCACTTACAATCGGCTGGTCGGTTTGCAGCAGGGGGTCGATGCACAATGGGCGCAGGTGCAAACCGTTTACCAGCGGCGGGCGGACCTGATTCCAAATCTCGTCAACACGGTCGCCGGCGCGGCCAACTTCGAAAAATCAACGTTGACCGAAGTGACCAATGCGCGCGCAAGCGTCGGCAGAGTGCAACTTGATCCGAGCAAAGCTCCTACCGATGCCAAGCAGCTCGAAGAATTCCAGGCTGCGCAAGGTCAACTGAGTAACGCGCTCTCCCGGTTGCTTGTCGTCGCGGAGAATTATCCTCAACTCACTGCCACGGAGAATTTCAGGGGACTGCAGGCACAACTCGAGGGCACGGAAAATCGAATTTCGGTTGAGCGCAACAAGTTCAATACCGTGGTGCAGGAGTACAACATCGCGGTGCGCCGTTTCCCGACAAACATGATCGCCGGAATGTTTGGATTCGCTCCGCGCCCATTCTTCGCCGCCCAACCAGGCGCGGAAAAAGCGCCGACGGTGAACTTTAATTTCGGTTCGCCGGCGCCCGCGGCCCCTCCGGCGGCGACGGCCGCCGCGACTCCGTAAGGTGGATCGGCCGCTCCGTCGGGCGATGTTAAATATGACGCCGAGGGCGCATTCCTTCTGGCATCGAGCAAGGGACTGCTCGATCCACCGAATAGCGGCCGCATTACTTTTCGTTTGGTTAGCGATGTCGAGCTACGCCGCCGAAGTCATTCCGCCAAAACCGCCGGGTTATTTTCAAGACAACGCAGGCGTTGTTTCAAGAGAAGCGGCTCTACGATTCAACGAGCAGCTCGCGCAATTCGAACGGGAAACATCAAATCAGGTTTGGGTAGTGGTTTATCCGAAAATGCAAAGCGACTCTGACGTCGCTGATTATGCGCAACGCGTTGCGCAAAGCTGGGGGGTCGGACAGAAAGAAACGCGCAACGGAGTTGTTATGCTCGTGTTCATCGCCGACCGCAAAGTATCGATCCAGGTCGGTTACGGTTTGGAGGGCGCGCTCCCAGACATAACTGCCTACGACATTCGCGAGTACCATATTAGCCCACATTTTCGAAAGGGTGATTACGAAGGCGGCCTGGCTGAAGGAATCGATTCAATCTTCAAAGCAATTCGCGGTGAATACAAGGGCAGCGGGAAAACTGCTCTGGAACGGCGCGGTAATGCGCCCGGGTTGAACTTCTTGTTCTTTCTGATTTTCGTCATTGTTTTGACAATCATTTCACGGCTAATGCGGAGCCTCGGCGGTTATAGCTACTCTTCGCAGCGGCATGGCCCCGTTTTCATTCCAATGGGATTTGGTGGTGGCGGAGGCGGTGGTTGGTCCTCCGGAGGGGGCGGCGGCTTCAGCGGATCCTTGGGCGGCGGCGGAAGTTTTGGTGGTGGCGGCTCAAGCGGCAGCTGGTAATTCGATGCGAACGAAGGAATTTCTGAGCAAACTCGAGCACGCCCGGATCGTGCAAGCGATCCGCGACGCCGAATCAAAAACGTCAGGAAGAGTTCGAGTTTACATTCAGCGCGGCAAATTGAACGTCGATCCTTTGCTCGCCGCGCAGAAAAAATTTCACCGACTCGGCATGCACAAAACGCCGGAACGCAATGCCGTCCTCATTTTTGTGGCGCCGCGCGCGCACAAGTTCGCAGTCGTCGGCGATCAAGCGATTCATGAAAAGTGCGGGGAACAATTGTGGCAAAGATTAGTCGAAGGAATGCGTGAACATTTTCGGAACGAGAAATTCAGCCACGCGCTGGTCGAAGCCATCGAGGAAACGGGGAAAGTGCTGGCGGTGCATTTCCCGCGAAGCTCGACATCGTCCGGCCAGCTTCCCGACACAACCGTGGAAGGTTAGGGTGGCCGCGCGGGACGCGGTTGCACCTTAACAAACCCAAGATCGAAGCCGTCGATCTTCACTGTGTGAATCAGCAAGCCGAGGAACAAGCAAATGTTGGCGATGGCAAAGAAGATCGTGATGTCGACACCGGCAATTACCCGCTGCAAGCGATCGCCGAAAACACCATAAAAGAGAAACAGATTAGCGTTGGCCGCGAGAGTCAGATTGATGGAGCGCACCAACTGTTCCGGTTGAATACAAACGAGAATCCAGGCGAGACAGCAGATGAGAAAGAGATGGTTTTCGTGCACACCGGTGTTGAAAGTGAAATAGGCCATGTATCCGAGCATCGAGTAAACGATCAGACGCTCGAAACTTTTCGTCTGACGCGCGAAAACAAAAAGAATGGTGGCGTAGCTGGAGTAGAGCAAAATCTTGTGCGGCCAGACAATGATCGGCTCGCGCGTGAGGAAGATACCGATCTCTCCGTTTTGAAGCGCTCCGTATTTGTCGGGCTGGACAAGATGCAGTGCCCACGTTTGCAGCCAGCCGAGATTTAACGCGTAGCCGGAAAGGAAAGCGTGCCGAGTCATCGCGCGCTGGAGAGAATCAAAAACCTTCCAGCCGAAAACCAGCGTGAGCGGCAGCGCGACAACCCCCGCTCCGAGGGCGAAAGGGAGTATCTGTGTTTTAATTCGATGTTTTTCGGGTGCGCGCTGACGTGCAACACCGAGCACATAAAGGCAGACGAATGGAGCGATGATCAACGGCTGCCACTTCGCGAAACAGCCGATGACGAATAGAACGAATCCGAGGTTCAGATTGCCGCGCTGCAAAAAGAACAGTCCGGCAATTAGAAACGGCGCAAAATAGATGTCGAGGTAAGCGAGCCCGATACTGTTGAGGGTAAGCGCCAGCTCGAGTGCTGCGGTGAGAACGAGACTGCGAGTGAACCAATAAAAGCAGGCTGCAGTGGCATAGAGAAAGAGCAAGAGGGAACACTTCAGCATGAGGAGTTGGGTAATTCCAAACGCCGGCGCGCATCGAGAAACGATGGCAAGTAGGACGAACGCGAGTGGCGGATAATCGGTATCACTATGCGCGTATCCACCGATCAATCCGTAACTCCAAATTTCACGGATCCAGTTGCCCCAGATTGAGACGTCACCCGTACCAGGCGAATACAAGAAGCTGAGCGCGATCAAATTCACCAGCAGCAGCAAGCCGATCCCCGACCAGTTCGGGCGTTTTGAGTTAAGTCCGACTGGCAATTGTTCTTTGTCGCTCACTCTTGCTTAGAAGTTAAAGGGCCTAGGCCGAATTCGGTATAACAGGTTTCTTTGAGCGGGCACAGCGCAGCGCGTGGAAGATGACCTGGACATAGCCTCCGCCATGTTTGAGCAGCCCAAATTTCGAGCGACCCATCTGTGGACTTCGATCAACCCACACAACCGGTACTTCCACGATTTGATATCCAAAAAGAATCGGGAGCAGCCCGGTTTCGGCGTTCATGGCAAAACCATCGCTCATCCACGGTATGGATTGGAAAATCTTCGCGCGATAAAGTTTGAAGTTATTAGTGAGGTCGTTCTGCTTGATCCGGAAAATGAGTTTTACGACCCAGTGGAATAAACGGTTCATCAAAAGTTTGAGAAAGGGATAACCGATCACTTTCCCGCCTTTGACAAAACGAGAACCGATCACGCCGTCGCACTTCTGCTGGTCGAACGCGGTCAATAACGCTCTGACCTGACCAATGTTTTCGACAAAATCGCTGTCCATCGAAAGCACGCACTCGGCTTTCGGGCTGATCCGATCAAAACCGGCTTTCAGTGCTCGGCCAACTCCACAAGGTGGCGTTCGTTTGATCAAAAAGACTTTGGCGTTTCGTTTGCTCCAGGCCTCCACAATTTCTGCGGTGCTGTCTTTTGAAGCGTCGTCCACTACGATGATCTCGAGGATCTCCTGGTCGTAGTTGGCCAGCAGGCCTTCCAGCATCCGGCCGATTGCCTGCTCTTCGTTGTGCGCGATCAAAATGACGGAAAGCGCCTTCATTTGAGTGAAAGCTCAGCCGAAATACTGCGATAATCCTAGCAAAATGGCCGCTTGCAAAATCTGTGGCTCGTTGTTTATTGCACGCTTCGCCGCGAGTTTTTGAAGTACGCCGTTGGTCCCTGGGTCTCCGTCGCTGGACGTGAAACCGCACTCGCCAGGGGAAACCCGGCAATCCGAAAGGAATTTAGCGATTTAATCGGTCGGGAGATTTGCCTCAGCAAATCAGTAAATCATTCCCTCGGTAAGTCGTTAATTATTTAAGTTATGCCAATTCGTTACGGTCGTTTTGAAATGCCGAAAACTCTCGCCAAAGACGAGAGCACATCCACCGACACTTACGCCAAGTTTACCGCCGAGCCGTTTGAAGCCGGTTATGGCCATACCGTTGGAAATTCACTCCGACGCGTGCTGCTTTCGTCGCTCGAAGGCGCTGCCATTACCGCGGTAAAAATTACGGGCGCGCAACACGAGTTCGCCACACTTCCCGGCGTGGTGGAAGACGTGACCGACATCGTGCTCAACCTCAAGAAGGTAAAATTCAAAGCTGAAGATCATGAGCCGCAGAAACTTTCGCTCAGTGTAAACAAGGAAGGCGAAGTCACTGCCGGTGATATTCAAGAAGTGACCGGCTACGAAGTGCTCAATCCCAAGCTCGTCATTTGCACGCTCGACAAAAAACACAAGTTCGATGCCGAACTCGAAGTCCGCGTCGGCCGCGGTTTCGCCACCGGCGAAGAAAATAAACGCGCCGATCAGCCGATCGGCCTCATTCCGATCGATTCGATTTTCTCACCGGTCACCCGCGTGAAGTACGCGGTCGAGAACACTCGTGTCGGTCAGCGCACCGATTACGACAAGCTCATTCTCGAGGTCTGGACCGATGGTCGGTTGACGCCGGACGACGCGCTGCTCCAAGCCTCCGCCATTCTGCGCCATCACCTCGACGTCTTCGTCAACTTTAACGAAGAAGTAATCGAGTTCGACGAAACACCCGCCGGAGTCAGCGAGGAAAACCTTAAGCTCAAGAAGCTGCTCAACATGAGCGTCAACGAAATCGAGCTCAGCGTCCGCGCGGCGAACTGCCTGAACAACGCGAATATTACCACGGTGGGCCAACTGGCCATGAAGACCGAACAGGAGATGCTCAAGTACCGCAATTTCGGCAAGAAATCGCTCAACGAAATCAAAGAGAAGCTTCAGTCCCTGGGCCTCTCGCTCGGGATGAATTTCGAGCCCGGCCTGATCGAGCCGCCAAAGGAAGAAGCGAAAACGGAATAATTTTATGCGACACTTGAAACGCACGGCCAAGCTGGGCCGCACATCCGAACATCGCAACGCGATGCTCGCCAACTTGGTTTGCAGCCTCATCACGCACAAGCGCGTGACGACGACCCTGGCCAAGGCCAAAGCGGCCCGGTCGGTCGCCGAAAAAATGGTTACGCTCGGCAAGAAGGGGACGATTCATCATCGCCGCCTGGCCGTCGCGCGGCTGCACCAGGAGGACGCGGCGAAAATCCTGTTCAAGGAAATCGCGCCGGCGTTCAAGGACCGCAACGGCGGTTACACGCGCATCATCAAAATGAACCAGCGCAACGGCGATTCCGCGCAAAAGGCCATTTTGGAGTGGGTGGCGGAAATCGCGCCGGAAGCTTCGGCCACAACAGAAACGGCGGAAACGACCGCGGCTGAAGGAAAGCCCGCTGAAACCAAAGCGGAAACTTCCGCCGGGGCCTAAGCGGTTTTTGTTCAAAAAACATCTTGCAGAAGGGCGTTAAGGTGTTAAGCTTAATGCCCGCTTTTAAGAAATTAAGGCGGCAAGTAATTAACCATTAACAGATAATTGTTCTTTGTATGGCTGCACAACGCATTCGTATTCGATTGAAGGCCTTTGACCACCGGGTCATTGACCAATCCGCCCGTGACATCGCCGACACGGTCAAACGCACCGGCGCGCGTGTCGCCGGGCCCATCCCGCTGCCGACCCGCGTCGAGCGCTTCACCGTGCTGCGCTCGCCCCACTCCGACAAGAAGTCCCAGGAAACCTTCGAACAGCGCACGCACAAACGGCTGCTCGACATCATCGAACCCACGGCCAAGACGGTGGATGAATTGAAG
>DATMON010000008.1:0-185227 GCA_035568175.1 Chthoniobacterales bacterium
GACCACAAAATTACTGGTGAGCGAGAGGACAGTGTTGCCGTCGAAGTTCCAGTTGGTTAAACCGTTTAGCACCGTACCGCTCGCAGGCACTACCGTCGTAGCATTGCGGCTGTGAAAGTCCACTCGCCCGTTGCTGTTGTACGTGCCGGTGCCGGCCAGGTTCTGGGTCGTGCTGGTGTTACCGCCCACTCCATTGAAGTCAAACTCGCCGAACCCAACGCTGCTGATCACAGCACCATTGTTGGTAAAGGTCGTGCCTTGGAAATCCAAAAAGTGATTGGCCATGTCCAGTGTACCGTTGACCGTCAGGTCGCCGCTGCAATCGGTCGTATCTTCAATGACTGTGGTCCCACTCGATATGATGACTGTATCACCGCAGCCCGGAACACCGATCGGAGACCAAGTGGCAGGAACGTCCCATAACCCTGTCAGCACGCTGGTGTAGGTCGTAGCGAATGTCGATGCCACGCCAGCGCTCAACAGCAGGGCCGCTGCGATCGCGCATCTAAGTGGGGATTTTCTTTTCATAAATTTGCCTCCACTGAGCAATGCGGAAACAGCAGCCCGAAAACGGACATCCGACTCGAAAATAGTTTCGCCTCCGGGACGGCCAAAGAATTACGATGCTTCGAAGAGAAAAGACCGTGAGTTACGATCCGCCAGCAGCAGACGTTACCCAAATCCTGATGGATTGGAGCGCGGGGGACACGGCCGCGCCCGACAAGCTGATGCCGCTGGTTTACGAAGAATTGCGGCGACTCGCGCGCGGCTACCTAGCTCGCGAACGAGCGGACCATACCTTGCAGGCGACCGCTCTGGTTCATGAAGCTTACCTGCGCCTGGCCGACGAAACCCGACTCTCATGGAAAGATCGCGCGCATTTCTACGGAATTGCCGCAAGACTAATGCGGCGTATTCTGGTCGATCACGCGCGTGCCCACAATGCCGCAAAGCGCGGCGGCCTCGAGCAAAAGCTCTCACTTGATGAAGCGCGTGAGTTGCCAACAAAGAACGATGTCGATCTGGTCGAACTTAATGGTGCACTGGAAAATTTTTCTCACGATTACCCCCGCAAGGGCGAAGTGGTGGAGCTGAAATTCTTCGGTGGCCTCGAGACCAAGGAAATTTCCGAAGTGTTGCACGTTTCGGAGAAAACCGTGCTGCGCGATTGGAACTTCGCTAAACTCTGGCTCTGTCGCGCCTTGACCCAAAATGCAGCCTGAGCGCGCCGAGCGCATCGCCGATATCGTCGAGCGAGCACTCGAAGCGGAGATTGGTCGGCGCGGTCCTCTGCTGGTCGAGCTTTGCGGCGACGACCAGGAACTCTTTGTCGAAGTGGCCTCCCTCCTACATTTTCAGGAGAAGGCGCGCGATTTTATCGAGACACCGGCCGTGGAAACAGCGGCGGAACTTTTAGCGGATGAGCGTACTGGCTTGCGTCCCGGTGATAGCCTCGATGGTTACAGAATAATCTCTCTGATTGGCGAAGGCGGAATGGGCGAAGTGTATCTCGCACAGGATGCAAAGTTGGAACGTAAGGTGGCGATCAAGCTGCTGAAGCTTGGACTCGGAACCGCGAACATCATCCGGCATTTTCATCAGGACGAGCGCATCCTTGCCGGGCTGACGCATCCGAACATCGCACAACTTTATGGCGGCGACGTCACCAAGAACGGGCTCGCCTACTTCGTCATGGAGTACGTCGATGGCGTGCGACTGGACGATTATTGCCGCGATCAGCAATTGTCGATCGTCGACAGGCTTGAACTCTTTCGGAAAATTTGTTCTGCAGTCACCTATGCTCATCAACGCCTGGTCATTCATCGCGACCTCAAACCGGCAAACATTCGGGTAACCAGCGAAGGCGAACCGAAGCTGCTCGATTTCGGGATTACAAAACTCCTCGATCCTGCGACTTCGGCGATCGAGGCGACGATCAGGTTCGCGGCAGTGATGACGTCGGATTACGCCAGCCCCGAGCAAGTCCGCGGCGAAAACATCACGACAACGAGTGACGTGTACAGTCTCGGGGTCGTTCTTTATGAACTTTTGACCGAACAAAAACCGTACAAGATCAACAATCGCACGCCGACCGCAGTCGCGCGCGCGATTACCGACCAGCAACCGACAAAACCGAGCGCGGCTGTCGCGCGGCGCGACGGAAGTTCCAGCCTCCAAATCCCAAGCGCCAAATCACTTGGCGGCGATCTCGACAACATCGTCATGATGGCTCTTCGGAAGGAGCCCGTTCGGCGGTACTCCTCGGTGGCGCAATTATCTGAAGACATTCGCCGTCACCTCGACGGCCGTACCGTGATCGCGCGCAAAGACACGCTCGGTTATCGCAGCGCCAAATTTGTCACCCGACATCGGCTCGGCGTTGCCGCGGCCGTTTTGATCTTGCTAAGTTTGATTGGTGGAATTGTCGCGACTGCATCGCAGGCCCGCAAGACGCGACTCGAAAAGGCGCGAGCTGAAAGCATCAACGCTTTTCTCGAACAAATGTTAAGCTATTCCAATCCGGTACTGAGTTTGTCGCAACACAACGGTCAGAAAACGACGATCGGAGAAGTTTTAGATGAAGCTGCGAAACGCCTGGAGAGCCGGGAGTTCTCGAATCAGCCGGAAGTCAAAGCTGAGCTGGAACGGATCATCGCACAAAGTTATCGCTATCAGGGAAGGCATGATTTGGCCATCCGGCATCTGCAGGAATATGTCTCGTTGCAAAGCAAGCTCTACCGCCCAAACGATCCCAAAATGCTGGCCGCCTCGGCAAGTCGGGCATTGCTACTTTTCGATAAAGGAGAATTGCCGGAAGCGGAAAGAATTTATCGCCAGTTTCTGCCTTTAATGCGCCAGGAATATCGCAAGGGAAATATCAAGACCGAAACTCTGGCGGAAGCGCTCAACACTTTCGGATATGTGCGTCGGACCCAGGGCAATTCCCGCGAAGCCGAATCTCTTTTCCGCGAGGTTCTGGCGCTCACTCCGAAGCTGCCTTCCGAGTCGCGTTATTTGATCGGATTAACGCGAAGCACTCTTGCTTTAACCCTGGCAGATCAAGGCCAATTCCCGGAAGCTCTTCAAGCGGCACGGGAAGCAGTGGCCGATTACCGCAAGAGAGGCGAAACCAGCATACCCGATTTCGGTTTCGCTTTAACAATCCTCGGCGGATTTCTCACCGAGGAAGGGAATTTCGTCGAAGGTGACGCAGCCTTACGCGAGGCTGAAGCGATTTTTCGCCAACGCCTTAATTCAGCGCACTTATGGCTGGGAGATAATCTGCGCAACCAGGCTCTCTCGTTGTATCAACAATCCAAGTATGCCGAGGCGCTCAACAAGGTAACTGAAACTCTGAGCATTTATCGGGAAAGTTTCGGCCCTCACTATGACCAGTACCCAACGGCTCTGATCATTCAGGGTTTGATCCTAGCTAAAACAGGTAAGCCAAAGGAAGGTGAGAGAATCTTGCGGGAGGCGGTCAGGATTCGGACCGAGTCGTTGCCGAAGGAACACTTCTGGGTAGCCATGGCGAACAACGCGCTCGGCGAATGCCTGACGATTCAAAAGCGGTTTACGGAAGCCGAACCGTTATTGCTTTCGAGTTATGAAAGTTTGAAAAACTCGCAAGGCCCGCATAATCCGCGCACCGGCATTGCCCTTCAGCGACTGATTGCGCTTTATGAAGCGTGGGGAAAACCCGAACAAGCCGCGCGCTATCGTTAACTCTTTAGTCTAAGTTAAGATCATGCCGCCGATCCGCGCCGAAAGACTTGTCGATCCGACCGGCGAACTAACAGCGGGTGAACAGCTCGGCGATTACAAAATCATCTCGCTGATCGGCGAAGGCGGCATGGGTCAGGTTTATCTGGCCGAAGACACAAAATTAGGCCGTAAAGTTGCGATCAAACTGCTAAAGCTTGGTTTAGGGACAGGAAGCTTTATCCGGCATTTTCATCAGGAAGAACGGATACTTGCCGGACTAACTCATCCCAACATCGCGCAACTTTATGGCGGTGACGTTTCGTCGAAGGGCTTGCCGTATTTCGCGATGGAATATGTGGACGGCGCACGGCTGGACGATTACTGCCGCGACCATCGACTATCAATTGCCGACCGACTGAAGCTGTTCCGTAAGATTTGTTCGGCTGTTTCCTACGCCCACCACCGCCTTGTTATCCATCGCGATCTTAAGCCAGCCAACATCCGCGTCACTGTCGAGGGCGAACCAAAGCTGCTCGACTTCGGAATTGCGAAGCTGCTCGACCCGACAACATCCGAGATGGATCAGACCATGACATTCGCGGCCGTAATGACACCTGATTACGCCAGCCCCGAGCAAGTCCGGGGTGAAACGATGACGACGGCGAGCGATGTTTACAGTCTCGGCGTCGTTCTCTACGAACTGCTCACCGGTCAAAAGCCGTACAAGATCGACAATCGCACGCCAGTGAATGTTGCGCGTGCCATTACCGAGCAGGAACCGGCTCGCCCGAGCACGGCCATCGCGAAGATTTCCGATTCGCAATCTGAAATCCGAAATCCGAAATTATTGCGCGGCGATCTCGACAACATCGTTTTGAAAGCGCTGCGCAAAGAGCCCGAGCGTCGCTACGCATCCGTTGACGAATTTTCGGAAGACATTCGGCGCTACCTCGAAGGCCGTCCGGTCATCGCTCGCAAGGACACTCTCGGTTATCGGACTTCTAAATTCGTTGCACGCAACAAGATCGCCGTGGCCGCGGCTGTGCTGATCATTCTCAGTTTGATCGGCGGAATCGTGACAACCGGCTGGGAAGCGCACCGCGCCAATCAACAGCGTGCGCGCGCAGAGCGCCGATTCAACGAAGTGCGGCAGCTGGCAAATTCGCTCCTGTTCGAATTTCATGGCGCGATCGAAAACCTTCCCGGCTCGACCGCAGCGCGTGGGCTGTTAGTGAAGCGAGCGTTGGAATATTTGGATAGTCTCGCCCAGGAAACGGAGAATGATCCATCGCTGCAACGCGAGCTCAGCTCAGCGTATGTGAAGGTTGGTAATGTCCAGGGTAACCCCAATAACGCCAACCTTGGTGACACAGCTGGTGCGTTGCAAAGCTATCGTCAGGCTCAAAAGATTGCCGACCAAATTCTGAGCGGTAATCCAATGGACTCCGAGGCTCGCCGGTCCGTTGCGGTCATTCAGGAGAAGATGAGCGATGTGCAAGCGGTAGTGGGTAATTTGACCGCAGCAGTTAACAGCGCCTACAAATCGTTGGTGATCTTCAAGTCGCTTGCAGAAGTTGATCCGAAAAACCTTCGCGCACAGAGATCTTTGGGAATTAGCTACATCAAAGTCGGCGACGTTCTGGGGAATTCAAACTTTCCCAACGCGGGTGACGAGGCGGGAGCGATGGCCAATTACCAGGCATCCTTGGCCGTTTGGCAGGCACTGGATAAGGCAAATCCAAACAACGCCGACATTCGCAGTTGGCTCGGCCTGATTCACGAAAGAATTGGCGCCATCCTTGAACAGCAGGGAAAGATTGATACCGCCCTCGAAAGTTATCATGAGTCGCAAACAATTCGCGAAGCACTTGCCAAAGAAAGTCCCCAAAACACCGACGCTGTTCGCAATGCCGCGATCGCAAATGAGAAGATGGGGAACGTGATGACAGAGCTGAAAAATCTGGACGCCGCCTTCGAGAACCGAAGCAGATCGTTGCAAATCTTCAAGCAACTGGCGGACGCGGATCCAAAGAATGCGCAGGCCCAGCAATCTCTCGCTATCAGTTATATCCACCTCGCCGACTTGCTCGGTTACCCTGACGCTCCGAATTTGGGTCGAGAAAATGAAGCTCGGGAAAATTATCAGCACGCGCGGGAAATCCTCCAGCGAGCGAAGGATTCCGGTTCAACCGATGCTAAAGTCCAAACTAACCTGGACCTGATTCGCGAACGGATGAGCAAACTCTAATCAAGAGATCCGAAGAACGGCAGTAGCATCAAGTTCGCCTTTGCGAAATTTTTCCAGCGCCGTGTTCGCGTCTTCGAGCGGAAACTGTCCTACTTTTGTTTTAACCGGAACCCGAGGCGCGATTTTAAGAAATTCCTCGCCATCGCGGCGAGTAAGATTTGCCACCGAAGTAATCACGCGCTCGTTCCAAAGATCGACATAGGGAAGGGCAGGGATGTCGCTCATGTGAATGCCGCCACAAACCACAACGCCGCCTTTGACCAACGCGCGCAACGCAGCCGGCACGAGCGCACCGACCGGCGCGAAAATAATCGCGGCGTCGAGTTTTTCCGGTGGCTTTTCGTCAGAGCCGCCGGCCCAGACCGCACCTAACTTTCTTGCCGATTCCTGTCCGGCCTTGTCGCCGGGTCGAGTAAAGGCAAAGATTTCTTTTTTCTCGTGAATCGCGATCTGCGCAATCAAGTGCGCGGCGTTGCCGAAACCGTAGATGCCGAGTCGGCGCGCCTCCGCCGTTTTTCGGTAAGAACGGTAGCCGAGCATTCCGGCGCAAAGCAGCGGCGCAACTTCGACATCGTCGTAGTCTTCAGGCAACCGAAAACAATAGCGCGCGTCGGCGACGGTAAATTCCGCGTAGCCGCCGTCGATGTTATAACCGGTGAACTTTGCATGGTCGCAAAGATTTTCGCGCGAAGATCGACAATAAACGCACTCCCCGTCGGTCCAGCCAAGCCACGGAATCCCGACGCGATCGCCAACTTTGAATTTTGGATTTTCGATTTTGGATTTTCGATTGGCAACACCGACGCCGATTTCCTCGACACGGCCGACGATTTGGTGGCCTAAAATCAGCGGCAGCTTTGGATTGGGCAGTTCGCCATCGACAATGTGAAGATCGGTCCGGCAAATGGCGCAGGCATTGATGCGAATCACTATTTGTCCACTACCCAATTTTGGTTTTGGGACATCCAGCAGCGCGAGTGGCCTTCCAACTTTCTCAAGAACCATCGCGCGCATGGCGATGTATCTACTGCCGGTGGTTTAAAGGCAACTCAGACGCTCGACGAAAGCAGGTCGTTTGTTTTCTGTAGCTCTGCGATGGTCGCGCGCAATTCGACGGTGCGTTCGTGAATGGCCTCTTCGAGCGCTGCGCGTTGATTATCGAGCAACAAATGAGCGCGACGGCTCTTAAGAAGATTGCGAATGCGCAAAGCGACTTCAACGTGATCGAACGGCTTGAGCAAGAAATCAGTCGCGCCAGCTTCGAGCGCGCGCCGTTTTGATTCCTCATTCGTGTCGGCAGTGAGAACGACCACGGGCAGAAAGGCTTCATCGGTTTCGGCGCGAAGCCGTTCTAAAATCGCGAAGCCATCAGGTGGCGGCATCATGAGATCGAGCAAAACGAGGTCGGGCTGAAAGTTTTTGCAAGCGTCGAGAGCGAGCTTGGAATCAACCACCGACTCAAAGCGAGTGTACTCATTCTCAACGAGAATTTCTTCGAGCAAAGTGACGTTTACCGGTTCGTCATCGATGATGGCAATTTTCATTTTGCCGAGTTGCGCCGAATCGTCGGCCCAGAGCGATGAACTGCTCATAAGGTAGACTCGGCGGCGGCTAAATCAGCCGTCGGAGGCGAGGATTTGTTTGCTCCATTGGTTGCAACAGCGGTTTGATCGAGCACCTGGAAAAATTCCGCCACATCGAGCGGTTTGGTCAGGTAGGTGGCAGCGCCGGCTTTAGCTAATCGTTTGATCTGACGCGTGGTTGCGTCAGCGCTGACAACGACGACCGGAATGTGAGAAGTCGTTTCGCCAGCTTTTAGCTGGGAAAGGACTTCCCATCCGGGCAGGTCCGGTAGGTGAAGATCCAGCAGAATGAGATCGGGCGAATGTTGGCGAGCCAAATCAAGGCCGACCTGTCCCTGCATTGCACTGAGCAATTCGATTTCAGGCCGCTCTTCGAGAATTTGCTCAATCAGCGTCAGATTCGAAAGGTTATCTTCGATGTAGAGAAGCGTGCGCTTCTTGCCTTCCAACCGACGCGGAGGTTTGCGATCTCTCGCTTTGGGCGGACGAGTTTGTTCCAGCGGCGATTTCGTTCGCGGGAGTTCAACCCAAAAGGTACTTCCGTAACTGCAGCTGTTTTCCACTCCGATCGCGCCGCCCATCGCCTGCATTAAGCGCTGAGAAAGGGCCAGTCCCAGACCAGTCCCCTCGACATTCGACTGCTCGGCCCCGAGGCGATCAAACGGCGTAAACAACCGCACCAATTTTTCTTTGGCGATTCCGGGCCCAGTGTCGGCGACACGAATCCGCACTTGGTCGTTGCCATTTGCCGCGCAAGAAACCGTCACCCTGCCTGAAACCGGCGTGTATTTGACCGCGTTGGTTAGCAAATTGAGTAAAACTTGCTTGAAACGCTGCCGATCGGCCAGGACGTGCACGGTCGCGTCCAAATCGACGTCGGCAATAAGTTGGATGCGACGCTCGCCAGAAAGAGGCCGCATCAGGTCAAGCGTCTCCTGGATCGCTTCGGCGACACAAACCGGCTCGAGGGAGAGCTGCATTCGACCGACTTCAATGCGGCTGATGTCGAGCACTTCGTTGATCAACCCAAGCAGGTGCCGGCCGGCGTTAATGACGTGCTGAATACGGGGCCGCTGGGTCGGGGTTGGACTTTGCCGCTCTAACAATTGACCGAATCCGAGGATGGCATTGAGAGGCGTCCGCAGCTCGTGACTCATGCGGGAAAGAAATTCGCTCTTCGCCTTGTTCGCGCGATCGGCTTCGTCCTTGGCTTCTTCGAGCGCTTTCTCCATTTTCGCGCGCTCGGTCACATCGTGGGCGACTCCAAAGAATGTCTTCGCATTCTCCGACCAGGTGGCGGACCAGAGGACATCCACTCTACTGCCGTCCTTGCGAACGTAACGGTTAACAAAGTCGGTGACCTTTCCCGTCTTTTTTAACGCGGCTTGAGTTGCGAGGGTTCGCTCGCGGTCGTCCGGCGCGACTAGGTCGATGTATTTGCGCCCGATGAGTTCATTCGGCGTGTAGCCCCAGAGGTGTTTGCACGCCGCGTTGACCGTTAAGAACCGTCCTTCCTCGTCTATTGTACAAATCACATCGAGAGAGTTATCCATGATCGATTGGTTCTCGGCGACAGCACTCTCAAGTTGGCGAGTTCTCTCGCGCAAAGCTTCTTCGGCTTGTTTTCGCTTTGAAATGTCCTCGATCATGATGAGGAAATGGCGCGGATTGCCATTCTCATCGCGGATGACACAGCCAGTGCGAGCGGCCCAGACTAATTGACCATCTTTGCGGACGTAGCGTTTCTCGACCCGATTGTGTCCTGCGCCTTGCAGCATCGTCTTGGCATTTTCCAGGCTCGTGGGAACATCGTCGGCATGAGTGATATCGAGCGGAGTGCGGTTGCGTAGCTCATCTTCCGAATAATCCACCATCTGACAAAGCTTGGCGTTGGCCTGCAGAAATTTCTCATCCAATCCCACCACCGCCATTCCAATTGGCGCTTCCTGGAAGATCTGGCGGAAATTTTGTTCGCTCAATTCCAGCGCCGCAGTGCGGTTCGCGATGGAGCGCATCTCCCGGATGCTGCGCAGACATGAAATAACGAGAAAAACATCCTCGAAAACAACCCAGGCGGCGTGCTCGATTGATCGCAAGGGACTTGCTGTCAGAACACCGTAAACCGAGTAGGGCCAGTAAACACCGCGAATAAAGTGGTCGAGCGCGACCACGATCGTCGCGGGAATGAGCACCCGCCAATCGCGATAGAAGGAAAGAATGACCAGTGATCCGAAAACATGAAAATGTGTTTCGATTCGTCCGCCCGTCACGCTGATGAGCAAGGCCGACATGAGCATTTGCGCTACGGCAACGATGTACCGCGTAATCGCCGCCCCCGGCCAGGCTCGCGTCATCCAAATTGGAAAGAGACTGAATGCACCTCCGAGAAAAATTGCCGCCCAAACGTGGTCATGGATTGCCTTTGTTTGTCCGCTCCAGGTGTAGGGCGAGATAACGACCGCCATCACGATGCAGGCGATCCATTGCCAAAACATTAGTCTGGCAAACAGCAGGTCGGTCTTGAGATAAATTTCGTTCTGCTGCTGCTTGAACAGCTCGTCGGCGCGCGCCGCCGGCGATTCGTGCTGCGTTAGCTTGCGCATCATTTCGAACATTTGAGGCCCTCCCGGGCTGGGTTTTTCAATGAGCAGCCGAAGACAAAGGTCTGGGATCGCTTGCTGGTGTGAGTGTTAATCAACGCCAGGATTGCGCTCTCGCCCGCATTGTCTCCCGAGTGTCCGCGAGAGGCGGTGATGCCCCCGTTGAAAAGCAAACGACCAGTCGGATCGAAAAGAAATGTGTGACCCGAGGTTTCGGCGCCCAAGCGCTGCGCCTCCGCGCCATCGATATCCGATAGGACCGTGACTCCGGGAATCTGGGCCGCCGTTCGGCGCAAATCTGTGTTTTCCCAATCGTCGCCGGACTCGCGAGGAGAATAAAACAAAACGTAAGCGTGCACTTTGCCTCGAACACGAGCCATGAGCTGGGCCAGTTCCGCCACGCTCGCGCGAGTGCAGGGACATTGTGGGTGCGCCGCCATCACGAGTGTCGGACAGTCGTTCGCGAGTTGGACGGGAGAATCCGGCGACCACGACCACGCCACCTTGCCCACTGTGCCGGGCGAGTTCTCATACTTGAGCAAGGCATGTCCGCCCGTGACCGCGATTCCGGCCCAGAGGACGCCGAGCAGTGCAGTCAGAATAATTTTAGGCTTTGCCTTCATCATCGGGAGAACAGTGCTTTGTAGGAGCACGGCCTATTCCAGACGTAGGCGAAAAGTGCCGGTGAAATCGCTTCAGGTCAGCGCGAACGAGCCGATATCGAACTTGCGCTCGGCCACCTAGCGCGCGCCGGTGGGAACGGGCTCGAATTCGCCTTCTTTGTCAGGCTGCGCCTCACCTTCGTGATGAGTGTGGGCGCTTCGCAGGAAGGGCACCTTATCGAGGACGTGCTCCTGGAACCACTCCAACCACAAATAGATCACCGGCGTGACAAACAACGTGATCAGTTGCGAAAAAATCAGACCACCGACGATCACCAGTCCGAGCGGACGTCGCGATGACGCGTCCTGACCGAATCCAAGGGCGAGTGGAATCGCGCCCATCAACGCGGCCAGTGTTGTCATCATGATCGGACGAAAACGTTCGACGCTCGCTTCGTGGATCGCCGAACGCAGGTCCCAGCCCTCATCGATTCGTTGCAAGGCGAAATCGACCACCATGATTCCGTTCTTTTTCACAATGCCGAGCAAAAGAAAGAGTCCGATCACGCTGTAGAGCGACAAAGTCGATCCAAAAATCCAGAGTGTGGCCAAACCCCCGACCACAGCGGGAACGATCGCAGGAAACAAAACGGTGATCGGATGGACATAACTTTCGTAAAGAATTCCGAGGATCACATACATCACGAAGATCGCGCCGACTAAGAGCAACGGCAGCGCGCGGAAAAGCTGGCGAAAGACGAGCGCTTCGCCTTGGAAAGTGGATTGCACGCTCGGCAATTCCTGATGCACTTGCGCGAACGAATCTTCGATGAACTTCGTTGCATCGCCGATCGCCGCGCCAGGCAATAAATTAAAATTTATGGTGACGCTGGTGAACTGGTCGAAGTGATTCACGGCCTGCGGCCCGACGACCTGCTTTGTCGATGTAACCGCCCGCAATGGAACAAGATCGGCAGGGGTTCCGGTGGTAGTTGTAGTGCTGCTAGTCGTGCCGCCACCGCTTTGGCCAATCGTGCTGCTACTGTTGCCGCGCACATATAAGTTGTTGAGATCGCCCGGTGTGGCGCGCTCATTGTCTTTTGCTTCGAGAATGACCTGATACTGGTCGTCTGGCTGTTTGATCAGATAGACGTAGTTCTGCGAGTAGGCGTTCCTCAATAGACTTTGGATCGCCGATGTCGAAACGCCATACATCGCAGCGCGCTCACGGTCGATCTGGACGGTCAAGTTCGGCGTGCTGTTATAAAAGTCGGACCGCACCGAGGCGAAGCCCTTGAACCCGCGCAACTTGGTCATCATCTGATCGGCTGCCTTGTAAACATCCTCCGGAACGATTCCACTGAGGGTGTAGGCGTACTGGCCTTGCGTCTGATTGGTTGCGCCGACGTTGATTTGCAAGACCGGTTGCGGCGTGATGACGGCGGTAATGCCCGGAATTGTGCTGATCGATTTTTGCAAACGCAGCAGACATTGTTCAATCGGATCGCGCTGTTCGCGCGGCTTGAAGACGGCAAAAATTACCGCCTGAGATGCAGCGCTGCGCTGCGCCGAACCGGCAACGGTGAAAAATTGCCCAATACTCGGCTCGGCGATGATTTTTTCGTTCACCTGTTTTTGAAACGCCCGCATCTGTTCCGGCGATGCCCCTTCCTGCGCAATAAAAATGCCCCGGGCGGAACCACTGTCCCCGACTGGCAGCAAGGTGAACGGCAAGTGGGTGAAGAAAAACCAGAGACCGATGATGCAGACGAGCAGGATCGGCACGGCCAGATAAGCGCGGTCGAGAAACTTGTCGAGCGCCCGGCCGTAGGCAGCGATCACACGTTGAATAAAGTCGCTGGTCCACTTTTCCATCCGGGCTCGCTTGTGACCCGCCTTGCGTTCGCCGAGGATTCGCGCGCACATCAAGGGCGTGAGAGTCAACGAAACGAGACCCGAAGCGAGAATCGCAACGATGATCGTGATCGAAAATTCCTGAAAGATGCGGCCGAGCAATCCTGGCAAAAGGACCAGCGGAATGAAAACGGCCGCGAGCGAAAGGGTCATCGACAAGATCGTGAACGAAATCTCGCCGGCTGTATTGTAAGCTGCGGTCAGGATTGATTCACCGTGCTCAGCCCGGCGAATCACGTTTTCCAAAAACACGATCGCGTCATCGACCAAGAAACCGATCGCGAGAGTCATGGCCATCAAGGTCAGGTTGTTGATCGAGAACCCGAACATGTACATCGCGGTGAAGGTGAGCAGCAGCGAAAGCGGCAATGCAACGACCGGAATCAGCGTGTCGGTGGCGCGGCCGAGAAAGACGTAGATCACCATCACAACCAGCACGAACGCGATCACGAGCGTCGTCCGCACATCGTGCACGGAATTCACAATCGTTTGCGAACGATCGAAAACCGGGATGAAGCTGATCGATCCGGGTAGGCTCACGCGGAACTCCGGAAACAGCGCTTTCACCGAATTCGCGACCTCGACCGCGTTCGCGCCGGCCTGCCTCGAAACGGCGAGGACGACAATCGATCCTGGTGGATTAATTCCACGGGCAAAGAAGAAGCGTGACGTGCGCTCGTCCTGCACGCTTTGGTTGACTTCGGCCACATCGCGCAAATAGACGGGTGAGTTGTCCTTGTTTCGCGCGACGATCAGATTCCGATAGCCGTCAGCCTGATCGATCTGCCCATTCGGTTGCAGAACGAACGTGCGATGCGGACCATCGAATTGACCGGCGCCGGAGTAAACCGTTCCAGCTTTGATCCCGTTTGCGAGATCATCCATCGTCAGCCCGCGAGCGGCGAGCGCTGCTGGATCCGCTTTGATCCGGATCGCGGCCTGGACACCGTAGATGTTCACCTGCGAAACGCCAGGCAGAATGGCCATGCGCTGGGCCACTACGGTTGATGCGTACTTATATAGGTCGCCGTCGGTCAGCGTGTCCGACATCAAACCGACCAGATAAACAGCCTGATCGTTCGGGTTCGTTTTCGAAAATGTGGGCGGACTCGGCAAATCGATCGGTAGCTTTCCAGTCGCGCGCTGGATCGCTGCCTGCACATCGGTGGCCGCGTCCGTGATGCTCTTGCTCAGGACAAATTGCAATGTGAGCGATGTATTTCCTTGATTGCTCGAGCTGGTGATAATGTCGAGGCCCGGAATCTGCAGGAACTGCTTTTCCAGCGGCGTGGCAATGTTGTTCGCCATCGTGACCGGGTCCGCGCCTGGATACGCGCACGAAACTTGAATGATCGGGTAATCGACCGCCGGCAGATCGTTCACCGCCAGTTTATTGAAGGTCGCGATGCCTGCGACGATCACGGACAATGTCAGCAACACCGTCATGACCGGCCGCCGAATGAATGGGCCGGAAAGTCCGGTGCCTTTGACCTGAACTAACTTCGGCGATTGCGGCGTGCCGCCTTCCTCCGATGTCGATCTTAAACGATGTCGATCTTGCGCTTCGCGCTCGCCATTACCGGAGCCGTCATGTTCGTCCGCGCCATCCATGGGAGAAATTTACAGCGTGCTTTTCGGCGCGCCGTCCTTTTCAGCAAGTGCGCCGGGCGCGTACGGTTTCGGATCGACCTTTGCTCCCGGCGCGAGCGCGAGCTGTCCGGTCACGACAACTGTTTCATCAGGCTGCACGCCGGTTTCGATGACGATGAGATCTCCATCTTGCCGCTGTCCCTGTTTCACCGGACGAAGATCGACCGTGTTGTCCGGCTTCAACACGAAAACAAACGGTCCGCGCTGACTAATCTGGACCGCTTGCGATGGAACCAGGCGCGCTTCCTTGATCCTGTCGAGAATGAAGCGGACGCGCACAAATTCGGAGGGCCAAAACGCGTGATCGGAATTGGGCGTGACCCCGCGCGCTTTGACTGTTCCCGAGCCCGGCTGGACCGCGGTATCGATGAAATACAAATCACCGAGGCGCGGCGGATTTTTTTCGTCCGGCGAATAGGTCTGCACTTTTACGTTCGGACCGCCGAGATATTTTCGGACCAAGGCTAGATCGGTTTCCGCGACGGTAAAGTCGGTGTAAATCGGATCGAGTCCCTGGATCGTGACCAGCGATCCAGTCGATGGCCCAACCAAATTGCCAATGTCCACATTGCGCAGACCGATTCGTCCGTTGATCGGCGACTTGATGTAGCAATAATCGAGGTTCACCTGGGCGGCCTCAGCCGCGGCTTGCGACTTGTGCGTGTTGGCTTGGGCTGTGTCGAGATCCTGGGGCGAAATGACATTGCGGGCGCGTAATTCTTGTTGTCGCTTCAACGTGATTTGGTCCAACACCGCTTGGGCTTTCGCTTGATCGAAAGCCGCTTGATAGGGCGCGGGGTCAATTGTAAAAAGCAAATCGCCCGTCTTTAAATCTGCGCCGTCCTGAAAATGGCGGGCCAGGATTTTGCCAATGACCTGCGCCTGGACTTGGACTGTTTCATACGCGGCGCACGTCCCGATCTCATCGAGATAAATCGGAACATCTTTGCTCATCACCTTTGCGACCAGTACCGGTCGGACTGGCGGTTGCGTCGTTTTCGCCGTCTCCACTCCGCGCTGCAACGTGCGCGCGACCGCAAAGGCCGCCAGGATGACAAAGAGGAAAATACCCCACCGCGGGATTCGCTGCTTTCTGTCGCCAGTCGTTTTCACTCTCCTCCTCTCGTGAACCTCCGTGGACGCTCCATTCCCTGATCCTAATCGAATACCCATCTTAGTTTTGGCCGTTCTTCCCAACTCGTGCTCTTCGCACGCCGTTGTGTTTTGCGCTCCCATTCCCCTTCTCCGCTGTCTGCCGGATCCGATCCAGCACCCGGATGCAAGTGCGCAGTTCCGATGCCGGAATATTATCAAGCAATTCGTGTCGAAGTTGGAACGCCGCTATCTTGATTTGTTCAATCACCCGTTGGGCGCGGGGGGCCAAATGTACCGTCTTGCATCGACGATCCCGCGCGGAATTCTTGCGTGCTACCCAACGATCGCCTTCCAGCCGATGCAAAAGCGTTACCAGAGTTGGTTCTTCAATACCGAGGTGCGAGGCAATTTCGGCCTGCGTCAACGGCCCGGGCGCGATCGATAAATGCATAAGAGTGCGCCATTTGGCCTGACTCAAACCCATCGGTTTGAGTCGCTCGTCTAATTTCAGCCGCCAGGCGCGAGCAGTTCCGTGCAAGAGCGGACCGAATACATCGACATCCTTGTTCAAAGCAAATTAGTTAGCATGCTAACTAATTCGAACCCACAGCAGTGTCAATGCCACCGACTCACTCAATCTTGAGCAACAAGATCGATTCTTTCCGGTAATCGGTCGAACGCATGATTCGATGCGGATGGCGCGGCGCCCAGCGATTGCTTTCCAGGACTTCCTGTTCCCGTTCGGGGCGGACCAGCAAATAGCGCGCGTCATTCGGGACTTCGTCAATCTCGTCCGCGTAAACCAGTTTCGAGCGCATGTAAAAAAAGATCGGCTGATAATTTGGATCGAGCGCGTAAACCGTCTCGCCGCTCGGAATCAAAGATTCTACCTGATTGGCGAGGCGTTTGATTCGTTGCCGCCGATCCATTTTGGGAACAATCGCGATCGCGTATGTCCACATGGCAAGGAAGGCCAGAATGACGATGCCGATAATCGCGCGGCGGCGGGCGTTTAAAGAAAACGATTTGTCGCCGAGCCATCGCGGCCAGCGCAAATTTTCCTCGCGGAAAGTCATAGCCAGCAGCCAGCACGCAGGCACCAACGCGGGCATCGCGTAACGCGGAATCGATCCCGGGACAAGATCGACAACCACAAAAGGAACGAGCGCGCCCCAAACCAGCGCTTTTGCAAATTGTCGATCTTTCTCGGCCGCGAAATTCTCGGAGCGCACCAACGGTAGAAAAATTACCCAAGGCAGAAGATAAAGGACGCCGTGTGGCATGTTGAAGATCCAGCGGCCAAATTGAAAATCAGTGCCGCGAAGCCGGCCGGTGAACTGCTGCGACCATTTTGTTGTCGCCGTTGCGTGTCCGGCGGCTTGCACGAACGGGATGGCCCAGGCCGCGAAAATTCCAAGCATGATAACAATACCGACGAAATGCGCAGGGTGAAACAGCGCTCGCCAGCTTCGCTCTTTCCAAACGACCGCAAGCACGACGCCGTAGAAAAATAAAAGGTGAACTGGACCCTTCGCCAGCCAGCCCAGTCCGAGAAAAATGAACGGCACCGTCCAAATCAGCCACGCCGATTTTCTTTGCTCCCAAAAACTGAGCCAGAAAATGATCGCGAGCGCGCAAAGTGAGACGTAAAGCGCTTCGATTTCGACGAGTCGCCCTTTTTCGATGATTCCGGCATTAATCAACCAGATGAGCGCGGCGATTGTCGACCCGCGTGGACCTAAACTCGCGCGCGCCACAGTCACAAACGCGATCGCAACCAAAAGAACAGAAATCACGGACGGCATTCGCGCAGTCCATTCGTTTTGTTGTCCGAAAATCCTGAATGACGCGGCGACGAGCCAGTTGATCAGTGGCGGTTTCCGAAAATACGTCTCGCCGCCGACTTGTGGCACGAGATAGTTGCCGGTCTCGAGCATCGAAATTCCGGGCAAAATTCGGCGGCCTTCTTCGCCTTTGATCGCAAGCGAGCCAAGCGCCGGGAGATAAAGCGCGGCCCAAACGAGAATGACGATTAACAAATTGCCGCCGCGTGAGGTCATTGAAGGTGAGATGTTGGACGTTCCGGGAGCGCCGTTCAACCCCGCAGCTTGACGCTCTCTCTCGACAAGGGTAAGTTCAGCGTCTAGTCCGCGCTGATTGGAGTGGGAAATGATGTCCCACTCCTTTTGGTCTGCGGACTGGATGTTTTATGAACGCTGAATTCATTGCCATGCTGGATTACCTCGAACGGGAGCGCGGGATCAAACGCGAAATTCTGCTCGAAGCGGTTTCCACAGCGCTGCTTTCGGCATCAAAGAAGAGCGTCGGCGCGGCGCGCGATCTCAGGATCGACATCGACCCGCGGACGGGCGACATCCGCGCCCTGGCCAATCTCGTCGTGGTTGATGACGTGAAAAATCCGCAGGACGAGATCGCACTCGCCAAAGCGCGCCGGATCAAACCGGACGCGAAGATTGGCGACAACGTCGAGATGGAAGTGACGCCGCGAAATTTCGGACGCATTGCCGCGCAAACAGCCAAACAGGCGATGATGCAACGCATCCGTCAGGTTGAGAAGGAAATGATTTACGAGGAGTTCAAAGACCGCGCCGGCGAAATCGTTAGCGGCACCGTCCGCCGCTTCGATCGCTCCGACGTAATTCTCGATCTCGGAAAATTTGAAGCGGTCATGCCGCAACGCGAGCGGGTCGTGGTGGAAGATTACAACGTTGGCGATCGCCTCCGCGCCTACGTTGTCGCAGTCGAAAATGGATTGCGCGGCCCCGAAATCATTGTTTCGCGCAGCCATCCGAATTTTGTTCGCCGCCTTTTTGAATTGGAAGTAAGCGAAATCGCCGATGGCACGGTCGAAATCCGCGGCATCGCCCGGGAAGCCGGTTATCGCACGAAGATCGCGGTCTGGAGCGCGAACGAAAAAGTGGACCCGGTCGGCGCTTGCGTTGGGATGCGGGGGTCGCGCGTTAAAAACATTGTCCGCGAACTTAACAACGAAAAGGTGGACATCATTCGTTGGAGTTCCGATCCGAAAGAGTTCGTTCTGGAAGCTCTCAAACCGGCGAAGGTGAAAAATCTGACATTCGATCCGGAGAAAAAGAGCGCGCAGATTTCAGTAGATGAAGATCAACTGTCCCTGGCGATCGGGAAAAAAGGACAGAACGCGCGTCTAACTTCACGACTTACCGGTTGGGAAATTAACATCGACAAAGACACGTCGGCGACGACGGCAGTGGAGCAAAAAGTTGCGCAAGCGGCGCAGACCCTGGCCAAGGATTTACCGATCACTGAAGAACAAGCAGTGACGCTGGTGAAATCCGGCTTTACGAATCTCGAAGGCTTGCATGCCGCCGATGTTCAAGATTTGGTAGACATCCTTGGCGTGGACGAAGCAAAGGCGCGTGAAATTCACGACGCCGTCCATAAGCAAGATGTAACGCAAGAAGCGGGCTCGGCTCAAGGGGCTTGAGCCATGAGTAATTTTTTGAAATGGCAACAAAATCGAAAACAGCGGCAAAAAAACCTGCAGCCCGCAAACCCGTTGCCACGCATAAGCCTGCCCCGTCCAAGGCAGCGGTTTCGAAAAAGAAGGTAGAGGCGCATCCAAAAACGACGCATGCTCACGCGCCAGCGCATGCGAAAGCGCCTGTTCATCGCCCCGCCGAAACGAAGCCGCAGACAAAACCCAGCACGCCTCATCGCCCAACGGTTGAAAGCGTCTCGCTAATCGACAAAAAGCATCCGCAGAAAAAAACTGCCGACGGCGAGATCAAAAAGAAAACCACGGTTCTGCCGCCGATCTCGCGGCTTCGCGCCTCGTTGGAAACGCCGACCGCGCCGCCGAAGAAACCGGAACCGGCGCAACCAGTAACAGCGACTGACGGAGCCGCCGCAGTCGAAACAGCTCCTCCTGAAGCCGAGGGACCGACGCAAAAAGTCATTCATATCAAGCCGCCGATCATTGTGAAGCAGCTTGCGGTCGAGCTTGGTTTGAAGCCGCATCAGCTCATCGCCGAGCTGATGGCATTCAACATTTTCGCGAACATCAATCAGACGATCGAGCCTGATATCGCGTCCAAAATCGCAGAGAGCCACGGGTTCGTTCTCGAAAAAGAGCGCCGCGAAAAAGGCGGGGGCGTGCACAAAGTCGAGCAAGTTGTGGTCGCACCGCCGCCGCCGGTCATTGAAAAAGCGGAGGAACTTAAACCGCGCGCGCCAATCATCACTTTCATGGGTCACGTCGATCACGGCAAAACGTCGCTGATGGATGCGATCCGAAAAACCCGCGTCGCAGCGGGCGAGGCCGGCGGAATTACTCAGCACATCGGCGCCTATACCGTCGATCATAAAGGACACAAGATTACATTCATCGACACGCCGGGCCACGCCGCTTTTACCGCGATGCGCGCGCGCGGTGCGAACGTCACGGACATCGTCGTGCTCGTTATAGCGGCGGATGACGGCGTCATGCCGCAAACGATCGAGGCGATCAATCACGCCAAGGCCGCTCCGCACGTCGAGATCATGGTTGCAATCAACAAAGTCGATTTGCCATCGGCCAACATCGACAAGGTGAAGAAGCAGCTTCAGGATCGCGACCTGACTCCGGAAGATTGGGGCGGCAAAACCATCGTCTGCGAAGTTTCAGCAACGCGCGGCACCGGCATCGATCACCTCCTCGAGATGATGTTGTTACAGGCGGAGGTGATGGATTTGAAAGCGTCCCCGACCGCGAGACCGCGCGGCACTGTCATTGAAGCGCAAGTGGAACCGGGCCGCGGCCCCACCGCGAGCGTGATTGTGCAGATGGGCACGCTCAAAGTCGGCGAACCATTCATCTGCGGAGATTACTCCGGCAAAGTGAAATCCCTGATCGACGACCGCGGCAAACCGATTAAAGAAGCAGGCCCATCGACGCCGGTGAAAGTTCTCGGGTTTACCGGACTCCCAAACGCGGGCGATGAATTCCTGGTGATGGAATCGGAGCGCGCGACGAAAACTTTAAGCGACGAACGTTTGGAGGCGAAACGCGCCGAGAAGTTGACCGTGCCTCAACGCGCCACTCTCGAAACTCTTCTTGAATCAGCCTCCGGCATAAAAATTCTTCGTCTCGTTTTGAAATGCGATACCCAGGGCTCAGTTGAAGCACTGACCGCCGCGCTACAACAGATCGAGAGCAAGAAAGTCGATCTTGAAATGATTCACGCGGGCGTCGGGCCAATTTCGGAGTCGGATATTTTGCTCGCGAGCGCTTCCAACGCTGTCGTAGTCGGCTTCAACACTAAAGTTGAAAACATGGCTGTGTCGGCGGCGAAACGCGAAGGCGTTCAGATCAAGCTCTACAGCATCATTTACGAATTGCTCGATCAGATGAAAGACGCGATGGCCGGATTGCTCGATCCGGAATTTCGCGAAACGGTCCTCGGTCACGCCGAAGTGAAACAAGTCTTCGAGCTGAGCAAGGGCATCGTCGCGGGTTGTTTGGTGACCGACGGCCGAATTGCTCGGACCGGGCGCGCGCGCGTGATTCGAAAACGTCAACCGGTTTACGACGGCGGACTTTCAACTTTACGCCGTTTCCAGGACGACGTGAAAGAAGTCCGTTCCGGACTGGAATGCGGAATTAAGCTTGGCGACTTCAGTGAATACCAGGTGGGCGACATCATCGAATGCTATCAGCTCGAAGCTATGGCCCAGAAACTTTGATGGGAATGAAAGGGTCACATGAAACATCGCATGCTGCGGGTCAACGAAGTCGTAAAACGGGAACTGAGTGGAATCGTTGCGCGCGAAATTAGTTTCGAAGGCGCGCTTGTCACCATCAATCACGTAAACGTCACCTCCGATTTGAAGAGCGCTCATGTGTTTGTCAGTGTCCTCGGATCGGAAAAGGCGGAAACCGTAATGACGCGCCTCGAAGAGCATCGCGTTGCCTTTCAATCCGAGCTCGCGCGTCGGGTAACGATGAAATTCACTCCCCATTTGCTTTTTCATCTCGATGAATCGATCGCGCGCGGATCGCGGGTGGTCGAGATTTTGCAGCAAATTGACGCCGACAGCCAAAAACCCGAGTGAGCGCAGCTAAGTTCGAGCAAATTGGCCGGGCGTTGCGCGAACATCAGACGTTTGCGGTCCTGGGCCATGTTCGTCCGGATGGCGATGCGCTCGGGAGCCAGCTCGGCCTCGGCCTTTCCCTCAAGCAACTCGGCAAAGAGGTTCGTGTCTGGAACGAAGAAGGCATGCTCGAGAAATATAGTTTTCTGCCAAACGCGAACCTTCTCACCAAACCGCCCATCGACCCGGAAGATGTCGATGTTGCCATCGCGCTCGACACTGCAATTCAGAACCGGCTCGGAACTGCGCTCCCCGCCGTTCGTTCGGCTAAACTTTGGATCAACATCGATCATCACCCGAGCAATCCGGGTTACGGCGACCTTGCTTACATTGATTCGAAAGCGCCGGCGACCGGGCAGATTCTTTTCGAGCTAATCAAGAGCGAACAATTACCGGTTGATTCCGCGATCGCGGAAAATCTCTACGTCGCCATTTCGACCGACACCGGTTCCTTCCAATATCCAAATACGACCGCGCGCACTTTTGAGATCGCAGCCGAACTCGTCCGCGCCGGTGTCGATGTCGGCCGCGTCAGCCAGTTGACGTATGAAAACTATCCGCGGCGCCGCGTCGAACTTTTGCGCGATCTTCTCGGGACAATGCGATTCGATGCGAATGACCGGGTCGCCAGTTTTAGTTTGAGCCAGGCGACTGCGAAAAAACTCGGAGTGCTGCCGGAAGACAATGAAGGGCTGATCGATCATCTGCGCGCGATCCGAGGCGTGATCGTTGCCGTGTTTTTTGAGGAACTAGCCGACGGCAAAGTCCGCGTGAGCATGCGTTCAAAAAGCGGGAAGGTGAATGTTTGTGCCATCTGCGACAAATTTGGTGGCGGCGGACACGTTCTGGCCGCGGGAGCGCGTGTCCGTGGCTCGCTCGCCGAGGTCGAAAAGAAAATTCTGGAGGAAGTTCGTGATGTCGTTGGTCGCGATTCCTGACGGCGTCCTGCTGGTGGACAAAGCCGAAGGCATGACTTCGCACGACGTGGTCGCGCTCGCCCGACGACAGCTCGGAATTAAAAAAATCGGCCACTGCGGGACGCTCGACCCAATCGCGACCGGATTGCTTCTTCTCACAATCGGTCGCGGAACAAAAGTGCAGGATTTGCTAATGAGCGAAGACAAGGAATATGTCGGCACGCTCACGCTTGGCACGGCTACCAGCACCCAAGATCGACAAGGTGAAGTCGTCGAGACAAAGCCGGTGCCCGACTTGAGCGAGTTCGAAATTCGCGCGGCGTTCGAAAAATTTCGCGGCGATTTCTATCAAATGCCACCAATGGTCTCGGCAAAAAAACATGGCGGCGTTCCGCTCTACAAATTGGCGCGGCAGGGAAAAGTGGTGGAGCGCGAGCCGCGCTTCGTTCACGTTTATCGCTACACAATCGATCGGATCGCGTTGCCGGAAATCGATTTCAGCGTGTTGTGCAGCAAAGGTTTTTATGTTCGCACTTACGCGCACGACATCGGCCAGCTGCTTGGCTGCGGCGCGCATTTGAAATCCTTGCGACGGACACAGTCCGGTCGATTTGATGTTGGAAACGCGATCAGCGTCGACCAAATCAAAGAGCTGCCTCCCGAGGAAATCGCGCAGCGGATTCTTTCGCTGCCACAGGTCTCGCGTATGCGCGGCGCCTGAGTGTAAGATCGACAATGGAAATCTTGCGATCGATTCCGGAGCTCGAGCGATTGCGCGGCCCGGTATTTCTGGCCATTGGCGTGTTCGATGGGGTCCACCGCGGTCACCAGGCGGTTATTTCAACGTCGGCAGATCATGCGCGCGCTACGAGTGGAACGCCGGTCGTGGTCACGTTCGATCCGCATCCGGAAAAAGTTTTGCGACCAGTAGCCGCACCGCACTTGCTGACCGCCACCGAACATAAAATCGCCCTGATCCGCGCTCTCGGCGTTGAGCACTTGCTCATCATCAGTTTCGACAAACAGTTCGCCGCGACCGAGCCGGAAGATTTCGTGGAGAAATTAGTCGCCCATTCCAAACCGCTCCGCGAAATCTGTGTTGGTCACGAATGGTCGTTCGGAAAGAATCGCCGCGGCAATCTCGATCTTCTCAAGAGACTTGGGGCGAAATCCAATTTCGACGTCGTAGGAATTCCGCCGGTCAAGATAAACGGCGCGGTCGTGAGCAGCACGGCGATCCGGCAGGCGATTGAAAAAGGCGATCTAACAAAAGCAGCCGAAATGCTCGGCCGCGAATACACCATTCTCGGAACGGTGACGCGCGGCGACAATCTTGGAAAAAAAATCGGATTTCCGACGGCAAACCTGAGCGCACACAGCGAGCAATTTCCGCCCAACGGTGTTTATGCCGCGGAAGCGCGGGTCGAGGGCGAGTTGTATCGCGGCGTAATCAACCTTGGCATTCGGCCGACTGTGAACAGTGGGAAATCCGAGCGCGTGCTCGAGATTTACTTGTTCGATTTCAATCGCGACATTTATGGCCACGATGTCGAAGTTCGCTTCTTGAAATTTCTTCGACCGGAAAAGAAATTTGAAAGCCTGGACGCCCTCGTTCAACAAATCCGCCATGACGTCGAACAGGCGCGGCCACTTCAATAAATTATCTAAGTCGATATTTTGCGACGCCGATCTTTCTAATTCCGGGCACACTCCGGCCAGTGCCGTTGAACCAGACGTAAAGATTCGCGTTCGGCACCTTTAACTTTTTCGAAAGCTCACCGATGGTCGATCCTTTTTTGCCAGCTGCGCGCAACGCCCGGACGATTTTCTCTTTTAATGCGCCGCGTTTGCTTCGCCGCCGAAGCGGGCCGCCAGGTGCACGGGAAACTGTCACCGGTGCCCGCTGCTCGCCTTCGCGCGACGGAATGCCGAACTGATTCTGGACGCGGATCATTTCGCGATCGATTTCCTGAATCTGGGCGATGAGCGCTTCTTTGCGCTCGGTCAGGCGAACAAGTTTCTTAAGGGTCGAACTCGGGATGTCTCTCAGCATCCCCCACTTTACGGCCAAGATCGACAATGCAAATCTAAGTCAAATCTAAGATTGGATGTGACTCGTTTTAGACATGGCGGCAAAGATGCCGCCGGCCATAACTAACATCCCGCTGGCCAACGCGAACACGACGACCCACAGCGTCGGAATCGTAGTCAATCTGAACATCTCTACCAAGATAAAACGGCCGCCGTCGGACAAAACATATGTGAGCGCACTCGCCAAGGCACTCATTCCTACCAGAATGAGCGGCCGCAGAAATTGACCTCCCTGTTGAGGTATCGGCAGCTGTCGCAAAACACGCGCGGTGAAACCGTCGTCCTCAATGTACGGGACAGCGTCCTGTAGCTTTCGATCCAACCAATCTTGTTCAAGCTGCTCGTTCATTTATTGCGCCCAGACAGCCAAAGTCTTCTTCAATTTCTCCCGCCCTCGCAACACGTTTGTTTTAACGGTCCCTAGCGGAATATCGAGCACGCGCGCGGCTTCGTCGTGTGATAAACCGTTTTGGCAGCAAAGCAAAACCGCTGATCGCTCATGCAACGGGAGTAAACTCAGTGCGTGCATAAGATCATGTCTTAAACCCGGATCGACCGTCTGGGGGTCCTGCTCGGCCTGCCATTGCTCTTCATTGATACCGACCAACTCCTTGCGACGGCGGGCATCCTCGCGAAAACAATTGTAGGAAATTCGATAAAGCCAGGTGGAAAATTTCGCCTCGCCGCGAAAGCCGCGGATGTTTTTATAAGCGCGGATAAATGCGTCCTGGGCCAAATCGTCGGCGAGTGCGAAATCGCCGCGGGTAAGTTGGCGTAACAAACCTCGCACGCTCGATTGATGCCGACGAACCAGCTCGCCATAAGCGTGCTGGTCGTCATCAACAAGAACTCGGGCGACAAGGCCGGCATCGGTTAGCTCCACATCAGCAGATTACGAGGTCGGTGGCGCCGGCGGAATGTCGTTCTTCTTCTCACCTTCCAGTTTCCAGACCAACAGGTAACCCAAACCGATCACAAACGGGATCACCCCAATCGCCCAAGAGCCGCCCTCCCAATCGTTCCAGGCGCCAAAGCAAACCATTAACCCGACGCCCACCATTGCCAGAACAATGCCGCGGCGCATGTCCGAGCGTTGCCGAACTGCCGGAGTGGGCGGCGCGAGCAACGCAGCCGGGATCGGCTGGCCTTTCTCGGCCATCATCCGAATCGTGCGATGCATCGCGCGATTTTTCGAAAAACCAAAATACATGATTAGCGCAACGATCAGAACCGGCGCGCCGAAGATGGTCAGCATCGTGATAGCAACGATCGGAATGACGAATTCGGGAAGATCGTCTGACTTGATGTCGCCATGATCGCTGTCTCGATCGATCACGATTCCATGGTGGCCTTTTAGCTTTTTCTCGATCCGCTGATGGATCTTATCCGCCAGATCCTGAGCGGGCGAGACGCTGGCCGTGCCCGAAGCCGAGGCCACCGGCGCTGGCAGTGGAGGCGTCGGTGGCGACGCGGGCTGGCCCATGGCCGCAACGGCCAGCACAATTGAGCAAATGCAGAGAGGCAGTGTTTTCATATTCATCCTTTGGTAGTGAGATGCCGCCAGGAAACAGTTTGGATTCAAGAAAAACGCGCTCGAGATGGCAAGACGCGTCTACCGGCGCGCCCGATCAAACTGCGCTTCCTCAGTCGAGCCGGACAACGCGACCGTAGAGCATTCACCACCGGAGATCGCCTGGGCGACGGCGTCGAAGTAACCCGTCCCGACTTCGTGTTGATGCTTGGTCGCGGTGTAACCATCGGCCTCAGCGGCGAACTCCGCTTCCTGCAACTCCGAATACGCGGTCATTCCATCCCTCGAGTATCCCCGCGCGAGTCTGAACATCGAATAGTTCAGCGTATGAAATCCGGCCAGCGTAACGAACTGAAATTTGTAGCCCATCGCCGCCAGCTCACGCTGGAACTTCGCAATCGTCGCGCTATCGAGCTTCTTCTTCCAGTTGAAGGAGGGCGAACAATTGTAAGCGAGCAATTTCTGTGGAAATTTCTCGCGCACTGCTTCGGAAAAACGTCGCGCCTCGTCCAAATCCGGAGTTTGCGTTTCGCACCAGACCAAATCGGCATACGGTGCGTAGCTGCGCGCTCGCGAGATCGCCTGGTCGAGCCCGGGACGCACACAGAAAAACCCCTCCTCCGTGCGTTCGCCGGTTAAAAATTCGCGATCGCGTTCATCGACCTCGCTGGTCAAAAGCTTCGCGCCGTTTGCATCCGTCCGCGCGATGACGACGGTCGAAACATTCGAAACGTCGGCTGCGAGACGCGCCGCCACCAGATTTCGAACCGCGTGACGCGTCGGAATTAAAACTTTGCCGCCCATGTGACCGCACTTTTTCTCGCTCGCTAATTGATCCTCGAGATGGACGCCGGCAGCGCCGGCTTCGATCATTGCCTTGATCAACTCGAAGACGTTAAGCGGCCCACCAAACCCCGCTTCTGCGTCGGCGACGATCGGTACGAACCAATCGATGTCGATCTTCCCCTCGGCGAGATCGATTTGATCGGCGCGGCGCAACGCATTGTTAATCCGTCGAATGACCGTCGGAACGCTGTTTGCCGGATACAAACTTTGATCAGGATACATTTGGCCGGCTAGATTTGCGTCAGCGGCGACCTGCCAGCCGCTCAGATAAATTGCCTTTAGACCCGCTCTGACTTGCTGCACCGCCTGGTTGCCAGTCAACGCGCCAAGAGCGGCCACAAAATCTTCGCTATGAAGCAGGTCCCACAACTTCTCGGCGCCGCGTCGTGCCAGGGTATGCTCTACCTGGACCGTGCCGCGCAGTCGCTCAACATCTTCTTGCGAATACGGCCTCTCGATCCCATCAAAGCGCTCGTTACTCTGTCGCTTCGAAGTTCGATTCTTTCCCGTTTTGGCTCCGTTCTTTTGCGTTTTCATTTCTAATCGAGACAATCGTACGCGGGCAGCGTAAGGAACTCAGCGAACTCGTCGTCGGTCGTGATCTTTGCAAACAAATCGTGCGCGAGGTGGAATTTGCGCTTGTCGTAAACCTTATCGCCGATCTGGGCTTTGATTTTCCCGAGCTCTTCTTCGAGCACCTGGCCGAAAAGTTTCTTCGTTACCTTTCGGCCATCGCTCAGTTTTCCCTTTGGATGCCGAATCCATTGCCAGACTTGCGCGCGGGAAATTTCTGACGTGGCCGCATCTTCCATCAAATTGAAGAGCGGCACCGCACCGTGTCCGCGCAACCAGGCCTCCAAATATTGCACGCCGACTGAAACGTTCTGCCGCAATCCTTGTTCGGTGATCGGCTCGCCCGGGCCGAAATCGAGCAGGTCGTTTGCGTCGACGTTTACGTCTTCGCGCTTTTTATCGATTTGATTCGGAGTTTTCATGATCGCGTTGAACGCATCGGTCGCGAGCTGCACCATGCCCGGATGCGCGACCCATGTTCCATCGTGGCCGTCGCCGGCTTCCCGTTCCTTGTCCGCACGAACCTTGGCGAACGCTTCCTCGTTCGCCTTCGGATCATTTTTGACCGGGATCTGCGCCGCCATTCCCCCCATCGCGAAAATATTGCGGCGGTGGCACGTCTTGATGCAAAGCAGTGAATACGAATGCATGAAATGTGTGGTCATTGTCACGAGGGCGCGATCGGCCAGGATGAAATCTCTTTTCGCCCGGAATTTTTTGATGCAGGAAAAAATGTAATCCCACCGGCCGCAGTTAAGTCCCGCGGAATGCTCGCGCAGCTCGTAGAGGATCTCGTCCATCTCAAAAGCCGCCGGGATCGTCTCGATCAGCACCGTCGCGCGAATCGTTCCGCGCGGAATTCCGAGTTCATCCTGGGCGAGATTGAATACATCGTTCCAAATCCGCGCTTCCAAGTGGCCCTCCATTTTCGGGAGATAAAAATACGGACCCGTGCCGCGCTTGATCAGCTCACGCGCGTTGTGAAAGAAATACAAACCGAAATCGAACAACGCGCCCGAGATTGGCTTGCCATCGACTAGGACGTGTTTCTCATCGAGATGCCAGCCGCGCGGCCTGACGAGCAACACCGCGGTTTGCTCCTTCAATTTGTAATCTTTTCCTTCCGGGCTGCGAAACGCGATCGTGCGCCGGATCGCGTCGCGCAAATTGATTTGCCCATCGACCATGTTTTGCCATGTCGGGGAATTTGCGTCCTCGAAGTCGGCCATGAACATTTTCGCGCCGGAGTTGAGCGCGTTAATCACCATTTTGCGATCGGTCGGACCGGTGATTTCGACCCGGCGGTCACGCAAATCCTGTGGGATCGGCGCGCAGGTCCAATTTTCTTCGCGAATCTTTTTCGTCGCTGGCAGGAAATCCGGCAACTCACCGGCGTCGAAGCGTAATTGTCGGTCCTGCCGCGCGCGCAGGGCTTGGCCTCGGCGCGCGCCAAACTCGCGCTGCAACTTCGCCACGAACGCCAGTGCGTTGGGCGTAAGAATTTCAGCGAATGGAAGTGTGATTTCGGCCGTGATCTGCAATCCGGCCGACAGAGTCGATTGCATTCCTCTTTAGTTCGCGTCTCGCAAACCCTTCGGCCGCACCGGGAAATGAGATTAATTTAAAGCCTTGCGCATCGGAACGAGCCGCACATTATTTCTACCCGCTCAAGATGCGGGTGTAGCTCAGTGGTAGAGCACCTCCTTGCCAAGGAGGACGTCGCGAGTTCAAGTCTCGTCACCCGCTCCATGCCTTCTCTCGATCTCACTCCCTCACGGGACGAATTCCGCGAACTCGCCAAGCGCGGTAATCTCATCCCGTTGATTGTCGATCTGGTCGCGGACGTGGAGACGCCGGTCTCCGCTTTCGCCAAGATCGACAACGGGAGCCCGTGCTTCCTTTTTGAATCGGCGGAGCGGAACGAAGAGTCAGGACGCTTTTCGTTCATTGGCTTCGATCCGCTCGTGCTTTTTAACAGTGCCGGCGCGGACGGCGATCCTCTAGCCCAGCTCGAGCAAATCCTTTCGCGTTTTAAGTTTGTCGCGCCAAGCGAAGTTCCCCATTTCCTTGGCGGCGCCGTCGGTTACATCGGCTACGACGTGGTTCGTTTCTTCGAACCAACCGTGCCAATTCATTCGCGCGACGATCTGAAAATTCCCGAGATGATGTTCATGATTCCGCGAATGCTGCTCGTGTTCGATCATCGATTTCGCAAGCTCCGCCTCATCTATAACGCGCACATCGACGAAAAAACATCGGCCGATAAAGCTTACGAACAAGCGGAAGCAGATCTAAAAACGACGCTGGCGAAGCTGAGCAAACCGCGCGTGCTCGAGCGGATCGATGCCAAAGCAGCCGGGAAGGTTCCGTCTCCAGCGAGCAACACAACTCGTCCTGAATTTGAATCCATGGTCACGAAAGCCAAAGAGCTGATCGCGGCCGGCGACATTTTCCAGGCGGTGTTATCGCAGCGTTTCGAAACGGACTTTGCCGGTGAGCCGCTCGATCTTTATCGCGCGCTCCGCTTCGGGAATCCCTCACCTTACATGTTTTGTTTGCGCTTCGGCCGCGATTTTGCCGTCCTTGGCAGTTCTCCGGAAGTTCATCTACGAGTACGCGATCGGACCGCCGAGTTACGACCGATTGCTGGAACTTATCCGCGCGGCAAAGATTTGGCCGAGGACGAGCAGCTCGCGCGCGCGTTGATTGTCGATCCAAAAGAGCGCGCCGAGCACGTGATGCTGATCGATCTTGGGCGCAACGATCTCGGGCGCGTTGCGGAGTTCGGCAGCGTAAAGGTGACGGAACAAATGATGATCGAGCGCTACAGTCACGTTATGCATATTGTCTCGCACATCACCGCGCGTCTGCGCGATGACAAGAACGGCTTCGACGCGATCCGCGCCACGTTCCCGGCCGGCACAGTTTCCGGAGCACCTAAGATTCGTGCGATGCAAATCATTGCCGATTTGGAAAAAGCGCGCCGCGGATTTTACGCCGGCATTGTCGGCTATTTTGGGTTCGACGGATCGCACGACAGCTGCATTGCGATTCGCTCGATCATTTTGAAAGAGGGAAAAGCGTATCTGCAAACTGGCGCGGGAATTGTGGCTGATTCCGATCCCGCGCGAGAATTTGAAGAGTGCATGAACAAGGCGAAAGCGATGCTCGCCGCCATCGCATGCGCAACGAATCCATGAAACTGCTGGTCATCGATAATTACGATTCGTTCACCTACAATCTCGTCCAGCTTTTCGGCGAGATGAATGTCGATCTTGTGGTGAAGCGAAACGACGAAATCTCGATCGATGAGATTAAAGAACTCAAACCGGATCGGATCTGCATTTCGCCCGGACCGGGACGGCCGGAAAATGCCGGCATTAGCTCGGAGTTGATTCGAGAATTGGGAGCAAAGGTTCCAATTCTCGGCGTCTGTCTTGGTCATCAATGCATGGCGCAGGCTTTCGGCGGCGAAGTCGTCCGCGCCGAAAAATTGATGCACGGCAAAACTTCACAAATTCACCACCAAAGCCGCGGCGTTTTCAAAGATTTGGCGGAGCCGCTCGAAGCGACGCGGTATCATTCACTCATTGTCCGCCGCGAATCATTGCCGGATTCGCTCGAAATCACCGCCGCGACCGACGACGGGGAGATCATGGGGCTGCAACATCGACAATTCCCGATCCACGGCGTCCAATTCCACCCCGAATCGATCCTGACGACCGAAGGAGGCAAGCTCCTCGCAAATTTCCTGCGCGTTTAAGCGCCGTTGCGCGAGATCACATCGTGAATCTGGCGAACTTCGCGCACCATTTGCTCGTATTCGTCGAACATGAGCGACTGAGCGCCATCTGAAAGCGCTTCATCGGGCTTTCCATGTACTTCGATCATTAGTCCATCTGCGCCGACCGCGATTCCAGCACGGGCGAGCGGCGTAACCATGTAGCTGCGGCCGGTTCCGTGCGCAGCATCGACAATCACCGGCAAATGTGAAATCCGCCGAACTGCCGGAACCGCGGCCAGATCCAACGTATTTCGCGTGTGCTGAGCGAACGTGCGCACGCCGCGCTCGCACAGCACAATGTTGTAATTTCCTTCCGCCATCACGTATTCGGCCGCGAGCAACCATTCCTCCAGGGTCGCGGCCATTCCGCGCTTCAATAGCACCGGCAGTTTCGATCGGCCAACGCGGCGAAGAAGCGTGAAATTCTGCATGTTCCGCGCGCCGATCTGGATCATGTCGGCATATTTCTCGACCAGATCGACATTCGCTTCGTCGAGCGCTTCGCTGACAATCTTCAAACCAAACTCCTTTCGAATGTCGGCAAGGATCTTCAGTCCGGCTTCGCCAAGACCAGAAAAGGCATAGGGCGACGTGCGCGGTTTGAATGCGCCGCCCCGGAAAAATTTCGCGCCGCTGCGCTGAACCACGTCCGCGATCGCGAACGCTTGCTTGCTGTTCTCGATGGCGCACGGCCCGGCGATGATCGCCAGTGAGCCGTCACCGATCTTCGCGCCGTCGCCAAGATCGACAATCGTTCGATCAGGTCGCAGATCGAGCGTGATCAATTTATACGGTTTGGTAACCCGGATCGCCTCGGCGACGCCGGGAAGATTTTCGAAATGCGAGAGATCGACCGCACCCTGATTGCCGGTGATTCCGATCGCGGTCCTGTTCGCGCCAGGCATCGGGTGCGCACGGAACCCGAGCGACTCGACGACGCGAACTACGTTGTCGATCTCGCCCTTTCCGGCGCTGGCGTTCATTACGATGAGCATGGCGTGAAAAGGCGTTTACTTACCGGGAATTATACCCTTCGGTCAAATTTAACCCACGCTTTTCGCTTTTGGACCAAACGCAATGGGCGGAAGCGCGCGCTCGATGTCGGCGCGATGTTCCTCGTATCGCGGCGGCAACTTCAAATTTTCGCCAAGATGGTTCGCCGGTTCGTCCGCGGTAAATCCCGGCCCCTCCGTCGCAATTTCAAACAAAATTCCACCAGGCTCGCGAAAATAGACCGAATGAAAATAAAAGCGGTCGATCACCGGCGTAACGTGGAGACCGAGCTCGACCAGCTGTTCCCGCCAGCGCGATTGTTCCTCGTCGTTTGCGCAGCGAAACGCAATGTGATGCACCGTGCCGGCGGAATTTACCCCAAACTGCCCGTCGCTTCGCTCGATTAAATCAATTTGTGCGCTGGTCGATTTCGAATTTACCGAAAATCGCCTTCGGGATTCTTCTTCGCCGCCCAACTCGAAGCCCAGCGTTTTGAGCAACTCCTCGGTCGGTCCCAGCTGCTGCACTTCGAGCGTCGGCGCGTGAAATCCGTGAATTGCAAACTTCTTTGGCACGTCGTTTTCGTACTTAAGATCGGCATCGTCCAGGTGCGCGGACTCGATCAGCTCGAGCAATAATCCGTCAGGATCGGTCAAGCGGACCGCCGCCGCGTCAAAACGCGAAGGAATTTCTTCAGCGAAAACACGATGCTCGGCCAGGTGCGATTTCCAGTATTCGATCGATTTCGCTGGAACCGCGAAACTCGCTGCGATCACCTGGCCCGTTCCGCGCGTTCCACGTCGCGCGCCCGGCCAGGCAAAAAAGGTGATGACAGTTCCCGGCCGGCCGGTCCGATCGCCGAAATAAAAATGATAGGTCGATGGATCGTCGAAGTTCACAGTGCGCTTGGCAAAGCGCAGGCCAAGGATCTGGGTGTAAAAATCGACGTTGCGCTGAGGATCGCTCGCGATGGCAGTGATATGATGAATTCCGCGAAGTTTCACAATCGAACCGAAGGCTAACAAGTTTCCCAGGACTAATTCAACGCATGTATTTGTGGCGACGATGGGCGAGCCAGAAGTGGTGGAGCGACAACGAAAAGAGAGTGCGCGCCACGGCAGACGATCGCTTGGCGATAATCGAAGAAGCCGGTCGTAAACGATTACAACTCGAGGTCGCGTCGCCTTCCCGCACGGAGTTGCAACGCCTGACAAAGCAATTCGACGGACGGGTTCTAAAGCTTCCGCACGATTGGTTGAAACGCTTTTCGCGGCAGCAAACCGAACCAATCAGGATCGGAAAACGATTGGTGATTGTCCGGTCGGTAAAAGATCGACAATCAGTTAACCAATTAATTATTCCGTCAGGTGCGGCGTTTGGAACTGGCCAGCACGCTACGACTGCGATGTCGTTGCGAATGCTCGAGCGAGTAATGAGGTTCTGGGAAGTGCACGCGTCTTCGCGCGCCATTTTCGGCGCCCCCGCCGAAAATCTTAGAAAAAGGTCGCGATCGCGGGGGCACGATCGCCAGCACGCGAGGCGCGTGCGCTCCCCAGAATTGATTGTCGATCTTGGGACGGGAACCGGAATTCTTGCGCTAGCCGCGAAACGTTTCGGAGCAAATCGCGTGATTGGAATCGATCACGATCCGGTTGCGATCGCAACGGCAAAGAAAAATGCGCGATTGAACAAAATCCACGCTGTGCAATTTCGCGTCGGAGACGTGCGACGTTGGAAATCTTCGCGACAAAGCCGCCTTCGCGGAAGCGGCTCCGGCGGCCAGGTCGACATCGTCACAGCCAATTTATTCAGCGAATTGCTGATCGAGATTTTGCCCAAACTCAAAGCCACGCGCTGGATGATTCTTTCCGGAATTTTGCGGGACCAGGAGCGCGACGTAACTCGCGCTCTCAGACGGCATAAGATCGACATCGTTGAGGTGCGCCGATGCGGAAAGTGGGTTGCGATTCTGGCCACGGTCAGGTAGGTTCGGCGACCCTTAGCGGCTACGGTTTTCTGCATAAAACGCGGTTTATCATAAGCCGCGGGCAAAACGTCCATGCAAACCGAGGAACTTTCCTACGCCATCATCACGCCATATTCGATGTGCAAATCGCGCACCGGCGGGATCATCGCCCGCCTGATTTCGCGCACGGGTCTCGATCTACTCGCCGCGCGCATGTTCGCGCCGAGCGACGAACTGGTGCGCCGCTACGCCGAGACGATCGTCAGCGAAACGGAACCGGCTCATCGCGCGACGCAGGAATTAATTCATGATTATGTCGTGAAGAATTTCGGCGCGAGAAAAGATCGTCAGCGATCGCGCGTGTTGTTTCTCGTTTTTCGCGGGCCAGACGCAGCCGAAAGAATGCGCGCGACCGTCGGTCACATTACGCACGAGGAAACCAGCGGGGAAACAATTCGCGACACGTTCGGCGATTACGTGACCGATGATTCGGGCAAAGTCGTTTACTTCGAGCCGGCAGTCGTTGCCGAGTTCAATCGCAACGCAATCGAACGCGATTTGAAACTTTGGGCGGAATTTTCAGACCGGGACGGCGGCGTTCTGGATCAAGCGGTGCAATTTCCCAAGGAGACGAAGATCGAAAAGACCCTGGTTTTGATTAAGCCGGACAATTTCAAGTTTCCAAACATTCGGCCCGGCGGAGTGATCGAAGTTTTTTCACGGACCGGACTCTACATCGTCGGTTTCAAAGTCCACCGGATGAGCGTGGCGCAAGCCGAACAGTTTTACGGCCCGGTGCTGCCAGTGTTGCAGGAAAAACTGGGACACAACAAAGGCCGCGACGCGTGGGAAGACATCGTCGAATTCATGGCCGGCGCGCGACCAAGCGATACGCTTCCGGAAAAACGGGACGCCCCAGGGTCGGAAAAGTGCATCGCGCTCGTTTATCAGGGCGAAGATGCCGTCCGCAAAATTCGCGAAGTGCTCGGCCCTACTGATCCGGCGAAAGCACCACCCGGCTCGATCCGAAAAGAGTTCGGTCAGACAATCATGATCAATGCCGCGCACGCGTCCGATTCGGTTGAAAATGCGAAGCGCGAGATGGCGATTGTGCGTGTGGAAGAGAATAATTTTAAAGCTTTGATTGAAAACCTTTACGCCCGCCAATAGTGTGGCCGCTCCCTTAATTAAAACGAACAAGATCGACATGGAAATTTCCGAACGCGCTGCCCAACTGACTCCTTCACTCACACTTTCGATCGACAGCAAAGCGAAGGCGATGAAGGCCGAGGGAATCGATGTGTGCGGTTTCGGCGCGGGCGAACCGGATTTTGATACGCCGGAGCACATCAAAGCCGCAGCGATCGAAGCGTTGCAGGCCGGTTTTACCAAATACACACCCAGCGCCGGCATTCCGGAGCTGCGTGCAGCAATCGCCGAAAAATTCGCGACCGACAACGGACTGACTTATCGCGCCGGTCAGGTAATCGTGAGCAACGGCGCCAAACATTCCTGTTACAACGCGATTCTGGCCACGTGTCAGCCGGGCGACGAAGTCATTATCCCTGCGCCGTATTGGGTCAGCTATCCCGACATGGTGCGCCTGGTCGGCGCCGAACCGGTGATCGTGCCGACGATGGAACGGAACAATTGGAAAATGCGTCCGGAAGATTTTGAGAACGCGATGACACCGCGGACGAAAATGTTAATCATGAACACTCCGTGTAATCCGACCGGCTCGGTTTACACGCGCGAAGAACTCGAAGCCATCGTAGAGGTCGCCAGCGGTGAAGACATTTACATTTTGTCGGACGAAATTTACGAGAAGCTAGTTTACGACGATGCGAAGCACGTCAGCATCGCATCGCTTTCCCAAGAAGCGTACGATCTCACAATCACCGTCAACGGTTTCAGCAAATCCTATGCGATGACCGGATGGCGGCTCGGTTATCTGGCGGCGCCGGAAGCGGTCGCAAAGGCTGTCGATTCAATTCAAAGCCATACTACCGCGAATCCATCCTCGTTCTCGCAACGGGGCGCGCTCGCCGCGCTGAAAGGAGATCAGCAGGCGGTTTCTGACATGCGCGAGGAATTTGATATGCGACGCAATTACATGATCGATCGCCTCTCCAAAATTCCGAACGTAACCGCAGTCAAGCCACAGGGCGCGTTCTATGTGCTGCTCAATATCAGTCAGCTCGGCCTGACCTCGCAAAATTTTGCCGACCGCTTGCTCAGCAAAGCGAATGTGGCGGTGGTGCCGGGCGTGGCCTTTGGTGACGATCGCACGATTCGGCTCAGCTACGCGACCAGCATCGACATCATCAAGAAAGGTCTCGATCGGTTGCAGGATTTTTGCCGGACGCTCTAATCTGTCATCCCGAATCGCGAAGACGATGAGGGACCTCACAGTCGTAGAGCGCAGCACACTCGTGCTCAAGAACGGGAATGCGCATGATGGGCGCGAGCCGTCTCGCTTTTTGCCTACTGAATGAGCTTTTGAGAGGTTCCTCGCTTCGCTCGGAATGACGGAGTAAAGAAATCTGCAATGGCTGGCCATCTCGCGCTCGTTCTTCACGCGCACTTGCCGTTCGTCAGGCATCCGGAGCACGAGCATTTTCTCGAGGAAGACTGGCTCTTCGAGGCGATCACCGAAACCTACATTCCGCTGCTGCAAATGATGAAGCGGCTGGTGAACGACAACGTTCCGTTCAAGCTCACGATGTCGCTCACGCCCACGCTGTGCGCGATGTTACAGGACGAGCTTTTGCGCGAACGCTACGTGCGGCATCTCGATCTTTTGATCGATCTCGTGCTGCGCGAGCAAAAGCGAAATCGCAATCAGCCAGAACTCGCGGAATTAGCGGCATTTTATTTCGAATTGTTTTCAGCGAGTCGATGTTTTTTTGTCGATGAATGGAAATGCGATTTGCTCTCGGCGTTCCGACAATTGCGGGACGCGGGTGCGATCGAAATCATCGGCTGCGCGGCCACACATGGCTTGCTACCGCTGATTCAACAGCAATTACCGGAAGCGGCCCGCGCGCAGGTTCTCATCGGCCGCGACGCGCATGTCGATCTTTTCCATGCCGATCCAGCCGGTTTTTGGTTGCCCGAATGCGCTTATGCACCGGGACTCGATCTAATTTTGCAGGAGGCCAACATCCGTTGGTTTGTTCTCGACGCGCACGGATTGTTGTTCGGAAATCCGCAGCCGCAGCGCGCGATTTATGCGCCATGTTACACACCCGCAGGTCCGGCTGTGTTCGCGCGCGATCGCGATTCGAGCCGCCAGGTTTGGAGCGCGGAAGAGGGTTATCCGGGCGATCCGGCCTATCGCGAATTTTACCGCGACGTCGGGTTCGATCTTCCGCTCGAGCATTTGGGTCCCGTCGCGCGCGGCATCCGAAAATTCTCGGGGGTGAAATATCATCGGATCACCGGAGGCAAATCCGAAAAACAATTCTACGATCGAGCCGCAGCCGAAAAAGCCGCTGACGCACATGCTACGCACTTTCTGGAACAACGGCGGACACAATTTCGACAGCTTGCGGCTGTTGATCTCGACCCAATCGTGGTCGTGCCGTTCGACGCGGAATTATTTGGTCACTGGTGGTTTGAAGGACCGCGTTTTCTCGAATTGTTCGTCCGCAAGGCCGCGTTCGATCAAAAGGATTTTCGCCTAACGACTCCGGGCGAATATCTGGCAACGCACCCGACGCAACAAACAATCCAGCCGGCAGCGTCGAGCTGGGGCGATAAAGGACATCTCGAAGTTTGGATAGACAAAAATAATTCCTGGATCTATCCGCATTTACACGTAGCCGCAGAGCGAATGACCAAGCTTGCGACCGCGCGCCAAAGGGATGCCACCGAACTCGATGAGCGGGTTCTCAAGCAACTGGCCCGGGAGCTGTTGCTGGCGCAATCGAGCGATTGGGCGTTTCTGATGCGGACTGGCACCGCGCGCGAGTACGCAACCAAGCGGACGATCGATCACCTCACCCGCTTCAATAAATTGCACGACCAGTTGATCGGAGGCGAACTGGATGAAAAATTTCTGGCCGATTGCGAATGTCGCGACAATCTTTTCCCGAACCTGAACTGGCACTATTACTGCAGATGAACATTAATATCGCGATTCTAGTTCTCCTTGGAGCGGCTGCCGGCTTACTCGCGCAGGAATCGCCATCGCCAGTTGAGGCGGCTTCACCGACGCCAGAGCAAACTTCCTCGACCTCACCCTCCGCATCCACGGCGCGAAATGTTCCGCTTCGGTTTGTGCCGCCGCCGATGGAAGGAACGATCAGTCTCGGGATTTTCGATTCGAACGATAAACTCGTCCGCGTTCTCCACCGCGAATCGAAGATCGACAACTTCACGATCGATGAGAACGCGTTGAAGACGACTTGGGACGGAAAAAACGACGCCGGCGAAGATTTGCTACCGGGCAAGTATCGCGCGCGCGGCTACATGGTCGCGAAGTTGAAAGTGGAAGATCTCGGTAAAGCAGAGTCGCTACCAGGTGATGCTTCAGATCACATTTCGGTTAAATTAGTCACGAACCCACTTTCAAACGACACGCGCGTAATCATCGAGATTACGGCCGGTTTTGATGACAAAGGTACTTTTTTAGAAACGATGGATCATTTGCCACTAGCAACTATCAGATCCTTTTCCAACATGTGGCGCATAAAGATGGCCAAAAATGGTGAAAAAACCGTCGATGTTTGGCTGGACGAGGAACAAAACGAAATGCCAAACTCCGAACACCTACGCGTGTCAAACATCGACAAGATGATGGCGTTCGACTGCGGATTTTTTGAACTGAGGTAGGGGCGGTTCACCGAACCGCCCGCGGGCGATTGAGGTCAATCGTCCCTACCTACTAGCCATTATGGCATATCTTTGTTTAGTTAGGCGTCATGGCTGCCGCGCCTGAATTTCAACATACGTTATCGAAGTCCGCCGGTTTCAGCGGAACGTCGTTGCACACTGGCGAAAAGGTTTCGCTGAAACTGCATCCGGCGCCGGCGGATCACGGAATTAAATTCAAGCGCAAGGATTTGCCGGACGAGCCAACGATCGACGCAAAGATCGACAATCTCAAGATGGTTGAACGCGCGACGACGATCGGTGAAGGCTCGATGCGCGTGCACACGGTCGAACATGTCCTGGCGGCACTGTCGGCGATGGGCGTGGACAACACGATCGTGGAAATGGACGCGAACGAGCCGCCGATTGGCGATGGGAGCGCGAAAGCATACGTCGATGTAATCAAACGAGCGGGTGTTTCGGCCCAGGAAGCGCCGCGGAAATTCTTTCATGTTCGCGAGCCGATTAGTATCGAAACAAAAACCGGCGCAATGCTCGTCCTGCTGCCGGACAACAACGGTTTCCGGGTTTCGTGCACCCAAGCCGGACCCAACAATCGCTTCACGCAATTCATGTCGACCGACATCGTACCGGAGCTTTTCGAGCGCGAGATCGCACCGGCGCGAACGTTTGTTTACTACGAAGACGTTGAGCCACTGATGGAGAAAAATTTGATCAAGGGCGGCAGCTTAGAAAACGCAGTGGTCGTGCGCGGCGACGCGGTCTTGAGCAAAGAGCCATTGCGTTTTCCGGATGAGTTCGTCAGGCACAAAATTCTCGACATCATCGGCGATCTCGCGCTGGTCGGTTCCCGGATTCGCGGACATTTGATCGCGGTGAAGCCTGGGCACGCTGCCAATGCAGAATTGGCGCGCGCGATCGCGAAAGAACAATCGAGGCGCGACGCGCTCGCGGTGCCGCGAGTCGTGCCGAAAGGCGACGGCGGACTCGATAGCGAAGAGATCATGCAGATCTTGCCGCATCGTTATCCGTTTTTGATGGTCGATCGGATCATCAGCTTTGATGAAAGCGGAACGAAATGTATTGGCGTCAAATCGGTCACGATCAACGAGCCGTTCTTCCAAGGACATTTTCCGGGCCATCCAGTCATGCCGGGCGTGATGCAGGTCGAGGCGATGGCGCAGGTCGCGAGCTTGTTGCTGTTCAAGCTCGCAAAAACGAGCAGCCGGATCGGTTATTTCATGAGCGCCGATGATGTGAAGTTTCGCAAACCGGTGATGCCAGGCGACACGATGTTTATTCACGCCGAACTGACGAAGGCCCGCGGCGAACGATTGGCGAAAGCGAAATGCCATTGCGTAGTGAACGACGCGATCGTTTCAGAAGGCGAATTGATGTTCACGTTTCTCGATAGATGAGCGACGTGCAGATTCATCCGACGGCGATCGTCGATCCTGGCGCGAAAATCGGTGCGGGAACGAGAGTTGGACCGTATTGTGTGATCGGCGCCGACGTGGTCATCGGCCCAAGTTGCTGGCTGCAACAGCATGTCACGTTGTGCGGGCCGATGCAGGCGGGCGGGCAGAATAAATTTTACGCCTACTGCTCGATCGGCCAGCAGACGCAGGATCTCAAATACGCCGGCGAGCCGACCTATCTGGAAATTGGCGACGAAAATACGTTTCGCGAATTCGTTACTGTGAATCGAAGCACAACGAGCGATGGGAAGACACGAGTAGGCAGTCGCGGCAATTTCTTGGCGTATAGTCACATCGGTCACGATTGCACCGTCGGAAACGAAGTCGTCTTTTCCAATAACGGGACACTGGCCGGACATGTGCAGGTCGGCGACAACGCCGTCATGGGCGGTCTGACCGCGGTCCACCAATTTTGCCGCATCGGCCGTTTCGCCATTACCGGCGGCTGCTCAAAGATTGTTCAGGACGTGCCGCCTTTCATGATCGCGGACGGGAATCCAGCTGAAATCCGCGGAGTCAATCTCGTCGGCCTCGAACGAAAAAATTATCCGCCCGAGAGCGTGAAGTTGATCAAGGAGGCGTTTCGCCTCATTTACCGATCTAAATATAATACGAACCAGGCGCTGGAAGCCGTTCGCAAAGAATTGCCGCAAAGCGAAGAAATTCGCGAGATCGTTGAGTTCATCGAGAAAACTGAGCGCGGAATCATTCGTTAAGCAGCGTGATCTAGCGCGGGCGTGCCGTCAGTCCCGGTGTCGGCGTCGGTGATGCCCCGCGCAATTCCTGCTCGAGCGCCCTGAGCAATGGCGCGGCCGGGGCGTCGCCAGCAACGCGCAGCGCGCTGCGCAACAGATCTATCCCGCGTTTCGGCTTCTTCAGTTTGTTCCATGCGTCCGCTTCCTCGATGATGACGCGCAAAATATCGTCGCGGTTGGAATAACAGGTGCGGGCTTGTCCAAAATAGTTCGTGGCCGACGCCAAATTCCCGTCAGCCGCCTCCATCAGTCCGAGATCTTCGATCATCGGACAATTGCGAGCGCGTGTCGCTGCCTGCCGCGCGAGCGAACGATATTGCGCCGATGCGCTCGAAAAGTTCCGGATAGCGAAATCGTGGTAAATCTTCCAGGAATTCGTTTTCGCAGCATCGGTCGAGGTGTCGATCTGGATCCAGGACGCGTACGGGCGATACAACGGATCACCTACCATGACCGACATCCAGGACAGGGCCTGGGTTGCCGAATAAGCGCTTTCGGCAAACGTGAATCCGTGGAGCAAACGATCATTCAAAATGTTAGGAAGAGTCGTCAGTTGCAAATACGGCTCGTAAACGTTGCCAACACTCGCGGCTGCGCCACGTGAAACAAGCGGCCCGACCCAACTTGCATTCGGGTCGCGCAAAGTGTTGGCGCTAAAGGAATGGATGTGCATCGCGATTGCGCCAGGTACAAAATTGAAATCCGGCTGCGTGAAAGGGCCGGCCACATTCGGGTAATACCAGCCGTAATAGAGTGCACAGTCCGTCATTGGGTAGCTCTCCGGAAAAATTCCGGGGACCGGGCTATGATAGACAACTGGAATTCCAACTTTATGGAGCTGCTGTGGAATCTCTGCCAACCATTGATCGCCTAATTCATAACCGGCTGCGGCCGCGTGCGCGCTGTCGACGTAAGCACGACCCCAAAGTCCTTTTTTTTCCGTCGCAATCGCATCGCTGATCATTCGGCGCACGGTTGCCGCAGTCGGAGCATCCAGCCGGCACACTAACAAGAGCGCAGCATCTTCCCATTGATCGATCGATCGAAAGCTTTTGAAGTAACCGTTCAGTCTCGCCCCGGAAATCTTCGGCGAGAAATAACCAAGCACCGCTAGTTCGGAATCGACCGACGCTTCGTTTCGGTTGTTAATCGGTCCGCCCGCCAGCTCGTCGCCTGGGTACGGATCCGCCGTCGGCTTGATCTTCAACGGCATGCCTTTGATCAATGCGACAAACCGAATCGAAGTCGTCATCACAACTGTTTGTTGCTCCGGGGTTTCGCGCAGAACCCACCATTTTCGCGCCTTAAAGGTCTCACGCAGCGGCCCGGCGATGTTTGAATCGTATTCCTCACGCGTGATTTCTTCATCGGTGGAGCAAGTGAGTCCGACGATGTGATCGGATGCGATACCGCGTTGCTTTGCGTAAAATCTCGCCAGCTCCGCCGAATCCAGCGCCGCTTTGTTGTAGATAACGATTGTCGATGAAGCGAGCGGTTGTTCAGCTCCCCGCGCATCGATCAAGAACATCACGATGAGCAAGAGCAAAAATAGACAGTGCCTCATCGAGAAAACGAGCTTTCGGAGTTGAAAGTTGGGTCGTGAGTGTTTGAAATCTTCAATCGCGCCGCACTCTCATCTCTCAACCCTCAACTCTCAACCACTGCATGCCTGCTGTTCTAAATTTGCTGCGGATCAAAAATCTTGCTCTCGTGGAAGAACTCGAGTGGCAGATTGCGCCCGGGTTTACCGCCATCACCGGCGAGACCGGCGCGGGCAAGTCGATCATCATCGGCGCTCTTCAACTTTTGCTCGGTGACCGCGCCGATAAATCGCTCATTCGCACCGGCGCCGATACTTGCACGGCGGAAGCGATTTTCACCGGCAAAGAATTGCAGAAACTGAATCCGCAACTGGTCGAAGCCGGCGTCGAACCGTGCACGGAGGATTTAATCATTAAGCGGACACTTTCCGCCGCGGGCAATAATCGCCAGTTCATCAACGGTTCGCCCACGACATTGTCGATCTTGAAAAATATCGGGGACGCCCTGGTCGATCTTCATGGCCCGCACGATCACCAGTCATTGCTCTCGCCTGATAAGCAACTCGACCTGCTCGATTCGTTCGCTCGCGCCGAAGAGCAACTCCAAGAATACAGAAAACTTTTTCGACAATTGCAGACGCTCACCGCCGAACACGCAGCGCTCAACACCGCCGAAACCGCGCGCGAGCAGGAGCTCGATCTCCTTCGCCATCAAATCACTGAAATCGATTCGGCCAGTCTGGTCGCCGGCGAAGAAGAAGAAATCGAGCAGCGATACAAACTTACCAGCAACAGCAAGCGGTTGATTGAATTGGCCACCGCGGCGGCGAACAAACTCTCGGAAGCGGACGAATCGGTCCTCTCCCAGCTCGCGGAAACGCAACGCTTGCTGCGCGAACTGGAAAAGATCGACATCTCCACCGCGCAACTTGCCTCCGAACATGCTGCCGCAGTCGTGCAGCTCTCGGAAGTTGCCCGGTCCCTTTCCGATTACGCCGAGAAACTTGATCTCGACCCGGAGCAACTTGCTGCACTCGAGCAACGGGTTTCGCTTTTTGAAACCTTGAAACGAAAATATGGCGGCTCGATGGCCGAAGTGATTGAGTTCGGTCGACGCGCCGCCGAACGAATGCAAAAAATTGAAGGCCGCGACGCGGAACTCGAGCGACTCGCGAAAGAGATAGAAGAAGTCCGCGCGCAGATGAATCGCGCCGGCGATGCACTCCGCAAGTTGCGCACGAAAGCGGCGCCGAAACTCTCCGACACGATCCGCAAAAACCTCCGCGATCTCGGATTTAAACAATCCGAATTCGAGACGAAACTGAGCCCAGTCGACGAACCTCGCGCAAGTGGTTTCGACTCCGTCGAGCTGCTGTTCTCGCCCAACCCCGGCGAACCGTTGAAGCCGTTGCGTACAATTGCTTCGAGCGGCGAAATCTCGCGGTTGATGCTCGCGATCAAGTCCGCGCTCGCGGCGCATGACGCGATCCCGCTTCTCGTCTTTGATGAGATCGACACCAACGTCGGCGGCGAAATCGCGCACGCGGTCGGGGCGAAAATGCAAACACTGGGGCGCGAGCATCAACTTATTTGCATCACGCACCTCGCGCCGGTCGCCGCGTCCGCTTCGTCACACTTTGTCGTAACCAAAGACGTTGTCCGCGGTCGCACATTTTCGAATTTGCAGGAAGTCACCGGCAAAGCGCGGCAGGAAGAGATCGCGCGCATGCTGGGGGGGAAGAGCGAATCCGCCCTACAGCTCGCGGCGAGTTTGTTGAAGGATTCAACCGCTAAAAACGCCAAATAACGCTAAATAGAGCAAGGCAACTGTCCTCTAAACTTTCGCGTCCTTAGCGGATGGATTTATTTGCCTACCGGGCCGAGCGGCAGAATGACTTTGCCGTAGAGTTCGTTCAGCACCTGGGCGAGGCCGGTGTAGATGGCAGAGAAGCCACAAAAAATTCCCTCGTAGCCGGTGAAATGTTTGAAGCCGGGACTCGCGTTGGCGAAATCCCCGTAAGCAAGAAGGAAAAAGAGAATTGTTAGCGAACCGAATACAATTTGGCCGGCGATGTGCAGCCGCAAGGTGCCGATGAACATCACGAGCGTGAACAATCCCCACATAAAAAGATAAGCCGCCATCGCCTTATCGTTGGTCGCGACGCCCCAGCCGAGTTTCGTGATCACAATCATCGCGACAAGTGAAAGCCAGAATAGTCCGTAGGAAATGAACGCGGTCGCAGCGAAGGTGTTGCCTTTTCGCCATTCCATAATTCCGGCAATGACTTGTGCGATGCCGCCGTAACAAATGCCCATCGCAAGAATCATCGCGTTGAGCTCGAAAAAGCCGGCGTTATGAAAATTGAGCAAAACAGTCGTCATGCCGAAACCGAGAAGACCCAGCGGCGCGGGATTGCCAGTAATGTCGCGGGAATCGTTCATGGCATCAGTCTGTCGAAGATAAGATCGGCAACGCAACAACAAATCCGGCTGGCAGTGGTGAGCCGCGGCCGCTAAAACATTCGCGTGCTGAATTACATCTGGCTCGTTCTGGTGTTGCTCGCGGTCGCGATTGGCGGCTGGAACGATCGGCTTAAGGATGTGACCGGCGGCGCGCTCGATGGCGCGAAGACGGCGGTCACGATCGCGCTGGGGTTAATCGGGATCATGGCTCTGTGGCTGGGCGTGATGCGTTTGGCTGAGCGCGCGGGGCTGGTGCAACGGATCGCCTACGGACTGCGGCCGTTGATGCAGCGATTGTTCCCCGAAGTTCCGCCGGACCATCCGGCAATGGGTTCGATGTTGATGAACATGGCGGCGAACATGCTCGGGCTCGGTAACGCCGCGACTCCGCTCGGACTGCGCGCGATGCGCGATTTGGAATCGTTGAACCCGCGACCGGGCGTTGCTTCGAACGCGATGTGCACGTTTCTGGCGATCAACACCAGCTCAGTGCAATTGATTCCGGCGACCGCAATTGCGATCTTGGCCGCGGCCGGATCGGCAAGACCGACGGTGATTGTCGGCACAGCATTTTTCGCGACTCTATGCGCGGCGAGCGTTGCAGTGCTTTCAGCGAAATTCCTCGAGCGATTGTCATTCTTCCGGCCGGTGGCGACCGAAGGTTCGAAGAAGAAGGGCGAACGGACGGTCCGAGCCGGACAAGAATTGCAGCGCGGTGTGCCTGTCACCGCAGAGGAAAACACAATCAAACGCGATACAGACAAGTTTGCATTCGACGATGAATCGCTCGGCCAACCGCCGCTCTCTCGCCCGGCGCCGTGGGGAATGATTGCCCTGGTGTTACTTATCGTTTTTTTTGCAATGCTTTTTTTGCGAATGGTGATGCCAGAGGTTTTTCGACTGCCAATTCCGGCGGACCCAGCTCTCCAAAATCCGTTTGCGCGAATGGTCAACGCTCTGTCGATCCTAGCGATTCCATTTTTGCTCAGTTTTTTTCCGGTCTACGCGGCCGCGCGCGGGATCAAGGTTTACGACGAGTTTGTGGAAGGCGCGAAAGAAGCGTTCAACGTGATTCTGCGAATCATCCCGTTTCTGGTGACGATGCTGGTCGCGATTGGAATGTTCAAAGGCGCGGGCGGAATCGATCTGTTGACGAAGTTGCTCAGTCCGATCCTGACTCCGCTGCATTTTCCGACCGATCTTGTGCCGTTGGCGTTGATGCGGCCATTGAGTGGAAGCGCCACGCTCGCGCTGTTGACCGACGTCGTGCATCGCCTCGGGCCGGACAATATTATTAGCCTGATGGCGGCGACCATTTATGGAAGTACCGAGACCACGTTTTATGTGGCAGCAGTCTATTTCGGATCGGTCGGGATCAAGCAGACGCGCCATGCAATTCCGGCGGGATTGTTGGCCGATCTGACGGGCGTTATTGCGTCGGTAATAATTTGTCGCGCCGTGCTGTAAAGCCCGTCCGGAGAGTGGCTTTTGCCGCTTGCTTAGATCGACATTTATATGGTCGAAATCATTTTTCCCTACCATTGAGCGCGCGAATTCTCTATCGTCCAATTTTTCCAGATGCTCCAGCGTGACTACTTAGTTATCGGAAGCGGCATTGGCGGCGCGAGCGCATGCGAAGGCGTTCGCAAGCACGACAAGCGCGGCACGATCACGATTGTCGGCGCGGAGATTATGCCGCCGTACAATCGCTGGCTGCTATCGAAGGATTTTTTGCGCGAGAAAAACCCACCGCTCAAGAAACTCGAGCATTTCAACCAACGCTGGTTCGATTCGCACAAAATCGAGACGCGTTTCGCGACGATCGTCAAACAATTCAACATCGAGCGGCGCTTGGCGGTTCTAGGAAACGGCGAAAGCATTGAATTCAACAAGGCGTGTCTGGCGATGGGCAGCCGGCCCGTGCGACCGCCAGTTGCGGGCGTAAACCTCGGGAACGTGATTTATCTGCGGACAGTGCGTGATGCGTTCGCGTTGCGCGAAATGGCAAACATCGAAAAGACGGTAATGGTCGTTGGGGGGGGGCTGCTGGCGTGCGAGGCCGCGGCAAGTCTGCGGATGATGAAATTGAAGGTGACCATGATGCATCGCAACGCGTACCTCTTAAATCGCTACATTGATTCGCAGACCGGGCCGTGGCTAACCGATTATTACGCGAAACACGGTATCACGATGCTGATCGGCGAAAGCTTGAACGGTTTCGAAGGGAAGACCGTCCTGCGAAATATCCAGACGAAAAGCGGCAACCGCGTTCCGGCGGGACTGGCCGTCGTCGCTTGTGGCGCGGAACCGAACCTCGATCTCGTGCGCAACACGCCTCTTTCAGGGCCACACGGCTCCCCGGTCACGGAATATCTCGAGACCGAAGAGAAAGGAATTTTTGCCGTCGGAGATCTGGCATTTTACCCGGATCGTATCATGGGAGGAGTCCGCCGCCAGACCCATTGGGAGAATGCGCGCGGGCAAGGTCTCATCGCCGGCGCCAACATGACCGGAAAAAAACGAATTCGTTACGAGCAGGTCCCGTATTTCTGGACTGAAATGTTCGATCTGCGGCTGCACTTCGTCGGAGATTTCAGCATGCAGCCGACTCGCGTCGATGTCCGCGGCAGCTACGCGAAGAAGAAGTTCGTGGCTCGTTATTATCAAGGCGACAAAATGCGCGCGATCCTGCTTTGCAATCAAACCGAGCGCGAAGTCGAATCGGCCAAAAAAGAATTGCGGCACGCGTTGGGGAAATAGCACGCGTTCGTCGCAAGATCGACCACTGTTGCGGGTAAAGTAAAATCGCCCGCGAGAGTTGCTGGAAAGAAATAATTGCGATTGACGGGCAACGCCCGATGGGGCATGAACCGTGCTGGTAAACTTGCTTTGATTCATGCTGACGTTTGCTGCTTTTGGCGCCGCCGTTTTTGCGGTGTTAATTTGCGTTTGGTGGGCGTGTTTGAACGAAAATGATTAGAAGATCCGAGGCTTATGCTCGACCAAGAAGACTTGAAGTGGATTGCAGCGACTTCCACTGAGCTGAACTCGGTTTTGCAACAGGTTTCGCGTTATGCGGACCTCGCCCGCAGACATCGCGGCGAAAATAATTATATCGATCTGCTCGGAGAGCGCGTCGAGCTCGCTTCCAAGACTGCGCAATCTCTTTTTGATCGTGTGACCTCAAAGATTCTCGCCGGCGCCGTTCGGAAAACGGCCGCAGCGCGCAAAAGCGAAGCCGGGTTTACGATTATGCCGCCACCTGACGCGACCGATGACGAGCCGCCGCGTTCTATCCGAACTTCGCGGAAAGGCGAACAAAAACGCGGATCGAGTGCTGAGGCTAAGGAATTAACAGCATCCGGTGACAACGGCGTTCCACCAGGTGTCAGGGTCAAAAATCCGAACGGCAGCCGCGAATACCTGCTCTTGATTGAAGACGAACCGGACGTGGCCGACCTGGCGTCGGAAATGTTAGCCGAAGAGGGCTATCGGGTTGTAATCGCACATGATGGCTTTGAGGCGCTCAAAATCTACGAAAAGATGGGCAAGCAGATCGGCCTCGTCATTCTCGATTACTTTCTACCGGTGATTGATGGGGACGCCGTGTTTGAAGAGCTGCGCTCGATCAATCCGAAGGTAAATGTTGTCTTGAGCAGCGGTTTCGCCGAACAGACCAAAATCGCTTCAATGCTGGCTCAGGGTCTTCGCGGTTTTATTCCGAAACCGTACAGCCGCGAGAAGTTGTTGGAACAAGTCCGTTCCACTCTGGACGCAGCTCGGCAGCCGACCCGCTAAGTCAATCCGGCTCAGCCGCGAGCGGTGACCAGCAATCACCCGTTCATGGCATCAATTTAGCTTCTCCAAGGCGCGACGCCCATGGCTCGCATTGACGCCTTTTTCAAATTGATGTCGGAGCAAAAGGCCTCCGACCTTCATCTTTCAACCAACAACTCGCCGATGTTGCGCATCAATGGCGATTTGGTGCGCGTCGATTTTCCGCCACTGAAAAACGACGACCTGAAAGCGATGGTCTACGAGATCGCACCGGAAGGGAAGATCAAGCAATTCGAGGAAACGCTCGACGTCGATTTTGGCTATGAAGTCCCGGACGTCATGCGTTACCGCGTCAATTTCTTTCAGCAGAAATACGGCATCTCGGCCGCCTTCCGCTCGATTCCTTCAAAAGTGCTCACGGTTGATGAACTGGGTTTGCCCCCCGTGCTGAAAAAATTTCCGATGTTGAAGAAAGGCCTCGTTCTGGTGACCGGCCCAACCGGCTCCGGTAAATCGACAACGCTCGCCGCGATGGTCGATCACTCCAATCTCCATCGCCACGACCATATCCTCACCGTGGAAGACCCGATCGAATTCGTGCACCGGAGCCAAAACTGTCTCGTTCAGCACCGCGAGGTGGGCGTGCACACGCGTTCCTTCGCTAATGCGCTGCGCGGCGCATTGCGCGAAGACCCTGACATCATTCTCGTCGGCGAAATGCGAGACTTGGAAACGATCGAGCTCGCGCTGACCGCGGCCGCGACCGGTCACCTTGTTTTCGGAACTTTGCACACCTCGAATGCCTCGAAAGCGGTCGACCGTGTCATCGACGTCTTTCCGACCACCCAGCAAAATCAAATTCGCACTACACTCGCTGAATCGCTCAAGGGCGTGATCGCCCAAAATCTGTTTAAGCGAATCGATAAACCGGGCCGGGTCGCGGCTCTTGAGATCTTAGTGGTCGATACCGCCATCGCCAACCTAGTGCGCGAGGGAAAAACGCACCAAATCCCGGGCATGATTCAGGTCGGCAAGAAAAAAGGGAACCAGCCGTTGGACGACGCGATCATGGATCACCTGCGCCACGCGCGCATTTCGCCGGAAGAAGCTTACGACAAATGCATCGACAAGAAAAGATTCCGCCAGTTTCTGGCCGAACCGCCGGCTGACGCCACGGACGAATAAATTGATCCATGAGAGTTCCGGACTTGGACAGAATTTTATCGGCGATGCTGAAAACCTACACCGGCATTTCCGATTTGAACTTTTCCGTCGGCCATCCGCTCCAGGTCGAAGATTTCGGCGAGCTCAAGCCGGTATATGTCGATCCACCGATCGAGGCGTTGACTCCGCACCAGACCGAGCAGATAGCGCTCACCCTTATGCAAGGTAATCGCCGGCTTATTTACGATTATCTCACCGGCGGCTCGTGCGATTGCAGTTACTCCCTCGGCGACGAGGCCCGATTTCGCGTAAACATTTTCCGGCAGCAGGGCCACTTTTCGGTGGTACTTCGCAAACTGCAAAGCGAAGTGCCTACGATCCAGTCATTGGGGCTGCCGGAAATTTTTTACGAGATCGCCAAGGAAAAAACCGGCCTCGTCCTGGTCACAGGCGCGACCGGCAGCGGCAAAACCACCACGCTGGCCGCCATTCTCAACGAGATCAACGAAACGCAGCCGGTCCACGTCGTCACCTTAGAAGACCCGATCGAGTACGTTCACCCCAAGAGCAAAGCCACATTCAATCAGCGCGAACTCGGACACGACTTTAATAATTATCCCACCGGATTACGCGCCGCTTTGCGTCAGGCGCCGAAAGTCATTCTGGTTGGCGAAATGCGCGACCGCGCCACGGTCGAAATCGCAATGATGGCGGCCGAAACCGGCCATCTGGTTTTGAGCACGCTTCACACGGTTGATGCTGGCCAATCGATCAATCGTATCCTCGGTCTCTTCTCATTGGGCGAAGAACAACAGCTGCGAATTCGCCTGGCGGACACGCTTCGCTACATCGTCAGCCAACGCCTTGCGCCAAGAGTAAGTGGCGGCCGCCAACTTCTCACTGAAATCATGGGTCACAACTTGCGCACGCAAGAAGCCGTGGCGATCGGCGAAGGCGAGCACCGCAGCTTCTACGAAATCATTGAAGCCAGCTCGCCGTTCGGCTGGATGACATTCGATCAATCGATCCTTCGCGCCTACGAGCAGGACTTGATCACCGAAGAAACGGCCAGACTGTTCGCTTCACGCAAAGGCCGGATCACTCGCGGTATCGATTTGATTCAAAAGGCGCGCGGCGTCGACGCTGACCTCGATTCGGGGTTGCGCCTCGATCTTCCAGAGAACGCATTCCGCTAAGATTATGGATCAGGACCACGAAACGACATTTTTCGACCTGGGCGACAACACCGCGCTCGTCTGCGTCGATCATCAACAATACCAAAAAGTCGTCGTGCCTCAGTTGATCGACATGACCTACAAAGTGCACCTCGGCCTCTACGAAGAAGACGTGGTGCTCAAGCTCAAGACCTACAACTACGACCTAGTAATTGTTTACGAGAATTTCAAAGGCTCAACTCTGCAAACAAACCCGATCCTGGCGGAGTTAATCACACGCCCTGATACGCAACGCCGGCAGCATTTCGTTGTCCTGCTCAGTCACCGTTTCGCCACCAACGACGCGATGAGCGCGTTCGTGCACAGCGTCGATCAAGTCATCAACATTACCGATCTGGCGAATTTGAAACCGGTCCTCCGCCGCAGCGTCACGCAGCACCGCGAGCTCTACAACTCTTTCAACGAAATGCTCAAGAGCGTCCAGTCGCTCTGATTTTCGTTTCGATTTGCTCCTAACCCGCGTCACGGGCGTACCAATCGACTTTGCGCGTTACGTACATTACGACCGCGAGCACGATGAAGAGCGCGATGGCGCCCATCAGAAGGGCGTAATCCTGTTGTCGCAAAGTAATGTAGAGAAACGTATAAACGCCACCCAGACCTGCGCCGATCATTAACGTCCGCACGCCGCCGCCGAGGAAAAATCGGCAGTACCAAGTGATCAGGAGCGTGGAGGCGACCGCCGCGATCAGATACGCATAGCTGAATCCGATGAATTCGGAAATCGAGAGCAGCAGCAGATAAAAGATACAAAGCGCAGCGCCCACCATCAGATATTGGAACGGATGAATCTTCTGCCGCGCGGTGACTTCGAAAAGGAAAAAGGCTGTAAACACGAGCACCAGGAAGAGCACGCCATACTTGATTGAGCGCTCGACGTAGCGATAGGCGTCGAGAATCGACAAGAACTGCGCGCCGAATAGCGATTCCGAAACCGCGCTGGTAGTAAATCGTTCGTTTCCATTCCGGCTCGTCCACACCTGCGGATAATTGCGACCGTAATAGGAAACCTTCCATTTCGCGTCAAAGCCATCTGCACGCACCGCACGTTCGGCCGGTAAAAATGCTCCGCGAAATGCCGGGTCCGGCCAATTCGATTTCAGGACCGCTTCGTTTTGCACGCCGAAGGGCGCGAAGTAAATTCCTTCGCTGCCGTTGAAATCGATCGGAATCGAAAATTCCACCGGCGTGTTGATTGGTTTGCCGTCGCCGAGCATCGCGGTCGCGCCGGTTGTGTAACCGGGTACCTGCGAACCGGGGAGTAATGGCTTCTTCGCCCCGCCCCAATCGAGCACCAGTCCTTGCCGCGTTCCGCGCAAATCATTGATCGCAATCGTGACGAACGCGTCTTTCCATTGCACGTCCTTGACGTCGATTTTCAGCGCGCCGAAATCCGGCGGGGCGAATTTACCGGACAACTTCACGTCGGCCCTGAAAACCGCGGCGTCATAAATACCGCGATGAAGCATCTGCGTTTGCGCGTCGCCAGAGACGTTCAACAGCTCGGGCAGGAAATAAGCGACAGCGACCGCGGTTTCTTCGACTTCGCGTTTCTCCAGTTTGCCATCCGGTCCGGCTACTTCCTTGACCGTTTTGAATTTGTATTGATACGGAATTCCCAACACCGGCCCGATGACGCACTGCTGCTTGCCCCATGACGAAGTGATATCCGCGACGGCTTCATTCCGCCGGCTCAAGCGGTCAGACAACACGCCGGTGATCATGCCGAGCGGGATCAGGAGCAAAAGAATCAAAACGCCTACGCCGATCAGTTTGATGATCGTTCGATAACGCTTTCCAAAGGAAGGCTGCGACTTCGGCAGCGGCGGCGGGGCTGTGGTTGAGGCGTCAGTCATAAGTCGAAGCGTTTAACGTGAATACGGAGTCGAAGCTAAAATCTTTCAGCTGACGAGACATATTTTCGATTGGCCGAGATCGTTGAATCCAAACCAGATCCCGGCTGCATCTCAATGAAAAAAGCCGAGGTTTTTATGATTCAGGATTTCAAGTTTGCTTTACGGCAGCTTCTCAAGTCGCCGGGATTCACGGCGGTAGCGGTATTGACGCTCGCTTTGGCAATCGGCGTTAATTCCGCGATTTTTGCGCTGATCAACAGCGTGGTGCTGCATCCGATGGTGCCGCTGCGGCCGCAGGAAGTAGTCAACGTTTTCAACTGCCGCCAAAACGCGAACCACGATTATCGCCAGTTTTCCTACAACGAATTCCGCGAGCTGCGCGAGAATGGTGGCGATCTGTTTGTCGATCTTGCCGCGCTCGAGTTCGCCGTCGCCGGCATTGGGCGCGATCACGAGATGCGACGCAGTTTCGCGTTTCTGACCTCGGAGAATTATTTCTCGTTGATGGGAGTGAAGCCGTTTCGCGGACGATTTTACAGCGCGGAGGAAGCCGGACTCAACGCCAACGTACCTGTTGTTGTAGCAAGCTACGGATTTTGGAACCGCCAGGGCGGTCGGCGTGATTTTGTCGGCAGCACGCTTCAGATTAACGGCCAGCCTTACACCGTGATTGGCATCACACCGAAAGGATTCAGCGGCGCCAGCGCGTTAATCGCACCCGATATCTGGGTTCCACTTGGAATTCGATCCCAGCTCGGCTCCGCTTTTGGCGATTCTGAGACCATGCACGATCTGGCGAACCCGAAAAATTACGCGCTCAATCTGGTCGGACGCATGCGTTCGGGGTTAACGATCGATACCGCGAAGTCGAGGCTCCCAGTGTTGTCGCAACGGTTCAACGCCATGCAAGCCGACGCCGAATTTGTGCGCGAAGTCCAGATTCAGAAGCCGTCGCGATTCAGCTTGAGTACATCGCCAGAAGACGACGGACCGGTAACGTTGATCGGCACGCTGCTAATGGCCATGGCCGGCGCTGTTTTGCTGATCGCGTGTTTAAATCTCGCCAATATGTTGCTTGCTCGCGGGACCACGCGTGCGAAAGAGATCGCGCTACGTCTTGCGCTTGGCGCGTCGCGCTGGCGCATCGTGAGGCAATTACTTTGCGAGGGATTGTTGCTCGCGGTTTGCGGCGGCGTGGTTGGACTCATTCTCAGCGTTTGGTGCAACAATCTCCTGCTCCACTCGCTCGCCACCTTGCTTAACAACGTGAACTTTTCGTTCATTGTCGATCTTGCCCCGGACGCCTCCGTGCTCGCGGTCACATTCCTGTTTTGCCTTCTCGCGACCCTGTTCTTCAGTCTCGGCCCCGCGCTCAAAGCGACAAAGGCCGACCTGGTCAACGATTTGAAACAACAGGTTGGCGAACCGGCGCGCATCGGGCGCTTTAGTCGTTTCTTTGCCCCGCGCCACATTTCGGTCATGGCGCAAATCGCGCTTTCCCTCATGCTGCTGTTCGCAGCCGGATTGTTTTTCCGCGGCGCTCTCAAAGCCGCGGGGTTGAATCCTGGTTTCATTGCTGCCGGCGATCTGATCACCGAAATGGATTTCACCCTGATTAAGAAGGAACCGGCGGATGCGCGGCGTGAAATCTTCAATATCGCACAACGCGCGCGCGAACTACCCGGCGTTACCGCTGTCGGCGTCGCAACCATGTTGCCCTACAACAATTTCACCAATACGCGACGCATCATGTCGACACGGGCAACCTTCTCGAACGATCCGAAGGCGGCCGATCCCGGTGCCACCGCGCTTTATACCGCGAGCACGCCGGGATATTTCGACGCGATTGGCGTAAAGATATTGCGCGGCCGCGATTTTACTCAGGCCGAATGCGAGAACAAAGACGGACGGCGCGTCGCCATCATTGATGAAGAGATGGCGAAGAAACTTTTCCCGAACGAGGACGCGATCGGTCAGCACGTTCGCTACACCGTTCCACCGAAGGACGGTTCGCCTAACGACATGGAGGTTATCGGAGTTGTCGGGACGCATCGTCACGATGTTCAGAACGACACGACGCTCGCGCGATTGTTTGTACCGTTCGCCCAAGGCTACAATGGCGATGTCGTCCTGCACGTGCGCCTCAACACTCGAGATCGACAGGCGGTCGTCGCAATGATCCCAACTATGCGCTCGACTCTGCGCGAAATCGATCCGTATCTGCCGATTCTCGGAATCGCGCCGTGGGTTGATCTGATGGAAAGAAGCGTGGGCCTTTGGATCGTTAAGCTTGGCGCCACACTGTTCGGCGCTTTCGGTGTCATCGCGCTTCTCCTCGCCGTCGTTGGAGTTTACGGAGTGAAAGCCTACGCCGTCGCCTGTCGCACCCGCGAGATCGGCATTCGAATGGCGCTCGGCGCGCATCGCAAAGACGTTTTCGCGTTGATCATGCGGCAGGGAGCAATGCAAACCGCGCTTGCCGTGTTGGTCGGGCTTCTGCTTTCATTGGCCGCGGGGCGCGTTCTCGCCCAGATTTTGTATCAAGTAAGTCCCAGTGATCCGTTCGCGTTGATTACTTCCAGCTTACTGCTCACGGCTGCCGCGTTGCTCGCCTGCTTTCTTCCCGCGCGCCGCGCGACCTACGTAAATCCGATCACGGCTTTGCGCACGGAATAATTTGCCTACCTCCAGCTACAACTGTCCCCTGACTCCTGACCTGTGATCGCTGAAGAAATGGCTGGGGCCGGAATCGAACCGGCGACACGCGGATTTTCAGTCCGCTGCTCTACCAACTGAGCTACCCAGCCGCGAGGATGGTCACTAAAGCAGAAAACCCGCCTCCGTCCACCTACGGCGCGGCAAGCGTCCAAGATCGAATATCGAATTCAGAATTTTCGCGGCAATTCAACCGCGCGCCGCAGTGATTTCAAATACTGGTCTCGCGAAATTTCGATCGCGCCGAATTGTTGTAGATGTGGGGTAGTCCATTGCGTATCGAGCAGCGCAAATCTCTTCTCGCGCAAATGCTCCACCAACGCGACCAGCGCGATCTTCGAGGCGTCGGTCACGCGGTGAAACATCGATTCGCCAAAAAACGCGCCGCCGATGGCAACGCCGTAAAGGCCGCCGGCGAGTCTATTCTTGCTCCAGGTTTCGACCGAATGCGCCTGTCCGAGCTCGTGCAAGCGCTCGTAGCTCTCGATAATCTCGCGATTAATCCAGGTGTCCTTCCGTTTGGCGCACGCACGAATCACGTCACCAAATCGATTGTCGATCTTGATCTCGAACACTTTTTTCCGAGCGACGCGTCGCAACGCGTGCGGCACATGAAAGTTTTCGAGCGGAATGATCGCGCGCGGATCAGGCGAAAACCAGGCGATCGAATCGTCTTCCATCGCCATCGGGAAAACACCAAGGCGATAGCCCTGCAATAAAAGCTCCGAGTCGATCATTGCTTGAAGTGTAACAATTCCTCAATCGTTGTAGAGGCGCTTGTCTCAAGCGCCTGTCTATTAGTTCGGTGCTTGAGAACAAGCACCGCTACAACCGTCTATTTGCTTTTGATGACTTCATTCCTAAAATGAGCAGATGAGGCCCCGGTCGATCCTTCTCCTGATCGCGTGCTCGGCGTTTGCCGGCTGCGCCGATCCGCTCGAACAACGAAGTGGCGGAGAAGTGCAGTCGCAGTTGGAGCGCGGTATCAGCGGACAGGGTCAAATCGTTCCTGAACAACGAGAGCCCGGCGATCCAGCCGGCGAACACGCCGTCCCGCAAACTCATCCGTAGTCAACGTGAAGACGTCCGCGCCGTCCAAGCATTCCAAAATCCTCATCCTCGATTTCGGCTCGCAGTACACCCAGGTCATCGCCCGCCGTGTGCGGGAGCTCCAGGTTTATTCCGAAGTTGTTCCCTTCAATCTTCCCGCGGCTGAAATCAAAAAACTGAGCCCGAACGGAATCATCCTTTCCGGCGGTCCGGCCAGCGTTTACGACAAAGGCGCGCCGCAAATCGACAAGGAAATCTTTTCATTAGGCATTCCGGTCCTGGGAATTTGCTACGGATTGATGCAGATGGCGCATCATCTCGGTGGCAAGGTCGTCTTTACCGGGCGCCGCGAGTACGGCGCCGGAATGCTGCACATCACCAACGGCTCGCAGTTGTTCGACGGGCTCGGCAATCAACTCGATGTTTGGAACAGTCACGGCGATGAAGTGACGGCTTTGCCGAAAGGTTTTCTCACCGCCGGCCAGACGGAGAGCTCCGATTTTGCCGCGGTCGAAGATCGACAACGGAAACTTTACGGATTGCAATTTCATCCCGAAGTTGCCCACACGCCACGCGGCAAAGAAATCCTGCAAAACTTCGTCTATCACATTTGCCAATGCGCGATGGATTGGACGATGGGCTCGTTCATCGAAGAAGCCTGCGAGCGCGTCCGCCAGCAAGTCGGCGATGAAAAGGTGGTCCTCGGTTTAAGCGGCGGCGTCGATTCATCGGTCACGGCTGCGCTGCTCCACAAAGCGATTGGCGACCAGCTCACCTGCATTTTTGTGAACAACGGCCTGCTCCGCGCGCGCGAGGAAGAAATTGTTCAGCGCGTGTTCGGCGAGAATTTTCATGTCCGCTTGAAGTATGTCGACGCGACCGAACGTTTTCTAACCGCGCTCAAAGGCGTGACCGACCCCGAACAGAAAAGAAAAATCATCGGGAACGAGTTCATCGCCGTGTTTCAACACGCGACTGAAGAACTTCTTATCGAAGACCGACAAAACAAGGCACACAAACTCGCCACGGCGAGTCCGTCCGCTGGCGGACACGGCGCATATCGCTTTCTCGCCCAAGGAACGCTCTACCCGGACGTGATCGAAAGCGTTTCGATTGGCGGTAATCCGGCGGCCGTGATCAAGAGCCACCACAATGTCGGCGGGTTGCCGGAGAAAATGCACTTCGAGCTGGTCGAACCCGTTCGGCAGTTGTTCAAAGACGAAGTCCGCCAGGTCGGCTTGCAGCTCGGGTTGCCGAAAGAAATTGTTTATCGGCAACCTTTTCCAGGTCCCGGGCTCGCCGTCCGCATCCTTGGCGACGTCACGCCCGAGCGATTGTCGATCTTGCGCGAAGCGGACACGATCGTGCAAAGCGAAATGAAAGCGAGCGACTGGTATTATCGCGTTTGGCAATCGTTCGCTGTGCTTCTGCCAGTGCGCTCGGTCGGCGTCATGGGCGATCAGCGCACCTACGAAAACACGATCGTGCTGCGCATTGTCGAGAGTCAGGACGGTATGACCGCGGATTGGGTCCGTCTGCCTTACGAACTGCTCGCCCGCGTTTCGTCGCGGATCAGCAACGAAGTCAAAGGTGTCAACCGCGTCTGCTTCGACATCTCGAGCAAACCGCCAAGCACGATCGAGTGGGAATGATGCAATTTTAGATTGCCGATTTTCGATTTTCGATTGGTAATCGCTAGTGATGAACGCAGAACAGCGTCGACTCGAGGAAAATAAGTCACCGGAGGAGCCATGGCATTTTTGGGGCCCGTATCTGGCCGAGCGCGCGTGGGGCACGGTCCGCGAGGATTACAGCGCGAACGGCGATGCCTGGAATTATTTTCCGCACGATCATGCGCGCTCGCGTGCTTATCGCTGGAACGAAGATGGCATCGGCGGCATTTCAGATCACAAGGGACGGCTTTGTCTCGCGTTCGCGTTTTGGAACGAGCGCGATCCGTTTTTGAAAGACCGGATCTTCGGCCTCAGCGGCCCGCAGGGAAACCACGGAGAAGATGTAAAGGAACTTTATTGGTACATCGACAATACGCCGTCGCATAGTTTCATGCGGATGATTTATCGCTATCCGCAATCGCGCTTTCCTTATGAAGAACTGGTCGCGCAAAGCGGCGCGCGCTCAAAGATGGAAGGCGAATTTGAAATTTGGAACACGAACGCCTTCGCCGAGAACCGCTACTTCGACATCGAGATCGAGTACGCCAAGGCGGACGCGCACGACATTTTAGTTCGCGTCAGCGCGAAAAACTGCGGCCCTGAGCCGGCGCCGCTCCATTTGCTCCCGACGATTTGGTTTCGCAACACCTGGAGCTGGGACCGCAAACAATCCAAGCCGACATTGCGCAAGAGTAGCGACGACGGCCATGTGTCTGTAGTCAGCGCGAGTCACCCCCTGCTCGGCGATTACGATTTGTTCTGCGATTCGGTCGACGATCTCTTCTTCACCGAAAACGAAACCAATTCGGAGCGACTCTGGGGCGTTCCGAATGCAACGCCCTTCGTAAAAGATTCCATCAATGAACGCATCGTCGACGGCAAGATCGACGTCATCAATTCGGCGCAATTCGGGACCAAAGCGGCCGCGCATTACAAATTCAACATTCCGGCGAATGAAAACATCTCGATCCGGCTCCGATTGCGTCGCACTGAAGCGGTGAAAAAGAGCGATGATCCATTCGCCGATTTCGATGCAGTGTTTCGGAGACGACGCGCCGAAGCCGATGAATACTACGGCGAGCTGGCGCCGCCTTCGTTAAGCGAAGAACAACGCGCGATCCAGCGACAGGCGTTCGCCGGATTACTTTGGAACAAACAATTCTACCATTATATCGTCGAGCAATGGCTCAACGGCGATCCCGACCAGCCGCCGCCGCCGGAGGAACGTTTGCAGGGTCGCAACGCCGGCTGGCGTCATCTTTACAACGAACGCGTGATGTCGATGCCGGACAAATGGGAGTTTCCCTGGTACGCATCTTGGGACCTCGCCTTTCACTGCATTCCGCTCGCGCTCGTCGATGTCCAGTTCGCCAAGACGCAACTCGAACTGATCGTGCGCGAGTGGTATCTGCACCCAAACGGAAAAATTCCTGCTTACGAATGGAATTTTGACGACGTGAACCCGCCGGTGCTCGCCTGGGCGGCGTGGCGCGTCTATCAAATTGAACGCAAACAGACCGGCAAAGGCGATCGCGCATTCCTCGAAACCATCTTCCACAAAATGTTGATTGCGTTCACCTGGTGGGTAAATCGCAAAGACTCCGAAGGGAACAATATTTTTCAAGGCGGATTCCTCGGACTGGACAACATCGGAGTGTTCGATCGCAGCACCACCTTCGCCGACGGGACGCGTCTCGAGCAAAGCGACGCCACGAGCTGGATGGGAATGTTTTGCTTGAACCTACTGCGGATCGCGATCGAGCTGGCGTCGGAAAATCATGTTTACGAAAACATCGCGACCAAATTCTTCGAACATTTCCTCGGCATCGCCGCGGCGATGAACAATCTCGGCGGAAGCGGCGTCGGACTTTGGAACGAAGCAGACGAATTCTACTACGACGTGCTGCACACGCCGGGCGGACGTTATTTGCCGTTAAAAGTGCGCTCGGTCGTCGGATTGCTGCCGTTGTTTGCGGTCGAAACGATTCAATGGCAACTGATCGAAGCGCTGCCCGGGTTCAAATCGCGCCTCGAATGGTATCTTCAGTACCGGCCTGATCTCGCGAGTTTGGTTTCGCGCTGGCAAGAACCCGGTATGAAAGAACGCCGGCTCCTAGCGATCACGCGCGGGCATCGGATGAAATGTTTGCTCCGGCGCATGCTCGACCCAAATGAATTCCTCAGTGACTATGGCGTTCGATCGGTCAGCAAATATCACAAAGAGCATCCGTATGTCCTAAACGCGCGCGGCGAAACGAGAGTCGTGAATTACGCGCCGGCCGAGTCACAAACGGGAATGTTCGGCGGCAATTCCAACTGGCGGGGGCCGATTTGGTTTCCGATTAACTACCTCCTGATCGAATCGCTCCAGCAGTTTCATCATTACTACGGCGACGATTTCAAAGTGGAATGCCCGACCGGCTCCGGCCAATTCATGCATTTGAGAGATGTAGCGAACGAGCTTTCTAATCGGCTCATCAAGATCTGGCTGCGCGACGAGAAGGGCGAACGTGCATTTGCCCGCGCGTCACAGCCCGCCCTAAACGGATCACAAGATCGACATCGATATCTGTTTCACGAATATTTCCACGGCGATATCGGCGCCGGTCTCGGCGCATCGCATCAAACCGGTTGGACCGGTCTCGTCGCCAAGCTCATTCAGCAGCAAGGCGAATTCGGCACAATTCAGCGCACTTTCTAGCCAAGGGTCAGCTTTTTGTCTTTTACTCTTCGCAGCTCTACTGGAGTCCCACGCGTGCAATTATCGCACCAATGGCGCTTATTGCGTTCGAGCCTTTTCCTCGCGCCGCAGCTGTCGCACACGAACATGTCGGTTTGCTTTTTCTTGTATCCAGGATGAATGGCCACGATTCCATTAATTCGAAATCTTGATGTCCGGCGGATGCATTACGGCCGCTGTTTGTAGAACACAGTAACGCCCTACTCGCTTTGTCTCGGACGCCGCATGATGTGAATGGCGAGAATGCGGCTTTGGTGACGCGCGAGTAGGTAATCGATGAAATCGCCGATAATTGAGTTCGGTTTATTCCCGAGCTTGGTCACGACCCGGCAAATGAGCGTATTGCTCCGGCCATGCCATTCCAGATTGATCGCGCCATGAACATCGTGCGCGCTATGGATTTTCGCCCAGCCGTGCGGGCGCCCCGGTTGTTTCGACCAGGCTTTGATAAAGCCAAATTTTTTCTCCAGCTGCGGATCTCTTGTGATCTGGCTGCGCAACGACCCGCGCCCGGTCGCGATCACTTGGATCACGGTCTGCATTGCTCGCTCACGCTAAGCAAATCGGCCGAACTTTTGAATTTTCAAATAAAAATTCGTTAGGCGCCCTCGAACGACTGAAACATGACGTAAACATCGACATACCCTTTTTCCGGATGTCGAAATGCGCCCGGTAGTGTACCGACGATTTTCATTCCGAGCGTTTGCCAAAGTTTCACCGCGGATTCATTGGTTGAGACAACGAAATTGAATTGCATCGCGCGAAAACCGAGACGGCGCGCTTCCTTCAAGCAATGCTCGCCCCTCGCGCGACCAATCCCCTGCCCACGCGCAATCGCGGGCACCATGAAAGCGGCGTTGGCGACATGCGCGCCGCCGCCCGATTGGTTGGGGTGCAACGTGTAAATGCCAACGATCTGTCCGTCTTGTTCCGCAATATAAGTGCGCGCGTCATTTTGAAACCAGTAAGCAAACGCAGACTCGCGAGACATGTTCGGATCGATCGGATAGGTGTCGCCAGTCGCGATCACTTCTTGAAAAATCTTCCAGATCGCATCGCGATCCGAATCGTTTGCCGACCGAACGTTGAGCACGCACTAGTTTAGCGCCGTTTGAAATACTGCACCGCTTTTTCGTGCTTCCTGGCGGCGGCTTTGGTCTTGAAGGTGCCGAGGTTCCGACGTTTCCCAGTCTTTGGATTTTTCTTTCGCGAATACAAACGGTAACCGGACCTAAGTTTTCTGATCATGGCGCGCTCTTCCCATTAGTTCGATTGAGAGAAGCGCGACGAGCGCAACGAAAATAGAAAGGTCGATCGCCAGGTGTTGCGGAAAGCTCCAGTTCTTACTCGCGTGCCCGAAACAGCCGCAGGAGATATCGAGCCCGCGCATTTTTGCGGCGACAGTCGCGGTGATGAAAACCGCGATTAGTGCAGTTAAGATCGACAATCCACCGCGGTATAGAAAGCGGAAGAGGACCGCGAGGCCGCAGAAGATTTCGAGCCAGGGCAGGTAAAGCGCCAGCCGGACACTGACGAACCACGGCAGCGTCTTGTAATTGTCGATGTCGTTCGCGAACTGGACGGGGTCGAGAATTTTGAGCACGCCGGCGTAAATGAAAACGCCCGCGACGATCAGATCGAGAATTCGCCAAAAGAATTTCATTCTCAACAACTCAACGGCTCACCCTCTCAACGATTCCTCTTAACCCATTCTTCCCAGCCGCCCTGGAGAACGAAAACATCATTGAGCTGCGCGTCATCGCGCAATCGCTTCGCGACCTCACGGGCGGCGTTACAACTTTCCGCGCTGCAATAGACGACGACTTTTTTCCCGGGCGACCAGTTCGGCAGAAATTGCGGGAGTAGTTCGTTCCAATGGTCTTCGTTCAATGAAAACGCGCCGGGAACATGATCGCGTGCAAACTCTTCTTCCGGCCGCGCGTCCACCCAAATCGCGCCATCCCCCCACGCCCGAGCCTGATCGACAGTGGCTAGTTCCGAAGCTGGAATCGGCGATTGCCAGGAAATTTTGTCACGAAAATAAATTCCTTCGCCGACCGCCGGCAAACAAGCGAGCGCGATAAGGAGCAGCCCTTCTCGAACTACGCGCAATTTCACCGGTCAGCGTTCAATACCCGCGGACGGCGACGCCTTCGGAACTGCCGGGGGAGTGGTAGCTTTAACGGCCGGCGCGCTGGGAACATTTGGCCTCAGCGCGGGAGGAGCGCCAGGCGGATTGTTGACCTGCGCGTTCACGTAAAATGCTTTTGGCGCTTCCTTCGGATAATCGGTTTGAATCACTAACGACGAGCCCATGGGATGACTTGTGTCCTTCGGTGTGACCTCAATTGTCCATTCCCCTGACCCATGGCCGGGCTCGACTTTCGATTCGAAAACCGGACTGTTCGACTTCACAGTGATATTCTTGGCCGGAAAATCCTTGGAGGCTTTGATCGAGATCTTTTTTGGTTTCGGCTCTTCGCCACTCTGCCAATAAACAAATGTCGGCTTGATCTCCAAAGCCTGGGCAATATCTGCCTTCAATGTAAGAACAGTGGTGGCCTGGGTCGGATTCGGATCGTCCGTTTGCACCGTGACCGTCTTCATCTGCTGACCGGTGCGATCGCCAATATTAAACGTTGCAACGATTTCGCCCTTCTCACCGGGATTCACGACCTCTTTCTGCGACTGCGTTGTCGTGCAACCGCACGACGCTTTGACCGATTTAAAATGCACGGGAGTCGTGCCGGTGTTTTGATATTTGAAATGCGCGACGGCGGTCTTGTCGCCCACCGCCGGATGCAGGTCGATGGTGCTCTGTTCCCATTTTAATTCAGCGCGCGCTGCGACGCTGAGAAAGATCGACAGTGTGAACGTGAGTATGCGAGTTTTCATTTTTTCGAATAGAAGCGCTCAATATAATCAGCCACGGCGTCTCGCCAAGAGCGAGGTGTGACGCCCGTCAGCTGGGCATATTTCGCCGGAGAGAGGACCGAATAAACCGGCCGACGCGCGACCCAGTTTTTCATGTCGGCGAGTTCCAATGCCCCGACCTTCTTCGCGCGCAATTGGATGCCTGAGGAGATGCAACAATCAAGAGCGTGCTGCGCGTACTCCTGCCAACTGCATTCGCCCGAGTTGGAAAAGTGCAGAATCCCTCCGGGAACATCAATATCGATGAAGCGGGGCAGCGCCTGAGCAATGTCATGCGTATAGGTGGGGGTGGAGAGTTTGTCCGCGACGGCATCCAGGTACTCCTGTTCGCGAGCGCGCTTTATCATCGCGTCGACAAAACTCGGCCGGTCGGGTCCAAACACCCACGAGACGCGCACGATCAGATGTCGATCTTGCGTTTGCAGAACAAGTTTTTCGCCTGTCCTTTTGGATTCGCCGTAGACACTGATCGGCTTGGCGACGTCAGTTTCGGTGTAGGGTTCGCGCTTCTCGCCATCGAAAACGTAATCGGTGCTGAAATGAATGAGCCGCGCCTTCTTGTCACGGCAAATTCGCGCCAATAATTGTGGCGCTTCCGCATTGATTGCAAACGCCTGGTCGATTTCTGTTTCGCAAAGATCCACATTCGTAAACGCGGCGCAGTTGATCATCAGATCGAACTGAAATGGCAAAAGTTTCTCCCGAATTTGCTCCGGCTTCGCGAGATCGAGCTGCGCGTGATCGAAAGCAACGACGTCGAATTTTTCCCGATACTCACGCGTCAGCGCCGCGCCGAGACGGCCGCCTGCGCCCAAGATTATAATTCGCATCGCTCAGTAACGTCCGGCGCGCTCGAGCAGCGGTTGCCACCACGCCTGATTGTCGATGTACCACTGGATCGTCGTTTCCAAGCCTTTCTTGAAATCCTGGCGCGGCTTCCATTTCAATTCTTTTTGCGCGAATGACCAATCGATGGCGTAACGCCGATCGTGTCCGAGCCGATCCTTGACAAACGAAATCAAACTTTCCGGTTTGCCTAACTGTTTCAAAATCATTTTCACCAAATCGAGGTTCGCCATCTCAGTGCCGCCGCCGAAATTGTAAACAGCGCCCGGTTTCCCCTCGAACAGCGCGGCGACGACGCCGGCGCAATGGTCCTGAACGTGGATCCAGTCGCGCACGTTCATTCCGTCGCCGTAAACCGGCAGCGGCTCATCGCGCAATGCTTTGATGATCATGAGCGGAATCAATTTTTCCGGAAATTGGTAGGGCCCGTAATTGTTCGAGCAGCGAGTCACGATAACTTCCTGCCCGTAGGTTTTGTAATGAGCGAGCGCGAGAAGATCGGCGCCTGCTTTGCTTGAAGAATAAGGCGAGCTCGGATCGAGCGGAGATTTTTCGCTAAACTTTCCGGTTTTCCCTAACGAACCGTAAACCTCGTCGGTGGAGATTTGGACGAAACGCTGGACGCCATGTTTTCTGGCCGAATTCAGGAGAGCGCTCGTGCCGATGACATTGGTGTGAATAAAGTTCTCGGGCGAATTGATGCTGCGATCGACATGCGATTCGGCGGCAAAATTGACCACCGCAAAAAACTGGTGCTCGAGCATGAGTGCATCCATCGCGTCGACGTTGGCAATGTCGGCTTTGAAAAATTCATAGCGTTCGCCATGTTCTTCGACCACGCCATCAAGATTGGCCAGGTTGCCGGCGTAAGTGAGCGCGTCCACATTTGTGACCGAGGCCGGCTTGTAATGTTGCAGAATATAGCGAATAAAATTGCTCCCGATGAAGCCGCAGCCGCCGGTCACGAGAATTCGCACAGCAAGAGCTAGCAGCGCCCAAGCCGGCGCGCTAGCGGATTTTCCGCTCCTCGGCGATTACGTCGAGACTTGGAAAAACGCGCTCGCCGAAAGCGAATGGATGCCCTGGCTCATCATCGGTCTCGCCGCGTTCCTGCGATTCTTTTTGCTCGGAATGAAACCGCCACATTTCGACGAAGGCATCAACGGCTGGTTTGTCGATCAAATGGTCAAGAACGGCTTCTACAAATACGACCCGACCAATTACCACGGTCCACTCCATTTTTACGTGCTCTTCCTTTCGCAGACATTGTTTGGCCGCAATCTTTGGGCGCTGCGATTGCCGGTCGTGCTCGTCAGCATCAGTTGCGTTTGGTTGACGTTAAAATTCGAACCGTTCGTTGGACGAACCGTCAGCCGACTCGCGGCATTGGCAATGGCGGTCTCGCCCGGTTTTGTTTTCTACGGGCGCTACTCCATTCACGAAGTCTGGCTGCTGCTTTTCACGATGCTGTTTTTCTACGGCCTGTTCGGGCTGTGGAAATTTGGCGCCCCGAATTATCTCTGGTGCGCCGGCATGGGCGTGACCGGAATGATTATCTCGAAGGAGACCTACATGCTTCATGTCGGTTGCGCCGTGATCGCGGCGGGCGTCTGTTACATCTCAAATTATCTCAACGAGCTCGACGATGGCCGACCGGCAGCGCAAACCTGGAATTATGTCGATCTTGCAGTCGTCGCCGGAACCGGCGTCGGTCTGATCATTTTCTTTTATTCCGGCACCTTCTTTCACTGGAGCGGAGTGAGAGGGCTTTATCAGGCTTACTTGCCGTGGTTCAAAACCGGTAGCGAAGGCCATGGACACGAAAAGCCGTGGTATTACTGGCTTTCGCTCATCGCGCATTATGAGATGCCGACGGTGGCGGGATTGCTTCTCTGCCTGTTCGCGTGGCGATTCAAAACGATCGCTCTGCGCTACCTCGCGATCTACGGGGTCGGAACGCTGATGGCGTACAGCATCGTCAAATACAAAACGCCGTGGTGCATCATCAGTTTCATCTGGCCGTTCCTTTTTACCTTCGGCGCGATGGTCACGATCGCGCCGATGCGATTTGCCGGGGTGATTTATCGATGGATCGCGCTCGTCCTTTTCGGATTGATCGCCTACGCAGCTTACAACGAGCACGCGCAGAACTTCGATTATGTCTGGCCCTATGCGATAATTCTCGGGACGGGTCTGTTGTTAGCATTGCTAGTCAGTGCGGACATCGCGAGAATTGTTGCCGCGCTTCTACTCGTCTGGTCGCTCGGGCATTGCATCTGGCTCAATTATTTCCGCTGCACGACTGAGAAAGAGCCTTACGTCTATGTCCAGACCTACAACGATATTTACAAGTTCACCGATCCGATTCTTCAGCTCGCCCATTCCGACCCGCGCGCTTATCAACTGGTTGGGCACATTATTCGCCCGAGTCCTTATCCGTTGCCGTGGATTCTCGATGATTTCGGACGGATTGGATATTACGAGAAAGACAATTTGCCGGACAAACTGGACGGGGATTTTCTCCTCGTGCAGCAGGACAAGATCGCCATAGTCGAGCAGAAGCTCCACGATTCTTACTACACCGTGCCGGTAACGATTCGGCCCTATCAGGATCCGTCCAAGGCGTATTTTAGCGCGCGGATTTTCAAGAGCTTCTTTCCCGGACAATGGCCGGATTTCACTGGAGTGGCGCCCGCACCGAGTCCAACTCCAACCTCAAGTCCAAGTAAATGAAGTGGCTCTCCGGCGGGTTGACCTTCATAAACTTCGCCACCGTTTGCGGATTGGTCATCGGAATGCTCACCGGTGGACTGAGCACAGCTGTCGCGTTGGCCGCTCTTATATTAGCCGCGGGGTTCGCTCTCTTAGCATATCGCAGAACAACAGATTCGGAGACGCCGGCCGATGCTTTAGATCGAGATAAATCCACAGCATCGAAATATCGCAACCTGCCGATATGGATTTTGGCCGGCTTCTTTGCCATTTTTGCAGTGCGTTCATTTTGCTGGCTCCTGTTTGTCGATGGAACTGAATTGAAGATTCAGTCGCCTATGAATCTGGGTGATCTCGGCCTTCACGTCACCCACATCAATTTTTTCGCCAACGGCGTCCGGCTTTGGCCATCCAACCCAATTTATGTCTTCGCCAATCATCTCCGTTATCCGGCCGGGATCGATTTATTCAACGCTCTGCTCCTAAAGGCCGGTGTCGACCTGATTCGCGGTCTAGTCTGGGTCGGGTTGCTCGCGTCGGTGGCCACATTCTTCGCCTTCTATCGCTGGGGCGGAGGTTTTGCGATCGCGGGTTTTCTCTTTAACGGCGGCCTCGCCGGCTTTCAGTTTCTGCGCAATTTCAAATTCACTGATTATCAGGACGTCAACAACATCGCCTGGAAAAGCATTCCGCTGACAATGTTCGTCACTCAGCGCGGCTTGCTTTACGCGATTCCAGCAGGCTTAATTTTACTCTGGCACTGGCGCGAAAAATATTTTCGTACCGGACAAGATCGACAATCGGGGCCGCTGCCATTTTGGGTTGAACTCTCGCTTTACGCATCGATGCCGCTCTTTCACCTCCACACCTTCATAGCGCTTACGATCGCGCTCGTGTGTCTCTTTGTGGCCGGCGATCCACAAATTCGCGGCCACATTCTCACCCTTATCCTGAGCGCTGTAATTCCCGCGACGTTTTTCGTCTGGCTGATCAGCGATCATTTCCATGCCAGCTCAGTTCTCGAGTTCCACCCCGGTTGGGCCCAAAACGAAGGCGAATTCAAAATGTCGTTCTTTCGATTCTGGTTCTTCAACTTCGGGATGCTCGTTCCACTGGTCCTTACTTTGATCGGATTCGTCGGCTGGCAGGCGTATCAATCGCATCAGACCAGGCGCGTTGAATTATCTGCAACGATTGCGATTGGACTCGGCGCATTTGTGTTGTCCTGCTGGCGGATCGGTCAACATGGATTCACTTGGAGGTGGGCGATGGCGATTTTCCTCGCGTTCATCTTACTGGCGTGGTCTGCAGCCCGGGTGGTGGAAGGCGGATTCGGTTGGAAAAAAAAGCTGCCGGAAGAAATCGCGTTTATCTTCGCAGCTGTCGTTATCTTTATTTTCTTTTTCTCGATCAAGACGGCGCCGTGGATCTGGGACAATCTGAAAATAGGAATTTGGGCCTACTTCATCGTGTTGCCGTTTCTGTGGAGCCAATTGATCACTCAATGGGAGCGGCCGATTCGCGCCGCGGTTTGCTTCGCCCTTTTTACCTCCGGGTTCGTCAGTTTGTTTGGCGGTCTGGCCGCGGGCAAAGACGGCTTCGGTTTCGCCAACCGCGGCGAAGTAGATGCTGTCGGATTCGCTGTCCGAAAGATGCCGTTGGAAGCGCGTTTTGCGGCCTATCCCACTTACAACCATCCACTGCTCCTCGAGGGTCGAAAGGTTGTCATGGGATATCCGGGCCATCTTTGGACTCAAGGATTCGATGATTACGGTAAAACAAACGAGCAGCTCACGACATTGATGCAAGGCGCCCCAAATTGGCGCGACCTCGCCACGACTCTGCGCGTGCGCTACATTTTTTGGGGCCCCGAAGAAAAAACAAATTACGCATCGAGCACGCGCCCGTGGGAAAAAACGGCTGCGCTCGCCACTTCCGGAACCTGGGGCGCAATCTACGATCTGGAAAAACCCGCCATGCCGGGCCAGTCGCCGGCGTCGCCCACAACTCAGTGATTCAAACGCTCCCTTGGCAGCGCGTTGAGCACCAGTTGACCGGCCGCGACCAGCGTGTTGTCGACCAAAGCTTCGACTTCGAATTGCAACAATTCGCCGACTTCGCCAATTTTCCGCGAGCGTAGGCGAATTTTCTCCCCCGGCCGCACCGCTTGGAAGAATTTCATTCGCCGAATCGCCGAGAGCAAAAACCGCGGTTGCGAACTCTGAGGATGCGCTGACGCCGCCACGATTCCGGCGGTTTGCGCCATCGCTTCGGTCAAAATCACACCTGGAACGAGGGGATCGCCCGGAAAATGTCCGGCGAACATCGGGTCGTCGCTCGAAAATTCTGTTTCGCATTCAGCCGACACGCCGGGATCGCATACGACCATTTTCCGCACGAACACGAATGGCGGCCGATGCGGCAAACCTAAAAAGTGACTAGTGACGGGTGACGAGTGACGAGACACCGCTTCTTGTTTCTTGTTCGTCACTGGTCACTCATCACTCGTCACTTTTCTTCAGCCGTTGACGAAGTAGGCGAACTTCCAGCTTCCTCTGACCCGCGTGATTCCGATCCGGTAGCCGTCGTAGTTGAGCGACGGATCGGCAAATTGCGGCGGCGACACCATGAAAGCGCCTTTCTTGACGAATCGCTCCGATAAGATTCCGTCCAGTTCCGGCCAAAGATTTTCCTGCTCCCAATATTGAAAAACGCCAGGACCCGACATCGGCGGCTCGAGTTTATAACCAAAGTCATCGGTCATCATCGATTTGAGCGTCTCTACATCGCGCCTCGCAATCGCTTTACGAAGCCGGCCGATAAACGCCTGGAAGTCGACATCAGTGGCATTCTCACGCAGGTCTGCTTTGGCCTTCTTCTTAAGTTCGGCCTGCTTGAGTTTTTCTTTCTTTTGCTCAGGCGTTTGGCAGCCAGTAAAGATAAATGCAAGCGCGAGTAAACCGGTAAGCAGGATTCTCATCAGCTTAACGTCTGTCACGTTTGTGATTGGGATTCAAGAGCGGAGGCGCAGGAACGCTGCCGGCGGACCCTCGCCGGATGCGTGAAAAAGAAGAAGTAAATCATGCTGGCAAGATCGACAACCGACGCGGATGGGCTCACCACTCGGCGCGGCCCGTTCCTTAGCACTTCGAAAACATTCTCAGTGGTCAACTCACCCGGGCGCGGGATGCTCGTGTAGTGCCGGCCGAAAGCGTGCAACTGGTGAGCGTCCGAGGTGGCGATGAGCGGTTTGCCAAATTGTGCGGCCACTTTTAAGGCTCGCCGGTTCAAATCGAAAAGGCCTTTGTGAAAATGACAAAGCTCGATCGCATCGAAGCAGTCGATCTGATCGAGCAGCCGTTCGCCAATCGAGCCTCCGAGCACGTAAAATGGGTGCGGCGCGAACGTAAAGATCGACAATCCGCGGCGGGCACGAAGTTGCCGGAGATCCTCAAAGTTTTTTAATCCCGCCACCTCAGCCGCCGTCACGTTCAGCAAAATCGCATCGGCGCCTTCCAACCGCACTTCGGCCGCAGGGATCAGCAAGATCCCCATCGCCGTCGCATCGGCGAAGACTTCGGCGCGATCGAACACCGCATCGTGCAAGGTGATGGCGAGCACACCAAAACCGAGTTGCTTTGCACGCTCGAGCAATTGATGCGCCGAATAATCGATGACGTCCTTCGGATCGTCGAGGGTGTGGATGTGAAGATCGACCTTGATCCAGTCAGGTTCGGTTTTCGGTTCTAAGATCGACATCGGAATGGAAGTTACCTGCGAATGATAAGCATTTCACTCGCCAAGGAGACTTGCGACTGGGAACGTTCTGCGGAAGATTTACGCGCTCCGCGCACCTGCTCGGGTGGTGGAATGGCAGACACGTACGTTTGAGGGGCGTATGCCGAAAGGCATGCGGGTTCAAGTCCCGCCCCGAGCACCAAATCCCTTAGCGCGTTAACAGTTTTTGCGGCTGACGACTCTTGATTCAAGCCGCTCAAGAAAAACGACTTAGTAAAATCAACGTCGATTTCTAAAAAATCTACGAATCCACTTCTCTGGTCAAATCCGATTCCGTTTCGATGCCACACCAGCAAAAGGGGAGAAAGCGATCGGCAAACGGAGGCACCGCGAAAATGGGAAATGGCAGCACCGTTTGTGCGTTGTGTGGGCGGACCATCAACGCGGGGAGTTCCGCGAGCCAAGAGCCGGTGATCTACAGCATTTGCCCAGCGTGCAAACGGATGCCGTACCGTAATCCGGGATCAGTCGCTTCGCTTTGCTAGCTCAACCGAATCGCAGTAGCTCAGGCCCGGCGGCGGCGAATGAAACGCCACCCACTCAAAATCGCCGAGCCAGCCAGCAGCGACATGACCGACGGCTCTGGAACGGCATGGACCACGAGGCTGTTAAAGTAAGCGAATTCGCTCGCGGCGCCGCCAGCGTTGACGTCAAAAAGATTAATCTCGGCGATGTTGGTTGCCGCCAGATTAGAAAAACTCGATGACGAATAATTCATTGTTCCCGCTACTCCGTTCTCAGTGATCGAAAGGGACCAGGTGTTAGACGCGCCCAGCGTGAAAGTGATATTACTGAAGCCGTTAGCGGTAAACGGAAGACCGAGATTAAACTGCATTCCGTTGATATTGATTTTATAGGAGTTAACACTGTCTCCCCCAAGGTAATAGAATTCAAAGCGCGGGTCACCCAAGCCGTCGTTGAGGGCAAAGCCAACCATTCCGCCCGTCTGAACGACGCCGTTATCCATGGCCAGGGAAATCGACTGACCGACTGCCAGCTGCCTTCCACCACTTGGACCCGTAAACTTCCGCACGGCCGAGGCTGTGTCCCCATTGCTGGCAAACATCCCCCAGGATTCTCCAGAAGTGTCGATGTTACCCGATGGTGGCATCGCGCCGTTGGCTGCAGACGAACCCATGAAGAATCCGGAGCTTGTTCCACTGGTTAAAACCCACCCTGCGAAACCGCTGCCTCCATTCTGGCCGTTAACCCACGTGTTTCCAGGCTCGTAAGGCGAATTGCTTGCCTTGTCCGAAGCAGGATCGGCAGCGTCAACGACCGTGACCGTCAGCCCGAGTAACAAAATCCAGAGAACAAACTTCATATTTTGATTGCGCAATTTTCTGAACCCCAATCCTCCCAATCGCGACATTGTTTGTCGAGCAAAATGTCTGAGTTTCCATGTTTTTTATGGGTAGTTTGAGACCGCATAGGAACTGGGCTGCGACAAACGATCTGTCTGCTTTACTACTTTGGCGTCGCTAGCTCGACCAGGATAGCTTTCTGCACGTGGAGCCGGTTCTCCGCTTGATCGAAGATCGTCTGCGCGTGCGCTTCGAACGTTTTCTCATCGATCTCCTGTCCGCGATGCGCCGGCAAACAATGCATCACCATCGCGTTACGTTTCGCCAACTTCACCACTGATTCGTTGATCCAGTATGGTCCGAGCTCAGCTTCACGTCGTGCTTCCTCCGCTTCCTTTCCCATCGAAACCCAAATATCGGTGTAAAGCACGTCGGCATCGCGGGCGGCCGCGGCCACATCCTCCATGCAAGTCACCTTCCCTCCCGCACGCTCGAGCAATTTCTTCTTTGGCTGATACTTTTTGTGCGACGCGATCCGAAGTTCAAAACCCAATTTTCCGGCCGCGAAAAGCCACGATCGCGCTGTGTTTGAAACACCGTCGCCAATGTAGGCGACAACGGTGTTCTCGATTTTCCCGCGCTTTTCAATAACTGTGAAAATGTCGCCGAGAATCTGGCACGGATGCTCGTCATCGGTCAGCGCGTTGATCGTCGGGACGCCGGAAAACTCGGCGAATTCCTCGATGTCGCTTTGCGCGTAGGTGCGGATGACCGCGCCGTGAATCATTCGGGCCAACACCCGCGCCGTGTCCTTAATCAATTCGCCGCGTCCCAGCTGTGCGTCCGCCGCGTTTAAGTAGATTGTTTCTCCGCCGAGTTCGCGGATTCCGACATCAAACGAAACCCGCGTGCGGGTGGACGGTTTGGAAAAAATCAAAGCCCAGGTTTGCCCCGCCAGCGGCTGCGCCGAAATCTTGCCGCGGCTTGTCTTGAGCTCGGACGTCCGATGCAGGATCCGCTCGATCTCTACGCGCGAAAGCTGCTCGATGCTGAGAAGATGTTTCATTCAGTTCTTCCTCGTCCTCTCACTCTTTGTGCGCAAGATCGACAACTAGTTTTTCGATCACGCGCAATCCTTCCTCCGCTTCTGGGCGAGAAAGATTCAATGCCGGCAATAAACGAATCACCGAATTGCCTGCTGGCACGGTGAGGATACTTCGCTTGTGCAACTCCTTCACGATCTCGACTGCTTTAAATTGTGGTTGGAATTCAATTCCAATCATCAAACCGAGACCGCGCACAACTTTCACCACTTTCGGAAATCGTTGCTGAATTGATTGCAATTCGCGCAAAAGGAAAGCGCCGGTATCGCGAGCGTTCGCAGCCAGATTTTCGCGCTCGATCACTTCGAAAACCTTCAAGGCAACCGCGCACGCCAGCGGCGTGCCGCCGAACGTGGTCGCGTGTGTGCCCGCAGAAAGAACGTTCGCGAATTTCTCCCGCACCCAAAACGCGCCCATCGGAAATCCCCCGCCCAACGATTTCGCCATCGAGACGGCATCGGGCAGGTAGGGGCGATTGACCTCAATCGCCTGCTCAAGAATGCGCTGCCAGCTTTGGAATTTTCCGGTGCGAAAATGTCCGGCCTGCACTTCGTCGAAGAGCAAAAGTAGATTCCTCTCGTCACAAAGCCGACGAAGACCGATCAAATACTCGGGGCTCGCAATCATGATTCCGCTTTCACCCTGCACTGGCTCAATCAAAATGGCTGAAGTCTTTGATGTGATCGCGCCGCGCATCGCATCGAGGTCGTTGAAGGGTACCTGCTTAAACCCCGGGACTGCGGGTTCGAATCCCTTTTTGACTTTTTCCTGACCGGTTGCCGCGATCCCGGCCAGCGTTCGGCCATGAAACGATTCGAACGTCGTGATGATTTCGTAGCGACCGTCGTCGTGTCCGAACTTCCTCGCTAATTTGAAGAGACCTTCGTTCGCTTCCGCGCCGCTGTTGCAGAAAAAAGCTCGCCCCGGCGCGATTAGATCGATAATTCGCTTCGCGAGCCGTCCTTGGAGCTCATTATAATAGAGATTGGAGACGTGAATCAGCTTTTGCGACTGCTCGGTCAGCGCCTTGATCATTTCGGGATGGGCGTGACCTAACGAGCAAACCGCGATTCCGCCGGCAAGATCGAGATAGCGTTTTCCGTCAATGTCCCAAACATAACTTCCGTCGCCGCGCTCAAGAACGAGATCGAACCGCGCATATGAAGGGACAACATTCTGCTCGAACAGCTCGCGGATGCGTTTTGTTTCGTTTTGCACAATCGCCGACGTCGGCGCGGGTAAAACTTCCTTCATAACACGACCTCGGTTCCAACTCCCGCGTCGGTAAAAATTTCGAGCAACACCGAATGCGGAATCCTCCCATCCACGAATTGGACTTTTTCAACGCCGCTTTCAATCGCGGCTATCGCGCTGTCCACTTTCGGAATCATCCCTTCGCCGATCACGCCCTTTTTCCGCCATTTCGGAACATCACTCACGGCCAGGTGAGTTAATAAACTCGCGTCATTTTTTGGATCGCGCAGCAAACCAGGCACGTCGCTCATGAAAACCAAGCGGCGCGCCTTCAACGCAACGGCGGTTTTAGCCGCCGCGATGTCGGCATTGCAATTGTAAATCTTGCCGTCATCGCCCAGTGCCGTCGGACTGACTACCGGTGTGACGCTGCGCCGAATGCACTCGCGCAGCGGTTCTACGTTTACGTCGCAAACTTCGCCGACGAATCCGAGATCGACATCTCCATCTTTCTCATCTTTCGCCGAGAATTTTCGACACCGAAAAATATCGGGGCCGGCAAAACCCCGCGCTTTCCCGCCGAAATCCTGGATCGCCTTTACGATGTCAGGATTAATTTCGCGAGAGAGAACGCGATCGACAATTTCCGCGCTGGAAGCGTCGGTCACGCGATAACCGCGCACGAACTCCGATTTCACGCCCGCTTCTTCCAGCGCGCGCGTGATTGCCTTGCCGCCACCGTGGACGACAACCGGATTGATTCCGACCGCTTCGAGAAAAACCACGTCCCGCGCGACCCGGTGGCGTTCTTCCAGATCCGGCGAGTCCATGAAACTGCCGCCGTACTTCACCACGAAAACCTGGCTGCGGAAACGCTGGATGTAAGGCAACGCTTCGAGCAACGTCGCCGCTTTCGAGATAATTTTCTTCATCAGCCGCCGAGGGTCGCGGGATCGGTAATATCGCCTTTGTTGAACGCAACGTAATTTTCAGTGAGGTCAGCCGCGTAAAGCAAGAACTCGCCTTGTCCGCGGTGAAGATCGACATGGAGATCGAACTCGGCCGCTAAAGTAATTTTTGCCAGCGTTTTCAAGGCGACATTTGTCGGACGGCCGCGTCGAAATGCAAAAAGAATTTTGCGGCCGCCCGGTTGGGCATAACCCACATCGATCAGCGTTTCATCGACATCGGCTTTTGAAGAGCCGAGCGCGCAGAGGATTCGGCCCCAGTTCGGGTCGCCGCCGCACCAGCTCGTGCGCACGAGAGAGCTGTTCGCAATCGCACGCGCGGCTGCTTCCGCCTCGCGATCGTTCCGGGCGCCGCGAACCCGCAGCGCGACAAATCGCGAAGTGCCTTCACCGTCGCGCACAATCATCTTCGCCAGTTCGAGACACACGAAATTCAGGGCTACCTGAAATTGCGAACGCCGAATTTCGGATTTCGAATTCCCGGCACGCCCATTCGCGAGCGCGATGACCGAATCGTTCGTGCTCATGTCGCCATCGACCGTGATTCGATTGAAACTTTTTCCGACCGCAATCTTGAGCGCACGCTTGAGCGCGCTCGGTTCAATCGCCGCGTCGGTGCTAATAAAGCCGAGCATTGTGGCCATTCCCGGCTGAATCATGCCGGCGCCTTTGCAAATCCCGCCGATCCGAACTGCTGATCTGCCAACCTTGATCTCGACTGCGATTTCTTTTCGGCACGTATCGGTCGTCATGATCGCCTCGGCGACCTGTCGCGCATTCGATGTCGATCTTGCGATGCGCGGTGCGCACGCTTGAATGCCGCGCTTGATATTTTTCATCGGCATCGACACGCCGATCCTACCAGTCGAACAAACTAAGACATCCTCCGTCCTGATTCGCCCTGACAAACTTGACTGCTTAAAGCAGTCAAGTTTAGCGAGTGCAGATGCGGCAAGACGCGTCATCAATTGGGAATCACGAAGCCCCTGTTGGCCGGTGCAAGCGTTAGCGTTTCCGGAATTCACCACGATCGCTCGCGCAAATTTCTTGCTCGCGCGTTGACGGCTGGTTTTTACCGGCGCTGCACAGACCTGATTGGTCGTGAACATTCCCGCCACCGCCGCTGGAATATCCGAAACAATCAAAGCTAAATCGCGTTTCTGTCCTTTCTCCGAGCCTTTGCCAGTGCCGAGCTTTTTGATGTCGCAGAAAACCGCGGCGCATTTGAAACCGCGCGGTGCGCAAATCGAACCGGAAATCTTTCGAAACGAATTTTTCAAATCAGCCCAGCGGTCTCGGGAAAGCCGAGCATCAAATTCATGCATTGCACAGCCTGGCCGCTCGCTCCTTTGACGATGTTATCAATCGCGCTCATAACAACGAGACGGTGCGTGCGTTTGTCGATCTTCCAGGCGACCTCGATCACGTTTGTGCCGATAACGTTTTTTGTGTCAGGAAGCCGGTCGTCGCCAAGCAGCCGCACAAACGGCTCTTCGGCGTAGGCGCTGTTGAAAACGACTGCCGGATCCATGTTTACAACATTGCCCGCGATATCGGCATAAATCGTTGTCACAATCCCACGATTCACCGGCACCAGATGAGGCGTGAATTGGATCACGATTCTCTCGCCGGCCAAAATCGACAGCTCCTGTTCGATCTCGGAAAGGTGTCGATGCTTCGGGACCCCGTAGGGCCGAACGCTTTCGTTGCACTCCGGAAAAAGATAATCCGCTTCGACTTTGCGTCCCGCGCCGGTCACACCGCTCATGCTCGCGACTAAAATTGTTTTGCGATCGATCGCCTTCCGTCGAATGAGCGGCCGCAGCGGAATAAGAATGCTCGTCGGATAACAACCGGGACAGGCCACCAGTTTCGCTTCGCGAATTTGGTCCCGGTAAATTTCGGGTAAACCGTAAACCGATTGGCCTAACAAATCGGGCGCAGGATGATCGTGACCATAAAATTCCTGGTAAACGGCGGGGTCTTTTAGTCTAAAATCGGCGCTCAGATCGATGACGCGCGAGCCGGCTGTCAAAAGCGGTTTGGCGAACTCGGCAGCGAGACCGTGCGGCAAGGCGAGAAAAACAAGACCGGCCTGGCGCGCAATTTGTTTTGGATCGGGATCGGAAAACTTGAGCGCGATCGCAGTCTTCTGGTGGGCAAAGCGCGGAAAAACTTGCGCAAGCGATTTTCCGGCCAATTGCCGCGACGTTGCCGCGACCAGATCGACCTGCGGATGCGCGAGGAGCAGACGCACCAGTTCCTCGCCGGTATAACCGGAAGCGCCCACCACCGCGACCTTCGTTCTCGTCACAACGCGCAATGCGTATTCCGTCTCGCGCGGATTGCAACGAAAAGCTGTAGCCGTGTCCCTCTGCGCGGCGCGGCGGCAAGTCTGCAAACTCGACGTTGCGCTTCGCACAGCGAAGCGACTACAGTTTCGTTATGGAGCTTTCTTTTACTATCATCGGCCTCGCGGTGCTCGCCGTTTTCGGTTTCGTTTTCGCGATCGTTCTTTTCAATTTTTTCGGGATCTGGCTCCGAGCGCGCATCGCCAACGCACCGGTCGGCATGGGCAAAATGATCGGGATGCGGCTCCGGCGCGTGCCAGTTGGATTAATCGTCGACAATCGCATCACCGCGGTGAAAGCGGGCATTGAAGTGCCGAGCGATCCGTTGGAAGCGCATTACCTTGCGGGCGGCGACGTGACTCAAGTCATCCTCGCGTTGATCGCGGCCGACAAAGCCGGTATCTCCCTCGACTTCAATCGCGCCTGCGCGATAGATTTGGCCACGAAAGGCACCGGGAAAACGGTGCTCGAAGCCGTGCGGACAAGCATCAATCCGAAAGTCATCGACGTTCCGAATCCGACGATGGGCCGGACGACCATCGACGGTGTCGCCAAGGACGGGATCGGCGCGAAAGTGAAAGCGCGGGTGACGGTGCGCTCACATCTGGATCGATTTGTCGGCGGCGCGACCGAGGAAACAATTATCGCGCGCGTCGGCGAAGGCATCGTCAGCGCGATCGGTTCGGCCGACTCTTACAAGGACGTTCTGGAAAATCCGGATCGCATTTCAAAGGCAGTGTTGGCGAAGGGACTCGACAGTAACACGGCGTTTGAAATCCTTTCCATCGACATCGCCGACGTCGACGTAGGTGACAATATCGGCGCGAAATTGCAGAGCGAGCAAGCAGATGCCGACAAGCGTATTGCCCAGGCGAAAGCGGAAGTGCGCCGCGCAGCTGCGGTCGCAGTGGAGCAGGAAATGAAGGCCAAGACGCAGGAAATGCGCGCCAAGGTCGTCGAAGCGGAAGCGCAGGTGCCGATGGCGATGGCGGAAGCGTTTCGCGCCGGTCACCTTGGCATCATGGATTATTACCGGATGAAAAACGTGCAAGCCGACACGTCGATGCGTGAATCGATTGCGGGAACGGACAAACCACGGACAGACGCAAGCTAAAGAAAGTAGAAACATGGCAGCGGTCCATCTCGATAATCTTATTTTTTTGCTGTTCGTCGCGCTGGCGATTTTTTTCCAAATCCTGACCAGAGCTGCAAGCAAAAGCCGCAAGCGGCCAGGCGATACAACGCGAAGATCGCCATCTCCATCGCAAATGTCTCGCCCGCTGTCGGGCGGCGCCGACGAAACAGATGAACAACGCATCCGAAAGTTTCTGGAAGCGCTTGGGCAGCCGACCACATCGAAACCTCCCTCGCCGGTTGCACCGCGACCGACCTACCAAAAGCCGACGGTTCAACCGCACGTTCCGACACCGTTGAGATCACCGCTGCCGCCGCTGACGACGCGACCGCCAGATTTGCCGCGCGAAATCCGGCTACCACGTCAGATTCCTGCGACACGCGAAGCGAGAACTTTTCAACCAAGAGTTGCCGAGGCTGCTGCCTTCGAAGTTCAGCAAGGTCCGGCGCCGCTCGAGCCATTGCCGATCGTGAAGACAGCAGCAGAAGCATATGCGATCGCGACCAAACCGATCGCCACATCGTCGGACGTAAAAATCGATATCGCAACGTTGCTAAGATCGACGTCCGGTTTACGAGACGCGATTATCTTGCGCGAAATCTTTGGACCGCCGCGCAGCCTGCAACCGCTCGATCTGGTCGGAAGCGTTTGAGCTTCTCAGCGAAGTCCGTATTCTTTCGCTCCCTTTCGACACGCCGGCGTGGCGGAATGGCAGACGCGCTGGACTCAAAATCCAGTACTGGCAACAGTGTGTGGGTTCAAGTCCCTCCGCCGGCACGGCACTTACAGCGTCACGTTGTTGGTCGATGGCGCGACCAAAGCGTCCATCAGCAACGTCAGAACCAAGACTGGTGAAACCCAAACCTTGAATTTTGAACTTCGAAACGGCGCGGCGGCGAGACCGTTCACCAAAGGTAAACATTATGTCTGGGTCCCTTCACAGACTGGCAGTCATCTGGGCCAGTGGATGGAAGTCGAGGATGACGGAAGAACGATGCCGTCTGGCATGGCTGAACGTTTGAACAACCAGGGGAACGCTTTGGTGCGACAGCTTCAGGCCAAGGGCGTCGATATGCCAAGCGCCCACTAGGATTAGTAATTTGAAGAATTTATACCGGATTCAATCCGACATGCTTGCACAACGCAAAAATCTCGTCTAAAGTACTTGACCCTTATGACTATTAAATCGCTCCAAATCTGTTTCGCGTCGTTACTTGTTTCTGCCGTCGCCGCATCGGCGTCGGACCCTGTTGGCTCTGGCAGGCTGCAAGGCGTTGTCAAGGATTCCAAGGGTCAGCCCGTCGTAGGTGCCGAAGTACATCTTCAAGCTAAAGACGGAAGCGGGCTCCAGAAAATTGTCCGGACTGATTCGACTGGACAATACGGTGTGGGCAAACTGCCGAACACCGACTACGAAGTGGTTCTTTTCGTTAACCGCCAAGTCAAGGCGTCCATTAACAATGTGAAGGTTTTGAGCGACAAGCCAACCCAACTGGATTTCAAGCTGAGCGGCCAATTCGCGGCCAACAAGGTGAGCAAGCACACTCACATGATTTACGTTCCGGCGGAAACCGGAAGTAATCTGAGCGGCCGATGGGTCGAAGTCGATGATAACACCGGCCCGGCCGCGGCGGCTGGAACAGGTGAGGTAATAAAGCTCAATGGCGCAGCGCTCAGGCAGATGCAGACTGGCGGGTACACCGGCGGTAACTAAGGTTTAACCATCCACGATTTCAAAACGCGCGGCTACGGCCGCGCGTTTTTTTTACAAGCAATCCTTTCGGGAAAGAGCCGCTAGCCCGAAACCATGTAACCTTCTTCGCCGTGCTCGTTGATGTCGAGACCTTGCCGCTCGATCTCGGGAGCAATCCGCAGACCGATAAAGGCGTTCACCAGCGAGCCAATAATGGCGCTTGCCGTGATCGCGAGCAAAATCGTGAGCACGATCGCTTTTAGTTGTTCGAGCCACAGCATGCGGCCCACAATATTCGCGAGCCCGTTCTGCGTAGCCGCAGTTCCGGAAAGATTTGCATTCACCTGCGCGGTCGCGAGCAGGCCGGTGAGAAATGCGCCGAGTGTCCCTCCGACTGCGTGCACCCCAAACGTGTCGAGTGCGTCGTCATAGTGGAACCACGATTTTAATTTTGTACAGGCAAAAAATGGAATAATACCGGCGAGGACACCGATGATGATCGCGCCGGTCGCATCGACGTAACCACACGCAGGGGTAATCACGACCAACCCACCAACCGCGCCGGAACAAAATCCGAGGACGCTGGCTTTGCCACGCAATGCGTACTCCAACATCGCCCAGGTAAAAGATGCGACTGCAGTGGCAAGCGTTGTGGTCATGAACGCGTTCGCCGCGATGCCATCGGCGCCCAGCGCGCTCCCGGCGTTAAAACCGTACCAACCGACCCAAAGCATTCCGGCACCGACCATGCACAGCACCATGCTGTGTGGCGCCATGATTTCTTTGCGGAAACCCAGCCGCGGCCCGAGCAGAGCGCAAAGGACCAGAGCCGACCAACCGGACGACATGTGCACTACTGTCCCGCCGGCAAAATCGATCGCAGTAATCTTCGCGCGCGGATTCCAAACACCGTTCATCCATCCGTCAATTCCCCAAACCATGTGCGCGAGTGGAAAATAAACGGCGAACATCCAAACGCCCACGAAGACGAGCACGGCGGCAAATCTGATTCGTTCTGCGACCGCGCCGATGATCAGGGCCGGAGTGATGATTGCGAACATCAGCTGATACATCGCGAAAATATTTTGCGATACCCAGTAGGAATAATCTCCGTTGGGCTGGGCATCGACCCCGCGCAGAAATGCAAACTTCAAACCGCCGATGAACGGCGAGCCGCGCGAAAAAACGAGCGAATATCCGACCGCCCACCAAATAATCGCGACCAATCCTGCGATGCCGAGACATTGGGCCAGGACCGACAACACGTTTTTTTGCCGGACGAGTCCGCCATAAAACAGCGCCAATCCAGGCAGGGTCATAAAAAGAACCAGCGCTGACGCGGTCATCATCCAGCCGTTGTGACCGGGACCGGAGCCGGAAATGTTGGAAGCGCTTTTCGCGTTGGCCAAATCCGAGCCGCGTGCGGAATTGTTTACGTAAGCTTCGAGATCGGACACCCGTTGCTCGAGCGATGGAGACGCGCTCGGTGTCACCGTCGAGGTTTGCCCCCGCGAAACGTTCGTGAAAAGCAAAACTGCTCCGAAAATAAAAATGCGAATGAACATGTCGATCCGGCGCGCCAGCTAATAGACCTGCGCACCGAAGATCGACAAGGAAAACTCCGCCACCAATCTGATTTTATTCTTTATACGCATTTTGCAGGTCGTTAAGCTCGCCGTGTGGGTGACGCTATTCCCGGTGCCGGGCTGGACGCGACGCTCCGTGATTTTTCCGGCGGACAGAAGATCTTCAATCGTTACACGCTGACCAAAGTGCTCGGGCGCGGTGGGATGGGGATTGTCTGGCTGGCCCGCGACGACGAGCTGGAACGCGACGTGGCGCTGAAGTTTCTTCCCGAACTGCTCGTGCTCGATCGCGGAGTCTTGGGCGACCTCAAGCGCGAAACAAAGCGAAGTCTGGAGCTGACGCACAAAAACATCGTGCGCATTTACGATTTTGTTCACGACGATATTTCTGGCGCGATCTCGATGGAATTCATCGATGGCGATACGCTTTCCAATTTGCGCGCCGACCAGCCAAACAAGGTTTTCGAACCGGCAGACTTGAAGGACATGCTGACTCAGCTCTGCGACGCACTTGACTACGCACACAACCATGCCGGCATCGTTCACCGCGATCTCAAGCCGGCGAATTTAATGGTGAACAAACGCAGCCAGTTGAAGATCGCCGATTTTGGAATAGCGCGAAGTCTGAGCGACTCGATGAGCATGCTGACGCACGCGCACGGAACGAGCGGCACACTCGTTTACATGAGTCCGCAACAACTCGACGGCGAACGCGGCACGCACCTCGACGACGTCTATTCGGTCGGCGCGACCATTTACGAACTGATTACTAGCAGACCGCCGTTTTATTCCGGAAACATTGATCGGCAGATTCATGAAAAGATTCCGCCATTGATGGCTCAACGTCGTAAAGACCTCGACGTCGGGGGAAACCCGATTCCACAAGAGTGGGAGGAAACGATTGCGGCGTGTTTGGCGAAAGATCCTGCCAAGAGACCGCAGTCCGTTTCTGAAGTTGCTCACCGTCTGCAACTCGCATCACAACAACTGCAAACGATTCCATCATCTCGCGAAATCTCTTCCCGAAAAAAGGGATTGATTGCGGTTTGTGTCTTCCTCGTTGTGCTCGCAGGAGCGACCGCATGGATTTTATTTTCCCATCATAAGCAAGCGCCTGTCACCGAAGCATCGACGACCGTTTCCGAAGCAGAAGCTGGGAAAGAGTACGTTCTCGGCTCACAATATTTTCGGGGTGGGGGCGATGTTCTAATCGACCATAAGAAAGCATTTCAACGCTTCACGCGATCCGCAGAGAATGGATTCCCAGAGGCTCAAGCGCGATTGGCCGACATGTATGAGCTTGACGTCGTTTCTCAGGACATTGTCCTCAAGGACAAAGCGAAAGCCGCTGACTGGGCAAAAAAAGCCCTTGCCAGTGGTTTGGAAGCAAAAGCAGAGCGCGGGGCTGCAGGCGCGGAATACGAACTTGCCAGCCTGTACTTTTTGGGTCTTGGCGTCGCAAGGGATGAAACAAAAGCGGCAAGCCTGGCTCAAAGCGCAGCCGACCATGGAAACATCGATGCCAAGAGACTTCTGGGATACTTCTATCTTCATGGGCGTGGTGTAAAGAACGACGAGAATAAAGGGGAGACGTATCTTCGAGAAGCCGCCGCAGAGAATGTAGCACCCGCCCAGAATCTGCTCGGCCTCCAATACAAAGATAAGGATCCCACGAAAGCCGCCGAAATGTTTCGTCGTGCCGCTGAGCAAGGCAATGCCAGTGCCCAATATTTTCTTGGCGACCTCTATGAAAAAGGAAAAGGGGTCGAGCAGAGCTATGTCAGAGCAGCGGAGTACTATCAAAAATCCGCCGACCACATGTTTTGGGCCGGGCTTTGTTCTCTGGCCGCGCTCTACGAGAAAGGCAATGGTGTGCCAAAAGATCTAAGCAAGGCCACAGCATTGTATCAAAAGGCGGCCGATCAGGGTATACAACAAGCGAAGGATAACCTTCGCCGTCTTGAGCAAACGCAGTCGTCTGTCGCTTCTGTCACCCCAAGCGTGGCCGCGCCTTCCACTCCGAGCGCACCTTCAGGGACATTACCCTTCGCCCTGAATGCCGGCTACAACCCCGCGATAGCATTCGTAGATATGAATCGTGTCTTCAAGGAATACACGAAGACCAAAGATGCGGAAGAAAAGATAAATGAAGCCAAAGCTCAGGCTAAACGTGAATACGACGATCGCTCAAACGCTTACAAGAAGGCGCTCGATGAGATAAACTATCTGAACAAGCAGCTCGATTCGAGCGGGCTAAGTGCTGATGCCAAATCAAGGACGGCGCGAGATCGAGATAACAAAATCGCGAACATCAAAAATATGGAACGAGAGGTAACCGAGTTCCGCACGACTCGCGAGAAACAGCTTCAAGAACAGACAACCAGGATGCGAGAAGGAATCGTGTCCGAGATGAGAGCAAAAATCGGATCACTCGATGCGCGAGCCAATAATCTGATCTTTGACAAGAGCGGCAACAGCCTCAATGGCGTTCCCGTTATCTTATTCAGCCCAAGCAACGGGGACGCGAGCAATGCGGTCGTGGCGGGGCTTAATCAAAACCGAGCGGATCAATTACTATCAATGAAGCCGGTTTCGGTAGGTCTCGTAGATATGAATCGGATTTTCAGAGCGTACAACCGCACCAAGGACGCCGAGTCAAAAATCAATCAGGCCAAGGGTGCCGCGAAAAAGGATTACGATGATCGCGCGGCGTTTTATCAGAAGGCTCTCGACGAAATCAACAGCTTAAACAAGCAGATCGATTCGAGCGGCCTAAGTGGTGATGCCAAATCAAGGATGGCGCGAGACCGAGATAACAAAATCGCGAACGTGAAGAAGATGGAAAAGGAAATAACGGAGTTCAAGACCACGCGGGAAAAGCAACTCCAGGATCAGGCGCTCAAAATGCGGGAAGGAATCGTCGCAGAAATAACCAAGTTAATTGCAAGCGGGTTAGCCATGATCAACGACGGTTTAATAATCGACGTTAGCGGTAATAGTAAGAACGGCGTGCCCGTCGTGGTGTATTCCGAAGGCATTCCTGATTTTTCCAATTACGTTATTTCTGCGTTAAATCAGAACAAACCTTCTACGACTTTCTCTCAGCTGGTCTCCTCGGCAAGCGCGCGCTTTGGAATCGTCGATATGAACCGCGCCTTTAAGCAGTGGCCCGACACCAAGGAAGCCGAAGCGAAAATTAACGACGCCAAAGCTCAGGCTAAACGTGAATACGACGATCGCGCTAACGCCTACAAAAAGGCGCTTGATGAGATAAACAGTCTAAACACACAACTAAACGCCCCTGGCTTGGACACCAACGCCAGGTCCACTAAAGCACGCGAACGTGACAACAAGATATTGAATATCAAAAATATGGAACGAGAGATAAACGAGTTCCGCACGTCGCGCGAAAAACAGCTCCAGGAGGACGCTCTCAAAATGCGAGAGGGCATCGTGTTAAAAATCAGGGCCACGGTAAATCAAATCGCGGAGGCGGATCGATGCAATCTGGTCCTTGATTCGAGCGGAAACAGCCTAAATGACGTTCCTATCGTCCTGCTTTCACGCGACGTTCCAGATATTACTGACAAGGTTCTCGCTGCTGCTCAGCGTTGATCGGGTGTCAATGAGTCGCGGTGAGTCGAGTTCTATTCTTATCCAGATCTTGCGGATTGCTAAGGTGGCAAAGTGAGCGACGCCACTTCCGGCGCCGGACTAGACGCCACGCTGCGAGATTTTTCAGGCGGACAAAAAGTATTCAATCGTTACACGCTAATCAGAACCCTCGGCCGGGCGGGATGGGCATTGTCTGGCTAGCGCACGACGATGTGTTGGACCGAGACGTCGCGCTGACGTTTTACCCGAGATTATTATCCACGATCGTTATGCGCCACGACAAGATTGGCAGTACAACGTAAGTGGAGCGGAACTAACAACTGGAAGTTGGGTTTATCGCCGTAAACAATAAGGTTTCGGCGTCCCAGTAATTTTTCCATTTCCATCTTAACAAACTGGAGTGGCTTGCCAGACGTTCGAGCTACGGGAAAACTCCGACGAGCGGGCGCTTTCGCCCCGAACCCTTTCGGGGTGTGGTCGACTTAGCTAGGGCGCTCGGCGGAGTCTCTCTCTGCCAAAATTAAAGCTGAATCACGAAGGAATTTAGCCTGCTACGGGACGGCTGAGTGGAAATTTGATTCATCGACTGAATATCGGCGTCGCTATCGCCTTCGTCGTCGGCGTCAGTGTCATTAGTCATCTCCGATTGCTGCGCGGAGATGACCGCCGGGAGATCGTTCTGCTGCAATTTCTCGTAACGCTGCCGCACTTCGGCGGGAACCTTATCCAGCTCTTCCTTCGTTTCGACCGGGCCGCTGAACAGAAGCAATCCCTGTGGATCTTTCGCGGTCAGCACTTTTTTGCCGTCAACTTTCTCGACCCGCAATTCGCCTTTGTCGTCGGAGTAAACGATCTGCGCTTTGCCGATATCGATCTTGGTCGTGCTCAATCCACCATCGTGGTGTTGGGTAACGCTAATGCCTGCGTTGCGACGGGCTTCATCTCGCGCTCGCTGCGCCTGATCGCGAATGCGTTGGACTTGATCACGCACCCGTTGGGCCTGATCACGACGGCGTTGCGCTTCTTCGCGGACACGTTGGGCTTCGGCCTGCGCCGTCATTACCGCGTCATGGATCATTCCTTGCTTGTCGTTTCCGAGTTGTTCTTTCAAATGATCCATCTGCTCTTTCAGGTCGTTCATGCCGAAGTCGCCCCAGTCGTGCCCATTGAAGTTAAAGTTGTAATTGGGACGGTGACCTCGACCGAACTCTGAGCGTTCAGGGACTTCTTTTTTCGACAGCTTCACGCCGATCTTCTCCTCTTTGCCTTTACGCAAAACGGTGAGCGTGACAGTTGTTCCTTCCGAAAAACTCCGCACCAGTTTCGAGAGTTGATCCGGTTCGGTCAGAATTTGATCGTTCAACATCTTGAGAATGTCGTTCTGCTGAACGCCGCCTGCGGCGGCGGGCCCGTCCGGAACAACGTAATCAACGACCAGGCCGAAACCTTTTGGCAACCCGAGTTGTTCGCTGACAACCTGCGGGACGTCGGAAGTTTCGACACCGAGATACGTGACCGGGATCTTTTTCTCATGACGTTCGCGATCGCCGCCGGGACCGACTGGACCGGTTGGTGGCGGCCCGGGAGGAGGCGGAGGAACCGGCGGTGTTTGAGTGAATGCAGCAATCGGCAAAAGCACGATCGCGGCGATGATGGTGAGGATCGATTTTGTTTTCATAGTTTTTCCTTTCAAAGTCCGAGCCGGACTGGCGGTTTTCATTGGCCGGTAACAGCAACGAGCGAAACTTCTTCGCTCGGATAAGAAATGCGCAGCGACGCGCCGGTGGTTGGATTTCGCCACTGCAATGTCTCGCGGGTGTGCGAGCGGACTCGGCGCATCGGCTGTTCGGAATTGCTTGGGAAATGAACTCCTTCGTCGCGGGTGTGATAAACAACCTGGGTTAAACCAGCCGGAATAAACTGCGCAGTGGAAGCCGGAGATGAAAACTGCGGCGCCGGTGTAATCGAGGACAACGCCGGCATCTTCTTCGCTGGTCGTTCAAGTTGAATCCACGTGAAAAGCACCAGCGCAGCCGCCGCGGCCAAACCGAGCCCGAGCGAAAGCCAGTTGAAACGAAACCGGCGTTCGCGCGGCAGCACGCCCGCGGTCGCTGTCGATGTTTCCCCCCGATGGAGAGACTCGCTGTGCCGAGCTTCGGCCAACGCCCGCTCAACTCGCGTCATCAAGTCTGCGGACGGCTGAACCGGCCGAAGTTTGCCAAGCTGACTTTCAAGTTCGGAGAAGTCGTTCATACGGCGGGCAGATTCTTTTTAAGCGCGGCAAGCGCGTAGCGATAACGGGACGCGGCCGTGTTCTGCGAAATCTCAAGAGCACTCGCGATTTCGGCGAAGGTGAGCTCGTTCCAAATTTTCATCACCAGCACCTCCCGTTGCTCGTTAGGTAAAAGATCGAGCGCGGCCACAAGCGCGCGTTGCGATTCGTCCTCAATCGCAAACATTGGCTGGACCGTTTGCTCAGTCTCGGAAGCTGCGGTCGACTCGCGGCGAGCGCGGCGGCTGTCGCGCCGGAGAAAATCGAGAGCAATGGAGCGCACCGTCGCGTAAAGGAGACCGCGATTCGCGATGTCGTGTTGTTTTCGCCAGAAACGAACGAAAGCTTCCTGGACAATGTCCTCCGCGTCGGCTGTCGATCGCGCCCATTGCCGCGCGAACAGCAGCAGGCCGGGAGCGAGCTGGGAAAAGCAATTCTTCCAATTTTCATCGGTGGCGACATTCTCCATGACCTTTTCACGGTCTTTTATAATCGAGACGCCGCCAACCCTGGATTTTGTCTAACTGGATTGATTTTCTCCGCGACCCGAAGCGAGGATTTTCCCTTGCTTTAGATCGACAAGCTTGAGACAACCGCCCGTATGAACTGGTTGGCAATAATTTGCGCAGCAGCGGCTTATTGGGTCATTGGCGCCATCTGGTACATGGCCCTGTTCGGGAAAATCTGGGCGGCGGCGATCCAGCAACACGGAGTCAAGCTCGAGGGCGGCGGAATGGGCGCGAAGATGATCGGCAATTTCATCTGCAATCTCATCGCGGCTGCGATTATGGCGCGTCTAATCACGAGAACCGGCATTGCCGAGTTGGGTCACGGATTAAAACTCGGTGCCGGTGTTGGGCTTGGTTTTTCAGCGACAGCTTTGACGATCCAATATCTGTGGGAATCGAAACCGTTTAAAGTCTGGTTAATCGACGCGAGCTACCACTTTGCTGGCTGCATCGCGCTCGGCGGAATCCTCGCCGTTTGGCACTAACGTGTAGCCACGGCGCTGTGCGCCGTATATCAAACCGGCCGCCCGCGGGCGATTGAGGTCAATCGCCCCTACCTTGAAAATCGACATCGTCACTTCGATTCAGATTTCGGCAGAGCGCGCAGAATCAGGTTCCCTAACCAATCCGGATTCGCCACGCCGTCGCGATAAGTTTGCAGCGATTCGACCGATGAATTAACGCGAAGATTGCTGTAGGTTTGATCGAGATTCTGCCAGCGTTCGTGCCAATACACCGCCGCTTTGACGCGAGGATAGCGTGTCCGGAAAAGTTCCAAGGCTTGTTTGATCCATTCCGGCTTATGGATTCCCGGTTCGCCAGGGGTATAGGGAAATTCGCCGGTCGCCCATTCCGCAATCATGATCGGCTTGCTCGGATCGAGCCCGCTCAATTCCTGATAAGGCCAGTCCATCAACGCGGTAATCGGCGGGTTGGTTTCGTCTTTGAATTGCTGGCCGTAAACGCTCATGCCTAACCAATCGACGTAATCCGAGCCCGGGTAGTAAGCCGGCGCAAAATTCCAGGTATCGAGCGGGTAGGAATAATTATTGGTGTGAAACATCCATTTGATGTTCGTCGCGCCGCGCGCGCGGACGCGGTCGACTACGTGCCGATACGCGCGCCGGAAATTTTCGGGACCTTTCCAGTTGTCGGCATCGTCATCCCAATCTTCGCCGCCATAGAATGTTCCGGACCAGGGAAACCAATCGCCGTTCATCTCTACCCCGAAAGCGACGATCATTGGATGGCCGAACCCACGCGCGCTGTCGGCCCATTTGTCGATGTAGGCGTCCCATTTTCCGGCGATGATGTCGATGAGGTTGAATTTGTCCGGCCCGCGATTTTGCACATAGGGCCTGTCCCACGGCGACCAGAAGACCAGCGGCAGCGACCCGTGTCGCCAGACCACGTTTAAATTCGCGGTTGGAAAACTCTGCTCACCCCAATAGCTCGACGACGCGATGATCGCCTGGTGTTTGCCGACCATCTGCTCGAAGTCCTCGATCATCTCGAGCGTGACGTCGTCTTCCTCGTCTCCGAAATCCATGAACGCACCTGTATAAGCGCCATGCTCTGGAACCGCGATGTCGACTGGACCGTTGGGGTCGATGGAGTTTTGCGAAGACGGCGTTTTGTTGCACGAAAGGATCGACAGCGTCGCGATTGTGAGGGCCAAATGACGAATGACGAATGACGAATGACGAAATAATGTCGAACGCCGAATGACGAAGCTCATGATTTGCTTCGCCAGATCTGGTCGATGCCCCAGAACGCGTCCTCGTCAGCCCTCCTTCGGGCTTCGTGCTTGATCATTCCTTCGACATTCGTCATTCGTCATTCGTGCTTCGTCATTCGGATCACGCGCGCACGGGAACGCTGGCGGTGCGTTCGAGTTTGCCCCAACTGACCCAGGCGCCTTTGATCGCGCGGAAAATCGCTTTCCAAATGCAATAACTCAGCATCGGACGATAGATCAGCCGCATCGGCAAAATCCGCCAGGCGCGCGTGATAGGTTCGCGTTCCAAAATGCAAGCGAGTGTCGCGAGGATGACGTCCATCGAAAGAAACGTGATCACAAACGGGAGCACCGCGCTCCAGGCGCCGAATGGCAGTGAAGCCAGTAAGAACAGATCAACCATTGGCGTCACCGCCACGAGAACGATTTGGAAAAACCAAACGCTCGGCAAACTGAACCAGCCGAGCGCGCGATAGTTCCAGTTGAAGACCATGTCCCGATGTTTCCACAGACATTGCAAGGTTCCGTAGGCCCAGCGAAAACGCTGCCGCGCCAACGTGCGCACCGACTCCGGCGCTTCAGTCCAGGCGATTGCCTGCGGCACGTAGACGATGCGTTGCCGATCCTTGTGCAAGGCGAGTGTGAGATCGGTGTCTTCGGCCAGTGTTTGCAAACTTAAACCACCGGCTTGATCGATTGCTTCCTTCCGGATCGCGCTGATCGCCCCCGGCACAACCGTGATACAATTCCAGCGCGTGTAAGCGCGGCGATCGAGATTGAATCCGCAGGTGTACTCGAGCGATTGGCACCGCGCGATGAACGTGCGCAAGTTGCCAACTTTCGCGTGGCCCGAAACCGCGCCGATCGTTTCGTCGCCAAACGGGTCGAGCAATGACGACAGCGTGTCGCGTTGAAAATGCGTGTCCGCATCGACGAATACCACGATCCCGTGCCGAACCGCTGCCAACGCGCGTTGCAGCGCACGGGCCTTCCCGCGATTTTCCTGACGCAGCAAACGAACCCGTGGATCGACATCTGCAACGCGTTCGACTTCCGCCGCAGTTTCGTCGCGCGAACCGTCATCAACCACGATGATCTCAAGCTCGCCCGTATAATCGGTCGAAAGCAACGAACGCAAAGTCCCGGCGATTACTTTTCCTTCGTTGTAGGCTGCCACCACGATGCTGATCGGCGCCGTGAAATCGTGTTTCGGTAAACGTCGAAAACGGTAAGCGAGCCAAATCACGACCAAGGTGCGCGCCACCACCAGTGCGGTGGCCACGATCATGAAAGCCCAGAGAAATTCTTCGAGCGCGTGATAAACGCGGAACCCGGCGCCGCTGACCAGCCGCGCCAACGACGGATTTGTAGTCTGCAGCAGCGGCATCACGGCGTCGCGCGATGTTCCCAACAACGTGCTCAGCGGGACAACAGTGTCGCCACGTGTGTGCAGCCAATCGAGAATGCGCGGCAACGCCGCCACAGTTTGCGAACGATCACCTCCGGCGTCGTGCAACAGAATGATGCTGCCGTCGCGCCGTTGCTGCTTTACCCGCTGCAAAATGATGTCTGCGCCCGGCTTCGCCCAATCCTGCGGATCGATATTTTCGAGAACAACCAAATAGCTCAATTCCTGCGCGATCTGCAGCGGCATCAGCTCGCTCATTTGTGATGGCTGCGTGTCGGCGGCGTAAGGCGGTCGAAACAACGTCGTCGCGCGGCCGGTAATTGTTTCGATCAAAAGCTGGGTCGCGTTCAACTCGAGCCGGACGTGCTCGGGCCAGGCCAGCGCCAGGTTCGGATGATAATAAGTGTGGTTTCCAATCTCGTGGCCTTCGTTGACAATTCGCCTGACGAGTCCTGGATATTTTTCGGCGTTGACTCCCACCAAAAAGAACGCGGCCTTCGCGTTTGCCGCTTTCAAAATGTCCAGAATCTTTGGTGTCCATTGCGGATCCGGGCCGTCGTCAAACGTGAGCGCAACCTGATGCTCTCCACCCGCGCCTTGATGGTACAACGTCGGGAACTCCGGAAATGTTGTGTATTTCGCAGTGAGATAACCTTCTGAATCGACGGCTAGCTTACGCATTCCGTCGGAGCGACTTTCATCCACTGTTACGATTTCCCCTTCGCCAACGTCGGTGATGGTGTCGGTGCCTTTCAACACTTCAAGCGCTTCGCGGGTTTGGTTGTCGATCTTGAAATCACGCGAGACCGCCAGCGCATCCCAGATCGCGGGATCCTCCGTGCCAAGACGATAGAGCGCGAAACCGCCGGCTTTTTCATCGCGCACTTCGCGCAGCTCGTTTAAGAACGTGACGACGTCGAGGAACCAGACGGCGTGTTCCTTGTCAGCGTCCTCGAAATAAAAATACGGATTGTAACTGGGACCCTTTACTTCAGCCGATTCGACTTCCGCATTGTAGGCGCGGCTCATCGCCTCGGGAAAACTAATCAGCTCGGCTTTTTTGCCACCGATCGTCCAATCGTAACCGTAACTGCCGAGGGTGATGATCCACTGCTTACTATCGCCGCCTTCGAGCAAGACATGCAGCCAGCCTTCAAACCAGGGGCGCGATCCGAGGGGCCCCGCCGGATCGATGTCCGAGGTCTCATCAAAAAGCGAAGCGACGAATCGATCGACATTGTCAGAAAGCTCCTCGAAATCGATGTATTCAAGCTCCTGACCCGGTTGAACCATAAGCCAAAGTTCCTTGTCGTCGTTATGGAGCGCGTCGCAAAACTTGTCGATGAACGTGGTCACGTCCTTTTTGTAAACCGGATCGATTTGTTCCCAGTCAATCAGCACACCAGCGGCTTTCGCGTCGCGCAACGCTGCGACCACTTTTGCGAAAAAGCGTTCCTGTCGGTCCGCCGGCCCGTGCGCGAGATTTTCAATCGCCTCAGGTTGCCACGTATCGCCGACCAAATTCGTCAGCAACGGCATCAGTTTGATTCCCTTGTTCGCGCAAAATCTTGGGAGCCGAACGTCGGAGTCGATCTGAATGTCGCCGAGACCGTTCACGACAGTGATCCATTCCGGACATAAATGCGTGATCAGCGACGCGTGCTCTTCGAGCGACGAGTAGCTGTAGGGATCGCCGTTGGTGTAAAATGCGAGCCGCACTTCATTCGGGGGCGCCTTCTTGCGCGGCTTCGCCGGCGGCGCGGGGGTGGGCGTTACGCCAGCCAACTTCTTCGCCGCTTGTTTCGCGGCGCCAAATTTTTGCCAAAGCAACGAGCTCGGCGCGACCTGGCCGGCCGGATTTGCCCTTTGCAGCGCCTTCAATTGCCCCTTCAATTGCCTTAGCGAAAACGGCACCCGCATCTGCGGCGCGACAAACAGCGTTTGCACGAAAAGCACCGTCCCAAGGAACGCGAGCACGCCGAATATGAGCAAAGTAAGGCGCAACCGCGGCCAGCGTTTACCGGCCGGATCTGAAAAAACAAAGGGCGTCAGCGCGCCCGGAGGAACATCCTGCATGAGCCGCCTATTTTCGCTCACCATGCGCGGATTGGAAGTCGCGATAATTAATGCAGGCGTCCGCCCTACAAACCTCTCGCCAACTCACGCGCATTCTCGCGCAACAGCTCCCCGGCGCGTTTCATATTCTCTTCCTGGCTCATTCCGGCGCGCGCGTTCTGATAAACGCCATCAAAGAGTTCGCGCGCTCGCCGATCTTTAGCAGCGCGCCCGACCATCGCGAAAACGCGTTTGCCGAGCTTCCGCGCAAGTCGCGCCACCCCCGCCGGCGTCTTTCCCTCGAGTGTTTGTCGATCCAAACTTCCCTCGCCGGTAATGACAAGATCGACATCTTTCATTTTCGCTTCGAGGCCGATTGATTCGGCAACAACGTCGAAACCCGGCCGAATTGTTGCGCCGCAAAAGATCATCAATCCGAACCCGAGTCCGCCTGCTGCACCGGCGCCAGGTTTGTTGCGATAATCAAAACCGAATTGTTCAGCAACAACCTCAGCCAGTTTCGCAAGCGCGCGTTCCAGGATCTTAATCTGGTCTGGTGTCGCACCTTTCTGCGGACCAAACACTCGCGTCGCGCCATTCTCGCCGAGCAACGGGTTTCGCACGTCCACGGCTGCAACAATTTTTGTTACCGCTTTACCCTCGCCTTCATCCTCTCCCTCAGGGAGAGGAAGTCGCGAAGCGGCAGGTGAGGGTGCGACGACACGCGTAAGTTGTTCCAACTCGTGGATTGGACCGTTTAACTCTTTCGTGCCCGCGAAAAATCGAAAACCAAGGGCCCGCGCCATGCCAAATCCACCATCGTTCGTCGCGCTCCCGCCAAGACCAATGATGATTTGTTCTGCCCGTCGCCGCGCGGCTTCGAAAATCATTTCGCCAACGCCAAAAGTGTTCGCAAGATCGACATCGTACTCGTTCGGCTGCAATCGCCGTATCCCGGCCGCTTCACTCATTTCCATCACGGCGAGCTTTCGCCCGTCGCGCCATAGCCTTGGCGAAGGCGGATGACTCTCGATCCAGCCGTAACGCGCTTCGATCTCGCGACCGAGCGGGTCGTGCGCTTTACACTTCACCCAGGAACCGCCGAGGCCTTGGGAAATGACTTCCGCCGTTCCTTCACCGCCATCGGCCATCGGCGTGATATCGATCTTGGCGTCCGGCAAAACCTCGCGCAGACCAGCAGCGATGCTGTCTGCCACTTCGCGCGCACTCAGCGCACCTTTGAATTTGTCCGGCGCAATTAGGATTTTCATCTTGGAGGGACACGCGCCGTCGTGTCCCAAATATTAGGGCGCTGACCGCGCAGCGCCCTCCAAAAACACAAGCGTGAAGATCATCCTTTTAACTTTCGCTCCAGGATTTCGCCGGCCAGCTGCGGGTTCGCTTTGCCCTTCGACAGCTTCATCACCTGACCTTTGAGAAAATTGAGCGATGCCGCATTGCCCGCCTTGAAATCCGCCGCCGGTTTTGGATTGGCCGCGATCACTTCATCGCAAAGTTTCTCGATCACGCTCGTGTCGCTCAGTTGCTCGATCCCTTTTTCTTTCACAATCGCCGCCGCGCCTTTCCCGCTGGAAAACATTTCCGAGAAAACTTCCTTGCCCTGTTTGCCGCTGATCTTTCCGCTCTCGATCAGATTGACCAACTCATCGAGAGCTTCCGGCGGAATCGGACAATCGTTAATTCTTTTTCCCGCAGTGCTGAGCGCGCTTTGCAAATCGTTCAAGATCCAGTTGGCCACACTCTTCGGTTTCTTCGCACGCTTGACGGCAGTTTCGAAATAACGCGCAAGATCGACATCGTCCGCGAGGACACCCGCGTCATACGGCGTAATTTGATATTGCTCGACGAAACGCGCGCGTTTTGCTTTGGGCAATTCCGGAACGCGTGCGCGCGCATCAGCCAGTAACACTTCGCTTTTTACCGGAACGAGATCAGGATCGGGAAAGTATCGATAATCATGCGCCGATTCTTTCGTGCGCATGAGAAACGTTTCGCCGGCGGCATCATCCCAGCCGCGCGTCTCCTGTTGGAGTTTTTCGCCGCGCCCGAGCGCTTCGGTTTGCCGTCGAATTTCAAATGCGAGCGCGCGCCGCACACCGCTGATCGAGTTCATGTTCTTGATCTCGATCTTGGCGCCGAGTTCCGCCTGTTTCTCCGGCCGCACCGAAACGTTGCAGTCGCAACGCAATTGCCCTTTCTCCATGTCGGCATCGCTGACCGCGCCGTAAATTAAAATTTGTTTGAGCGAAGTAAGAAATGCGAACGCTTCCTCCGGCGAATTGATCTCCGGTTGCGTCACGATTTCCATCAACGGCGTGCCAGCGCGGTTGAAATCGATGCCGGTGCTCGTCTCGAAATGAAAGCTCTTGGCCACATCTTCTTCGAGGTGAATGCGAACCAGATGCACTTCCTTGTCCGGCGTCTCGATATTTTTCTGCGCGTCTTTCGGATACGCGAGATCGTGCAACGGGACATTGCCGTTTGCGCATAGCGGCATGTCGTATTGCGAGATCTGATAATTCTTCGGCATGTCCGGATAGAAGTAATTTTTGCGGTCGAACTTACAGATCGGCGCGATGTCGCAATCGAGCATGAGTCCGGTCAACACCGTCATCCGCAGGGCCTCGTGGTTCATCACTGGCAACGCGCCCGGCAAACCAAGGCAGACCGGGCATGTATGCGTGTTCGGCGCCGCTCCAAATTCCACCGGGGACGCACAAAACATCTTCGAGCGCGTCTTCAGCTGCACATGAACTTCAAGACCGATCGTCGTAATGTAATTCATTGCGGCTTTTGCAGCGCGTAATTGAGCGCCGCATCCAAGTCGAATTTTTTTAAGCGCGCGTGCAAATCTGCGTCGTTCGCCGCGTCGATGATGCGATGATCTTGAATCAGCTCGATCAACTGCCCCTGCGCGAGCATTTGAGAGATCTCCTGGTCGTTGCGAAGGGCAATGATTTTTGGATGCTCGCTTAGTTCTCGTGCGCCGGGAAACGACAGGAATCGCTCCGCGTTCTGAGGATTTGCCGCTACTGCTGAAATCTTCTCGAGCAGATCGTAGGTTTTTTGTGGAACAACATCGATTTTCTTGACCGTGTTGCCGATCACTCCCATTTCCAGCGAGTTTTTGAGTCGCGCCATTGACGTGGTCAGAGGCGCCTGGTCTTCGTTCGCTTCACCCAGAAAACGCCGCCGCACATCGACTGCGTGAAGGACACTCGAATCGCTCGCCTGTTCCCGCACTTGGGCGTCGGCCACCGAACCGATTGAACGGACTGCCACCACGATCAGCCAAACTAGAAACAAACCGAAAAACACTCCGAGCAATGCGCCGGTGGATCCGTAGAGCAATCGAACGATCAGGGAATCATGTTGGCTCGTTCGCCGAAAAAGAGCGGAACCGATCCCGCAGATGACCGCGTAAATAATGAGGGCAAAGATCGCGCCCGCGAAGATCGACAACAACGCGTCCGGCATTTTGACAAACATGCCCAACAGTGGTCCGAGAAATTTACCCCCAAAAAATCCGGCAAAATAGGCGGCGACAAGCGCACCCAGTCGCGCAACTTGCCGCGGCAGGCCGCGCCGCCAACCGCGCAAGACTTCGAACAGAATCAAAGCGAGCGCGAAAGAAACAAACACGAGCTGCCAAAGTGGCGACCCGGAAGCGGCTTGAAGTTGCGAGTTCATTCCTGTGAAAAATCAATAGCGCGCTGGCGGAGCGCGTGATCGCAAAGGACGAGCGCAGCCATCGCCTCGACCATCGGGACGGCCCGCGGCAGGACGCACGGATCATGGCGGCCGCGGGCTGCGAGTTTCGTTTGTTCGCGTGATGCGCTGACTGTTTTTTGTTCGCGCGCGATCGTCGCCGTCGGTTTGAATGCCACTCGAAAATAAATCTCTTCGCCGTTCGAAATTCCACCCTGGATGCCGCCAGAGTAATTTGTCGATGTTCGAATTTTGCCGCCGCGCATTTCAAACGGATCGTTGTGCTCCGAGCCGCGCAGGCGCGTGGACGAAAACCCGGACCCGATCTCAAAACCTTTTGTCGCCGGCAAACTCAACATCGCTTTGGCCAGATCGGCTTCGAGTTTATCAAAAACGGGCTCGCCTAACCCAACCGGGGCATTTCGCACGACGCATTCAATGATACCGCCTAACGAGTCGCCTTCGGCGCGGGTTTTCTCGATCAACGCAACCATTTTCTTCGCCGCCGTCTTGTCAGGGCAGCGGACAATGTTTGCATCGACGTCGCCAGTTTTCACCTTCGACCTGTCGATCTCCGCTGCAAGCTCGTGGATCTGCCTGACGTATGCGATGATGTCGATCTTCGGATAAAACGAGCGCAAAACTTTGCGCGCGACAACGCCTGCGGCCACCCGTCCGATCGTTTCCCGGGCGGAAGCACGCCCCCCACCCTGCCAATTACGGATTCCGAATTTCGCTTCGTAAGTAAAGTCTGCGTGCGATGGCCGAAATTTTTCTGCGACCGCGGCGTAATCTTGCGGCCGCGCGTCTTTGTTGCGAACGAGCATTCCAATCGGCGTGCCGAGTGTCTTCCCCTCAAAGATTCCGGAAAGAATTTCGCAGCGATCTTCTTCCTGGCGTTGGGTCGTGATTTTGCTTTGCCCTGGGCGGCGCCGGTCCAGTTCGCACTGAATATCGGCCTGGGAGATGTCGATCTTTGGCGGACAACCATCGATCACGACGCCGATGCCGCCGCCATGCGACTCGCCGAATGTCGTCACGCGAAAAAGTTGTCCGAGGGTGCTGCCCATTGAGCGGCCAACTTAGACGCCGCAACGCGGACTCGCTACCGATTTTAGATTGCTTCGAGGGCGGTCTTGAGATCGTCAGTCAGATCTCGCAGATCTTCGACGCCAACTGAGATCCGAACCAGCGAATCGGTCACGCCAAGTTTCTCGCGTTGCTCTTTCGGCACCGATGCATGGGTCATGAGCGCGGGATGATTGATCAGACTTTCCACTCCCCCCAAACTTTCTGCGAGCGAGAAGAGGTGCGTGTTCTCGAGAAACCGACGCGTTCCCTCGAGATCGGTTTTTAAAACGATCGTGACCATTCCGCCGAAGCCGCGCATTTGGGTGCGGGCGAGATCGTGTTGCGGATGGGATTTCAAACCAGGATAGCTGACCGATTTCACCTGCGGCTGTTCTTCCAACCAGCGTGCAATCTCGAGTGCGTTCGCGCAATGGCGCTCCATCCGCAGCGCGAGCGTTTTCAAACTGCGCAAGACAAGAAAGCTGTCGAACGCTCCGGCAATCGCGCCGACTGAGTTTTGCAAAAACCACATTCGGTCGCCAAGTTCCTTATTCTCTCCAACCACAGTCACTCCGCCGATCATATCGGAATGGCCGTTCAAGTACTTGGTCGCCGAATGGATCACCAAATCAAAACCGAATTCGATCGGGCGCTGGATCCAAGGCGTGGCGAAGGTATTGTCGGCGACAGAAAGAATTTTGTGTTCTCGCGCGACCTTCGCGATCGCTTCCAAGTCGATGACTTTGAGCAGCGGATTGCTCGGGGTTTCGATCCAAACCATCCGCGTGTTCTTCTTGATCGCCGATTCAAAGCGCGATGCATCGGTAAGATCGACGTAAGTGAAATCGAGATTCGCGGAGCTACGCCGGACTTTTTCGAAAAGTCGAAACGTTCCGCCATAAAGATCGTCGCTGACGACGACATGCGAACCGCTTTCGAGCAAATCGAGCGCGGTCGACATGGCGGCGAGTCCGGAGGCGAATGCAAAACCGCGCGTGCCGCTTTCCAGATCGGCCACGCATTTTTCGTAAGCGAGGCGCGTCGGATTAATCGAGCGCGAGTAGTCGTAGCCTTTGTGTTTGCCCGGACTTTCCTGGACGTAGGTCGATGTTAGGTAAACCGGCGTCATGATGGCGCCGGTGGTCGGGTCGGGCTCCTGGCCGGCGTGAATCGCGCGCGTGGCGAATTCGTGTTGTTTCTTCATCTGAACTTATTTTACCCGCGAATTACGCGGATAAACGCTAATAAGGAAAAGAATTTCATGGCTTTTTTCTGAATCATTCGCGCAGATTCGTGTGATTCGCGGGCAACAGACTTAATTGTACTCCCGCTGCGGCGGGACCGAGGATTTCGGCATATGCAGCCGCAAATAAGAAAGCAAATCGGTCCGCGTGATCAGGCCGAGAAATTTGTCCCCGTCCATGACGATGGCAACGCGGCCACGATCAAAAACCTCGAGCAAGTCGTTGATCTTTGTATCGGGTGGGAGGGTCTCAAGCCGGTCGGTCATCGCGTTTTTTACCGGATCGTTAAAGTGAGTCGAGTCGCGATGCACTTTCACCAGCACGTCGGACTCATCGAGAATACCGATCGCGCGTCCACTTTGATCGACAACTGGCAGCTGCGAAACGTCGGCGTCGCGCATCCGCTTGAACGCGGTGAGCAGCGTGTCACTCGGTCCGACCGAAATGACTTCGCCGGCTTCATACCGATGTGAAATAAGGTCATTCAGATCACCCTGTGGCGGCCGGTGAATGAATCCCTGCTCCGCCATCCAGAAATCGTTGTACATCTTGGAGAGATATTTGTTTCCGGTGTCAGCCACGAAACTGACGACGCGTTTTGGTTGGGTTTGCTGCCGGCAATAACGCAGCGCGCCCGCGACCAGCGTCCCGGTCGATGAGCCGCCGAAAATTCCTTCCTTCCGCAAAAGGTCGCGCGCGATCGCAAAACTTTCTTCATCGTCGATCTCGAAGGCCTCGGTCACGAGCGACATGTCCGCGATTTCGGGAATGAAATCTTCGCCGATTCCTTCGACCGCCCAACTGCCGGACTCCACCAATTTGCCGGTTTTAACGTATTCATAAAGAACGGAGCCGGTGGGATCGGCCAGGACCATTTCAATTCCACGACGCGGCTTGACGCGATTAAAAAAGCGGCCGAGACCGGTCAACGTTCCACCGGAGCCAACACCGCAAACGATTGCATCAACATCGTGTCTCATTTGTTCCCAAATTTCGGGGCCGGTTGAACGCTCGTGCGCGAGCGGATTCGCCGGATTGCCGAATTGGTTTACGTAAAACGCGCCGGGAATTTCTTCAGCCAACCGCGCGGCGACGTCCTGGTAATATTCGGGATGTCCGCGCGTCACGTCCGAGCGCGTTAGTCGCACTTCCGCTCCGAGCGCGCGGACATGCGAAATTTTTTCCTGCGACATCTTGTCGGGAATCACGAGCACGACGCGGTAACCTTTCGCCCCGGCAACAAGCGCGAGGCCGAGTCCTGTGTTTCCGGCGGTCGCTTCGATCACCGTCCCGCCGGGTTCAAGTTTCCCTTCCTCCTCCGCGGCCTCAATCATCGACAATGCGATCCGATCTTTGATCGAGCCGGTTGGATTTTGGTTTTCCAATTTCACAAAAAGCTGACACGGGCCGGTGTCGAACTGGGTGATCTCAACCAAGGGCGTCTCGCCAATGAGCGACAGAATTGCCGGCGGCTTTTTCGTTGAAGTCGGAGCTGTGGAAACCTCGAGCATTAAATTAGAGTGAGCGTTTCGCCCGGATAGTCGATCGCGACTTTGTAATTGCGGAGAAAATTATAACCGACGATACCGTCGAGATTCGCGCCGATGGCGGCATTCAACATCGTGAAGAAATCTGCGACCACTACGGCCATGTTGTCGATCTTAGCACCGCCGAGCTGGAAAGATTGAAGCGTGCCGGCCGAAAAATCGACGGGCGCGCCGCCGGTTGTGCCTGCGCCCACCGGCGAACTTTCCACGCCGAGTTGTTTGGCAAGCTCGGGCGCCATCGCGGTGGTTGATGTACCGGTATCAATCGCAAATTGAAACGGTCCACGCCCGTTCGCATGCACATCGACCAAAATCAACGGTTTTGCCGGACTGGCCAAACGGATTGGCACTTCCGTTTTTGCGCCGCGCCCATAACTCTCAACCCGCTTCGGATCGTCAAAACGAATTTCACAATTACAGTAGTCAATCGTGACGCAAAAATGTTTCAGAAAATTGTAGCCGAGATCGCCGTCGATCTTCGCCCCGATGGTCTTGCCAATCTGCGCGAGATCGACAATGCCAACATCCACACCGTGCAATTTTGTTTCGCCGACCGCAAAAGAATCCACTTTCGCCAGAGACACGGAAACTTTGCCGCCGGCGCTGTGACCCTCTTTTGAGCCGATAGTCTTTACTTTGAGTTGTGTCGCCAGCTCCGACGAAAGCAGGGACGTGCCCGCGCCGGTATCGAGAATAAAATCGAACGGGCCGCGATCGTTTACCTGGACCGGCAAAAGAATGAGCGGTTGCGCGCCGCCGGCGAGCCGGAATTTAACTTTTGCGCTGCTCGGGGAAAGCGTCGCGGCCGTCATTCGGTCAATTCGGGTTCGCCCTTATGCGACCATTCCGATTTACTGTCTTCGAGAAATTGCTGGAGCACGTCAAAACGGACTTCGCCGTAGTTCAAAGCGAAGCGAAGATCGCCGCCTTTATAGACCCAAGTCGTCGGAATCCACGAGAGTGGCATACCGGCGAACTGCTTGATCTTCGCATCACCGCGGCGCGGACCGGGATCAGCCAGAACCGTCACATTGGGTTGATCGGCGATTTGGAATTTGGACAGCATGGCTTTTCCCTCGCCGCCGTCGTTCCAAACCGAAACAAAATAAAATTTCACCTGCGGATTGTCCTTCACCATTTTCGACCAGCCGCCGCTTTTGAGTTCGGCCTGGCAATTTGAGCACCACGGCGCCCAGAGATGAACGACACTTAAATCCGGTGACTTAATTGCGGCGAGAACCTTCTTCTCGGCCGGAGGTGAAGATAACGAATCCCTGTCTCTATCCTGCGCCCCAGCAGGGAGTGGAGCGGCGATAAAAAGCGCAGCGAAGATCGACCCGCCTGCGCTGAGAGCTACGACGCGGCAAGCAATTCGCAAGATCGACATGTTATTCCAAATATGGAGAGAAACGCACCGCGCTCAACGCTAGTTGTGTTTCCATCGAAACCGGCGTAGGTGGAGCCGTCCGCGCAGAAATCAGGTAAACTATGATGCCATCGACAAGTAAAAGGACATCGACCGAAGTCTTCGAATGCGAAGCTTGCGGCGTGCGCAAGCGTCTTGAGTCAGCCAAACGGCATTGGTGTGATGCGTGTACCCGCGGCAGTCCGGTGGAAATGCGACGCACCAGAGATAAGTGGAAGACCACCAGCAGAGCTCCGGGTGGCACCTGAACAGCGCAGTTTTTCGAGGACCTGTCACGTTACGATCAGGGTTTGACCAATCGCGCGAAACCGCATACTTTGGCGCTCCGTTTTCCGCTGCTTTAGCTGCACGGAAAGATCGATCCCGAGATTGCGGGATCGCGTGCCCCAAGGAGGCCTTTTTTAATTATGGTGCAAATGCAGGATGTGATGTCGAAGCCGATGCCGGATTTCCGGGAAGGCTCCATCGTTAAAGGACGTATTTTGGAAGTTCGGCCGCGCGAAGTGCTGGTCGACATCGGTTACAAATCGGAAGGCGTCATTTCGCTCGCGGAATTTGAGGACGTAGAAAATTTGGAAGTCGGCGATGAAGTCGACGTGCTGCTCGAGCGATTGGAGAACGACGAGGGGATGGTTGTGCTTTCCAAAGAGAAAGCCGCCTATCGCCAGAATTGGAACAAGATCGCCGCCGTGTTTCAAGATGACGGCCTGATCAAAGGCAAAGTGAAATCGGTCGTCAAAGGCGGATTGATGGTGAACATCGGCGTGGAAGCATTTCTGCCCGCGTCGCAGATCGACATCGTGCCGCCGAAAGATTTGCAGCAGTTCGTCGGTAACACTTACGATTTCAAGATCGTCAAAATTAACGACGATCGACGCAACGTTGTATTGAGCCGACGCGAATTAATCGAGCAGGAGCGAAGCGAGAAGCGGCAGAAATTCATGGACAGCGTGAACGTGGGCGACCGCGTCACCGGCACGGTGAAGAATCTGACTGACTTCGGCGCCTTCATCGATCTCGATGGCATGGACGGCTTGCTTCATATCACCGACATGACCTGGGGCCGCCTCGGGCACCCGAGCGAGCTGGTCAAAGTTGGCCAACAACTCGAAGTCCAGGTCCTCGACATTAATAAAGAGAAAGAGCGCGTCTCGTTAGGTCTAAAGCAGACCCAGAAAAATCCGTGGGACCAGATTGAAGAAAGGTTCCCGGCCGGTCAGAAGGTCAAAGGCAAGATCACCAACCTCGTTCCGTACGGCGCGTTCGTGGAACTCGAAGAAGGTGTCGAGGGTCTCATTCACGTTTCCGAGCTTTCATGGACGAAGCGAATCATGCGTCCGTCCGATATTTTGACGGTTGGCCAGGAAGTCGAAGCCGTCGTCCTCGGTGTGAACAAGGAAGAGCAGAAAATCTCATTGGGCCTGCGCCAGCTCGAACCGAATCCGTGGGACGAGATTGAGAAGAAATTTACGATTGGCAGCCGGGTGAAGGGAACAATCCGGAACATGACCGCTTACGGCGCGTTTGTGGAACTCGATGAAGGAATCGACGGCATGATCCACGTTTCGGATTTGAGTTGGACCCGAAAAATCAATCATCCGAGCGAAGTCTTTAAGAAAGGCGACGAAGTCGAAGCCGAAGTCATCGACATCGATAAAACAAATCAACGAATCAGCCTCGGCATCAAACAGCTGAGCGACGATCCGTGGAAAAACATCGACCAGAAATACAAGATCGGCGATCTGGTGAAAGGCAACGTGACCAAGCTCGCGAGCTTCGGCGCGTTTGTGCAGCTGGCTGACGACATCGACGGCCTCGTTCACATCTCGCAGTTAAGCGAGGACCACGTCGCAAAAGTGAAAGACGTGCTCAAGGTCGGTCAGGAAGTCGAAGCGCGCGTCATCAAAGTGGACAAAGTCGAGCGCCGCATCGGGTTGTCGATCAAAGCCGCGAATTACTCCGAAGAACAATTGCGCAAGGAGGCCGAAACTTTTGACACGCTCCGACCGGGCGAAGACATGGTCGGGTTGGAGAAAGCGTTCGCCGCCGCCGAGCAGGAAGAATACCGCCCCGGCGAAGCGAAAAAGGAAACGAAGACATCCAAGGAACCAAAAGAAGCCAAGGAGCCGAAGGAATCCAAGCGCGAGTCCAAAAAAGAGTCGAAGAAGAAGTAGTTTCGTTGGATCGTTGCGGCAGCTATGTCGCGCAGCTTCAGTCGGGGTCAGCTTCGATTGTTAGTCAACGCCGTTTTGTTTTCGCTGCTCGCTGCCTGTGGTGGGCCTTCCCGCGAGATTGTCGGCAAATGGCGGACGTCGTCCGATCCGAACTCGCTCGTTTAGGAATTTGCTGACAACGGTTTGGTCACGATCGGCCACACTCGGGGCAGATACAGTTTCGGGGACAGCGGGCGAATTAAGATTGAGACACCGTCTGAGAAATCGGTTTATGAAGCGACGATCTCGTCCGATCACATGACTTTCCTGGAATCGACCGGTTCACGTCTCGAGTTTACCAGAATCAAATAGATCCGAAGCGTATCCCTTGTAGGCAAAACGCCTGGCAGCGAGCATTACCTCGATCCGCCAGGCGTCGAATTGTTAGCTTGGCTTTAAAATTCGCCAAGCAAAATGTGAACGGTTTAGTCGCGATCTTGCGTTACAATGACTTTATCAACGACCATGTCGTCGCCCTCTTTGAGGTAGTGAACGCGAACCTTCGAATCTTTTTTGATTTTCGAAACTTCGATCACTTTTCCATCTGAAGTCACGTATGTGACGGTCTTGCCGAACTTGTAGCGAACGGGTTGGTCCGCTTCCGTTTTCAGGAAAAGCTGATGGCCCGGAGTGAATTCCGTGACCGTGCCTGCAGTTTCGGTTGTGGTGGTGGTGGTTTCACTCACTCCATTGGTCCCCGTAGCAACGGTGGTGGATGAGCTGGATGTTTGCGCGAACGCCACTGAACCCATCAGGGCTGTGGCAAACGCGACGCTAACGATTGACTTAATCATAAAAACTAACTTTCTAGCTTACTGAGTTGCTGCAGTGATCGCAGCGAAAGGCCATCCGGTTCGTGCTTCCGAAGAATTCGGCGAACCACGGTGGGTAAATAGATGCGGCAGCCACTGTAACTACGGCTTACGTCCCCAGCTAGCCAATACCTTGTAAGCTAGACGCCATACTTCTTAAGCATGAGGGTAGGCGTATCTGGCTGATGCGATTTTTTAAAACGAGGCAGGAGGCGGCCGCGTGGGCGAGCGCACATTCGGACTTCATGACCCTCCAGCTTGTTTTGCCCTGGATCTTGCTCAGGACCGACCGAGCCGTAGTTCGCTATGGATCAACCTAAGAGGACGTTGAAGGCTCGAGTTTCTCGTTCCGCTAAGAGGATTTTGTCTGCCGGGACGCGGCGCAAATTTCGAGTGAGTCCAAATTTTGAAAGCGTCCAGATGAGCCACTTCGTTGGATCAAACTGCCAAGGCTTTACGCCGTTGCGGTAGTCATGTTGAAACTCGTGGTGATAGTTATGATAGCCTTCGCCCATCGTGAAAAGGGCAAGGAGAAGCGAATCGCGCGCCGAGCATTTTTTGGAATACGGCTGCCGTCCCATGATGTGGCATGCGCTGTTAATTAGAAATGTACAGTGTTGCAGGACAACGATTCGCGTAACTCCCGCAAATAAAAAAGCGCCAAGTGCGCCGAGGCACCCATTCCACAGAAAACCGAGTACGGCTGGCAGGCCAAAACTTACGATGACCGCAATCCACTGGACATGGCGATCTTGCCAGCAGACAAGCTTGTCCTTTTGGAGATCAGCCACGTTGTCGTATGGCTCCTCGTTGTTCAGCTTGAAAAGCAGCCAGCCTATATGCGCGTGGAAAAAGCCTTTCGAAATGCAATACGGATCATCGTCATGATCGACATGTTTGTGGTGGCGACGATGCTCGCTTGCCCACATCAAGACTGAGTTTTCGAAAGCGGCTGCGCCGAAGATCACCGTGAAAAGCCGGATTGGCCAGCTTGCCTGGAACGCGATGTGCGAAAAAAGCCGATGGTAACCGATGGTGATGCTGAAGCCGCAGGCCCAGAGCATCGCGAAGAAAAGTGCGACCTGAAACCAGTCGAGACCGAAATGATAGAAATAGAGCGGAACAGCGGTCATCGTTAATATAAGTGTCCCGATAAGGAACGAACTGGTTATCCAATTGATGCGATCGAGCGGTAAACCCAACACTGACCGCTTTGAGGTCGCCGGTGGTTTGTCTGCCAACATGAGATGGGGGCGATCTAGTGTCCCAATGGTTGGTTTATCGGAAATTGCCGTCGTCATTTACTAGATTCTCGCTGAGCTAACCTCTTATGCCGCCACCCGATATTCGGGGAATGAATCAGCGATTTGAGCTCCATTATCTTGTAGCGCGAACTGGGCCATATTTGTTGGAATCGGGTGCGTCGTAAGCTTTTCTAGTGATCTTGTTAAAGTCGGGAGAAGCCGAATCAGGTCTGCGCCCACCCGTCTGGAGCGCACACGGCGATATTTTTTGTTCACCCCATGTTGCAGCGCATAAAGAGCGCCGTTTTCAGTGATAGTGAGTTCCATAGGATTACGTCTGTTCGTTCGTCGAATTGATGGAAGCCACAGTACCGGGCTTCTCCCCAGAAGGCGGACCGCTTTCGATCCGAAGAGGGCCTTGTCCGGCAAGAGCGGAAAGCTCATTGAAGAACTGAACAAGGCGTTGAAAATTCTTTCGGACGTGTCGGAACGCTGCCTCGTCGAAATCGGACGGCGCTTCGTGCAACGGTCGGACACGTGCGAGCTCGTGCCCCAATTCCATCAAGCTGAGCATCGACCCCATTGACATCAGTGGAATGCGCAAGGTTTGCGAGTGCGCGATCAGCCATGCGTCTTTCGTGCTATTGGAAAGCTCAAGCGCCGGCAGATTCTCTCCATTTTGGGTGCGGGCATGGTGAGATCTTGCCAGTTTTTTCGGAACGCTTGTTCTCATAGATCGAGAGGCCGCGGTCATTGAGATGTTGGTATTAAACCGCTGCATGATTGGGCTGCTCGCTCTCGACACCGTCGTTGAAAAATATTCCTGCATGGTGCTTGGCTCCGTTAGCGGAAGCCGCAGACGTTTCGGTATTGGAACCGTTTGGAATGTCGGCCTGCATGGCTTTTCCCGAAACCGAACCGCCGATTTGGAAACGCGCAGTAAACTTCGCGCCTCTACCTCGTCCCTCGCTCTCTACTTCCAGACTGCCGCCATGCGCTTTCGTTAAAGTGCGCGCGATCGAAAGGCCGAGACCCAGACCGCCGTAGCGCGAATGGATAGACGAATCCCCTTGCTCGAACGGCGAAAAGATTCGCGAGAAGGCGTCTGCCGGAATGCCGATCCCGGTATCGCTCACTTCAATGACCAACTTGCCGCCTGGCTCATTGCGCGTGAAGATCGAAACCTTGCCGCCTTGGGGCGTGAACTTCAGCGCATTCCCAATTAAATTCGACAGAACCTGTTCGAGCTTGAGCGCATCGGCTCGGATGTGGCTATGCCGGGCCTGCAATCGGAGGTCGATCCCAATTCTCGTCCTGTCTTGGTGACTCTCGAGATTCTTGAGGGCGAAGCGAATCACCTCGTGCGCGTCCACCTTCACCAGCTTCAGCCCGATGGCCTCGTTCGCGACATGAGTGAAGTCGAGCAATTCATCGACCAGACGCACGAGACTTTGAACATTGCGGCGGATGAACGCCAGGGCGGACTTATCGAACAGCGGTGGCAATTCCGCCCGGTCGGGCGCGCCCACGGTATCGTGACCTATCTCTAGCAAGTCGATCATTGACGAGATGGCCGCGAGCGGATTGCGGAGCTCGTGGAAGAGTACAGCGTTCGCTTCATCTTTTGCTTTGACTGCGAGCTCGAGCGTATGGGCGTGGCTCTTGGACGCCGCCTGAAATTGAGCCCGCGCCGTGATATCGCGGATGTTGCATTGGATCACTTTGGCTGAGCCGACAAAGTAGACGTTACTGACAAACTCGACCTGGATCTCCTTGCCGGTCTTCGTCCGGAGCGGCAGATTTTCGTAACGGATATACTCCTCCGTTTGCAGTTTTTCGAAAGCGGCCTGGTTCGCTGCGATGTCTTCGAACAGCCCGATCTCCCAAAGCTGGAGGCCGATTACGCTTTCGAACGGATAGTCGAGCAAATCGAGCAGAAACGGATTCACATCGATGATCTTGCCGCTATCGGCGTCGAGGATCAGGATGCCGTCCTGCGCGGTTTCGAATAAGCGGCGGTAGCGCAACTCCGATACACCCGCGCCGAGCTCCAACGAGTTCCCTCTGCCGCTGGCCGGCATGAGCTTGGCCTGGTTAATCGATGCAGGTGCTATCATGGGTCGAGACTTGCGGTCATTGAGATATTTGTCTTAAGGAGGCGGGCGATGGGGCAGTTTGTTTTTGCCGTGAGCGCCGCATCCATGAAACGCGCTTGCGAGGCGTCCGGAACGTTTGCGTGGACATCGAGTTGCACGTGGGTGAGCGTCCAGCCTGCAGTCAGATCTTCCAGAGTCGCCGTGGCAGTTGTTTCAATGCTCTTGGGGTGAAAACCGGAGAGACCGAGCTCATTGGACAGGGCCATTGAAAAACATCCGCCCAGTGAGGCGGCTATGAGCTCATCTGGATTGGTTCCGATGCCTTCCGCGAAACGCGTCCGAAAAGAATATTGCGTTTCCGAAAGAACGCCACTTTCGGTAGTTAATGTCCCTTGGCCCTGATGAAGGGTTCCTTTCCAAACAGCCGCTGCGTTTCGATTCATAAAGAGCAAGTGGCATTAGCCCTTCGCTGGTTGTCCGGCCAATATCTTCTTGGTAGCACGTAATACTTTTCAGGCATGGCAGTCCGCTTGTGGACGGGCGGCTTATATTATTTCGACGGCTATCCCGCGCCGGAGGAACAAAAGTAAAAGAGGCACGCTTGGCGCGTGCCCCTTTTGAACGAAATCGACGCTGCCGCTTAGTAACCCGTGGTGTGGGTTGTCGTCGTCTGCGTAGCCGTTGGTTGCGTCACCGTTGTCTGACGCGTGGTCGTGGTTGACTGGGTGGCCGTCTTATCCGACGCGCACGAAGTCAACATCACGCCCGCGAGTATTGAAAAGAGCGAGATAACACTGGTAAGTTTTTTCATAATTGGTTTTCGATGTCGCCAGCTTATCGGCGGTCGCCGTCGCGCTCGTCGCTTTGTCGATAATCAGAACGGCCATTCCAGTCGTGCTGACGGTGTTCCCCACGGACGTACTGGCCGTGAATCCAATGATGCCCGAAGCGCGACATATGGCCCGGGACCCAAATCATTTCATAGCCGCCATCCCAATAGCGGGCGCCATGGTTGTAGAACGGCCGGTCGCCAATCTGGATTGAAATGCCATCCGCTCGCAAAGCGGCTGGAGTGAGAATGCTCGCCGCAATAACGGCCACGAGCAGAAGTTTGTTTTTAATCATTCTCATATTAACCACACGCCTAATGTGCCAGCCAATACCGTCTTGGTAGCACGTTATACTTTTTTGGTATGGCCGTCTTTCCGGGCCTAGCTAAAATGAGTGTCTCGGTCTCCAATGGAACTTCGTCATCTGCGCTACTTCGTCAGCGTCGCGGAAGCGCTCAGCTTCACGAAAGCCGCCGAAAAGCTCCACACCGCGCAGCCTTCGCTCTCCCGGCAGATCAAGGATCTTGAAGCTGAGCTTGGTGTCCGGCTTCTCAATCGCACAAAACAGTCGGTCAAGCTGACAGATCAGGGCCGCTCATTTCTGGCCGACGCCAAACGCGTTCTTGCTCTCGCCGCCGAAACTGTAGAGTCGGTCCGACGATTACACACTGGCGAAGTCCGCGCACTCAATGTTGGTTACGTCAGCAATCTCTTTTACGATCTTTTGCCGAAGACTCTCGCTTCATTTCATCAATCGTTCCCCACCGTTTCGGTTAATCTCTTCGATATGTCGTGCGGTGAGCAGTTTCGTGCGCTTGAAGATGGCAAGCTCGATCTCGGTTTCGTCGGATTACACGAGCCAATTGCACGGCGCGGATTGGAATTCCGAACCATTGCGTCCTATCAAACAGTCGCCGCCTTGCCGAAAGACAATCCGTTGGCGAGCAAAACAACGGTCGAGCTGAAAGCTCTCTCGCCCATGTTTTTTATCGGAATGTCCGAAGCGAGCTACCCTGGCTATCGTGATTGGTTAACCAAGACCTGTCAGCGCGCGGCCTTCACGCCCAAAGTTTTGCAGGATGTCGATCTTGAACGAACGATGATTCATGCCGTAGCCGGAGGATTGGGGGTTGCTCTCGTCCCAGAGCAATTGAAAAAACTGGAGCACGAAAATGTGGTGTTCCGGCCAGTCAATCCCACCGTCGGGACGGAAGGCTGTGTCGCGTGGAGGAGCGGAAATCCATCGGATGCTCTCAAGGCGTACGTGCAGATCGTCGAGCAAGTCGGCCGTAGCATCCGTTAAAACTGGCAACGGCCACACCGTCGCGCCATTGTTACGTTCTCTGTCGAAGCAGAAGATAGGGGCTACTTTAAGAGAACCATCGGTAGGCAAACGCGCCCTTCCGCTCCGAGCGAAACAAATTCAGCGAAGCAGAAAAGGCGCGACTGTTAGCTTGTCTACCTTAGCGTTTATCGCATTTCTGCGAGGACGTCTGCGACAGCATTTTGTAAAGGGCGCGGACCGTCTCCGTTTAGTGCAAGATCGACATCTTCGAGGCGTCGAATCATATCAAGCACTTCCCGCCGCGCGATTGGTCCACCAGCTGCGGCGCAAAAGTGAGTGCGGCAACCGAACGGCCGATCTTCGTAGATCAGGCAGTTGCCGGTTTCTTGTTGAAGCATTGGGCACGAGCCATCAGCATTTTCCGGTAGTGATTTTCGGCCGGTGGCGCGAAGTGCCTTGGCCGCGACGACCGCCTCGCCTTTCGTCAGATACGGAGTGCGTCCAGTCAGTTTGAAATGGCAACATTCCGTTTTGCGCAGGCAATTGCGTTCGATCGGCTTTTGCGCAAGATCGACATAAACCTGTCGCACTTCCGCCAGCGCGGTCTGCAATTTCTCCGGAAGAAAATTTCGAAAGCTCATACAGTGGCGGGCTCGACTCCGGCCATAGCGTGTCCCGCAATCCACCCGGTGGTCCAAGCAGCCTGGAAATTAAAGCCGCCAGTGATGCCGTCGACGTCGAGCAGCTCGCCCGCAAAATAGAGATTTGGTGTGACTCGGCTTTCCATGGTTTTGAAATTGATCTCGCGCAATCGCACGCCGCCGCAAGTGACAAACTCCTCTTTGTTCAACGACTTCCCATCGACCTCGAGTTCCGTCGCGCGCAACTGCCGAACCAGTTCGTTCATTCCAGCACGTGTCAGCGAAGTCCAGATCGTTTCCGGAAAAACGCCGGCGTTCGAAACCAATTTCTCCCAGAGTCGCGCCGGGATTGCGCCGATAGGTGAATTATTTACTCGCCGGGTCGGGTCGGTTTGTCTCCGCGATTGAAACTCGTTTCGGAGATCGCCTTCGTTTAAGTGTGGGACCCAATTCACATGAAGTGAGAAGCGATAGCTCTTCTCGTACAAAATGCGCGCGCCCCAGGCGGAGAGCCGCAACACGGCGGGACCGCTGATTCCGTTGTGTGTGATAAGCAGCGGTCCGCGCTCCCGCAATTTTTCCACAGACAATTCCACGTCGCTTACTGATAGCCCCGGCAACGATCGCAGCCAGGGCGCTGGAACATGGAGCGAAAAGAGCGACGGCACCGGCGGTTCGATGGTATGACCGAGGGAACGAACTAACTCGATTATGCCGCCGATACTTCGGCAACCGCCCGTCGCCAGAAGCAGTCGGTCGCACGCCGTCGATTCTCCATCGTTGAATTTCAATTCGAACCCGCCTTCGGTTCGAACGTGCCCGCTTTCGATGCCTTTGCGGGTGAATACTCGCACCCCTGCGGCCTTCGCCTCATTAATCAAACAATCGATCACGGTTTCCGATGAATCTGTCACTGGAAAGATTCGCCCGTCCTCTTCACGTTTGAGGCGGACGCCACGCGCTTCAAACCAGGCAACTGTGTCATCCGCTGAAAACCGATGGAACGGCGAAATGAGCTCCCGCTCGCCGCGCGGATAACGTGTCGTGAAAATCCGCGGATCGAATAAAGCGTGCGTCACATTGCAACGTCCGCCGCCTGAAACGCGCACCTTGGAAAGAAATTGCGAGCTGCGCTCGAAAAGCGAAACGTTGCAGTTTCGATTGGCAAGCGCCGCAGCGATCGCAGCAAAAAAACCGGCGGCACCGCCACCGACGACTACGATTTCAGTCACTCACCAACTTATCGATAAAATGCGGACCGCATTCGAAAATCTGGTGAACGCTCGCGACAGTTTTGCAGTCAACAGGGCGAAGGAAATAAAGGAGATATATGTTTAACAAAGCCGCGGAACGTTTGGGAATGTTGATTTTTGGATTTGTGCTCGCGATTTCCATAAAGCCGGCGGTGGCTGACGAAAGGTTGACCGCACACAACAAGGACATCGTTCGGAATTTCTATACGGCGGTGTTAGTTGGCCGTCCTCAGGTGCCGACCGGCATGATCGCAGAGCATTGGGCCGCCGATTAATTAAAACGGTACGCAAAACGCGCCCCTCCGCTCCGCGCGAAACAAATTCGGCGGAGCAGAAAAGGGCGCGAATGTTAGTTGTCGAACTTAGTTCTTAATCCTCGTCGAGGACTACGCGATCGACGAGCATGTTGTCGCCTTCACCCACATAGTGAACGCTCACCGGCACGCCCACCCTGATTTTGGTGCGGGCGGCAGTCTCGTCGAGTTCCTTACCGCTTCTGGTCACATAAACGACCTTTTTGCCGAAGCGATAATGTCTCGGACCGGCACTTTCCTTCAGCACGATGGTGCTACCCGGAGAAAACTCCGTGATCGTGCCGCTGCCCTCAGTCGTAGTCGTTGTGGTGGTGGTTTCAGAAACCTGTGCCCACGCGAACGGAGCCGCGACTGCCAATGCCATACTGAGTATTAACTTCTTCATTTAACCTTAGACGCGGCGCAGCGTCCGCGTATTCGGATTTCATTTTGCGTTTCTCGGCGATTTGCCGAGAAAGTCGCACCAATCAAAAATTGCTCGACTTGAATTTCGCTGACGGAGACAAAGACGCCATGGAACCGACAATGCCACCACAACCGCCGCCACCGCCGTTAACGCCGACGCCGCCCCGCGGAAATTGGTGGCACCGAAATTGGAAATGGTTTGTCCCAACCGGGTGCCTGACCCTCATCGCCATGGCGGTGCTGTTTGTCACTTGCATCGTCTTTCTTGTCTTCAGCGTCATGAAATCGTCGGACGCGTACAAGATCGCGGTCGCGCGAGCAAAAAGCGACGAACGCGTCGTGGCCGCGCTCGGAACTCCCATCCGCGAAGGAATGTTCAGTTCCGGCAAGACAAACGTGAACGGACCGTCCGGCGAAGCGGACATCGCGATTCCGATCTCTGGGCCAAAGGGTAAAGCGACGATTTATGCGTTGGGGACGAAATCTGAGGGGACCTGGAGCTTTTCGAAACTAAACGTTAGGATCGATGGCACCGGAGAAACGATTGATCTGAATGAAACTGAATCGGCTTCGAATGAAAAGGGACCCGGCAAGAAACAAGACGGATCTCGCCCAAACGCTCGTATCGAATCGATCACGCTCGCTCGGGAACAAGGTGGTGAGTTAAAGCCGGTGAAGAATTTCAAACGCGCCGACAATCCGGAACATATCGTCGTCACGCTGAGCGAGGGAAACTCGGGGGCGCACGTCAAAACCGTTTGGACGAATCTCAACGCCGGCGGCGTGAGCAATCAGAAGCTTTGGGAAAAGGAACTGATTTTGGACATGCCAAATCCGCGCGCCGATTTCTCGCTTTCCAACACCAGCGACAAGAAGTTCCCGGCTGGCGAGTACAAGATCGACATCTACCTCAATGACACGCTAATCGACACGGTGCGGTACAAAGTTCAATAACTGACTCTTACTCTCGGCGTTCACTCCCGTGGATGATGTGCAATCCGACGAGGCGTCCGATTAGAGCCACCAAATAAAATTGTCCCAGGATCGCCTCAAGAAGAGCCATCGTTCGCGCGCCGGTCGTGCGCGGCACAATGTCGCCGTAGCCGACGGTAGCGAGCGTGATGTAACTGAAGTATCTCATCTCGATGACGCGGCCGATGTAATCATTCCGCGCCACTTCGGTCGGAGTCGCGAACGCGCCCGGATAACATTCGTCTAGGACCGCGTAACCAAAGGCCCACGCGTAGCCAATAAGCAAATACGCGCATATGGCAGCGAATATTTTATCGGACGTGACTCGTCCACTGCGCACGACGTAGCCCAGGATCGCGACAGCAAACAACATCAGCAGCGCAATCATGCTCGCATGCGAGACCATGACCATGATGTGACTTGGATAGGCTTGGAGCAGAAAGGTCCCGAGGATTGACAAGATCGACAAGACAATGGCGATAACGAAAATCTGTTTGCATTCGCTGATGGCGTAAAGACCGCTGAGCAGCATGGCAGCGCCGATCACATTTAAAATCAAAGTCCCGTGACGACTCGTGCTCAGGACTGGTCCAACAATAATAAGCGTCAGCAGCGCAATCAGAAGGACAAGATGCCGCCGCGGAGGATCGGAGTCTCTCATGTACGTAGAGAGACTGTTCAACTTGGCTCAGAATGACAAGGTCGCTCGCGAAGCGGCACAGTTTCCTCTCCCGCAGCGCGCGGGAGAGGAAACCGAAGAGATTGCGAGGATTACGGTCCGACCGTAATGCCGCCGGACTGACTAAACGCTTTGACTTGGGTGACGGTCACCGAGCCGGGTCCGGCGCAAGCCCCGGCAGTATTGGTGGTGTAAGCCGTGCTACAGGGTGCGGTCGTCCCGTTGTTGGTGCACTCAAAATCCCACGACACAACGAGGTGATGATTACCACCTCCCACATTCGGCGCGACAAAGTTGAAGCCGTGCGCCGCCAGCGTGCTCGTGACGAGATCAATATTGCAGTTGTTGTTCATGGCGCAGCCCGCAATCGAGTCAAAGACATTGCTGCTGAGCTGTTGAAAACGTTCGTCATAGATGATGCCAGGGCTGGCGGTGCTCGCCGGTGCCACTGGCTTACCATCAAGCGTGACGAATATTTTCACCGCGGCCGAATTGGCGGAGCTTTCCATTGCGCCCGTGATCTGTGTGTTGTTGAAGAGACCGGTCACCAACGATGGTGTAATCAGCAACGTCGTGAACTCCGAATTTGGCGTCTTAATGTAGGTATCGAGCATCATAGTGGGAGTGCTCGAGCCGGGCATCAGAGCGCCGCCATTCTGTCCTGGCGTCGTGTTGATGGTGCATTGCGTCTGTGAAATCGAAGCGGTGAAGTTGCCGCTGCTTTGTGCCAACGCGAACGGCGACGCTGAGATCGCCAACGCCAGGATTATTCCGGGGACTACTAGCTTATAATGCTGTTGCATAATGATGTTCCTTTTGCTTTGCCGCGCGCCCTGGAAAAACCGCGGCTGGTTGGTGTTGATTAGACCCTCTGAGACTATATCGTCCCTGCCCGGACTCGCCGGCCAATGAGGATCAATTTTCCATACTCATCGGATTTCCCGCGCTGACCGGATGCGTCACCAATAGGTATTTTTGTTACAATTGTGTGACGCTTTCCCGCGCCTTTACGGAGAATCGCCCCTGAAGGTGAATCGACCGCTCCGCGGGCGATGCTAGATTAATATGGCTTCGCCGCCTAGCTGACATCGAGGTCCGAGCCGGACTGGCATTCGAGACTGCTCGATCCGCCTCACTCGAAGCATTCGAGGTATTTGATCCCTGAGCCGGTGTTGAAAATCACGACGCGTTCGTTGGCGTCGATCTTTCCGGACGCGCGAAGCGTTTTGAGCGCGGCGAAGCAAGCCGCGCCTTCTGGCGCGACAAATAAACCTTCTTTGGAACCGACTTCGCGAACCATGCGAATCATTTCGTCGTCATTAACGGCAATCGCGCCGCCATTCGAGTCGCGAAGAATTCGGAGCATCAAAAAATCGCCGATTGCTTTCGGGACGCGCAAACCGGAAGCGACCGTGTGTGCGTTCGGAAATTCCGCGGCGAATTTTTCGCCGGCTTCAAACGCGCGCACGATCGGCGCGCAACCACTGGCCTGAACCGAAAACATTCGCGGCCGTTTCGAATCGATCCAACCGAGCGTTTCCATTTCGTCGAACGCTTTCCACATTCCGATCAGTCCGGTGCCGCCGCCGGTTGGGTAAAGAATGACGTCGGGTAATTTCCAGTTCAGTTGCTCGGCGATTTCGTAACCGAGCGTTTTTTTGCCTTCAATCCGATACGGCTCTTTCAGGGTGGAGAGATCGAACCAGCCTTCCTTCTCTTTGCGGCGCGCGATCTCGGCACCGCAGTCAGTGATCAGTCCGTCAATCAACGTCACGTGCGCGCCGAGCTCGCGGCATTCGATGATGTTCGCGCGCGGCGTGTCGCGCGGCATGAAGATGTGCGCTTCGAGGCCAGCGCGCGCGGCATAGGCGGCGAGCGCACCGCCAGCGTTTCCCGCGCTCGGGACGGCGAGTTTTTTCGCGCCAAGATATTTCGCCATCGAAACGGCCACGCTCATCCCGCGCGCTTTGAAACTCTGGGTTGGGTTAAGCGATTCATCCTTGATCCAAAGATCGACATCGTCGGCGAACGTTTTCGCGCGCAAAAGCGGTGTTCCGCCTTCGCCGAGCGAAATCGGCTCGGCGTTTTTGGGCAGCGGCAACAGTTCCCGGTACCGCCAGAGCGATTTCTCGCGAGCTCGCAAAGCGTCGCTCCAACTTGACTGCTTAAAGCAGTCAAGTTTCCCCACCGCGGCGAGATCGATGATGGCGAACAATGGTTTTTGACAGGCGGTGCAAAGATTTTGCAACCGCGAACAATCGTGACGCAACCCGCAGGCGGTGCATTCGAGATGAGTCAGAAACATAGAAGACTTAGATCTGGAAACCAAGAACCCAGGAAAGAGATTCTAATCAGGAAAGCAAGAAAGCAGGAAAAGAGAAGAGCATGAAATCGTCTTATTTCCTCTTTTCCTGCTTTCCTGATTCATCTTCAATCTGCGGAAGAGATGCAGCTCCCTTCGGAGAATCCAACTCGCCGGCGGTGGTACCGCCCGTCGTTGACGACGCAGATCATGATCGGGCTCGTCGGCGGCGCGCTCATTGGATGGCTGCAGCCCGATTGGGGTAATAAAGTTTATTTCCTGCGCGACATTTTCATCAATCTGATCAAGTCGATCATCGCGCCGCTGGTTTTCTCCACCATTGTTGTCGGTATTGCCGGCGCGGGCGCGTTAAAAAAAGTCGGCCGGATGGGAATCAAAGCGCTGATCTTTTTCGAAATCGCCACCACTGCGGCACTTTTCATCGGGCTGACGGTGGTGAATTTCACGAAACCGGGAGCGGGCGTGACGCTCGCTACCGAAAACATCGACATCGTCAAACAGATCGGGCAAACGCATCCGCAAACTTTTGCGGGAACAATCGTGCACGCGTTTCCCTCGAGCATCATCGACGCGATGGCGCGGGGCGACGTTCTACAAATCGTCGCGTTCAGCGTGTTGTTCGCGCTTGCGGTTTCCGCTGTCGGCGAAAAAGGCCAACCGATCGTGCGCGCGATGGAAAGCCTTGCGCAAATCATGTTCAAGTTCACAAATTACGTGATGATGTTCGCACCGATCGGCGTCGGCGCGGCGATGGCGCACACGATTGGGACGCAAGGTCCCGGTGTGTTGGTAAATCTGGGCAAATTGATTCTCTCGCTTTACGTCGCGCTGATCATTTTTGTCGTCGTCGTTTTTGGAATCGTGATCTGGCTTGCGCGAATTCCGCTTCGACAATTTTTCCGCGCGGTGCGCGAACCGGCGGCGCTCGCGTTCGCTACCACCAGCAGCGAATCGGCGTTGCCGAAAGCAATGCAAGCAATGGAACGGTTCGGCGTACCGCCGGCGATCGTTGGCTTCGTTATGCCGACCGGTTACTCATTTAATCTCACTGGATCGACTTTGTACCTCGCAATGGCGTCCGTTTTTGTCGCGCAAGCCGCCGAGACAACTTCGGCTTGGCACATGAGTGTCGGTGCCCAAATCACGATGATGTTAACGCTCATGCTGACATCGAAAGGCGTCGCTGGTGTGCCACGTTCGTCGCTGGTGATCTTACTCGCGGCCCTGAATTCATTTATTCCGGGAGGACTCGGCCCAATCGGTGTCGCAATTATTTTTGGCGTAGACGAATTGATGGATATGGGGCGCACGGCTGTAAACGTAATCGGGAATTGTCTCGCAACCGTCGTGGTGGCGCGCTGGGAAAAGGACTTCGATGAAACCCGAGCGCGAGTTTTTGGAACGGCGCAAGAAGCGGAGCTGGACTTAAAATCCGGCAACGCCGCGTTCGCCGATGCGGTCCGTCAGGGTGATTAATTAGAATTCGGCGCTACCGGGCGTGCGCGCGAATGGAATCACGTCGCGAATGTTCGAGACGCCGGTGACAAACATCAGCATTCGCTCGAAGCCGAGACCGAAACCGGCATGCGGCACCGTGCCGTAACGGCGAAGATCGAGATACCATTTGTAATCTGCCGGGTCCATTTTGTGGCGGCGCATATTTTCCTGGAGAACATCGAGGCGCTCCTCGCGCTGACTGCCGCCGACGATCTCGCCGATTCCCGGAACAACCAGATCCATCGCGGTGACGGTTTTTCCGTCGTCATTCAAACGCATGTAAAATGGTTTAATCTCTTTCGGAAAATTGAAAACGGTCACCGGACATTTGAAATGTTTTTCGGTCAGCCAGCGCTCGTGCTCCGATTGCAGATTCAATCCGTACTCAACCGGGAACTCGAACTTCTCGCCGCTCTTCTTCAAAAGATCGACAGCCTCGGTGTAGGTCGTGCGTTGGAACGGGCGCTCGAGAACAAAATCGAGGCGGGAAAGAAGTTCTTTGTCCACGAACTTGGAAAACAGTTCCATCTCGTTCGGACAATTTTCCCGAATGTCGCGAATGAGGCATTTCACGATCTCTTCGGCCAGGTCCATGTCGCCATTCAAATCGCAAAACGCCATTTCCGGCTCGATCATCCAAAATTCGCTGGCATGGCGTGACGTGTTCGAGTTTTCGGCGCGGAATGTCGGACCAAACGTGTAGACGTTGGATAGCGCGCAGGCGAACGCTTCGGCTTCGAGCTGGCCGCTGACCGTGAGATAAGTCTGGCGCGCGAAAAAATCCTTCGCGTAATCGATCTCGCTGCCTTTCCGCGGCGGATTTTTGAGATCGATCGTCGAGACGCGAAACAATTCGCCGGCGCCTTCGCAATCGCTGCCGGTGATGATCGGCGTGTGAACGTAAACGAAGCCCCGCTCCTGGAAAAACTGGTGAATGGCAAAGGCGAGCCGGCTACGAACGCGAAATACGGAACCGAACAGATTCGAGCGCGGACGTAAGTGCGCGATCTCGCGAAGAAATTCTGGCGTGTGTCCTTTCTTCTGGAGCGGATAGGAATCGTCCGCCGAACCGACGATGTCGATCTTGTCCGCGATCAACTCCCATTTTTGTCCTTTGCCTTGCGAGGCGACGAGCGCCCCGCCGACGCGAAGCGAAGCGCCGGTGGTCAGTTTTTGAATCTCGTCGTAATTCGGCAACGAATTGCGCGCGATGATCTGAAGATTACGCAGTGACGAACCGTCGTTCAGCTCGATAAACGAAAAATCTTTCGAGTCGCGCCGGGTCCGCACCCATCCCTGAACCTGAATTCCATCCTTCGGGACGGCACTTTGCAATGCGGCTTTGATCGGAGTCGGCGAAATCATCTTCATCTAAATAGATGAGGTGCTCCAAGCCTTCAACAAACCTGGCCAAACCTACAACTTTAACGCCTCGCGCAAATGCGGAACAAGACGCTTACTGAATTCGACCGAATCACCGGCGGACAAGTGCGACCATTCCGGACAATTGAAACCGGAGAGCTCCGGAAAATCTGAATAGTATATACCCGGCGCGCCGGTCATTTTTAGAAGCGGGTCCCAGGTTTGGGCGCGCGGCGTGTCGCGATCTTCCAATTCTTTCAAGCCGCCGCTGTGCGGAAATCGGACGAAAACAATCTTGCCGCCACGCGACCGAATTTTCTCCACTGCCGTGGTGATGTCGTGGAAGCGACCTCCGATCGCCTCCCCAATTTTCGCCATGAACACATCTTTCGGAATGTAAGTCGGCGGAGGTGGCGGTGTGAAAAGCGGGATCCAAATTTGCTGAATTCGTCGCGCCAATTCTCCGTTTGGATCGGCACACGCTTCAATCATCCGAGCGCGCCGCTCGCGATCAAGGGTCCCGAAATAGGGCGGAAATCGTGGCGGAACGAGCGCTCCGGGGCGATTGGGAATCGGCAAACGTTTCAACAAATCGTCGAGAGTCAGCTCCTCCTGCTTGAGAAACGCAACACGCTCTTCCAACGGAAAAGCGAGGTACTGGCTCGCGCGTTGGGCTGGGGTTTGCGAATGAAACCGCTTCACCGCTTTTTCGCCGCGCTCCATCGGCGGTGAACCCGGCGGCGCGAAAAATATATGTGGAACAACGCTACAAATGATTGTGCCGTGGAAACTTTGATCGTTCGCAAGGTCGGCAAGAACGGGAAAGCCGCACATGCCCCCGCCGGCAAGCTGGATTGGACGTTTGCCGAGGCCTTTCTGGAATTCATCAAGATCAACGTCGAACCAGCCGCGCGAATCTCCGACGATTACAAGCGACTCCGGAGTGACGCTTCGCCGTCTCAGTGTCCACAGATCTTCGTTATCGTTAAGGGTCGGACCGTAACCGATTGAGCGACAGTACAATTCCCATCCCGCTGTCGCGACTACGACAACAAGAACAACGACGACGGTCATTCCGCGCCACGGCACCACCGGAATCGGCCGCTCGAATTCGAGCGGCGGGCCGCCGTGGACTTGCTCTTCCCGAGTTGGTTTTCGGAAAAACATCCGCGGCAATCGAAGCCGTTTCTTAAAATTGGAAATAAATGAAGGCATTACTAGCTCCTTGAGTAAGAATAATTGCGCAGGCCATCAGGGCCCAGGCGGCGGTCACGACCCAGCGGGGTAGACGTGCAACTGCTGTTTCGATATTACTGTCACGCAGCGAGCAGTGCACTGAGATCATGCCAAGCGTGACGAGCGCGATTTGAAGCATCTCGCGCGTGGAAAGAATCGCATCTCCATGCGCGTGCTGTCCGAACATTCCACCGAGCATTCGACTCGCGATCGTGAAATCAGATGCGCGAAAATAAACCCAGGCGATGCAAACCGACGCATAGGTGGCGACGCCGGCCAAAATCCGCGTGGCGAGATTATTCGCCCATGCTTTGTCCTCGAAGAGAATTCGGCAGACGCGCTCGATCACTAAATAAGAGCCGTGCAACAAACCCCAGACGACAAAGGTCCAGGCGGCGCCGTGCCAAAGGCCGCCGAGGAACATGACAATGACAAGGTTTAGCGCGGCGCGAAACGGCCGGACCTGATTGCCTCCGAGCGGGATGTAAAGGTAATCGCGCAGAAACGTTGAAAGCGAAATGTGCCAGCGTCGCCAGAAATCCGAGAAACCAATCGCGGCGTAGGGAAAACGAAAGTTGTCCTTCAAATGAAACCCAAGAGTTAAGGCCGCACCAATGGCGCAGGTCGAGTAACCGGCGAAGTCGAAAAAGATTTGTCCGGCAAACGCGATCACGCCCGCCCAGGAATCAAGCGCTACCAGAGGGCCGGCATAACCGAAAACGCGATCGGCCGAGCCGGAAAGCAACGTGTCGGCGAGAACGATTTTCTCGAACAATCCGAGAGTCATCAACGCCAGCCCCCAGAGAAATTGACCCGTGCGCAGTGGCTGCGGTCTGACCAGTTGCGGAAGAAAATCGCCTGCACGCACGATCGGACCGGCAACAAGCTGTGGGAAAAATGAAACCGCGAGAATAAAATCGCGCAGCGATCGCGTTGGCTGCAAAACGCCGCGATAAATGTCGAGCGTATAAGAAAGCGAATGGAAAGTGTAAAATGAAATGCCGACCGGGAGCAGAATGTCTAGATGCGGCGGTTGATAGATGACGCCGACGCGGGCGAGCAGCCATTGGAAATTCTGAAGGAGAAAATTTCCGTATTTGAAGAAACCGAGCATGCTCAGATTCATGCAAATGCTCGCGACCAGCCACCGGCGCTTCCCGGGGGGCTCTTTCGCTTTGGCAATTTGCCGGCCGAGCCAGAAATCCATCGCGGTGGTTGAGAAAAGAAGCGCGGCAAAGGGCGGATTCCAGGCGCCGTAAAAAAGGTAACTGGCGACGACGAGCAGATTTTTTCGCGCCGTCCAGGAGCCGATACTCCAATAAAGTGTGACGACGATTATAAAAAAGGCGACGAAAGTGAGCGAATTAAAAAGCATGACCGAAAGGAGAGTTAAGCGGCGGAGTCCAGCCGTCGATTTACGTCAGCCATATTGAGGGTGATGTTTTAGTTGTTCTTTCGCTTTCAGGCAAGATCGACATCGTATCTGTGAAACCCCTTTTTCTTTTCGCGCCGGGCGCGGGCGCGCCGTCATCGCATCCCTGGATGCAGTCTTGGAAGCAGCGACTAACGCAACTCGGCGACGTTGAGACGTTCGACTACGACTACATGCGCGAAGGACGGAAGCGTCCCGATCGTTTACCGCAATTAATCGCCGCGCATCGACAGGCTCTCGCCGAAGCGCGCGCGAAAACGTCCGGCCCAATCACTTTGATCGGCAAGAGCATGGGCGGACGCATCGGTTGTCACGTCGCTTTGGAAGAAAAGGTGAATGGGCTCGTCTGTCTCGGCTATCCGCTTTGCGCGATGGGCGACCGCGCGAAATTGCGCGATCAAGTCCTGCGCGATCTGCACACGTCCATTCTTTTCATCCAAGGCACGCGCGATTCGTTTTGTCCGCTGGACTTGCTCGAATCGGTTCGATTGAAAATGAGCGCGCCGAATCTTCTGCACGTTGTCGAAGGCGGCGATCATTCCCTGCTCGTCAGAAAAAAAGATCTTGGGAACGAGACGCAGGAGGACGTCGATCAAAAAATCGCGAAAGCGATCAGCGATTTTGTCGCGCGAAGCTCAACTTAACGGCAGCCAGTTGCCCGGCTGCGGAACAAGCTTCGTGCCGTTGAGCGAGAGGTAAGTGTATTCCTGCAAAAGCCGCTCGTAATCGGAGAGCAGCTTCATCGCGTCATTCGGCTTCAGAAAATCGGTCTTGATGGCAGCGTCGACCTGCGTTTTCAACAACCGCATCAATTCGATTTTGTCCCACTGCGTCATGGCAAGCACTTCGCCGATGGTGCTGCCGGCAATGACTTCTTCGATGTACCAACCCGATTCCTCGTCCGGATCGAGGAAGACGTGCACTTCGGTGACGCGACCGAACAAATTGTGCAGATCGCCCATGATGTCCTGGTAGGCGCCAACCATGAATACGCCGAGATAATAAATTTCGCCGGGGATGATGCGATGAAGCGGGAGCGTATCGCGAACGTCCTGAAGATCGGTGAACTTGGAAACTTTGCCGTCGGAGTCGCAGGTAATGTCGACGATGGTCCCCTGCCGGTCCGGCGGCGTCGTCAGCCGATGAATCGGCATGATTGGAAACAGTTGACCGAGCGCCCAGTGGTCGAGGAGCGATTGGAAGACGGAAAAATTGCAGATGTATTGGTCGCTAAGAGAAGTCTCGAGTTCCTTCACTTCGTCGGGCACGTAACGCAGACCGCGATGCATGTTAACGATTTGCTGGGCAAGCTGCCAATAGAGGGTGTCGATCTTCGCTTTCGATTCGAGGTCGAGCTGGCCGAAATTGAATGTTTCCTGCGCTTCTTCCTTGATCTGCTGGATATCGTGCAAACTCTCGATGCGATTGCCGCGCTTGAGACGCTGTTTCACATCAAGAATGTCGCCGACCAGCTTGTGATCTTTTTCGGTCGCCTCGACTTTCAACCGCGGGACCGTTTTCTCAATCGAACTGAAAGCTTCCATCACCAGCACGGAATGATGCGCGACCACGGCGCGCCCGCCTTCACTGACAATGGCCGGATGCGGGACACCTTCGGAATCGCACACGTCCATGATGTTCCAGACAACGTCGTTGGCGTATTCCTCGAGCGAGTAATTGGCCGAGCTATCGAAATCGCTGCGCGATCCGTCGTAATCGACGCCGAGACCGCCGCCCACATCGAGATACCCGAGGTCGTGACCGAGCTTCGCTAATTTTGCGTAATAGCGCGCGGCTTCGCGGACTGCGCGCTTGATGGTAGAAATGTCGGGGACCTGCGAGCCGACATGGAAATGAATCAGCTTGAGACAATGGGCGAAGCCCGCGTCTTTTAACATTTGGCTCGCAGCGACAAGATTAGTTGTGTCGAGTCCGAACTTGGCGTGCTCACCGCCACTCGGCGACCATTTCCCGGAACCTTTACTGTGGAGCCGAACGCGAATCCCGATGACCGGCTCGACGCCGACTTCTTTCGCAGCTTTGATCGTTTGTTCCAGCTCCTCCAGTTTCTCGACGACGATGACAACCAGTTTGCCAAGCTTGCGGCCGAGAAGCGCAATCCGAATGAAGGCCTGGTCTTTGTAACCATTGCAGATGATCAGGCTTTCCGCGTCCTTGTGCATCGCGAGCGCGGCGACGAGTTCCGGTTTACTGCCAGCTTCCAGTCCGAAATGAAATTGCTGGCCAGCATCGACAATCTCTTCGATGACTTCGCGTAACTGATTCACCTTGATTGGAAAAACGCCGCGATACTGACCGCGATAGCCGAACTCAGTGATCGCGTTGTGAAATGCGAGGTTAACCGATTCGACGCGGTGACGAAGCAGGTCCTGAAAGCGGATAACAAGCGGAAAACTGAGTCCCCGCTTGCGGGCCTCGTTTACAACTTCGAGAAGGTTGATGCTGCCGCCATTTTCCTGAAGCGGCTTGGCAATAACGTTGCCTTCGGCATTGACCGTGAAATAGCCGCCGCCCCAACCATCGACATTGTAGGTTGCGATCGCGGACTCGATGTCCCAGTCTTTCATCTCTTCTTGCGCGCGGCGCCCAGCCGCAGAACGCACAATGATTGAGCACGCCGAACATGCAAGAATCTTCGAAAAACTTATTCACATTTTTTCAGGCCGCTTGTTTTTCCGGCGCGCACGGATAACGTTCGCGCGGGGATGAACAAAACGGTGATTGAGGTGCAGGTCCGCGCAGTGTTGCCAACCAGCGGCGGGTGCGCGGTTTTCATTGGGAACAACGACAAGGTTTTCATTATCTATGTGGATCAAACAGTCGGGAGCGCGATCACAATGTTCATGCGCGATATTGCCAAGGAGCGTCCGCTAACGCACGACTTGATGGCCCACCTGATGACGGCGCTGGGGGCGAAAGTCGAGCGCGTGATCATTAACGACCTGAAAAATGCGACCTACTACGCGCGAGCGATCGTTCGTGCGGAAAACGAATTGCAGCAGAAGAAAATTATCGAACTGGACGCGCGGCCGAGCGACTGCATCGCGATGGCTACGCAGCAGAAAGCGCCGATCTACGTCAGCCAGGAAGTTTGGGACGAAGTCGACGACATGAGCGACGTCCTCCGGAAAATGGAGGAAGAAGGGCTCAAGCCGGATCCCGAAACCGAGTCGGAAGAATAGCAACGTGGTCCGAGCCGGACTGGCACTATTGCATCCAGTTGTTGCGCGTGAGGATGAGCTCCGACGTAAGTTAAAAGTTCAGCTTTACCTGGCCCTCGTGGACTTCAGTCGGGCACGGCGCGTTTAATGGGACGTCGGTTTGCGAGGCGCTCGCCTGCACCAGCTGATTGTCGATCAAGTATTTTTCGACTTCTTCGCCACTGACGTCGGGCAGCATTTTGCCATTGATCTCGATGCAGGGCGAAAGCGGCTGACCGCTTTTCGTTTCCATTTCCCAACGAAAGGCCGGGTTTTGAATGATGTCCTTTTCGGTGTAGGGCAAATTGTATTTCGCCAACACGGCCCGAACGCCGGCGCTCCAGCCGCAATATGTTTTCAGGTAAGCAGTGATTTGAGGCGTATCCATTTCCATGAAGATAACACAGCAATGGAAATCTTCAGTCGCCAAACACATCCCGGTTTTTGCGAATAAAAGATCGACAAGGTGTCGGAGATTTGGCTAAAAGCCCTGCCGGGAGCTCCGATTTTCCCTGAGGCCGTGTTTGACGGAGCTCCCAGCGCCCTAAAATTCTAGATTTTGTGCCGGAGTGGTCTGAGCGACTGGGTCAGCTTTTGTAGACCGAGTTCCAGCCGTGTCTTGACCGTGCCGAGCGGCGCGCGTGTTACCGCCGAGATTTCGCGGTGACTCATTCCCGCAAAAAATGCGAGCTCAAGCGCTTCGCGTTGATGGCGCGGCAGGACGTTCAGTCGCCGATGAAGAAAATGGCGCAAGTCGGAGCGCGAGATGTCATCGCCGGAGTGATTGTCCTGCACCGAGGCCGGCTGTTCGATATGCTCCTGGTAACGTTCTTTCGCGCGACAGTAAGCCTGCTTCCGACGAAGCCGATCGATCGCGCGCCGGCGTGCCAGGGTAACCACCCAGCCGAGCAACTTGCCGGCTTTCGGGGAATAGTGATCGGCCTCGTGCCAAATCTGCAACAGGATGTCCTGCAACACATCGTCGGCGTCGCCTTCTTCGTGCACGACGTTGCCGATGACGGATTTGAGTCTGCCGCCGTGGCGCGAATAAAATTCGTTCAGCGCCTCCGGTCGATGATCGGTGATGGCTTCCATGAGTGCTTCATCGGACACCGTTGCACCGTTGCTGTACTGCAAAGTTGGATTCAACATAAGTTCTTCCGTAACGAGTTTTGCCGCTCCATTTTCATCACGCTTGTTTGCGTAGCTCCAACAATGGAAAATCGGCCTCGTGCGCGCAATCGGGGCAAGCACCGGTTGAATGGTAGGTCAAATCCTTAGACGCGTTGGACTTGGCGAAACGCCGCTCAGGCCGCGGGGCGAAACTGCATCGCGAATTTGCGCAGACGCGCTGCAAACTTTTGGCGCGGCCGTGCGGCTGCTGTTGACGGCAAAGAGTCGTCCTCCGCTTCCAACATCGACATCCGCGCCAGCACTTCATCGGTTGGAATTACCCAATCCATGGGGATGGAATGACAGTTGTGAGTCGGACAGACCAAGCGCAGCGGTCCGGTGCCGCGCGTGCCGCCAACAACCAGAATTTCGCGACCTTCAATAATCTGACCGCAGGCAAGACAGTAACGCTTCTCGTCAAGTGATCGCCATTTTCGGTAGCGATCGAGCCGCTGCAGAATCTCGATCTTTTCCGCGCCGGAGAGTTCGATTGGAGCGAACAGTGGCATCGCGGCGAAGAATGGCAGTCGCGAGCAGTAGCGACAATCAGACGAATGGCGAATCCAGTTATCGGTAAAAATCTGATGATCAGTGGCGCGAGGTTGCTCATTACGAGGCAAATCAAGTTCCCAAGCGCTGCGAACAAATCGGCGCCGCTTCTTTTTCCATAAAACTCACATCCACGTAAAGCGAGTTGCGCGTTTTGAAGGTGAGATGAAGACGATCAACGGACGTAGGTCAAATGGGGAACATTTTCTCGATTCGACGGCGGCGGCAATGAAGCGGATGGAACTTTATTGCGCCGCGCATCCGGGCAGTCCGTCGGCCGCGCGCCGGCCGCGTCTGTTTCTTCGCAGTCATCTTTGGATCGCGCTCATGGGTCCGAGTGTCGAAGAAGGAATTGTCGGCATCGGTCCAACGGTAGAAGGGGCGCTTCGCGCTTTTGACGCCCAATATCTTGCGGGTTTGCGCCCGCCGTCTCATGCGCTTAGGCGCGGACTTTATAACTCAAGGTTGAGCGCAGCCTGATCGGATTGACCGCACCGCGCACGCGCGGAAATCGCGTCTTGTAACCGCGCTAGAATTTGATCGTCGTCCGCAGGCCGACTTCGTTGCTATAGAAGTCGACGGTGGATATCGAGCCGGAGTTTTGCCGGCGCAGATAATAGCCGCCAAACGACCAATAGCGCGTCAGCAAAACATCGGCGGAAGGTTGCACATAAAAATAATCGTCGCGCAACGTCCGGAGAGGCATCGGCAAGTCGATTGTATTGAAGTATTCGACATGCTCGTAGCCAGCCAGCATCGTTAGATATAACTGCTTGCACACGCGCTCTCGTATCATCCCGCTCACACTTGTATCGACGTAATCTTGCGCGGTAAGCGCAGTGGCCCCACCCGTTCCCATTCCGAACACGGCAGCCGCCGCCGAGTTGTAAATCTGCCGACTCGCCCCGAAAACGAGCTTGGTGTTATCGCATGGAGAATAGGTTGCGGAGATCGCAAAGACCGGAGTCGTATAAGTTCGGCGCGCGATGTTTTGAAAATCCCGGAACTCTTCGCCGGCAATGATATCGAGCGTGAATTCTTTGCCTGGAGTGTAATTGAGATGGGCGTTAGTCCGCACCATCGTCTGATTAGGCGTGGGAAAATCCACCGCGTTATAGCCCCCTTCGACGCCCATACCGAGCACGAGACTCTGGTTAAAACCGTGATTCAAATAAAGATCGGCTACATACAGCTCTGAACTGATCAGAGGGCGCGCATATTCCGTCCTGTTCATCCTTAGCTCGGCAAAAATAAAATCGCGCGGCGTCATGTTATAGTTTGCGCTCAGGTTGGTGTTGTAAATATCGAGGTCGGTTCGACCGTTAGTAGTCCCAAGACCTGATCGCTCTTCGGTTGCGGCCGCGAGCACGATATTATTTAGAATCGCCACGTCCTGACTCAATCTCAACGTCAGGTTGCTCGTCTTATAGCCTCCCACCACTCTGATAAAATGTTGATCCGAATCGAATTCGTTGTGGTCATCATATCGATAAATGTTCGGCAGATAGTTGACCATCAGAAATGTCTCCTGTTTCGCGACATCGCCGATGCCCACCATCAGACTCGGTTGAATCAGGACGAACCAATCGTCCAGCCGATTCATGTGAGTCAGACCGATGTTGTCGTCATAGGCCCCTCGGATGGATAGATGGAGTGCGTAATCAAATGGACCATGGTTTGGCCCGAATTGACCCGTGATCAGACCATTACCGGTGGGAGTGTCGTCGGCCGGCAAGGGCGCTGCCAACGACGAAAGGGTTGGAGTGAGATCAAGGTTCTGCGCGCGAAGCGGCAGCGCGAATGAGACACAACCAGCCAGCAGCAGCAGCAGCAAGAGCGGCCGGCGATAAGGGTCTATTCTGCCTGTGCAAGATCGACATCTTCCCATGAATCGGACCGTGAAGCAGCGAGCGTTCCAAATAATCTCATGGAGCGTCAATCCAATAACTGCCCGCGTAGCGGGATAATTCCCTGGCGTTAAGAAACTCTCGATTAAACGATTTCTCCGAGGCGAGCTGGCGAGTCTCAGTTGCGCCGCTTGCGCGAGGGTTTTGCGCGTTCGTGGCCAACATGGCCATCGCGGTCAAGCACCAATATCCTTCTCGCGCCCTGCGCAGGGGCTTTTGCTTTCTCGAAAATCGCGCACAACCCGACATCGTAAAACGTGACCGCGAGTTCGTGCTGCCTGGCGAAGCGCTTGATCTGTTGCTTCCGCTTGCCTGCGCTCATGCGCCGAGGCCACAGCCGCGCAAGCTGCGAATTGTAAACCGCGCAAATCTCCTGTCTCTCGAGTTCGGTTTCAATCAGGTTGGCAAGCTTGCGCATCAGAGGACCGCCTCCCCGTGTCTACAGCCGCTCCATGTAAAAGCAATCCAGTTCATTTCTAAGGTTTTAAGTGCTCCGCGCGGCAGCGTGCCGCAGAGGAACAATCAGACGCACGAGAATTATTTTTATTCGATGCTCCGCGAATATCCCTATTCCGATCAGGCGCCTTTTTTGCCTTTCGAGGGAAGGCTTTTACGAGTAAGATCACGACTTCGGGCGATTTGTTCCAGGTTATGAACAAAAAAAAAGTCGCGGCTGGCGGCACGCGTAAATCGAATAGTCGACGTCGTACTGGAACGAACGGCGCTCGACGTGACGGGTTCGATCGAAGGAACGAGCGGCCGAAGCGATCAGCGGCGAAGGTGCGCCGTGGAAAGGGCGAGTTCGAAATAGTCGAACTAACCAAAGGCGAGCGAACCGAGCTGGCCCTGCGGCGCTCGGAAGAACGGTATCGCATTTTGTTCGACCTCGTTCCGGTGGCCGTTTATGCCTGCGATGCCGACGGAGTCATTCATGAATATAACCGTCGCGCCGTCGAATTATGGGGGCGCGAACCGGAGCGAAACGGGGCGGAGCCAAGGTTTTGCGGCTCGTATAAGATTTACTATCCGGACGGGCGCCCGATGCCTCATCAAGACTGCCCGATGGCGCGAGCTTTACACGGTGAAGAATTGGGACCGAAGGATTTGGAAATTGTCGTGGAACGCCCAAATGGAGAGCGAAGACACGTCATTCCTGCTCCCCGCGTCTTGAAAAACCGCCGCGACGAAATCATAGGCGCGATCAATTGCCTTTATGACGTCACCGCCCTCAAAAAAGCCGAAGCGGAATTAAAACGATCGAAAGAGATGTTGGAAAATCTTGTCCAGCAACGCACCAAAGCACTGCGCGCCGCCAACGCCGAACTGGAAAATGAAATTATGCGTCGAAAAGGGCTGGAAGGACAGATTCTCGAGATTAGCGACCGCGAGCAAGAACGCCTCGGTCAGGAATTGCACGACGGACTTTGCCAGCAATTGACCGCGATCGGGTTCCTGGTCCGTGCCACCGCACTACGACTCAACAATCATCGGGTTGTACACCAGGAGGATTTGGAAAAAATCGCCCAGTTGATCAATAGCTCAGTCATGGATGCGCGCAATATCGCCCGCGGTCTACACAAGGAAGAGATTGGCGCGCCCGAATTCGTGCCGGCGCTGAGAAACATGGTGGAACGGAAAATTTGGAAGACACCATGTCGTCTTAAAATAAAAACTGAGCTCAACATCGAAGACGACAGAGTCGCCTCCCAGCTTTATCGGATTTTGCGCGAAGCACTGATCAACGCGAATAAACACGCTCGCGCCACTCAAATTGTTTTGGAAGTGCGCCGCGTTAAGGATGAACTCATCTTCAGCGTGACCGATAACGGCGTCGGACTTCTCAGGAAACCAAAGGCCGGCCATGGGCTGGGCTTTCACATCATGCAATACCGAGCCCAATCGATCGGCGCGCGCCTGGAATTCGAGTCTCGCAAGAAAAGCGGATCGCGCGTTGGGTGTTATCTGCCATTGTCGGTGATCAAGTGAAGAGCGCGACCGCGGAAAAAGAAAGCGCAAAGCCTGGTTCCAAGTCGGAGAAGGCAAAGCGCATCATCATTGTTGACGATCATCCATTGTTTCGAAAAGGACTCGAGCAGTTGATCAACAGCTCGGACGACGGTTTCAACATTTGCGGTGAAGCCGGCGACGCGGCCGAAGGCATGACGGTGATTCGCCGGCTGAAACCCGACCTTGTCATTGTCGATCTTAGCCTGCCGGGTGCCAACGGGATCGAGCTGATCAAAAACATCCGCGCCGAATTTCAAAAGCTGCCCGTGCTCATTCTTTCGATGCACGATGAATCGCTCTACGCTTTGCGCGCATTGCGGGCGGGCGCGCAAGGTTACGTCATGAAACAGGAGGCGCTCGAGAATGTTATCAACGCGATCCGCGAAGTGCTCGCCGGCCGGCCATATCTCAGCCACGACATGTCGGCGAAACTGATCACCAATTTCGCAAGCGGAAGCAATCAGGCCAATCCAACCGACAAATTGAGCGATCGTGAGCTGGAAATCCTCGAATTGATCGGGAAAGGTCGCGACGTTCACGAGATCGCGCGCGCGCTGCACATCAGCGCCAAGACGGTCGAGACCCATCGCGCACACATCAAAGAGAAATTGAACTTGAAGAACGCCCGCCAGGTGACTCGCTTCGCCGTGCAATGGTTGGAAGGCCAGGCGGCCTGAGATGTCTGCGAAGCACGCTCAGCAAAATAAAAAGCGCGTTCTTTTGGTGGACGATCATCCCGTTTTACGCAAGGGGCTCGTGCGCCTGATTGATTCGAAAGAAGAATTCACTGTCTGCGGCGAGGCCAGCACAGCGGTTGATGCGATGGCGCTGATTCGAGAACTCGAACCCGATCTCGTCATCGTCGATATCGGTTTGCCCGGCACGAGCGGAATCGAATTGACCAAAACGATTCGCATCGAATTTCAGCAGCTACCGGTCTTGATTCTTTCCATGCACGAAGAAGCGCTTTACGCGACGCGCGCGCTGCGGGCAGGCGCGATGGGTTATATCGTGAAACAGGACGCGATCGACAACATCGCCGCAGCACTTCGAGACGCACTAAACGGGCAACGTTATCTTAGCCCGGCGATCGCGGCGCAACTCCAGCATAACGGCCCCGACGGGCAAACGCCTTCGACCGACGATCCGGCGAATCTTTTGACCGATCGCGAATTCGAAATCTTCGAGCTGATCGGCAAAGGCCACGAAGTTCGAGAAATTTCCGACGCGCTCGGCGTCAGCCCGAAAACTGTCGAAGCCCACCGCACCAACATTAAAGAAAAACTGAAGCTCAAGAACGCGCGGCAGGTCGCGCGTTTGGCCGTGCAATGGCTCGGTCAACGCGGCATGTAATCCGAACATCTGCGCTCGACTCGCGCACTGGCGGCGATAATTGTTGAGCAATGCGGACACACGCGAAGATCGACAGTTTCCTCGCTGCCTTCGCCGCCGTTTTCATTTGCGCTTCATCATTCGCGACCACCAAAGGCCTGAGCCAGATCGTGACGCCGGATTTGCAACCGGAAGGCGATCTTTCTATGAGCCTGCAAATCCAGGATAAGCGCATCGCCAATCCCTACGAACTCCAAGCCGAGCTCGGCCTGACAAAATGGGCGGAAGTGGCCGTGTTCCAAGGCTTCAAACCGAACGAGGAGATTCTCGCCAGCGAGTTTGGCATCCTGATGAAAGAGCCTTACCTCCTTTCGATTGGGTTCATCAATTGGTCACCTCGTCAGAGTGTCGACCCTCAGCCGTACATCGAAGCGGGGTATTACACCGAGCACCACAAGTTCATCGTTGGAGCGATTCGTGCCGGATCCAAGAACGAGGCGATTCTCGGGTACGCTTACGACTTCAACAACAAATTCCGTGCGCAGGTCGATTTTCAAAGCGGCAAAGAGAACTCATCCACCATCGGTTTTACCTGGAACATCACACCGGATTTTCAGTTTAACCCGGCGATCTACTTCGCGAATTATCATCCGGAACGGATCATGGGTTACGTCGTTTTCACCTACACGTTTCATCTTTGGGCGAAAGATAAGAAGGAAAAGGATCAGAGTGTTCCCGGTGGATAACGGGCAATTCGAAGCCATCGCCAAGGTGACGGCGCAAAAAGATGTTGCGGGACTGGCCGGCCGGAGAGAAGCTCGCATCCGATGAGAAGCAGCAGGAGCGACCGGGCCGTTGTCGCTGCTTTCCTTTGCACAGCTTTTCTTTGGACGCTGGCGCTGAGCGCTTCGCCACAATTGCACCAGCGCATTCACCGCGACGCAAATCGAGGGGATCACGTTTGCGCGGTTACAATGATTGCCTCCGGCAACTACGATCATTCTTTAGCTGCCCCGCTCGTCAACGTTCCGGCTCTAGTCGATCAACTTTCTTCAATTCCGGCTCTGAATCCGCAGTGGGTTGAGTCGGTGTTTCTTCTCGCTCGTATTTTCGAACACGCGCCGCCCGCGCTGGTCTGAGCACAAATTCAGCCGCGTTTTGCACGCGGAGTAAATCGTTAGGCCACTTCGCCTGAATCGCGGCTCGCATTTGTGCAGATGCGTCTGCTTTTACCCGGCGTTCGCTGAAATACGAATGCCACAACCAATCAACAAACTTTGAAAACAAGAATACTCAATGAAAAAATTTCCAATCTTCGCCGGCGCAGTGTTCATGATGACGAACATCGCGATGGCACAGGAAGCCGTTTCAACACCCGCCGCTTCCACTACAACTGCAAGATCGACACCAGCGCCGTCGCCCGGGGCCACCCCTGAAACTGCGAGCGCGCAAAGCGTCACCGTAACTTCCCAAGAACTCGACATTTCGCGCGAAGCGATAGTGCCGAGCCTTGGCGCAACGCGATACACAATCGGGCCCGATCGGCTCGATTCGCAGGCGCAAGGCGAGAACGCGCCATTCAATCAAACCATTTTGCGTTTCCCCGCTGTGGCCCAGGACTCATTCGGCCAGCTCCACGTCCGCGGTGAGCACGCGAATTTGCAATACCGGATCGACGACGTGCTTTTGCCGGAAAGCATTCCCGGCTTCGGGCCGGAATTGGCAACGCGTTTTGCCGACAACATCTCGCTCATGACCGGTGCGCTCCCGGCTCAGTTCGGTTTTCGCGAAACCGGCGTGATCGACATTCACACCAAAAACGGCGCGGCTTTTATCAACAGCGAAGCTTCCATTTATGTTGGAAGTTTCGATACCTTCGTGGAAAGCCTGGAGCGCGGCGGCGTGACCGGCAAACTTAGCTATTACGTCTTGCAAAGTTACTTGCACGATGGGATCGGCATCGAAAATCCCACCAGCAGCAACAGCCCGATTCACGACAATACCGATCAATTCAAAGAATTCGCTTACTTGTCTTACATCATCGACGACACCAGCCGATTTTCGCTGTTGGCCGGCGACAACCACAATGATTTTCAAATCCCAAACAGCCCTGGGCAGATGCCAATGTTCAACGACATGGGGAGGACGAATTTTAACTCAGCCAAACTGAACGAGAACCAATCGGAAGACAACGCCTACGAAATTCTCACGTATCAAAAGAACGCGGGAGACTTCAATTTTCAGGCGTCGGTATTCAATCGTTATAGCTCTATTCTTTTCCGTCCTGACCAAGTCGGCGATCTCATTTTTAACGGGGTCGCGTCCCGGGTCGACCGCGACATTCTTTCCAACGGCTTGGAGTTCGATTCGAGTTACAAGCTCAACGCCGAACACACGATTCGCGGCGGTCTCATTTTCACCGAGCAGTACGCCACCGTCGATACCGTTACTTCGGTCTTTCCGGTGGACGTGAATGGAAACCAAATCAATTCCGCGTTTGGCCACACTCCGCAGCGCAAAGTCGATAATCACGAAAAGTACGGCTACTTCTACGGCTTCTATTTGCAGGACGAATGGAAACCGCTCGACCAAGTCACGGTCAACTTTGGCGGACGCTTGGATTTCGTGAATGCGTTTTCGGATGAGAACCAGTTGAGTCCGCGACTTAACGTCGTTTACAAACCATGGGATTTGACCACGCTCCACGTTGGTTACGCGCGTTACTTCACCCCCCCGCCGTTGGAAGCAGTCCCGCAAAGCACAATCGCCAAATTTACAATGACGACTAACGAATCGGCCATTACCAAAGATTCACCCATTAGCGCCGAGCGCGCCGATTATTTCGACGCCGGAGTCACTCAAAAAATCATGGAAGGATGGAATGTCGGACTCGATGCCTTTTACAAAAGCTCGCACTCGACTCTAGACGAAGGGCAGTTTGGAGCGGCCCTCATTCAATCATCGTTCAATTACAAGCGGGGCCGAATTTACGGCGGCGAATTTACTACCAATTATGATCACGGTCCGTTTTCGGCTTACGGAAACTTGGCATGGGGATGGGCCCGCGGCACGCATTGGAGTTCTTCGCAGTTCCTCTTCAGCCCGGAGGATTACAAATTCGTCAAAAAACATTGGATCTTTCTCGACCACGACCAGCGGGTGACCGCTTCGACTGGTGCTTCCTACACTTGGAACGACTGGAAAGCTGCCGCTGATCTCCTTTATGGAAGTGGACTTCGAAGAGGATTCGTCAACACCAAGAGCGTGCCCGACTACACAACTGTGAATTTATCACTTCAACGAAATTTCAAAATTCCGAAGGTCCCCGGCAGCTTCAAAATCCGATTCGATATCACGAATTTGTTCGATGAAGTTTACGAATTGCGCGATGGCAGCGGTATCGGCGTCTTCGCCCCGCAATTCGGCCCCCGGCGCGGATTTTACGGCACCGTAGCTTATGATTTCTGACGCTGTCGGAGCTGATCTGGCAACCGATCGGAACGCAACAGCACGAAGGTCTCAGTTCGCGCAAAAGTCGGCGCGATGTTATCGGTGTTCCTCAAGAGGTGGAAATGAGGAACTTCATTTTTGCGGCAGTTACGTTCTTTTCGGTGGAAATCGGTTTCGCACAACAACTGGCACCCAGTCCAAATTCGACGCCCGCATCATCGTCTGATGTCGAAGCTTTGCGTCAGCAAGTGCAAGCGCTGACTGAAACGGTAAAAGAGTTGCAGCAACAAGTGAAAGACCAGCAAGCGATAAAGAAAGAGAACGGAAGCGAGCCTTCGTCATCGCCAACTCCGGAGGCGTCCCCGGTTACTGCAGCAGCATCGCCGTCGCCCGCCGCGAGCGCGGGTGCGCATTTCGCGACCGACGATGCGTCTGTCGTTTCATCGACAACGACCACGCCACCCAGTCCGAGCGTGAACGCAAACGGGACCGCTGTTTCCGGAAATTTTCCGACCAGCGATACATCGGTCGTTTCATCGACGCCGGAAACAATTTCAAGCACCGGTGCGGGCGCTTCGTTGACGCAACCGATCAGCATCGGCGGCGGGAAGAATTATATGAACATTTCGTTCGACGGATTGTTTGCGCTCGCCGGTTCGACCGCGCGCGATCTCGGTGACATCGAGCGCGGAGACCATGATCCGCAGCAGCGCGGTTTCAACGCGCGCAACATCGAGCTCGCCTTCGACGGCGCGGTGGATCCCTATTTCGAAGGTTTCGCCAACATTGTCTTCAAACTCGACAACGACAACAACACCGATGTCGAAGTCGAAGAAGCGTTCCTACAAACGACGAGTCTGCCGTTCAACCTTCAACTCAAAGCCGGACAATTTTTCGCCGCATTCGGCCGGATCAATCCCACGCACCCGCACACCTGGGACTTTGCCGACGCGCCGATTGTCCACGCGCTTTTGCTGGGCGGTGACGGTTTGCGCGGCGTCGGCACACAAGTTTCCTGGATCGTGCCGGTTCCGTGGTACTCGCAATTAATTCTCGGCGTGCAAAACGGGCGCGGCGGCACCGGTTACTCATTTCGCAATCCGGGCGACGGCGGAATGTTTTTCGATCGCAAGACAACTGATCGCGAACTGCGCGGCCTGGAGGACTTCGTCTGGATCCCGCGCTGGGAAAATTCTGTCGATCTTAGTCCAACCCAGGTTGTGCTCGCCGGCGTTTCCGGCGCGTTTGGATCGAATGAGACCGGCGGAAATGCGCGCACGCAGATTTATGGCGGCGACCTCCTCTACAAATGGAAAAGCGCGAACGCTGAAGGCGGATTCCCGTTCGTGAAATGGCAAACCGAATTCATGTATCGTCGGTTCGAAGCCGGCCGCGGCATGAACGAATCGTTTCCGGTCGCGGAAACGTTTCACGATTGGGGACTTTACTCGCAGGTGCTCTGGGGATTCAAGAAAGGCTGGGTCGCCGGAATTCGCGGTGATTATTACGACGCCGAGGATTCGAGATTTACCGATGACATGGATCGACAATCCCGGTCGCGCATCTCCGCGAACTTGACCTGGTATCCGACCGAATTTTCCAAGATCCGTTTGCAGTACAATCACGACTTCATCGATGACACGTTTTTCCTGGCCGGTCGCGATGTTGATTCGGTTTTCCTGCAGTTTGAATTCATCCTCGGCGCTCACGGCGCGCACAAATTTTAAATCATGAAAAGAATTCCCTTAGTTCTGTTCGCAACCATTGCCTGCGCCTTGACGGCGCACGGGAAACTCAATGTCGTTGCCACCCTTCCCGATTTTGGTTCCCTCGCCCGCGAAATCGGCGGAGATAAGATCGACATCGTCGTTCTTGCCAAGGCGACCGAAGATCCGCACTTCGTCGATGCGCGTCCGAGTTTTGTCGTGTCATTGCGCAACGCCGATGTTTTGATCGACGGCGGCGCCGAACTCGAGATCGGTTGGCTGCCGCCGCTCTTGCAAAACGCGCGCAATCCAAAAATCGAGGTCGGCAAACCTGGACGCGTTCAGGCCTCGGGGGGAATTCGTCTGATGAACGTGCCGGCAACCGTGACCCGGGCCGCCGGCGACGTGCACGCGCTGGGTAATCCGCACTTCACCGTCGATCCAATTATCGCAAAGGCGATCGCACAGCACATCGCGCAATCGTTCGCCGCGCTCGATTCGGCAAACGCTGCATTTTACGACGGCAATTACAAAAAGTTCGAAGGGACCATTAATGCGAAGCTGCAAGAATGGGGCGCGGCGATGTTGCCTTTCAAGGACCAGCACGTCGTCGCTTATCACGATTCGTGGCCGTATTTCGGGCATCGCTTCGGCATTAACATCGACATCTTCCTCGAACCGAAGCCTGGTATTCCGCCATCGCCTTCACATTTGACGGAAGTGATCGCACAAATGAAAGCGCAACACGTCAAAGCGGTGATCGTCGAGCCATATCACGATCGGCGGATCGCCGAAAAAGTCGCTAGCGCGACCGGCGCGAAAGTGGTCGAGTTTTCGCAATTTCCCGGCGGAATTCCGGGAACGGACACCTACGCCAAGTTAATCGACACGCTCATCTCGCGGCTCGCGGCCACGCTCAAATAATATGTGGGAAGTAATGTTTTGGCCGATCGTGGCCTGCATCCTTTTGCCGTGGCTGTTGGTTTATCTCGGCCTTCACGTCGTCCAGCGCGGCATTATCTTCATCGATATCGCGATGGCGCAAATGGCGTCACTTGGAATTTGTCTGGCCGTCCTGCTCCATCTAGATCTCGAAAGCTGGACCACGTTCGGCATCGCGCTCGCTTTCACTTTAGTTGGCGCGGCCATCTTTTCTGTAACCGGAAAACGAGCGAGTCAGATTCCACAGGAAGCGGTCATCGGTATTTCCTATGTCGTTGCCGCTGCGGCCGCGGTTTTGTTGTTGAGCCGCGCGGCTGAGGGCGACGAAGAGATCAAGAATATGCTGGTCGGAAATATTCTGCTCGTGACACCGCGTGAAGTTTGGGAGCGGTTCGCGCTCTTTGTTGCGGTCGGCGTCTTCCATTTTGTCTTCCGCAAAAATTTCCTGCTCGTTTCCTACGATCGCGACGGCGCCTACCAAAAAGGGTTGCGCGTGCGCTGGTGGGATTTTCTCTTTTATGCCGTTTTTGGCCTGGTGGTAACGAGTTTTGTGCGCATCGCCGGCGTGCTTCTGATTTTCAGTTACCTGATTGTGCCGGCCGTTTGTGGAATCAATCTCGCGCAGCGAATTGGGAGTCGATTGTTTATCGGCTGGATCATAGCGCTCATTGGCGGAGTCGCCGGATTGTTTTTGTCCTACTGGTGGGATTTGCCCTCCGGCGCGGCGATTGTTTGCACTTTCGGAGCGCTCTTGATCGCCGTGGCCGGTTACACCCTAATTCGCGCCCGGCTGCGGGAGAATTAGTCGTCGATGCGTCGCTGCGCTTTTTGCTGATGCGATAATCACGGTATCTTGCGCTCAAATGGAGCGGGTAGACTCCCATCTTCACCATTCGCATGGGCAGAAGGATTTCGGCGCGGCGTTTGCGATTGGGGTGACGTTGAACCTTGCCTACGTGATTGTGCAAATCGTGTTCGGCATTGGGGCGCATTCGCTGGCGTTACTGGCAGATGCGGGACACAATTTCGGAGACGTACTCGGACTTCTACTGGCGTGGGGCGCAGTTTATCTCAGTAAAACGCGGCCAACTCCGCGCCGAACCTACGGGCTCGGTCGCTCATCAATTCTCGCAGCGCTCGCCAACGCCGTCTTATTGCTCGTGGCCGTCGGTGGCATCACTTGGGAAGCCATCCGGCGGTTCAGTAATCCAGGAGAAGTTGGCGGCAGAACGGTAATGACAATTGCTGCTATCGGAATAGTACTCAACGGCTTGACGGCGTTCTTATTTTTTGCGGGGCGGGAACATGACCTGAACATCCAAGGCACATTCCTGCACATGGCGTCGGACGCGGCGGTTTCAGTGGGAGTGGTCATAGCGGGCGGGTTAATCATTTTGACCGGCCGGCATTGGATCGACCCGGCCGCCAGCCTCATTATTAATGCCGTTATTATTTGGAGCACATGGGGATTGTTGCGCGACTCGATCGCGATGGCGCTCGATCTCGTGCCGGCCAATGTCGATCCCATCGCGGTTCGCACATATTTAGAAGCGCAAAAAGGAGTGGCCGCCGTTCATGATTTACATATCTGGCCGCTTAGCACTACCCGAACAGCGCTGACCGTGCACTTAGAAATGCCCGGCGGATCGGCGGGAGATAAATTCCTACATGAGCTTTGCGAATATCTCCATGACGAGTTCGGCATTGAACATTCGACTCTTCAAATCGAGCAAAATGCAGAAGCATGCTCTTTAGGTCCGTAATTGGTTAGGCCAATCCAGACTCTGCTCCGGCAGAGTCGTCGATAAATTGTTGTCAGGTTTCTTTGCTGATGTTGTCATGATCGCGCTATCTTTGGAGAGATGAATCTGGCTGAGCATTCCCGTTTTCGGCATTCGCATAATTTCGTGAGCGACTTCACGAAAGGTGAACGCCGTACCCACATCGTAATTGCCATCACCGGCGTAATGATGGTGGTCGAAATCACGGCCGGCGTTCTTTCTCACTCCATGGCGTTGCTGGCCGACGGGTGGCACATGAGCACGCACGTCACCGCGTTCCTCATCACAGCGATCGCCTATTATTTCATGCGCCGGCATTCATCGAGCGAGCAATACAGTTTTGGGACAGGCAAAATCGGCGTCCTCGGTGGATTCGCCAGCGCGGTCGTCCTCTCCGTCGTCGCACTGCTCATGGCCGGCGAATCTGTCCACCGTCTCTTTGTTCCTTTGGCGATTCATTTTAACGAGGCAATCGGCATTGCTTGCGTTGCGCTGACGGTAAATCTCGTCTGCGCTCTCCTTCTCAAGGAAGATCATCATCACCACCACGCGGACGATCATCATGGACATGATCATCATCACGATTTGAATCTGCGCGCGGCCTATTTGCATGTGTTGGCGGATGCATTCACCACGTTCCTCGCCATTATTGCCCTAACTTCCGGCAAGTTTTTCGGTTGGGGCTGGCTCGATCCAGTTGTGGGCCTTGTCGGAAGTGGCGTCGTTTTTTCCTGGGCTTACCAATTGTTGCGAGATACCAGCGGCATTTTGGTCGATCGCACACCGCTTTCCTCCGATTTGCCTGAAGAAATCCGGCGCGCGGTAGAAAACGACGGCGATTCGATGGTGACCGATCTCCACGTCTGGCAGGTCGGCGCCGGAAAATTTGCGGCCATTGTTTCGATCGTCGCGCACGAACCGAGGCCGTCCGATCATTATCGAGAGCGCTTCCGCGAGCACGAGGAACTTGTGCACGTTACGATCGAGACGCAGCATTGCCGGGAAGACCATCCCGCGGCCGCGGGAGTCGCAAGCTCTTGAACGGCCAAATCACCTTCTGGCAGGTTGCGGCGGCTTACGTGTTTGCGCTTGCCGGCGGAACCATCAGCACATCGCTGCGTTTAACTCACAAACCCCTGTGCGCATTGATCAGTTTCGCGGCCGGCACACTGCTGGGCGTGACCCTGTTCGCGATTTTGCCGGAAAGTTTAACTAATTCTCCTTGGTGGGCGGTCGTATTAGCGGCGGCGTCCGGATACGCGCTCTTTTTCTTCGTCAGCAAATATGTTCATCACGTTTGTCCCGCTTGCGCGGCTAGCCACTTTGACGCTGACTCGACAAAGCATTTTAACGAGATCGCCTCAGCATTGATTGTCGCGCTGGCAATCCACAGCACGACCGACGGGTTGGCGCTCGGAATCGGACAGGAGACGCAAGTTACCACGGCCGGTCAGTGGTCGCTCTTTTCTGCTCTTTGTATTCACAAGATTCCGGAAGGCCTCGCGTTGGGCAGCCTCTTAATTGGCGCTGGCTTGCAAAGGGCGCGCGCACTCGGTTGGGTCGCGGCGGTGGAAGCCACAACTCTATTAGGTGGAGTAATCGGGTTTTGGTTTTTGGCGAGCACCTCCACGTTTTGGCTGGCGCTATTTATGGCCCACGTCGGCGGCGGATTCCTCTATCTGGCCGCACACGCCGTTCTCGGAGAGATGCTGAGACACGGCAAAGGACTGGTCCTGAAAAGCTTCTCGCTCGGCGTCGCATTGATCGGTGGACTCAATATTGGGTTGCGAATGCTCGCCTGATAGCAAAATCCGTTGATTTCAACGCCCCGCGGGTGTAATTCGTCCCCCGATGAAATCGCCAATCGCTTTTTCGATCGTTGTCCTTGCGATTGGAACAATGTCAGACGCGTTCGCGCAGTACCCTCCGGTAAGTGCTGGGTCTCCGGCCGGAGGAATCGCGCTGCCCGGCGCCGATTCCGGCGGGACAACCGGCGCAAAATCAACTGCCACACCCAGCGAAAGTAACACTGACGAAAACGACGACACGCTTTATCGCGGTAAGACCAGTGAAACAGAGAATCCCATGCTTCGGGATGAAGGACCTTTGCATTTCAAAACTCGCCCCAAGGAAAAGGTTCAGGAAGTTGATTCGCTGAAAAAGCTCCAGAGCAGTGGCTCGGACCCGAAGTTTCAAGGCAATCTTCTCTATTCGGGCGTGACCTCCATCGAGAGTGTCACGGCAAAGGCAAATGAAACTCGCAACGAGGCCGACCAGGGAGATCCGCGTTTTAAAACGAAGCGGTTAACTTTCTCACCGGACAAGAATGACGAGCCGAAGAAAGCCCAATCCGATTCCAGTCCATCCCCCACTCCTTCGCCGACTGCATCACCAACCGCGAAGGATTCGCGCGCGCCGAAGCAATAACTTGGGTTCACAGCAAGAATCGGTGTTAGTCGCGCTTTGGTTTCAAAAGCGGAAACAAAATCACGTCGCGGATTGATTCGGCGCCCGTAAACAACATTGCCAGGCGGTCGATCCCCAGACCAAATCCTCCTGCCGGCGGCATTCCGTGTTCGAGCGCGAGCAAGAAATCTTCGTCCAGTTTTTGTGTTTCCTCGCCCGCCTGCTCCGACAGCCGTTGTCGCTGGACGTCGGGATCGTTCAACTCCGTGTAACCGGGAGACATTTCTACTCCGTTGATGATGAGTTCGTAAACATCGACCAACGATGGATCAGCCGCGTTCTGTTTCGCCAATGGCACCAATTCCTTCGGGCAGTGGGTGACAAACAATGGATCGAAAGTTTTTTCTTCCACCAACTTTTCAAAAACGTGCTGCGTAACTTCGAAATCGGCCAGCTGTGGCAGGATCTCGAGATTGAACTCGCCGCTCGCGCGGGCGCGCCGCTGCTCGCTGGAAATGTTGAACCAATCCTTACCCGCCACTTCGCGGACAAGATCGACATAACGCGCGCGGCGCCACGGCCGCTTGAGATCGATCGTTCTCATCACTTTCTCATCGGCATCGCGATGTTCGATCTTCAATGAGCCGCAAATTTCCTCGGCCGCCTGACAAATCAGTTCTTCGATCAGGTTCGCCATTTTCTCGAAATCGGCGTAGGCCCAGTAAACTTCGAGCATGGTGAATTCCGGATTGTGCTTCCGTGAAACGCCTTCGTTTCGAAAATTTCGGTTCAATTCAAACACTTTAGTGAACCCCCCAACCAAAAGGCGCTTCAAATAAAGCTCAGGCGCAATGCGTAAATAAAGATCGAGTCCCAATGCTTTGTGGCGAGTGCTGAAAGGCGCAGCGGCCGCGCCGCCGGCCACCGTTTGCAAAATCGGCGTCTCCACTTCGACAAAACCGCGATCTTCCAGGAACCGGCGAATTTCGCGCACCATCGCGATGCGTTTCTGAAATGCCTTCCGCGATTCATCGTTTGCGACAAGATCCACATAGCGCTGTCGATAGCGCGCTTCGACATCCTGCAAGCCGTGCCATTTTTCCGGTAGCGGCCGGAGCGCCTTGGCCAGCACTTCGAATTTGTGCGCTTTCAGCGTCGGCTCGCCGGTCTTGGTCAAAAAACAAGTGCCTTCTAATCCGATGAAATCGCCGAGATCGAGCAGTTTGAAAATCTCCATCGCCTCCGCGCCGATTTCTTTCTCATGGAAATATGCCTGAATGCGGCCGCTGGCATCTCGAAGATCGACAAAGTGGCTCTTGCCCATGTCGCGATGCGCCGTGATTCGGCCGCCAGCACGAAGCGATTCGCCCTCCTTGAATTTCTGACGAACTTCCGCGATCGAGCCCGATGTTTCAAAGGCTCGACCAAAAGGTTCCACGCCACGGGCACGAAGCGCCTCTAGTTTCTCGCGGCGTTGCGCAATCAATTCATTTTCCGGCTCCATGCGTCGCGGTTACGGAACGCTCTCTTTTTACATTCCGCAATTGGAAATCCTTAAATGCCAGTCCGATACCCGTGCAGTGCCAGTCCGCCTCGGACCTTGCACCTCGGACTTTATTGGTTTGCCAATAAAACGTCGGCGATGAGATACTCGGCGGTGGATCGAGCTCTCCGAGCTCGATGATAATTGGGCGGCGAAGCCGCATCTGTTTAACATCGCCCGCGGAGCGGCCGATCCACCGATCCATGCCACTCGATTTACCCAAAACTACTTCGAAACGCGACGGACCACTGGTGAAGCAGTTCTCCGTTTTTCTGCCGAACAAAGTCGGCGCCATGCTCGACATCGTGAAATTGCTCAACTCACACGAGATCCACGTCGTGGCGATGAGCGTTTCCGAGTCCACCGATTCCGCCATTGCGCGGGTGGTGGTAAGCGATCCCGGGGGCGTGGAAAAATTGTTTCGGGAAAACAATATCGCTTTTGGGATGTGCGAGGTCGTGGTCGTGGAAATGCGAGAGGTCGCGACCGAACTCGCCAAACTCCTGGCGGCGCTGTTCATGGCCGAGGTGAACGTGCATTTTACGTATTCGCTTTTGATGCGCCCCCGCGGTCAGGCTGCCCTAGCTCTTCACGTCGATGATAATGAATGCGCCATCTCGGTTTTGACCGGCGAAGGTTTTCAATTGCTTAGCCAGAGCGACATTTCCCGCTAGCAGGTGAGTTGACAGCCGCGCAGAGTTATCTACAGAAATCATTCACCCATGGCGTCTCTTTCCTTTGTTTCCGGGTCGCGGACCGACAAGAGCTTTCAAGTCGGGCTTATCCTGGTCGTCCTTTTTGCGGTGGCGGAGTTTTTCGCGGCGAGCTTTCATTATATCAGCCGGATGCGTCCGGCACAGACAACGGTCGCCGCTCCGCGGGCGGTGCCAGCGCCGCTTCCATCCGTCGCCCCGTCCGCGCCACCGGTCGCCTTAACGGTTGCTTCTCCGAACGCGGCCCTGACTCCGGCAACATCGACAGTCTCCGTGGCGGATCGATTGCGAAAGCAAGCCGACGCCGCCCGGGAAAGTGGCGACACGGTGAGCGCGCTCGCACGGTTGCAAGACGCTTCACAGCGCGATCCGAAAAATGCCGAAGTGCTGGCGGAAATGGCCATGATTTACGAATCGATCCAGAATTTCGAGAGGTCGGCCGATACCTGGCGCAGAGTCGAGCAGATCGGTCCGTCCGCTGGACCGCTCTACGAATTGGCGGACATGAAATTGAAAAACGGCGTCCCGGCGGCTCCGGGCCCGACCGCCGGTTCAGCGCTTGATACCGGAAAACCTGCTTCTGCTCTTGATGCAACGAGCGTGCGCAGTTCTGGCGAAGGAATTCCGGCCGGTTCGACCCTCGGTATTACCGAGGTAACCGCGTCGGAAACACCGGACCCGGACTCGGAAACGAACCTGATGTTGCGAATCGCCGTCAAGAAACGGCCGAATACGGTGATCGATCACACCAAGGTGAAGATCCAGGTCTTTTTCTATGACACGGTCGGCGATAACGACATCAAGCTGACCGACGCCGACGTCAGCTATGAATGGCTCACTCCCAATCACGATTGGGCCGACGGCAACAGCGAAACACTGGCCGTGACGTACATTCGCCCGAAATCAAAAGCCAAATCGGCGGAGTCGGACCTGGCGGCCGCGGCCGCGGCGGTTAATCCGGCCAAAAAAGGCAAGCCGATAAAGGCCAGTCCGCCGCCTGAGGCCGGTTCGCGCAAATATCTTGGTTACATCGTACGCGTTTATTATATTGATCAGCTCCAGGACAAACGCGCCGAACCGACCAGACTCTTGACTCTTTTCCCCGCGCCCAACACCGCTCCCCCGCAGTAATGCAATTGCTCATCGTGCACCGCGACGCTGAAATGGGGGAGGCGCTGGTGCAAATGGTGAAAAGTTACACCCGCCACCAATGCGAGCTCGTCGGGAGCGATATCGCGGCGTTGGATTGGGCGCGGCGTCATCAGCAATGTAATCTTCTCCTGACGCAACTCGGAGCCGACGGGATCGACGGGCTCGCGCTCGGATCATCGCTCAGTGAAATTTTTCCGGCGGTGCAGGTTTTGTTTTTTCCAAATTACCCGGCTGCTGGACGGCGACTGGAAATTGCCGAGACCAAAGTTTTCCCGGAACCAATCGATGGAGACGATTTGCTGGCTGCAATCGAGCGCGCCGGGAATGCGCCCGATCTTTTCCACGTGGTCGATGTTTTGCAGATGTGCTGTCTCAGCCGGCGCCACGGCGCCCTTCAACTAGTTAAGGATACAAAGAGTGGTCTCGTCTTTCTTCGCGGCGGGGAAATCGTGCATGCCGAAACAACGACCGCGCGCGGGCGCGACGCGCTGCTCGAAATGGTAAGCTGGGAGTTTATCGAATTCGCTTACGAACGCAGCGTGCGAGCTCCACTCGAGACGATCACCGCCGCGTGGCACGATATTTTGATCGACGTGATCGCGGCCTTGAAGCAAGAGAACTCGGTCAAGTCGCAGCGTCGATCTGCTTAGCACTTTCCTATGCAACTGCGCGGGTTTGCGATAGTTTACATTTTCATGAAGTTGCGTTGGACGCTGGTTTGTCTCTGCTTCATCGCCAGCACCGCCGTCGCGCAAATCCAGGTCGAGCTAAGGTTTCAGCGCTTGCAATATATCGCTTACGAGCCAGTCGTCGCTAACCTCGTGGTCACCAATCTCGCCGGACGGGACGTCGATCTTCGCGACGCTGACGGCCAGTCATGGTTCGGCTTTGAGGTCAGCGGAAATGAAGGTCGCTCAATCGCTCCAATCTCAAATGTCGGGACTGAACCGCTCAAGCTCGCGGCCGGCAAACGCGTGACTCGCAAAATTAATTTGAGTCCGCTGTTTGGTGTCCACGATTTTGGGACATATCGTGTCCGCGCTCACATTTACTTTGCCGATCTGAATAAATTCTTTTATTCCCAAACCAAAGTTTTCGAAATCACCGATGCCCGTCCGATCTGGCAAAAAACGGTGGGCGTGCCCGAAGGAGAGAGGATTTCCGGAAACGTGCGGACCTATTCGCTCATGACCAACCGTTTTCCCGATCACACTGCGCTCTATGTGCGGGTTGAAGACAAAGATAGCGGCATCGTTTACGCCACTTACTCGTTAGGCCAGGTCATTGCATTTGAAGACCCGCAGACGGAATTCGACCGCTCCAATCAGCTCCATCTTCTTTATTGCGCCGCTCCGCGCAATTGGTCCTACTCTCGCATCGGTTTAAATGGCGAACTTCTTTCACGCGCCAGGTTTGCCGAAACCAAGACCAGACCGCGGCTTGTGCATACTGAAGACGGCGTGGTAAAAATTGCCGGCGGCATGATCGATACGCCGTTTACACAAGCAACCCGAGACACCGCCCAAAAACTCTCCGCCCGACCGCCCAACGCACCAAAGGACGATTAACGAATGCGAAAACATTTTTTGCCGATCGGTTTGATCTTGCTGGCGATTAACGCCTACGCCCTCCCCGCGCCCAGCACTCTGAACGAACGCGAAAAGCGGCTAAACGCGCCAACCCCCACTCCAACTCCACGCCAGCAAATACTGCAAGCACCACTAGCGCCGCAAACACGCTCTTCAATTCCGCGCCAGCAAACGCCGCAAACTCGCACGACGACGACAACGACGACGATACCAACAACCCAGGCGGTTGCGGCGCAAGGCTCTCGTCCATCCACGACCGTTGTTATTGATGCCGGCCACGGCGGACACGACCGTGGCGGCATCGCGGGCCAACGCGTGGACGAGAAGACAATGAACCTCGATGTCGCGCAGCGTTTGAAAGCGGTGCTGCAATCGTACGGCTATCGCGTGGTGATGACGAGAGATAGCGACGTCTTTATTCCGCTGGGAACGCGCGTCGCCATCGCGAATTCTTATCGCGACGCGATTTTTGTTTGCGTCCACTTCAATGCTACGCCACGGCGTAGCGCAAGCGGCATTGAAACTTACTTCTACAGCTCGCAGAGTTTGCCACTCGCTTCCGCAATTCATTATTACGTCGCTGGTGGCGCACCGTCAGCAAATCGCGGTGTTCGCCGTCGCGGCTTTTACGTTTTGCGAAACACAAGAATTCCATCCGTGCTCGTGGAATGCGGCTTCCTTACCAACCCGAACGAAGCCCAATACGCGCTAAATTCTGCGTATCGTCAAAAACTCGCCTTGGAAATTGCGCATGGAATCCAGAACCGTGCTTTGGTGTCGCGCTTCGCCGGCGCCACAAGAATCGTTTCCAGCTCCTCCTCCTCAGCGTTGGAACCGGAGACCGTGCCGCTGCAACCGTTTATCGATCAAACCCATTATCGCGATCCAGATCTGGTGCGCTCGAAGCATAGGCGAAGTTCCAAGAGTTCAACAAAATCGACATCGTCCAAGCGCAAGAAATCTTCCGATTCCGATTCGGATTCGGATTCGGATTCGGGCGCGCCGAAGAAGAGCTCGACCAAGAAAAAGAAATCGGCCCCGGCGAAAACGGAGGATTAGTTGGAATCGCCTGTGTTGAGCTCGGCCCAAATGCAAGCGGCGGAGCAGTCCGCCTTCGCGCGCGGGGTTAGCGTTGAAACGTTGATGGACCAGGCCGGCGCCGGAGTCGCCCGTGCCGTCCGGCAATTCTTCCCGAAACCGGCGACCTGCATCGTATTCGCCGGCAAAGGACACAATGGCGGCGATGCTTTGGTGGCGGCAGAACAGTTGCAACGAGTCGGCTGGAAGATCGACATCCGTTTGCCGTTGGCGGAAACAGAATGCAGCGAGCTAACGCAACAGAAACTGAAGGCGTTGCGCGATGCCACACCAAAGTCCAGCGATACGATCGATCGCGCACCGCACACGATTATCCTGGATGGTTTGCTCGGCACCGGCGCGAAATCATTTTTGCGCGAGCCGCTTCGCAGCGCCGCCCGCGAAATCAATCGCCTGCGTCGAGAAGAAAATGCATTTGTCTTCGCAGTCGATCTTCCGACCGGGCTCGACGCCGATTCGGGCGAAAATGATCCGGAAGATTCCGTCATCGCCGACTTCACGATCACGATTGGTTTCGTCAAGCATGGCCTGATCGTCGATTCCGCGCTCCATTTTGTCGGGCGAATTGAAATCGTTCCGCTTCCGGGGCTTTGGGTGGAAGCAGGGGCGCCGAACGAGCTGGCGACAAGCGCACATTCGCTAAATTTGCTTTTGCCTCGTCGAGAATTTAGCGCTTACAAAAATGAATTCGGTCGCGTCGGCGTGGTTGCGGGTTCGAAGGGTTTCGTAGGCGCAGCGTTGATGACGACGGAAGGCGCGTTGCGCGCCGGTGCCGGTTTGGTGGAGGTTTTTGTCCCGGAAGACATTTATGAGATCGTCGCCAGCGCCGCGCCGGTGGAAGCGATGGTCAAGCCCATTCGGCGCTATCGGGATCTGCTCGACGAAAAAGAGATCGATGTTTGGGCGCTCGGACCCGGTTTGGGAAAAGCGCGCGCTTCCGAAGTTTTGAACTTAATCGAGAACGCGTCGAAACCGATGGTTGTCGACGCGGATGGATTAAATATTCTCGCCGAGAAGATCGACATCCTGCGCAGCTGTCGCGGCCAGCGGCTGCTCACGCCGCATCCCGGCGAGATGAAACGATTGATGGAAGTTGGAAGAATGGCACGCGCCGGCATCGCGCGAAATTTTTGTGATCAATTTCCAATTACGCTTTTGCTCAAAGGAAGTCGCACAATCGTTTGCCAGCGCGGAAAACCGATTAGCTACAACACCACTGGCAATCCGGGAATGGCCAGCGGCGGAATGGGCGACGTTTTGACCGGCGTGTGCGCGGGTTTGGCCGGACGCGAATTGTCGATGTACGACGCGGGTCGCATCGGAGCGTGGACCTGCGGACGAGCCGCCGAGATGTCGATCTTTCAAAACGGTGCCAGCGAGGAATCATTGCTCGCCAGTGATGTGCTGGCGCATTTGGGTGCAGCATTCAACGAACTGCGCGATCCATCGGTCTAAATTGTCGCCCGTCGAAGATTGAGGTCCGGGCAAACTCGATGCAAGCTGCGTGATGGATGTCCCGCCTGAAACCGCGTCATTCGACGCACAACACCCATCGCAACAGAATTGGTGGAGTCGTCTGAAGAAAGCGCTCGGCCCGGTCGCGGTCGTCGGCGTCGTGATCGCGAAATTTCTTGCGAAGCTGAAATTCTTCATCCTCCCCGCGCTCAAGTTCGTCCCGATCCTGCTCAAATCAGGCGGCACGATGCTCATTTCGATTTGGGCCTACGCACTTTTCTTCGGCTGGCCATTCGCCGTCGGATTCGTGCTGTTGATGTTTGTGCACGAATGCGGCCACTTGATCGTTGCGAAGAAATTCGGACTGCCAGTGAGCGCTCCAGTGTTCATTCCGTTCATGGGCGCATTCATTCTCCTGAAGGACCAACCGAGTAATGCGTGGATGGAAGCGTGTGTGGGAATTGGCGGGCCGATATTGGGATCTCTGGGCGCGCTGGCTTGCAATTCGTTAGGCGAAATCTTCAACATGCCGCTTTTAATCGCTCTGGCCTCGACCGGCTATTTGTTAAACCTGTTCAACTTAATGCCAGTCGGCTTTCTTGACGGCGGCCGAATTGTAACGGCGCTGTCGCGCTGGCTCTGGTTGCCGGGCTTTGCGATGCTGCTTTGGTTCGGCTGGAAATTTCCGAACTTTATTGTCTGGCTGATCGTGATTGCATCGCTGCCGCGCATTTTTTCACTATTCCGGAAGCGAACCGAGGAAGAGCGACGTTATTATGAAGTCACACCGGCGCAGCGCTGGACGATGTCGATCTTGTATTTTGGTCTGATCGCGGCCCTCGCGCTCGGAATGTATACGGCGCACAACGAATTAAGTGATCATCCGGCCCGCCGTCATGGTGTGATTGTGCAATAGTCAGCGCGCTGCGCCGGCGGCGAAGACTTTTTCCGGCTTGAGACCGATTCGGCGCACAATATTGACGAACCGCTTATCGGGACGAAGCGGCGCGAATTCGGGCGCAATGCCGACGAAATGGAGCGATGAAGATCGCTCATCGCACGCGCGCTCAAGTTCGCGGATTGCGTCATCGTGCGCACCGAGTTCCATCTGAACATGAGCAATCGCATCGCCGGGCGTATAACTCCCGCGACTCGTAATAGTCTTGGCCAGAATTTCGCGTGCTTCATCCGGTCGCTTCATCCGCGCATAAGTAATCGCCAGACCAAACGCCGGACGACCGCTGATGCTCTCCGCTTTCTCGTAAAGCGCAATCGCTTCGTCGTAGCGCCCCATCTCGCGATAAAACGCCGCCAGCAATGGCTCGCCATAAACAAATGCGGGATCCAACTGCAATGCGCGTTCACCGGCCTTTATCGCTTCATCGTATAAACCGAAGTAGCGGTAGAGCTCGCAAGCGGAGTTGTTCACCCAAAGTGACGCCGGATCAATGGTGGACGTCCGCTGCAAATAAATTAGCGCTTCGTCGCGGTCGCCGCGCGCAGCCCAAAACGCGGCTGAGAAATAATTGGAAGGCGTCGACTTTGGATCGAGCTCGACTGCGCGGTTAAATTCACGGGCGGCTCCGTCCATGTCCCAGTCGAGAATGCGCTTCGTTTCCGCCAGGTAGACATGCGCTTCCGCATCGTCGTTGTCGATGTTGAGAGCATTGATCGCGGCCTCGCGTACTTTTGCATAGGCTTCGAGCGGCGCGACGTAAGCATCCGCCAACCACAACCACGCCTTCGCCATCCCGGTCCAGGCGCGACCCAATTGCGGATCCTTCTCAAGCGCGCGCTCGAAATATTCCAGGCTTTTGCGCAAATCTTCTTCGCTTGTCCTGTCCGAATAAAACAGCCCGTGCAGGTAGACGTCGTAGGCAGCAGTGCTGCGCACGAGTCGGGATGCCAGCGGCGCTGAGATATCTAGCTTCAACTTCAAAGCATCGACGATGGCCCGCGTAATTTCATCCTGGAGCGCAAAGATTCCCTGCATCTCACGCTCGAATGTTTCCGACCAAAGGGTGAAACCGTTACCGCAATGGGTCAGCTCAGCGCTGATCCGGACGCGATTTCCGTCGCGGCGCACACTGCCTTCGAGGACATGCTCCACGTTCAGCTTGTCCGCGATCTCCTTCAGGTCGGCTTTCTTGTCTTTAAACCAAAACGAGGACCGCCGCGCCGCGACGCGCAGTCCCTCAGTTTTCGCGAGCGCCGTTTGAATTTCTTCCGCGATGCCCTCGCCGAAATAATCGCGCTTTTCGCCGAGACTCAAATCCGTGAAAGGCAGGACTGCAATCGACCGATCGGTCGAGCTGACAGCCGGAACGATGTCGATCTTGTCTTTTATGTCCGGCGTGCGGACGATTCCGTAGCGAGTGAGATCGAAAAACCACGAGAGTAAAAGCGCGAAGGGAAATCCGAGAATGATTATGAGGACAACGAGCCGAACGACCCAATTCGGAGTTTCAAACACCGGCAGGACCTGCGCGATCCCCTGAGCCAGCGCCCAGCCGCCAACTAAATAGCCAATGGCGACTTTGTAAACCTTGCGTCGCTTCAGTTCGGCGAAAAACGTTTTCAAGCTCACGGCTTTGATTCCGCGAGAAGCTTTTGAAATCGCGGATCGCTGCGAAGCGGGTCCCATTCCCACCGGAGCTTCAGATCGTTCACCGTAATGCTGTAATTCACGCTATCGACTGGTCCTGGGATCGCGATCAGGTGTTGAAGAAGCTCAATCGCGCGCGCCGCTTCGCCGGTCCGCACATAAATCATCGCCAGAACTGCGTTCATGATCGGGCCATCCAAAGCGTCCTCCGATTCCGGGCGCAGCTCGACCGCTCGTTTTCCTTCATTAAAGGCCCGCTGCTTTTCTCCGAGGAACGCGCAAGTCAGTCCAAGAAAGGCGTGCCGCTCCGGAATCTGCGGCGCCTCCTGCACCGCGGCCGCGAAAATGTCACGAGCATGCTCGAGCTCTTTTCGTGCGGTCACTTGATCTCCACGCAGTAATGCAATTTCTCCGGCAAAAAAACTGCGCGGCGTGTCCACTGCGTTGAAATAGGAAAAATTCTCAAGCGGCGACGTTTGCAAAATTGCAGCTGCGGTTGCCGGATCGCGATCGATCAAGCTCGCATCCATTCGACAAGAACTGACTGCGCCATCGGGATCCTTGCCCGGCGCAACGGTGGCCAGCTCTTGTTTCAATCGAGTGGTGTCGCCTTTCTCCCAGAAAATAACGTAGCCGATTTGCGCTTTCGCATTTACCGAATCCGGCGTGAGGGCGAGCAAACGTTGGGCGGTGGCTTTGGCATTCGGCCAATCCCGCATGGCGCAATAAACGTAAAGAAGATCGCGCACAACGTTGGCGTTTTGTGGATCGAGCGAGAGGATGCGCCGGTAGTCGGCCAGCGCTTCATTCCATTTGCCTTGCCGGCGCTTGATCGCGCCCATGTCCCATGGAATCGAACTGTCATTCGGCGAGAGCGCCCTGGCGATCTCAAATTCGCGCAGCGCTTCCGGGTAATTTCGATCGAACCAGTAGTAACAAAGGCCGGTTGCGTGATGGGCCTCGGCGAGATTCGGTTGCAGTTGCAACGCGACCGCAGCTTCCGCCCGGGCGCTTTTTCTCCACGCCTCAGTCGGTTCATAAAAATGATAAATACGCGCGCGCGTGGCAGCGAGTCGGGCATGCGCGAGCGCGAACTTCGGATCAAGGGTGATGGCTTGGACGTAAAGCTGCTCGGCGGTGCGATAATCCTGAAGAAAAGTGTCCGGCTTGAACTCGTACTCCTTTGCCTGCAAAAACAAATCATAGGCACGAGGATTCGCCGTCGGTTTATCGGTAACTCGCGCCGTCTCGTCGGCTGTCACGTTGGCGCTGAGAGCAGTCGCAATTGCGCTGGCAATCTGGCCGTCGATGCCCAGTGAGTCTTGCAGAGTCAGGTCGTATTTGTTGGCCCAGCGATGTCGATCTTGCACCGCGTCGATCAGCTGCACATTCATGACCATCCGGTCGCCGACGCGGCGAACGCTGCCTTCCAGGATGTTATTTACGCCCAGCGCCTTTGCGATTTCGCGCAAGTTTCTCGATTCTTTGCTGCCGCGATATTTTTCGACCGAAGTGCGGCTGATCACGCGCAGATCGCGGATTTTCGCGAGCGCGGTGAGAACGTCGTCCTGAATGCCATCGGCGAAATAACCGTTCGCTTTGTCGTCGCTGAAATTTTCGAACGGAAGAACGGCAATGCTTTTCTCGCCGGCCTGTCCCGTAGCAGACCAATGTCGAGACTTCTGCAAATAACCCAGCAACGCGATCAGCCCGACAATGATCACCGCCACCGCGATCCACCAATTTCGCCGGCGCGGTTTCGCCACAGGCTCTTCGCGGATTTTTTGGGGAGTCTGCGCGTTGCCTATCGCGCCGTTGTAGAAATTGAAAATGTCGACCTTTGCACCGTGCTTCACTTCACATTCCCCGAGGTGCTGAAGATGCAATTGCCATTCGGCCGACTGCGCCAAGTCTTCGGCAACCCGCTTCGACACCAAAATGTGCCCGGCGTCGGCGCAATCCATCACCCGCTGCGCAATGTTGATGCCCGCGCCGGCAATGTTGGTGCGATCGTTGACGTCGCGCACCTGATTGATCGGCCCGCTGTGGATCCCCATTCGCAACTGAATACCGGGCTGTTTTTTGAGCGCTTCATGGATTTCAATCGCGCATCTTAACGGCGCTTCCGGGCTGTCGAAAAACACCAATGCCATCCCGTCCCCGACCGGAAGCCGGACCAGGCGCCCGCTTGCTTCGGCGGCGCGAAAACAACTGGTGCCGCGCACGATCTCCCCGAGTTGTTCCTGCAGCTCGCGTTGTTGATCGATCAAAAGCTTGGAATAGCCCACCACGTCCATGAACAGAACGTGCCCGATCTCCATTTGAACGCCCGGCCTCGGCTTAGATGACATTTTGTGTCGATCTTATCGTCGCTTCCTAGCCTTGCCGTCAAATCACGGTAAGTTTGCCGGATGCCGTTTCAGCTCGAATCGGACTATAAACCTCGCGGCGACCAGGGTCAGGCGATTGCCAAGCTGATCAAATCGATCGAAGCGGGCAATCGGCACCAGACGCTGCTCGGTGTCACCGGCTCGGGCAAAACATTCACCATGGCCAATGTGATTCGGGAGCTAGACCGCCCGACGCTGGTGATTTCCCACAACAAAACGCTCGCGGCCCAGCTTTACTCTGAGTTCAAGCAATTCTTCCCAAAAAACGCGGTCGAATATTTCGTCAGCTATTTCGATTACTACCAGCCGGAAGCCTACATCCCGCGCACCGACACCTACATCGAAAAGGACTCATCGATTAACGAAGAGATCGAGCGGTTGCGCCTGTCCGCGACCAGCGCGTTGCTGACACGCCGCGACACGATCGTGGTCGCGAGTGTTTCCTGCATCTACGGCGTCACGTCGCCGGAAGATTACGAGCGAATGTTGCTCACAGTAAAACGCGGCCAGCATACTTCGCGCGAAGCGGTGCTCAGTCGTCTGGTCGATATGCTCTACGAGCGCAACGACATCAGTTTCTCGCGCGGCAAATTCCGCGTGCGCGGCGACGTGGTTGAAGTTTATCCGGCCACGGCAGACGAGGAGGCAGTGCGGCTGGAATTTTTCGGCGACGAGATCGATGCGATCACCCGATTCGATCCGCTCACCGGACACGCGCGCGAATCGCTTAGCGTGATCACATTTTTTCCGGCGAAACAATTCGTAACGCCGGCCGACAAATTGAATCGTGCTTTGCAAACGATCCGGGCTGAGCTGGAAGATCGGATCAAGCTGTTGGAATCGCAAAACAAACTTCTCGAAGCGCAACGGCTCCGCATCCGGACCGAATACGATTTGGAAATGTTACAGGAGATGGGTTTCTGCAACGGCATCGAAAATTATTCGCGACATCTCTCCGGCCGGCCGCCCGGCTCGAAGCCGTACACGATTGTCGATTTCTTCCCGAAAGACTTTCTCGTCGTGATCGACGAATCGCACGCGACCATTCCGCAAATCGGCGGGATGTACGAAGGCGACCGTTCGCGCAAGACGGTGCTGGTTAATTACGGTTTCCGTTTGCCGAGCGCACTCGACAATCGTCCGCTGAATTTCGACGAGTTCATGAAGCTGGCAAACCAGCTCGTCTACGCGAGCGCTACACCGGCCGAGTTCGAAATTCAAAACAGCGTCGTCGGTAACAAAGGCTACGCTCCGCACAAACGGCAACGAATCGGCCAAGATGAGCCGGTTCCTTTCGTATTGCCGGGCGAAACTGCAGCGGCGGTCTATGACCGCCGAAATAAAACAGATGGCGCTCACAGAGCGCCGCTACGGCAATCTCACGCCCACATCTCGCGCACCGACGAGCCGGCCGAAAAATTCGAGGTTCGCGAGCCCGGAGCGCCGCTGGTTGTCGAACAAATCATCCGTCCGACCGGACTTCTCGATCCAAAAATCACAATCAAACCGCTGAAAGGCCAGATCGACGACACGATCGAGCTTTGTCGCCAGCGCGTCGAGAAAGGCGAACGCGTCCTGATCACGACGCTGACCAAGCGCACCGCCGAAGATCTGGCCGATTATTTGCGCGATGTTGGTTTGAAAGTGCGCTACCTCCATAGTGACATCGACACGATCGAGCGCGTGGAAATCTTGCGCGGCCTCCGGGCGGCCGACTTCGACATCCTCGTTGGCATCAATTTGCTCCGCGAAGGACTTGATCTTCCTGAAGTTTCGCTTGTTTGCATCCTCGATGCCGACAAGGAAGGATTTTTGCGTAGCCAAACGTCGTTGATCCAAACTGCCGGCCGCGCCGCGCGGCATATCAATGGTGAGGTCGTGCTCTTTGCCGATCAGATCACGCAAAGCATGGAAGCGCTGATATCCATCTCAGAATATCGGCGCACGAAACAGGTGGATTACAACGAGAAGCACGGGATCACGCCACAAACAGTCCGGCGGGCGGTCCAGGAGAGTCTGCACACGATTTTGCGAGGGCGCGAAATTGCTGCCTCGGTCATCCAGGAAGCCGGCGGCAATTTCGATCTCACTGAATTGTTGCGCGAGTTAGAAGAAGAAATGCAACAGGCATCGGCGAATCTCGAGTTCGAACGGGCCGCGCTTTTGCGCGATCAAATCATGGAAGTGAAAAGCGGCACCGGCCTCAGTAAGATCGAGCCCAAACGGCGCCCGGTTAAATACACTCGCAATTCCGGGCGCAGACGCTCGCGCGTCTAAACAAAAGACGTTGTAGCGGTGCTTGTTCTCAAGCACCGAAATTAATGAATAGGCGCTTGGCACAAGCGCCTCTACAACGCTTCTCGCACAGGACTAGCTGCGCGGAAAGCTACAATGCCCCGGTTATCCATCTTGCTCCTCCTTGTCCTCCCGATTCCAGTAGCCGTTGCCCAGATCAACGAATCGACTTCGTTGTCCGAAGTTGAATTCTCGCAGTTGAGTCAGCGCGATCCGAATCCGCTCAGTGAGAAAGCGCTCGCGATCCATCCGGAACAGTGGAAACACGCCGAGACCGAGCATTTTATTTATCACTTCGTTCACAGTTACGTGGCCACGCCGGTTTCGGTCGAAGCCGAATTTCACTATCGTGTCATTGCGAAAGAGTTGGAGCGCGAACAACCAGCCGGCGACATCAAATCGCACATTTACATTTTTGAGCGCCCGGAAGAATGGCAGGAGTTTCAAGCCTTTGGCAAGCTGGAGCCGTGGAGTGGTGGAATTCACTCGGCCGGCAGTCTCTTTGTTCAGCGAAATCCAGCATATAAATTCAGCAACAATCTTTTGGGACACGAGATCGTTCATTTGGTTTTGCATCGCCTTTACACCGACGGCATTCCCTGTTGGCTGGATGAAGGATTCGCCCAGTTCGTCTCGAAAGATGCGCACGCCAGTTATGAACGCGCTCGCGGTTTCGCGGCCAGGCCGCACTCAGACGCGATCGCGCCCCAAGATTTAATTCCGCTCAGCGTCCTTATCGCTACGACTCATCCGCCCTCGGACCGCGTCCGCATTTTCTATGATGAATCAGAGCGGCTGGTGCGGTTTCTGGCCGCAACCGACAAGCCAAGCTTCCTGAGTTTGCTGGACGCGCTCGCTCGACACCAACCGCTCGAAACAGTCTTACCCCGTCTTTATTCAGGAAAATTTGTCAGCATTGCGGCGCTGGAAGAGAAATTTCGCGAGTACGCCTCTAAAGATTTCGGAACTTCTTTGCAACAAGCCAATAATTTGTAGGGCAGGCGCTCCGCCTGCCGTTTTCAGAATTGGCAAGCGATGCGCTTGCCCTCCAACGGCACCATCGCGAAGATCATATCGTGCCAAAAACGAAAGCAAAACCCGCCGCTGCAAAAATCTACGCCGTCGTCGGATCGGATGACGTCGAGATAAAGCACACCGCGGCGGAACTGGCCGAAAAATTGAAACCCGCAGACGCGGGCGATTTCGGCTTGGAAACAATCGACGGCGCGGCGGACAACGCGGATCAGGCCGCGGCGCGGATAAGATCGACCATCGAAGCGCTGCGAACGCTCCCGTTTTTTGGCGGCGAGAAATTGGTCTGGTTGAAGAACGCGAACTTTCTCGGCGACGATCAAAAAGCGCGATCGGCAGCGGTGCAGGCCGCGTTGGAAGAACTGGCGGAAACCATCAACACGGGTCTTGGACCCGAAATTATATTTCTGTTGAGCGCGATCGAGGTCGATAAACGCCGCTCGTTTTACAAATCGCTCGCCAAACGCGCCGAGCTTCAGATTTTCGAGAAACTCGACTCCAGTCGCGGAGGTTGGGAAGAGGAAGCGACCGAGATAGTCCAGGTGCGTGCAAAAAAACGAAAACTTCAATTTGACGGAGAGGCGCTCGAGCTTTTCGTCCTGCTCACCGGCGGCGATACACGCGAGATCGAGAATGAATTGGAAAAGCTCGACCTCTTCCTTGGCCAAGAGCGTGCGGTGAATGTCGATCTTGTCCGCGAGCTCGTGCCGCTCACTCGTGAGGGCGTGATTTTTGATCTGAGCAACGCGCTGGCTGAGCGCGATCTGGAACGCGCGCTCGAGTTGGTCCGGCAATTACTCGATCAAGGCGAGAGCGCGATTGGAATCTTACTGGTCGCGGTATTGCCGACCGTTCGAAATTTATTGCTGGCGAAAGATTTGATGGAACGCCATCGCCTTTCGCGGCCGCATGTGCCCTTCCAATTTATTTCCGCGATCAACCGGCTCCCGCCTGATGCGATCGCGCATCTGCCGCGCAAGAAAGACGGGACGGTGAACGCCTACGCCCTCGGGATCGCCGCACAAAATGCGCACCGCTTTTCGACCGAACAACTAATTGCCGGAATGCAGGCCTGTCTGGCCGCAAATTTGCGACTGGTCACGACGCAGCTCGATCACGAACTGATTTTGACCGAAGTCGTAGTGAAGCTTTTAGGCAGGGGCGATTGACCTCAATCGCCTTGCCGGCGGTTCGGTGAACCGCCCCTACCTCATCACGTTTCGCCAACTTGCTTTCGCGCGATCGGTCCGATGTAGGGGATGTCCCAACGGACGCCGGTGAAGGCTTTGACCGTGGCAATGATCCAGAGAACGACGAAAGCGATATGCACGATTGCAGCGACGATGGCCCAGAAGAATACGAGGATGCCGCCGATTCCCGGAATGGCGCCAAAAATCGCATGCACGATCGCGGAAACAATATTGAACAAAAACCAGGCCAGACCAAAGACGATCGATTGCATCGAGTAAAAGCGCACAAACTGGTCCTGTTTTTCCAAAATGAAAAACACGATGCCGCCGATCAGCGGAATGCAGGCGAGCGCGGCGGCAATATTGGAAGGAAGCCCTGTCGATTTCGGTCCTGAATCAGACGGTGGCGGAGGCGGCGCGTCGTCGGGCATAATCTAGTTACACAGGATGGACGCCTGCTTTGTCAACTCCGAAAGGGTTCGCGAGTGAACTCCGAAAGCCCTCGCCAGCTACCTCCGAATGCTTTCGCGAGTAAACGGTTTTCCTTTTTCGCTCGGCCAAAAGCCAATACCGTCTCCCTGTGATTTCGACGGAAGTTCGCACTAGTGGGCATTCTTATCGTGTTCTGATTGGTCCCAGTTTGTTGGAGAGTGTGGGCGACGCGATAAAGGAAAAACTGCCGCCCTCGCGGTGCGCGATTATATCCGACACGAATGTCGCGCCGCTTTTTGCCGGGAAAATTCAAAAGAGTTTAGCAACGGCCGGTTTTGAGTCGACGCTGATCACGGTTCCGGCCGGTGAGCAATCGAAGACGCTCGAGCAAGCCGGCGCGATTTGCGAAAAAATGCTCCTGACCGGCCTGGATCGACAATCGTTTGTCATTGGGGTTGGCGGCGGGATGATTGGCGATCTTTCCGGATTCGTGGCGGCAATCTTTGAGCGCGGTATTCCGCACCTGCAGATTCCAACCACGCTTCTGGCAATGGTGGACAGTTCGATTGGCGGCAAGACCGGCGTGAATACGATCGCTGGGAAAAACTTGCTCGGGGCGGTTCATCAGCCATCCCTGGTCATTGACGAGATCGATGTCTTGAAAACGTTGCCACGACGCGCCCTCCGTCAGGGATTCGCCGAAATCATCAAGCATGCGGTCATCGCCGACGCGAAAATGTTTCGAGAACTGAAAAACGAGACGGCAAGCGACGTGCTTAGCCTGCAAACAATTATCCAGCGCAATGTCGAAATTAAATCAAATATCGTCGCGAAGGACGAATTTGATCGAACGGGCGAACGTGCACTGTTGAATTTTGGACATACGGTCGGCCACGCGATCGAACGCGCAGGCAATTACGAACAGTTTCTGCACGGTGAAGCGGTGAGCCTCGGAATTATTGCCGCATGCGCGATTTCGGTAAAAAAAGCGGGCTTGTCGATCGCGGACGTAAAAGCGATTGTCGATCTTCTGCGGCGTTTCGGTTTGCCGACGAAGCTACCGGACGATTTTCCGCACCAGAGAATCCTCGACGCTCTCAAGTTCGATAAAAAATTCGAGCAGGGCCAAATCCGTTTCGTGGTCACCCCGAAAATCGGTACGGCAAATTTGTCCCGCGACATCACGCTGGAGGACATTCACGAGGTGGTAACGAAATTATAAACCGCGCGCATTCGAATAATACTCCTTCAATCCTTCCGCCACGCTGTCGGCGTATTCTCGAAAAATACTTTTTCGATCGACGCCGTTGATCTGCTTCGTTCCGTCATAATCGCCGGCCTGAATCCGCGCGAATCCGTCTCTGCTGTTCATGACGTAGGGCTCGCAGTAAATGACCGGACACCGATAAAGCCGCGTGGCCAACAAATTGCGCGCATAAACGTATCCGCTCGACCCAACTTTGTTGGTGGTGAGCGTGGTCGGATATTGATAAGGCGGCAGGCCGCTCGCCTTCGCCATTGAGGTCGCGACTGTCTCGGCAATAGGAAGCTCTTCATCGTAAGCGCGGCTGAGCAAACGCCGGATCATTTCAAAACGTTCGTCGTCGAGATCGAGCTCGTCCTGCAAATACGAACCGTTCACGAGCAAATGCAGATGATTATTGTCGATTAAAGTTGGGTTGCTCGGATCACCCCAGCCTTCGGCGTTGAAATGCAGGCAAAGGACAAGATCAGGATGCAGTTTCGTGTTCACTAAGACGGCGCGACGACGGATCTCGCTGTAGCGATAAAACAGCATTTCGCTCTGCCATCGGATTGTTTTCTCTTTTTCGGGATCGTTTGGATCAAGAACGTCCCCGCCCAGGCGGGGCTGAGGCAGGCCGTTCTTAATAAGAATTTTTCGGGCGAGCTCCTTGAAATCGTCTGGCCGCTTTGGAGTGACCGGATCGGTGCTGTTACGGACGAACAAAACTGTGGCTCCTAGTTTTCGTAATCGCGAATCGAGCATTCGCGACACGCGCAACGTCAAATCGCCTTCCGTTACCGGTTTCGTGTCGCCCACTTGAAACCAGCGCTCTTCCATCTTCGCCCATTTCCCGCCGAGATGACCCGGATCGAGCGCGACGCGCAATCCCGCCAGCGGTTTGTCCGGTTTCGCCGGCGGCAAACATTTCGCCAGTCGCCAGAGGCGCGGAACGCGCCTTTTCGAATTCGCGTCTGGCGCGAATTGCAGAGTGAAAACACTGTGGGATTCGCGGTCAGTCAGAATCTGTGCGGCGTCGTTGCCGATCTTGATCAAGTCCCTCGCAAACCCATGCGGGCAATAGACGTCGTTGATGAGACGCGTGAATTCGTCGTGGGTAATTGTGCCCTGATAATTTTCAAGCACGCTCCATTTCGGTTTGCTGCCGAGGACACCTAGGTTATCTGAAGCATTCAGCGTCAGCGGAAGCAGCAACAGCAAAAATGACGAATGACGAATGACGGAATGACGAATTAATGACAAATGACGAAGCACGAAACGTGAAGCCGTGCAGAGACCGCCCAACAGGCTTTCATCATTCAGGCTTCGACATTCCTTCGTCATTCGTCATTCGAGCTTCGTCATTATCTGCACATTCGTCATTTATTTCGCATCGACGTTTTGAACCTCTTCAATACGATCTCGTTCAATGCTGGCTGTACTCTTTCTCGGTGACGTCGTGGGCGAGCCCGGACGTAACGCCGTCATCTCTCGACTTCCAGAACTCAAGGAACAGCACGGGCTCGATTTTATTGTGGTGAACGGCGAAAACGCGGCGGGCGGGCGCGGCATCACTGGAAAGATTACGATCGATCTTTTGCGAGCCGGGGTTTCAGTCGTAACCACCGGCGACCATATCTGGGACCAAAAAGATATTCTTTCATTCATCGACACCGAGCCACGATTGCTGCGGCCGCTGAATTATCCGCCCGGCGCGCCCGGGAGCGGGTCGATCGTACTCGAGACGGCGAAGGGAAAAGTAGGCGTGATCAACGTCCAAGGTCGCACGTTCATGCAGCCGATTCTGGAGAACCCATTTCGCGCGGTTAACGAAACGGTCGCCAAGATGCGCGAGGAAACCCGAAACATCATTGTCGATGTTCATGGCGAAACAACGAGCGAAAAAATTGCGATGGGCCGCTTCCTTGACGGGAAAGTTTCGGCTGTGATCGGAACGCACACCCATGTCCAAACTGCGGACGAGCAAATCCTCCCCGGCGGAACCGCGTTTTTGTGCGATGCCGGAATGTGCGGGCCGGTCAATTCGATTCTCGGCCGTGCGATCGAACCAATTATGAACCGATTTGTTTCAAACATGCCGGCTTCGTTTCCGGTCGCGGCTGGCGAAGTTCGCCTGCATGGCGCGTTGATCGAGATCGACGAAAAAAGCGGTCGCGCTATGCGGATTATGCGCATCGACGAATCCGGGCCGGCGCAACCGTCGAGCGAGCCCGAGCCGAAGATCGACAACGAACAATCGCCGAACCCGGAACAGACGTGATCCCAGCCCAAGAATTGTGATCGCCAACTTCGAATTGTTTGATCAAGCTGATCGTCAATAATCGCAACCATGAAAACACTGTTTGTTGTCTGCCTCGTCACCGCGCTCGGCCTTTCAATGGCTAAATCCGCCCAGCAGGAGGGAAATCCTCAGGCCGTGAAGATTGCGCGGGACGCTTCGCAAGCGGCCAAAGACCAGGATTGGAATAAAGCCATTGATGGTTTTCGTAAAGCTGCCGAAATGGATCGAAAATACACGCAGAATCTGGCCGTTGCTCTTCAACAGCGCGCATTTTCCTACGCCAACGATCAACGATTCCAGGACGCGCTAAACGACTTGGATGAAGCATTAAAAATCAAACCGGACGCTCGGGCTTACGAGCAACGCGCGGCGATCGAAATGAAGATCAACGATTACGACAGAGCGTTGGGTGATTACGAGCTGGCGATAAAGGCCAACCCAGGCGAGATCAAATATCATCTTTATCGGGGCTACATTTACGAGCTGCGCGGCGACTTGCAGAACGCAATGGCTGAAACCGATGCCGCGTTAAAGATCAATTCGAAGAACAAAGAAGCCGTCGAACGCAAACAGCGGTTGCAAAAAATTCAGTCCGCGACGGCGCCGGCTCCTTCATCCAATGCGCCTGGGGTAGCGGCCCCACCGGCACCTCCAAAAAAGAAACCGTAGTCCGATTCGGTTTTAACGCCGTTCAGGATTCGCTGCCGTTCTGAGAATCGGCGGCTGTTTCCTCCTTCGCAGGAGGCAGGAACCGTCGCTTTCGGCGATTCGCCGGCAAGGGCGTCAAGGTCATGGTGATATTGCGCCCGGTAATCTTTGGTTCCATCTCGACCTGAGACATTCCGGAAAGATCGTCACGCACTTTATGAACCAGCTGCATGCCGAATTCCTGGTGCGCCATTTCGCGGCCACGGAATTGAAGCTGCACGCGGACTTTATTGCCCCGCTCCAGAAATTCCTCGCCGTGGCGGACCTTGGTCAAATAATCGTGCTCGTCGATATTGACGCGAAACTTGATCTCTTTCAGCTTCGCACCGCCGGCTTTCTTATCCTTGTCGTGCTTCGAAAGATCGTACCGGAATTTTCCGAGCGAAACGATTTTGCAAACCGGCGGATTAGCCGTGGGCGCGACTTCGACCAGATCGAGACCGCGGCCCTGTGCTTCACGCAAGGCATCTGACAATTTCATGACGCCGAGCTGTTGGCCGCTCGTTCCCAAAATGACCCGGACTTCGCGAGCGCGAATGCGGCCGTTTACACGAATTTGCGATTGCAGATTAGTCTGATCTCCTGGACGGCGAGACGGGAGTGCGCCATTTCGCCGGTGTTTCTTTCATCGCATAATCAGCGTTCACTTTCGCACAACGCCGATGCACCCTGCTTCGCCGCGGCTGCGATGACCGCCACGAAGTGCCCGCTTCATTAGTCGCGAGCCGAAGGGAAGTTGTAGGCAACATTTCGATGCTGGCAAGATGAATCTCGTGATCGGTTACGATTATTACGAAGCAAGGCGCGCGCCTACAACTTATTTCGGCGGCGGATCGCCGAAATGGGCTTTGTGCACGGCGTAGGCCGTCGCGTCGTCCAACATGCTGTCGAGTGCCGCCGCCAGCGGCTCGAGTTTCACTACTCCGGAAAATATCGCGCGATCTCCGATTTCGGTATCGATGACAAAAGAAGGTCGCTGCGTGATTTGCATCGCGCGGAATTCGGCGGTGCTTGAACGCAGGCGCTTTTCGACCGCTGAGGATTGCGCCGTCTCGAGCAGTTTTTTCTTTTCCAGATTGGCCGCGACAGCTCCGACCTCGACCGCGACGCTCCAATCGCTCACTTTCTTTCCCTCCCGCAAGGCCGCGTGCGCGAGCGCAAGCCGGACGCGATCATCAGCGATACCGAAGTCTTTGGCTGCCTCGGCCACGGCATTTGGAGCAAGCCATTCCTTTAAAGTCGGATCGTACCAATCGGTCCGGAGCATGAAGGGCGAACGCATCATCATCCCGCTGCGGCGGTAAAACCACTGCTCCTGCTCGCGCGAAGTTGGTAAGCCGCTCGGATCCATCAGCGCGATCTTCCACTGAAACTCAACACGTCCGTCGTAGCGTCTCTTCAATTCCGCCCAGGTTGGTTCCGACCAGAAGCACCACGAGGAGACAACGTCGAGATAATCGGTAACAGTGATTCGCATAATAAGATCGACAATAACCGGCGGCGTTTGACGTTAAACGTCAAAAGTCGAACCTCAAATTCTTAGCGTCGTGGACCTGAACCACATTTTTCTTTTTATCGCGGTGATTTCACCACTGGTGGTGCTGGCGCGAGCATGGCGATCGGGTGGAATTCTTCGGGGTCTGCGCGTCGCTGCGATAATCGTCCTCGTGATCACCGGTTTTAGCTGGCTGTTTTTTCGTCAACACGCCGGCTACGTCGGTGGCGGGGCCTGGTTCGCGCTTCTGTTTCTACCAGCAGTCGGATTGCGAAAAGCATCGCAACTCGCCGCCCAGGGCCGTTACGAATCGGCCAGACGTCTTACGACGGCGCTCAAGTTTTTGCATCCGACCGCGGAGTTGCGAGATCAACTTCAAGTTCTTCGAAGAATGGAATTGCGCGGACACGCTGGCGACGTGACCCAACCCGAGAACGTCGCGCAAGATCGACCTGGACGACTGCGAAGTGCTCCAGTCGTGCTCATTTTGATCCTGCTGAACATCGCCGTTTTTTGCGTCGAGCTCTGGAGAGGAGCGTTGGCCAATCCGGCCACGTTGCATCGGCTCGGCTCGCTCGATTTTTTTGCGGTCATCCACCAAGGCGAGTTTTGGCGACTCTTCACTGCGCTCTTTCTTCATTACAATATTCTCCATCTCGTTTTTAATCTTTTCGCTCTCTACGTGCTCGGCCCGTCTCTGGAGCGAACGATCGGCGGAGTCCGATTTGCCGCGTGCTATTTGATTGCCGGGATTGGTTCGACCGGCGGCGTTGTCTTACTGACGCTGATAAAAATCGTGCGGCCAGCGGAATTGGTCGGCGCATCCGGTTGCGTGATGGGAATTGTCGGCGCCTGGGCCGGATTTCTCGTTCGCCATCGCCACGTTTGGCAGGCAAAGCAACGTCTTCTCAACATTCTTCTCATCATCGTCATCCAAGTCCTGTTCGACATTTCAACGCCGCAAGTCAGTACGTCGGCGCACCTGTGCGGTCTCGTGACCGGTTTTGGCATCGGTCTGCTCGTCGCCCCGAAACGAACCGCATTTTGACCGAGGTTTTAAGAGGAAAATCTGGCGCGAGTTATGCAGCTACTGCCTTGAGAGACTTGCCGCTCAAGAATTTTTCGCCAAACTCCCATTTCGCTCCTGCCGCAAATGCCGACGTTTCAGATTTATAATGTAATCCCAACCCTTCCCGCCGCGTTGGAACCGCTCCGGGAAATGACGTTCAACCTCTGGTGGACCTGGGAGCCGTCGGCCCGCCGGCTTTTTCGCCATCTCGATCCCGATTTGTGGAACCGCACTAACCATAATCCGGTGCGCATGCTCCAGCTCTCGCGCCAGGCGCGATTGGAGGAGCTCGCTCAGGACAAAGCCTTTCTTCAGGAATTGAAGCAGGTCCACGATGCGTTTCGAAACTATCTCGCCTGCCAGGACACCTACGGAAAAATGGGAGCGGGCGCCGCGATCAAAAGACCGGTCGCGTATTTCTCAGCCGAGTTTGGATTTCACGAATCGATCCCCAATTATTCCGGCGGTCTCGGCATTCTCGCCGGCGACCATTGCAAATCAGCCAGCGATCTCGATCTAAACTTCGTCGCCGTCGGTCTGCTCTATCGGCACGGCTATTTCCGGCAGGAAATCGACAAGGACGGCGCGCAGCACGCGATCAGTCTGAATCAAAATTTTCATCATCTCCCAATTCGCGAAGTTCAACGCGACGGCACGAATCTTCTCATTTCGGTCCGTATTCTCGGCCGCGAAGTCTTTGCCAAGGTTTGGCAACTTCCGGTCGGCCGAATCAATTTGTTCCTCCTCGACACGGATACTCCGGAAAATAACGCCGAAGATCGTCTGATCACCGCGGAACTTTACGGCGGCGATCAGGAAATGCGGATGCGGCAGGAAATCATGCTCGGGATCGGCGGTGTCAAAGCGCTGAGCGCGCTAGGGATCGAGCCGGAAGTTTTTCATATGAACGAAGGCCACTCGGCTTTTCTCGCACTCGAACGGATTCGCCGAAAGGTGGTTGAGAAAAAACTCGAGTTCTATCCGGCGCTCCAAATCGTAGCTTCGGCGAACATTTTCACGACACACACGCCGGTTCCCGCGGGCAACGATTCGTTCCCGCGCGATATGATGCGTAAGTATTTCGGCGATTTCGCCAAAGAGCTCGGGATTCCGTTCGACGAACTTTTCTCATTTGGTCAGACCCGGGTGGACCGTTCAGATCCGTTCAGCATGACCATTCTCGCGCTTCGAATGAGCCGTCATTCAAATGGAGTGAGCAAATTGCACGGCGAAGTCAGCCGCTCGCTTTGGAAAGACGTCTGGTCCGGTGTGCCGGCGCACGAAGTGCCGATTACGAGCGTGACCAACGGCATTCACACCAAAACCTGGATGGCGCCGGAGTTTTCCGCGCTCTATCGAAAATATCTCGGCGAATGGGAGGAACACATTACTGAGCCCGACTTTTGGCGCGGCGTCACCGACATTCCGGATGCGGACCTATGGGAAACCCATCAGCAGTTGAAACATCGTCTGGTCGAATTCGTGCGCGAGCGCACGCGCATTCGCCGGGAACGCATCGGTGATTCACCTGAAGCAATTCGCAATGTCGCTCAGATTCTCGATCCGGAGATTCTGACACTCGGCTTTGCCCGGCGGTTCGCGACTTACAAACGCGGCGCGCTTTTGTTTAGCGATAAAGAAAGATTGAGGCGACTCCTCAACGATACGACGCGACCGGTGCAATTTATTTTCGCCGGCAAAGCGCATCCGCGCGATGAAGGCGGCCGCGCGCTGATTCAGGAGGTTTACCGATTCAGTCGCGAAGCTGGATTCGAAAATCGGGTCGTTTTCTTGGAAGATTACGATAGCTACATCGCGCGCCGGCTCGTTCAGGGTGTCGACCTTTGGTTGAACAATCCGCTGCGACCGATGGAAGCGAGCGGCACCAGCGGAATGAAATGCGCGCCGAACGGTGGAATTAATCTCAGCGTGCTCGACGGCTGGTGGCACGAAGGTTTCAACGGAAACAACGGCTGGGCGATCGCCGCTGAGATTAACGATGGCACCATCGAGTTCCAAAGCGCAGTGGACGCGAACAGTCTCTATCAATTGCTCGAGAATCTCATCATTCCGCTCTATTACACGAAGCCTGATGGCAAACTTCCGCTCGCCTGGCTGCAGATGATGCGCGAATCGATCCGCAGTGTGACGCCGGTCTTCAACACGCATCGCATGGTCAAGGAATATACCGAGCGGCTCTATCTCCCCGCCGCGCGCTCACACGAGAGCTTTTCCCAAAACGGTTGCGAGCCGGCAACGCAGTTGAGCCAATGGAAAGCACGGATGCGCAAAGATTGGCCGCAAGTTCGGATCCACGACGTGCAGGTCGGCAACAAGGATCGCCAAAACATTTTGGTCGGCGAATCGCTCCAGGTCACCGCGCATGTCTATTTGGGAGATGTCGATCCAAACCACGTTCGCGTCGAAGCCTACCACGGCGAAGCTGACAATGGCGGAATCAAGAACCCAATGGTGAGCGTTCTAAACGCAAGCGGGCGCAATGGCGACGGCAGTTATCTTTATCAAGGATCAGTGCCCGCGTCTGAAAGCGGCGCTTACGGATTTAGCGTCCGAGTTGTTCCGACTCATCCGAACCTGATGCAGTCGCACGAGCTGCGCTTGATCGCGTGGTCGTGACTACTCTTTCATTAACATCGATCTTTAGACCGGTGACCCCGCCAGTGCCGAGATCAAAAGCCGTTTAAACGGCTTATCCTTCAGCGCATTGGGCGAAACACCGGCCTAAAGGCACGGTGTTAACACTAATCGATCGCGCTGACGGCGCGGATGAATTCGGAAAAATCTTTGCCGTTGCGCGCGGCGTGATTGAGAGCATCGAGCCGCGCATCGCCGAAAGCTTCGGGCAAAGCGACGCGACGCGAAAGCGCGCCGTTGGCAAATACGAGTTCGTCCCATTGAATTGAAGCGATCTGGTCGTTGAAGCGGGCGACCGAGCGTCCACGGAAAAATGCGCGGGTCGTTTCTGGAGGCGTAAAGATCGCGGTCTTGATATCTTCCTCCTTGGCAAGGCGTCGAATCGATCCCTGACGGGCCAGCTCGTAATACAAACCGGATTCAAGATCGACATTGTGATATTCGAGATCGATCGATTGCAGCCATGGATCGGTCCAGGAAAGCTTTTCTTCTTCCTGCAACGCATTGAGCAAAAATTTCTTGGCTACCCAATCAACCCGGTCGCGCGCGGTCGTGACATCGCGCTCCAGATCGTTCAGAACATTTTCCCATTCCCGCAAAATCCATTGTCGATCTTCGGTCCGAGCCGGACTGGCGGTTGGCGATTCGTATTCGAGCTTCGACGCCGCCCGTAGATAGATTCGTTGGACTTCAATCGCGGAAATCTTGCGGCCATCCTTCAACTCGATGATCCAATCGTAATTTTGATCGCGACTGATTGATTTGTTCGCATCAACCGGCTGCGCGATCTCAAGCTGCGGCGCCTCGCCGCGTTCGATCAAATCGAGCACGAGCGCGGTCGTCCCGATTTTGAGTGCCGTTGCCCATTCACTCATGTTGGAGTCGCCCAGAATAACGTGGAACCGGCGATAACGGCTGGCATCGACGTGCGGCTCATCGCGCGTGTTGATGAGTGGACGGCGGTTCATGGTATCGATGCTGACGACGACACTGAAAAAATCCGCGCGCTGCGAAATCTGATAAAGGCCCGGCTGGCTCGAACTGCTTTCTCCTTCCACTCCCATTTTGCCGGCGCCGGCGAAAATTTGGCGGGTGATCAGAAAAGGCAGAATCGAGGTGACGATCCGGTCCCACGGGACATCGCGCTGCATGAGATAGTTGTCGTGGCAGCCGTAGCTGTGACCGAAAAAGTCGGTGTTGTTCTTGTATAGGCGAACTTGCTGGCCCCTCGGCAATTTCAGATTTCTACGACGCGCGCACTCCGCCAGGATGCGTTCGCCGGCTTTATCCTGGGTTACGATCTGCCGAAGCGTCGTGCATTCCGGCGTGGAATATTCCGGGTGCGCGTGATCGTTGTAAAAACGCGCGCCGTTTGAAAGGACGAGGTCGCTTTTAATTTCCTCGAAACTGAGCGGGCGATTCTTGTCGATTTCGTAATAGGCCGACTCGTCCGTGTCCTGCATCAGGGCCTTGGCGCGAAAACCGCGCGCATCGAGATGCGGGTCCTCCAATTCGTAGTCCCACTTCATGTGGGCACCGTGATCGGTGTAGCGCCGCACGAGTTCGATTGATTCGGCCACGACATCGACACTGTCCGCACCGTTGACGGTGATGCCGTATTCCGTCTCGAGACCAAAGACGCGGTTCATGCCTCGCGCCAAATTATATAACTCCCGATCCTGGCTGGGCGGCTGAATCTCGAACTGGCTTAACCGGCGCGATCTTGACCACGTTTTCGGGATCGTAATCGATCAGTTTAAGCCAATCTTCGGTGATGTCGGTCGTCGGAAAGATGTCGTTCTCGATGTATTCGGCATTGAACGCGAGTTGCAAATCCATTTCCCGAATCCCCTCCTCCTGCTGCGTTGCGATCGCGCGCTTGATCGCCATCGCTTTCGCGCGCTCCACAATCGAGGCGATGATCGCGCCGCTGATGAGATCGCTCCGGTAAAGAATTTCTTTGCGGCCACTGCGGAGGGTCACTTCGAGGAATTTATTTTCGTCGCGTCGGGCAAATTGCCAATCGACAAAGCGCTCGATCAGTTTATCAACTGCGGCGCCGAGGTTTTCGGCTTCCTTGGCCAAAACGCCGTCGTAGGGAAGATCAGGGGTGAGATAAATCCGGTAAATGTCCCGGGCGCCTTCACGATTCGGGCGGTTTACTTTAATTTTACGATCGATGCGACCAGGCCGCAGAATTGCCGGATCGATCAAGTCGGCGCGATTGGACGCGAGGATGATCACGACATCGTTTAACGAATCGATGCCGTCCATCTCCGAGCAAAACATCGGCACGAGCGTGGAAAGAATATTCGAATGGCGCGAGGCGCGGCGCGTTCCGAGAATCGATTCCGCCTCGTCGATGAACAAGAACGGCATGAAACCGTCGCGGCGTTTCTCGCGCGCGGTCGCGAAAATTTCACGAACCATGCGTTCGGACTCGCCCACCCACATATTCAAAATCTCCGGGCCCTTGACGTGCATGAAGTATTCCTTCATCTGCGCGCCCGTCCGTTCGCGGAGTTGTTTGGTCAGATTGTAAGCGGTCGCCCTGCCAATGAGAGTCTTACCGCAACCGGGCGGACCGTAGAGCAAGAATCCCTTGGGCGTGGCATGTTGAAATTTCTTGAAAAGATCGACATGCAACAAGGGAAGCTCGATCGCGTCCTTGATCGCTTGGAGGGCTTCCTCCTGGCCGCCGACTTTTTCCCAGGGCAACTCCGGCACGACATCGAGATAATGCTCGTGCGATTTGGTGCTCGAAAGCATCTCGAGCGCCATCCGATAATTCGAATCGACCCGCACTTCATCGCCCGATTTTAAGGTCGATGATGCAAGATCGGCCGAGCGTTGCAAAACGATCGATTGTGTTCCGTGTTCGGAGCCAACGCGCAATCGGTCTTTGCCGATGACTTCGGTGATTTTCGTGACCGGCCCGGCTGTTTCGAAACCGAGATCCCCCACGATAACGAACGCCTCGTTGACCAGAACGCGCGTCCCCTTTTTCAACTTCGCCAACGGGATGCGCGGATCGACATTGCAATAGTAATCAGCGCCGCCGACCACAATGTGGGCGGTGTCTTTGGAGATTGCGCCAAGAAAAGTACCGATGCGGTTTGCCGGTGAAGTGACCTTTTTGATTACTTCTTCCAGTTTCTCGATCATCTGCCGCGCCTCGCCGATCATCTGCGATTGATCCGACACGTGTGGCCGCAGATCGAGCAGATCGCGCCGGGTCGGATCTCCTGGCGGAAGCGAAGCGATGACGCGGTCGAGCTTGTCGAGCAAAGGAAGATTCGACGCGGGCTCGTCGAAACTTTCGAACTCTTTGCTGCGCTCGTCGCTCATCGTAAATCCCCGTCCACACCCAAACGTCCGACGATTATATCTTTATCGTCAAATCTTCGCAATCCCTGCCCGTTCGACGCTTCCAGTGCACCAAATGTTCAACCACGCCGCGACCTGAAGGTCGCGGAAATCCCAAACCACAAATCCCAGGCCCCAAGCAATGCTCCAAAATACAAGTCTCAAAAAAGGTGGGGGAGCGTCAGATCTGCACTGCTTTTGACTTTTGAACATTGGAGTTTCTTTGGGATTTGGAGCTTGGGATTTGGAAGTTCCAGACGACGAAGCGCTGCATAGGTGTTTAAATTCACGAACGGTTGCAGGACACGGCACCGTCGCTAAACTGCGCTTCTTCGTCTGGAGCCTTAGCTCAATTGGTTAGAGCGCCGCCCTGTCACGGCGGAGGTTGCGGGTTCGAGCCCCGTAGGCTCCGTGGAATTTCTGTATCACAGAAAGGTGCCTAACGAGTTCCTCATTGTCTGCGGAATGCTCTGTTACTTCGGCACGGGCGCGGCGACGAGTTTTTGGAAGCGCGGTCCCATAATCGCCGGGACTGGTGGAATCCGCGACGCGCGTGATCGGTTTATCGCCTACAGCTAATTCAACGGTTTCACAGGTTGCGATTTGTTGCGAAGGCGTATTGGTCGGATTTCTTCCCAGGGATGTTCTTGCATTTGCTTCCGAATCGCGGGTTTTAGCTCTCTCAGAATTTTGAGGAACGCCATTAGCACTGAGCTCGGGTCGGACTTGCGCCACGTCACGCACAACGGGATCTGAGCTGATTTTGGAATAATTGGTTTAATAACGACTGGGCGTTTTAGGCATCGGACACAACTAGGGACAATCGACACACATAGTCCGCTCTCCACGAGGGTCAGTACAGTGGCCATAAAATCCGGCTCGTTGACGATCGTAGGCGAGAAACCTGCGCGCCGGCAAACTGCGATAACTTCATCAAACAAGGTACGAGCTCCTTTTCGGTGAAATTGCACGAATTGTTCGGAAGCCAATTCTTTGAGGCGAACAATCCGCTCCCTTGCCAAGCGGTGGATCGGGGACAGGGCGACTCCTAGCTGGTCGGTGTAGACATTTTCTTCTTCGAATTCCGCGCGCCGGTCCGGCGGCAGTTTTCTCGAAAATCCCAGGTCGATGCGACCATCATCGAAGGCCGCGAGCTGCTGGTCAGGAGTCATTTCATGGAGGCGTAGCTGGACGTCAGGAAATTTCTGCCGATACGACTGCACGAGGGAAGGCAAGAATGGGCTCGAGGCAGTGCCGAAGAAGCCAATGCCCAAGCTTCCAACCTCACCGCGCGCCGCGCGCCGTGCCACCTGCGCTGCTTCAGTCGCATGACGCAAGATTTGCTCCGCTTCACCAAGGAAGACGCTTCCTGCTGTCGTAAGTTGAACGGTTCGCTTCGTCCGGTGGAGGAGCTTGACGCCGAGTTCCGCTTCCAAGTCTAGGATGGTTTGGCTAATGGCGGGCTGCGCCACGTGCAGGCGACGCGACGCTTCGCTGTAGTTCAAGTGATGCGCAACGCCGACAAAGTAACGCAGATGGCGAAGCTCCATAACTTCACGGTTATCGCAGAATCCGATTACTACAAGCGAATCATACGATTTCCGCGATGGCAAGAATGGAGCGATACAACTGGCAGACAAATCAGAATGAAAACGGATAACGGATCACGTGGAGAACAAAGCTCGGGCTCGCGTTCTGAAGCGAAACTATCCGCTCGAACCTATGGCGAGTTGCAGCGGCAGCTGCACAAAGACCTGCTCGCGCAGCACCCGGAATGGATCGATGCCGACGGCAACTGCCCTACCTGCGACGCCTACGAGCGTCGATTCGCTCGGCTCATCTCGATTTTCAAATCCCAAAGCAAAAAATCGCAACGAAAGGAGCGAAATGAAACCTAGAAAACTAGACGGCAAGGTTGTTCAATGCCTTCCCAACCGAACAGAGAGGAGATTCCTATGCAACTACATCAAGCTGACTACTTCACTGCGTATCACTACGTAAAGCTGACACGAGACGCCAACGGTGTTCTGATTGTTCAACTCCACACCAACGGTGGCCCGTGCATTATGACCGCACAAACTCACACGGAGTTTGTCGAGGCCTTCTACAGGATTTCGCAGGATCGAGCGAACAAGATCGTGATCCTGACGGGGGCAGGTGGCGACTTCATCACGAACGTCGAATGGTCGTCGTTCGGCAAAGTCGCCGATCCCGGCGTCTGGAGCCAGATTCACGACGAAGGCGTTCAGGTTTTGGAAAACATAGCCAACATACGTGTGCCGGTCATCGCGGCGATCGAGGGACGCGCGCATATTCACTCCGATTATGCGCTGCTCGCCAACGTGATTGTGGCTGCCGAGGGGGCGACCTTCCAGGATGTGGGCCACTATGCCGCTGGCGTTGCACCCGGTGACGGAATCTTTACTACATGGAGTTATCGCGCCGGCGCAGGACGAGCCGAGGCCTTCCTCCTCAACCCGCAGCCGCTGCCGGCGCGTACTGCACAGGAATGGGGCGTCGTTGCCGAAGTTGTGCCGAACGGCCAGGCACTCGGTCGGGCGCAGGAATTAGCCGAGCTGTACCTGAAGGCTCCGGAGGTGACGCGTCGCAACACACGAGTGCACTTCATCCAACCATTGAAAGAGCGCATTGTGCGGGAAGTCGGCTACGGACTATCGCTCGAGGGATCATCTTCAGCCGACCTTGTGAAGTCGATGCGAGGTACTGCGGCGGAGGGGACGAGTACAACATCATGAAGGTCCCGCCCCGGCGGGAGTACCGGACCCCGTAGGCTCCGCGGAATTTCTGTGTTACAGAAATGTGCCTAACAAGTTCGCTGTTGTGTCCGCAATGCTCCCGTTATTTCGGCGTGGCAGATGCGAGTTTTTGGAAACGCGGATCATTGCGCAGCGGGTCGAACATTGGATCGAGCCGGAGCAGCGCAGGAGTAAGGGGGAGGTTTGAAGCCTGTGGGCCCGCGTACGGTATCGAAAGTAATTTCTTTAACGCGGCGATGGCGCGGTCACGCTCTCCTAGCTGCGCCGCCACCCGAGCGAAAACCTCGAGTCGGGGGGGACCAACTAACGCGTCTTTCTCGATCGGGATCACGGTCTTCGCGCGCTCCGACAGCGCCAAAGCGGAGGCTTTGTCACCAAGGCCCATATTGGTTAGCGCGAGATCGCCAATCAGGACATAATTCTCCGGCTGTTCTTTTAGAAACGATTCCAGTTCGCTGCGCGCCTGTCGCCAGCTTTCCTGCGCGGCGGCATGGTCGCCCGCGACTTCTTGCGACCAGCCTAACCAAAAGCGCAGTTCGCCATTGAAGTAACCCAATGCTGGGTCAGGCTTGGCAAGTATTTCCTCTAGTCGAGGGATGATTTGCGCAGGGCGGCGCTCCAAGATCGCTTGGTAAACTTGTGCTCCCAATGCGATGGTGTCCTCGGCGTTCGGGTGCAGTGGACCGAGAAGCGCTGAAGCACGCGGCAGGTCGCCCTCCGCTTGTGCAATAGCCGCCTTTTCCGCAAGGGTATCAACGTCGTCCGGCGTAATATCGAGAACCTGATCAAGCTTGCGCAACGCCTCGGGGAAGTGCCGCCGCATAATGGAAAATACTGCGTGCGAGGTGAGCAGGTTAACGTTGCGCGGGTCGACCCGCTCAGCCTCGTTGAAGTATGACTCGCTCCGGTCCCACTGGCCTTGTCGGCGCGCGACATAGGCAAGCAATTCAGGAATCCGGCTGCTATTGGGCAGGAACTTACGTGCTTGCTTAAAGTAACCCACCGCGTTGTCGTAATCTCTTAGGCAGGCGTAGTGGTAATATCCCTTGGCCACTACGGCCTCACCAAGGTTGGGCTGAAGACTGAAAGCGATTTCGGCTGCTTGCCGCGCCTCTTCGCGGAGGGCGACCGTTGGTTGAAGAGTCAGTGTGAGGTAGCCGAGCGCATCGACGTATGACAGCAGCGCCCAACTCAGGGCGAACTTCGGGTCCAACCGCACCGCTTCTTTGAGATATCTCTGTGCGCCAAGGTGGTTGGCGGGAGAGTCTCCCGTTTTTAGTGTATAAGCCAGACCACGCAGGTAGGCATCGTAAGCCTCAGGATTGTCTGTCGGTCTGGCGGCGATGACTTGCTGTTCCTGACCGCTGAGGTGCGCCTGCAACTGCTCGGCGATGGCTTTGGCCACCTCACTCTCGACGGAAAAGATGTCGGTCAGTCTGCGATCAAAGGTCTCTGCCCAGAGATGGGAATCATTCGCGGCTCTGATCAATTGCACATTGACGCGCACCTGATCATTTGTTTTCTGGACGCTACCTTCCAGGAGATTGGCGACGCCGAGTTGGTTGGCAATCTCAGAGAGATTTTGAGATGTGTTCTTATAACGCTGCGTTGACGTGCGCGAGATCACTTTGAGATCGGCGATCTTGGATAAGCGCGTCAGGATCTCGTCCTGGATGCCGTCGGCAAAGTAGGCGTTAGACTTATCCTCGCTTAGGTTCTCGAAGGGCAGAACGGCAATGGATTTTTCATTTGGTGATGGCGCCGGAACGACGAAGAGAAAAGCGTAGGCAAACGCCGCGGCCGCCAAGATCGCCGCCGCCAGGGTGAGTAAAACAGCACGCTTGTGACCTTTAATTTTGCTGACGATAGATTCGCCACGCGCTTTGATCTGCGGCGAGGAGCCTTCGGCTTCCCCCTTGAGATTTCGCAGGTCGGCGAGCATCTCCTTGATCGTCTGGTAACGCTGATCCCTGTTTTTGCGTAAAGCCTTTTGCAGAATCGATTCGAGTTTGAGCGGAACGTCCGACAACACGCCTGACAAAGGTGGAGGCTCCGTCCTCAGGATGGAGGCGATGCAATCGCTCGGCGTCTCGCCTCGGAACGGTGGGATCCCTCCAATCATCTCGTAGAGCACCACGCCGAGGCTCCAGATATCCGAGCGGGCGTCCACCTTCTGGCCACGCGTCTGTTCCGGAGACATGTAGTGCGCCGTGCCTAACACTAACCCTGGTCGCGTTTGTAGCACAGCCGTTGTTCCAAGCTCGTAATGGTCCGAAGCCGGCTCGGTCAGCTTGGCAATCCCGAAGTCGAGCACCTTCGCGTATCCGTCCGGTCGCAGCATAATGTTTTCCGGTTTGATGTCGCGGTGCACGACGCCCGTTTCGTGCGCGGCAGCCAGCGCCGAGGCCACCTGCACGGCAATTTCCAGCGCGGCGTGCAGATTCATCCTTCCGCACGCGAGCGACGCGCGCAGCGTTATGCCTTCGATGAACTCCGTCGCGATGAATTGCCGGTTTCCCTCCGCGCCGATCTCGTAAACCGTCAGAATGTTCGGATGATTTAAGGCGGAGGCACTCCGGGCCTCGGTTTTGAACCGGCTCAGCTGCGTCTCGTCTGCTGTCAAGCGCTTTGAGAGAAGCTTGAGCGCGACTTTGCGCCCGAGTCGCTCGTCCCGCGCAAGATAAACCTCGCCCATTCCGCCGACGCCGATAAGTGACTCGATCCGGTAATGACCAATCAATTCTCCAACCAATGCGCCGGCCATCTCCTTAGTCAGAAGCTCGGGAGCGATTTCGAAGGCCGGTGATTCGATAAAATTCTCCGCCCGCTCGTAAGAGGCGAGCAGAGACTCAACCTCGCGGCACAAGCCTTCGTCGCCGTGACAAGCCTCATCGAGAAATGCGGCCCGCTCCTCGGGCGCACGCTCGACGGCCGACTGGAAGAGATCGTTGATCTGCTGCCAGCGCTCAGCTTTCATCAGGTTTCTTCCCCACTCAGCGCCCGGTAAAGCCAGGCTTTGGCCATGTTCCATTCGCGCTCCACCGTCCGCTGAGAGAGTTTCAGGAATTCAGCTGTCTCTTCGACCGTCAAACCGCCGAAGTACCGCAATTCAACAATCTGACTTTTACGCGGATCCTGCACGGTCAACTTTTCCAATGCTTCATCGAGGGCGAGCAATTCCTCCGATCGCGTTTCCGTCACTAACGCAGCTTCATCCAACGTTACTTTCAGCGCGCCGCCGCCACGCTTGAGCGAGTGGCGTTCACGGGCATGGTCAACCATGATGCGCCGCATCAACTGTGCGGCCGCCGCGACAAAGTGTGTCCGGTTCTGCCAGAGCGGCTTCGTCGTATCGACCATCCGCAGGTAAGCTTCGTTAAGGATCGCGGTGGTCTGCAGGGTGTGTCCGGCACGCTCCCGGCTCATGTAATGGTGGGCCAGCCGGTGCAATTCGGGTTGCACCAGCGGGATCAACTTCTCCAGCGCTCCCTCGTCTCCGCCGCTCCAGTCGCCAAGCAATTGGGTGACCTCTTGTTGCACGGGTGAGGGCGTCCTCATACAGGCTGCTCGACGTTGTAAATTCTAACACGATCGAGGGATTTTCACAGCACTGCGGGAGGTGATCAAAAAACTGCGCAGTCGTGGCGGGTTCCAGCCGGGATTTCCGCTTTAGAAGATAGAAGGACATTCATGCCGACATGAAAAAACGGGCCCGCCGGACAGATGTCGCAACCGGAAAAGGAAAATTATGGAAACAACTTTTGAAGCGATGATGCTGCCTCATCTTGACGCGGCGCACAATTTAGCAAAATGGCTTCTTCGCAACGAACAGGATGCGCAGGATGTGGTGCAAGACGCGTTTCTGCGTGCGTTCAAGTCCTTCGCCGGATTCCGCGGTTCTAATGGCCGCGCCTGGTTGCTGGCGATCGTCCGAAATACCTCGTACACGTTGATGAAAAAGAACCGCGCGGTTGATCTGACCACTGCGTTTGATGAAGAAATACACGGGTCCCAGGAGAAGTCTGTTAGTCCGGCAACAATCCTCGAGCACAGCGAAGACGCGAAGCTAATCAAAGAGGCAATGAATGAATTGCCTGTCGAATTCCGGGAGATCTTGACACTGCGACACCAGGAAGATCTCTCCTACAACGAAATAGCCGAGATCGCGCAGCTTGCGCCCGGAACCGTCATGTCGCGGCTCGCTCGCGCGCGGGGCAAACTCAAGGAGAAGCTTGGAGCTCGCATGAATAAGGGAGAGATAAAATGAACCTCGAAGCTGCCATAAATTTTGATGCACGGTACCGGGACGGCTATTTACATGCGCTGGCAGCGCTGACCTGACTGCAGTGTAGCTCGGCGTTTCGGTCCTGCTGTTCGCCTGACTGACTCGCAGGCCGCAATCGCCAGTCGGGTGCCGTTCCGACGTCGCACGTTGCCAACATCCAACGTTCGGTCACCAACTTCTGCTTTCCCAAGCGCCGGGAATATTCGCTCATCAAAGCGGTATGGATAGCTGAAAGCAAATTTAACCGAACAAAGCGTTAACTGAAACTGAAACCAAATCATAAAGAGACTCACATCATGTCAGCTTTCCTTCCCACACCTTCCTTGCAACGGGAACCTACTCTTATATCTGCTCTATCCACCTCAGGATCACAGGGAGAATCATCGTCAAGTAAACATCCAACCAAAATCTATTACATGAAATCGTCGCTCTGCTTATCCCACTCATCCTATTTGAAAACCGCGCTTTTGATTGTTCAACTAGCCTTGTGCTTTGGCGGTGCAACCGTCGCGCAAGCCGGAAGCAAGGATCCGTTGTCTCCCGGCCCGGTACGACCCGGGAATTTGGATTATCGAACTGAGTTACCACAAGGATATCTCAGGGTCTATTCGGCCACCGATGAATTCAAGGATGGCGACGCGTGGTACTTTCCACATAGCTCTTATGCCATTTATACGATCGACGGACAGCTCTTTAAAAGCGTCACAAACCACCGTTCCGCGGCCGATGAAGTCCCCGAGGTCGTGGCGTTGCCCGTTGGGGCTTACACCGTTGTAGCTCGTTCGGAGAAAAATGGATACGGCCACATCCTCGTTGTTATCAAGGAAGGTCAGCAGGCGATCCTCGACTTGGATCTCTGGGAAACGAAAACGCAAAGGAGCTTGGCACACAACTGACGAGTTCCGATTTATGAACTCCGAAACGAGGAATGAGTTTGACGTAAAGTACGAGGATCGCTTTCAAAAGATCCGCGAAGCAGCCGCCGCCGCGCTAAAGCAATTAGACCAATTGGGTTCAGCCGAAGCCATGCCACGAGAAGCGCTGAACGGTGAGGTCGCGCGCATCGCGCACGAGAGGTTGCACCGTTACGGATGTGATCTCGTTGTTCATCGAACGGATGATGGCTTAACGCGATTCCTGATCAAGGTCCAGAGCACTGGGAGACGATACGATCTCATCAAGAGTTTTTTCCATCGCGACGACGGCTCAAAAGCGGGAGGCCTGACTTATGGTCCTGGATCTTAGAGGTAAAAAGGTACTTGTAATTGGTGGGAAACAATCAGTTGGGCGCGCCATTGCTGAAGCAGTGGCGCGTGAAGGAGCCGACGTAGTGATCTGGCTGCGGAAGTACATTAACGGGGCAAGCGAAGCGGAAGCATTGCCAATTACACAACTTGAAATCCCAACGCAGCTAAACAATGGAGCGGTGCCAACCTCGCTCTGGCGCCAAACAATTGCGCAGAGATCTTACTGGTAGTCCGATTGGCTAACGCTGAACCTCACGTTTCACTTTCAAAGGTTTCGGGAATAAACTCGCGCCGAACTGGTAGGAATTGATGAAACTAAATCTTACAAACCAATTTAGGAGCTAAACTATGTCCAGCTCCATTTCTCACGATCACAATCACGACGGCATTAATCGCTGCGGCGTCTCGGTGGAATCCTCAGCGGTGTTGAAGCGCCCTGAACGGTAAGTCGCAGGGTTTCGCCCTCCAGTTCGACCAAAGAATCAAAATGCACCCAACCATAAGTCAGATGTTTTATCCAAATCGCCAGGCGTTTTTTGCTAAGCTGTCTCTGAGTCTATCGCTGCAGCCGACGATGAAGATTGGGCCGGCACCGCTCCCGAGCGGAGAGCATAGGCCTGGATCACGCAATATGCGGAAAGCGGTGCCAACGGAGACGCTGAGCAGCGCGCAACGAAGCATGAAGGCAAGAATCAGAGCGACGGCAGCGAGTTAACATGAAACCAATATTTCAAATTGATCATCGATCTAGGCTGATTGGGCCCGCTGCGAGGACCAGCCATGCGTCTAGGAAGACGGACTATAATTACCAAGCAGCGACGCTCGACGATGTCGACGGTGGATGTGCGGGCAATTACAAGCCGCCGTTTCGCGCTATCGGCCGGGATTATTTCGCGCGCGAAGCGCATTATGACTGGGCAAGTGAGGCACTGGTTTTCTGCCTATTGATGCTCACGAGCATCCCGCCGCTGGTGAATGGAGCAAGCGCCGTCGCAGGATTACTTCGTTCGACCGGACGACCACTCTGATTTCGGTGGTTCCTTACGAGCTCCTAGGGTCGGTAGGTCGCCGACGACGTTTCCGACATGGGACATGCTAAAATGGCTCAAATATTCCGTTCGTTAGGCGAAGGCTTTCACTGAATGTCGCGAATGGTTAGTATGTGGCGGTCGGGCACGGCGAATACGCTCAAACCATTGCCATCGTTGGGTGTGCCGGGAACCAGGGCTCAGGCGGGGCCCAGCCGCATCACGATTTTGGTGACGATCAAATTTCTAGCGACGAACGTATCGTTCCTATTTCGTCGGCTTCTCTCGGTCTTTCTTCAGCTGCTGTAGGATGCTGATAAGGTTCTCATTAACCGGAATATCCGATTTACCATAGTGAAAGTTGGTGAAGATCCATTTCCCGTCCACTAAAGCGAGCTCAGGCACCACATCCGGTTTCGGATTTTTCTTCCCTTCCCAAACACCGAAGACGTCCACGTAATAATGGTTTGCCTTTGGGCGAACCTTGCCCGCCACATACTTTTCCGCTGTATCCTGCCCGTTCAGGAAAGGGTCGAAATCGAGGCCGACAATTTCGCCGGGAGATTTTTTGGAGGCTTCGAGATCATCTTTCAAGGCTTGGGCCAATGCCGAAGTGAAAGACGATTTCTTTTCGCGCAGGGTGACCTCGAAGGCCGACTCCTGACTCGGATCGTTGGTCAAAGCCTTCGCCTTCGCCAGATACCAGTCATAGAACTGTTGGACAAATTGCGCGCAACCTTCC
>DATMON010000009.1:0-21667 GCA_035568175.1 Chthoniobacterales bacterium
TGCCGTTTGACAATCTGAGCCGCGATCCGGACAACGCGTATTTCGCATCGGGTATTCAGGACGAGATTATCACCAGGCTGGCAAAGATTGCGGATTTGAAAGTGATCTCGCGCACCTCAACCCAGCAGTACCAGAGCAAGCCCGGCAATCTCTCCGAGATCGCGAAGCAGCTTGGCGTCGCGAACATCCTGGAGGGCAGCATCCAGAAAGCCGCCGATCAGGTGCGCGTCAACGTCCAACTCATCCAGGTGGCAAGCGATTCGCATCTGTGGGCCGATACTTACGACCGCAAGCTTGTCGATATCTTTGGTGTCGAGAGCGAGATCGCAAAAACGATCGCTGAGTCGTTGCAAGCGAAGCTGACCGGCGGCGAACAACAAGCCCTGGCGGTTAAGCCGACAAACAATTCAGAGGCTTACGACGCCTACCTTCGGGGGTTGGCTCTTGACGCGCGCGTGTCCTCTCCAGACGATGGCGAGAAGGTCGTCGGCTTTTACGAACGGTCAGTGCAGCTGGATCCAACTTTTGCGCTCGCTTGGGCCAGACTCTCTCGTGCGAATTCTCAGATATATTTCGCTGGTCTGGATAGTACCCCCGCTCGCCGTGACGCGACCGAGCGGGCCTTAAACACCGCGCAAAAACTCCAACCGAACTCGCCCGAAACCTTACTCGCGCAGGCTTATTATCAATACTGGGTGTTGCGGGATTACGAGCTTGCCAAAACGACATTCGGCCGCGTCCGGGAACTTTTGCCCGGCAGCAGCGAAGCCCCTGCTGCTCTCGCCCTCATCGCACGACGACAAGGACAGTGGGATAAAAGCGTTGCCAACTGGGAGCAGACTCTTGCGCTCGATCCGCGCAACACCCAATGGCTGGGCTTGGCCGCACAGACTTACTCGATGATTCGGCAATTCCCGGCTGCGCTAAAAACGTACGATCGGTTGTTGGACATTGTTCCGAATGACCCCGACACCCTCGCGTCCGAAGCAAAAATTTATCAGGCCGAGGGCAATCTGGAACAAGCCGGAAAATTGCTGGCCGGCGTAAACGCACAGACCCATTCATTTAACGTCGTCGGAGCGAAGACTAACCAGTTGTTTCTAGAGCGCCATTGCGATGAGGCCATTCGATGGATTCATAGTCGACTCACTGAATCTGGCGACGTGCCTGCCATCGAAAGGCTCTTTGACCAAGGGTCTCTGGTCATCGCTCAGGAATGTGCCGGCGACATTGCCGGCGCGCGAGCCACTGCTCAACAAATGCTGCCTCCGATAGAAAAGTTCTCTCAGAAGGCCCCGAATAGCCCGCCTATTGCGGCCGGGCTTTCACTAGTTTACGCCTTCCTTGGCGAGAAGGATGCAGCGATAAAACAAGCTGAGCGTGCGATCACGCTCCTGCCAAGCGCGAAGGATGCAGTGGATGGGCCTTCGTTCGAGGAGCAGTTGGCGTTCGTCGAAGCCTTCGTCGGCGACAAAAACCGCGCGATTTCAACCCTGCAACATCTTTTGGAGATTCCGTATAGTGACTGCCTAACGCCCGCGCTGCTAAGGCTCGATCCGAAATGGGACTCCTTGCGTGGCGACCCTCGTTTCGAGAAGCTCTGCCAGGAAAAGAAACCGTGAGCTGGAAGTTTACCCGTCGTGGCGGGCGTTTCTGCTTTCCAGTGTTCCAATCGACCAGTATTTCCGCATTTCAAATTGTAGGGCAAAACTCACAAATTCAGCCCGTTTGCCAAGGGATGACAATTGACGGCTTTTTTGCTCTCTCTACAATTGCGTTTCCCGCAACGCACCCGCGCCGCGCGACGAAAATTCGATCAAATGAAAATACAAACACGACTCACGGCTTTTTTAATACTTGCGAGCGCGCTTCAGGCAGCGGCAGGCACGCTTTCTTATGTTGCGGTTTCTCCTGTCCAAAGTGACGTCAACTGCGGAATCGACAGTGGCAACCAGTACACCACTGCCGTGGACGGTGGAAACGCGAGCGGAAACGATCGCGTGATTAATGGAGTTAGACTTTACTCGCTGATCGGGTCGGGACAGTCCGCTTCGGCCGATAATTGCGCTCTCAATGCGCTCACTGGAACGCTGGGGAATTCGCAAGTGTCTGGTCCGACGGCGCAGGCTGACGGAATTTTCGCGGAAGTTTTGTCGGACATGGTTTCCAACGACGGCGCGGCCGACAATTCGCAGCAGGAAATTGTCCTCGATCCGGCCAGTCTGACGGCCAGCACCACTTACGACTTGCGCATCTACATCGCGAATTCGGGCGCACAGGATCGAGAAGTAAATCTCGCCTTTGTTGGCGATGGCCAGCCGCCGGTCGAAACCGGATTTTTCAACGAAGAGGACGCCCGGACTTCGCCCGGCGCATTTCGCGACCCCAGACAAGCCTATTACATAGACTATCGGTTCACTTGGGACGGCACTTCAACGCCGGGGGCGACGATCACGCAAAAGTCGGGTCAGGCGCCGTTCGTGTTGTATGCAATGACAAATCAGCCGGTAATCGAAGAAGCGGCGGCGGCGCCAGCTCCGCCGGTCGCTCCCGCTCCTCAAGCAGCCACGACCGCGTTGGTCAGCGCGGTGCAAGATCAAGTTGGCGTGACGAGCGATACCTTTTATTCCAATCCATCACTCAAGAAACATGGCCGCTGGATCGAGGTGAAAAAATACGGCCGCTGCTGGCAGCCCACTGATGCTCCGCCGGATTGGCGCCCTTATTCTCGTGGTCACTTCGGGTATTCTGATGATGGCGGTTATGTCTGGATCTCGGACGCGAGCGAGAATGAATGGGGTTGGGCCACGTATCATTACGGCCGCTGGTGTCGAGTCGTTGGCGTGGGAAGTGGCTGGGCCTGGGTTCCGGGAACTGCTTGGAGCGGCGCGTGGGTTTCATGGCGGCAGGGTCGGGATCGCGAACATGGTTTTGTCGGTTGGGCGCCTTTGCCGCCGGAAGCAACGCTCCGGGTCGGAGTGGGCATCAGCACCTGGGCCGATCGCGAATACGATATCGGACCGGACTATTATACCTTCGTTAATGTTCGAGATTTCGGCTCCGACTCTTACTGGCGGCCCGGATTAATCGTCGACCGCCGCCGTTACGTCGACATCCTGCCGAACACGGTCAACATCACCAACATCAACTACACCGACACCCGTGGAAACGTGTCGAATGTGAGTATCACACAGGTGCGCGCTTATAACGGCGGCCCGGATTTTACCTTCATCAATACTCAAATCCGGCAAAGCGGCGGCAGAGAGATTTCTCGGATCCAGGTCAGCCGCGTTGGCACGGAAAACTTCAACGGTGGGATCGGCTCACGACTCCAGGGCAACACGTTCACTGTCTTTACGCCGCAGGTCACGGCCCAACCGAATCCACGCGTTCTGCCGCAAGTCGCGGCCACTGTTCCCGACAACAAAATCGATCACGGATGGGCCGACGTGAAAGATCAAAAACTTAAGACGCAACTAAGAAACGACATTGCGCAACAAACCAAAGGGCAGACACCGGAGACGACGAAAGCAGTCTTACCTCCCCAAGTAATCCAAGCCGCTGCGCAGTCCGCGGCTACAACTGCGTCGCCGAGTCAGTCTCCGCAGCCCGCAGGCGTGACCACAATTCCAACTGGCTCACCTTCGGCGACTGCGACCAATCAGGTCGCGGGAGCTGCTTCTCCGCCGGCGCTCGCGACTTCGCCCGCGCAATCTCCGTCCGCTGCAGTTGCAACTACTTCGGCGTCACCGGCTGCCTCGCAGCCGGCTGTTGCCAACAAAGGTTTACACCCGGGGCAGAAATTGACGTCGCCCGCGGTTGCGACCGGACGAGCAACTGCGGCTCCAACCGGACCGACGCCCGCCGCTTCGGGAGCAGTCGTCACTTCAGCGTTGTCGGCTGAAACACAACAATCCGCTACGCCAAAAGTTTTACATCCTGGTGCAAAGGTGGAGTCCAAGCCTGCCCAATCCCCGGCAGTCGCGACGAACGCCGTTAGCCCATCGCCAACTGCGGGTCTGGCGCAATCGCCCGCCGGCAAGATTCAACATCCGGGCGAGAAAATTGTTTCGGCACCGGGACAATCGCCGGCACCGATCAGAACAGCGAGCGCGACACCGACGAAACCTGCGGCAGTTACCACAACGCAGGCGACTCCGTCGCCGGCCGTTGGGTTGCATCCGGGCGCGAAGATTGCGCCGACAATCGCGCATTCACCGGCGCCCGCCGTGACCGGAGTAAGCGCGTCGCCCGTTGTTCCGACGCAGTCGCCACGTGGCGCAGTGACAGCAGCGAGCCCATCGCCAACCGCACAACCCACGCGACCGGTTGTTGGCCGTCAAAACCAGCAGCGCGGTCAGATCGAGACCAAACCTGCGGTTACGCCGGCGCCGAGTCAGGCGCAAGTCGCGAGCACACCGCCGCAACCTCCCGTAACGGCTCGAACGCCCGCGCCCGCGCGAGCCGTCGAGGCAGCGCAAACACCGCCGCCCGTCCAGACTCCGGCAGTTACGAAGAAGGTTACCGTGCCTGCTGTGACGAGAGAGCCCACGTCGCCGCCGCCGTCCGGACCTTCACAACAGCAGCTGCAACAACAACAAATCGAGGAAAGAATTCGCCAGCAGCAGCAGCAAAAGCAGCAGGAACAGGCGGAACAGAAAATTCAGCAACAACAAACCCAACAGCGTCAGCAGCAGCAACTCGAGCAGGAACAAAAGTTAAAGCAGCAAGAACAAAAGCAGGCGCAACAGAAGGCCGAACAGGCTCAGGCCAAACAACAGGAAGCAGCGCAACAAAAACAACAGCAGCTGCAGCAACAACAAGCTGAACAAAAACGAGAATCACAACTTCAAGCTCAGAAGCAGCAGGAAGCAGCTCAACAGAAAGAGCGTCAACTTCAGCAACAAAAACAACAGGAGGCTCAGCAAAAGCAAGCCGAGCAAAAGAAAGCGCTGCAGCAGCAGGCATTGCAGAAGCAACAGGAAGCGGCACAACAGAAAGAAAGACAGGCGCAGCAATTAAAAGAGCAGCAAGCGCAACAGAGACAGCAGGAATTGAAACAGGAGCAAGCGCGACAAAAGGCCGAGCAGCAGCAACAATTGAAGCAGCAGCAATTACAACAACAACAAGCCGAGCAAAAACAGCAGCAGTTGAGACAGCAGCAAATGGAGCAGCAAGCTCAGCAGCAGCAGCGCCAACAACAGCAATCGCAACAACAAAACCGGCGCGCCGCAACGCCTACTCCGAGTCCCAGTGGCTAACTAACGATGACCTAGTGATTGGCGAATTTTGAGATTCTAAGTTATCCGCGTTTCAGAATTTCGGCTTTCCGCTTTTCAGTATTTCAGATTGCCTGTCGCGCCGTAGCCTTGGCGAATGGAGCAAACGGGATGAGCGACATAGCCGGTAAAGCCGCGAGGTAGCGGTCGAGCGCAGCGGGAGCTGCCGAGATACAAGGAGGATCAACGTTTTAAGCGATGCGTTTTAGCTTTTGAAGAGAATCTCGCCTATTCCGTGACAGCAACTACTAATGCGGAGCGGAAAGCGTCCAGATAAGCAGCGACGCTGTGTTGTCATCCACCGCTGCGAAAGTCACGATGTTATTTTGAACGTTAACCGCAAGACCGAACGAACCGCCTTGCGCCGGATCGACCGAGAGTTGGGTGATGAACTGGCCGGTCACGGTGAACTCGACAATCTCGCTCGGCTGATTCGGGTCGCTATTGATCACGTCATTGTTAGTAACCAACAGGTGACCGTTCGGAGCCATCGCCATCCCGAGCGCGCCATGCAAGTGCACTGGATCTGAGTAGATGATGTTGCCTGTTCCGTTACTGCCCGTCGCCTTTTCGGCATTCTGAACCGCATACACCGCATTATCTACGGAGGACGCGACAAAGAGCGTGTCGTGATTGGCGTCGTAGACCAACCCAGTGGGCGCATCCACGAAGGTCACTGCGTCACTCTGGTGCTGATAGCCGGACGCAATCACGGTCTTCTTCGTGACCGTTACGCCAGTAGCAGTCAGGTGAAGGTCAAGACGCACCACAGTTCCCGCGAACGCATTGGAGACAAACGCAGTGACATTGTCACCGCCTCGATCGTCCACGGTCATGTCCCATGGGCCGTTGATCGTCGGGTCGGTGATCATACTCAGTAGATTGCCTTTGTTATCGATCACCAACAACGAACCGGGGCCGGATGTCGCAGTCGTGCCATCCATCGATGGCACGTTTCCAACAATCACGAAACCCTTCCGCAGCACGGCGAGCGCTGTAGAAAGACCAAAACCGGACGATCCCGTTGGATGAGCCGGCCCGGCAAAAAAAGTAGAGAACGAACCATCGGCCCCGATCCGCACGATGGTGGTGCCTGTGCCTTGCTTGTTGTCACTGTTGTTGAAATTCGAAACCAAAATGTCGCCAGGCTTGAGCGGCCCCCCGTTCCCTTTGAAGCCATCCGGGACAAAGGCCACGCCGTACGGATTCTGGTCCCCGTTCGGAGGTACTGTGGAAATGTTCTGCGGAGTAGGCAGGAAAGGAGTCACGGGAGGCGCAGCCGGCGCTGCGGTTGAAAACGCTGAAACTGCAGCCACCACAAAGACAAGCGTGCTTATTCGGAGTTTGATCCCGCTGGACATAATATTTGTGGTTCGTTTCGCTGGCTCCGTCTGCGTCTGGACGTTTTTCATAAGAGAGTTTTCCTTCACAATGATTGATGTTCTCGGTCTCGAGCGAACGATTCTCGCCCGGCGGAAAATAGCTAGGTGACGCTCGTGGCAGAGGCGCCCAACAACCTTCGCGCGGGAACCAAACTCTGCCCGTCCGAGGCTGAGTCAACGATAAGCGAGACGTCGCAAGCCTGATTTAATCGTCGGGTATGACCTTATATTAACCGAAGCCCTGCGCTTTCGGATTTCAGACTTTCAGATTGCCTGTCGCGCCGTAGCCTTGGCGAAGGAGGATCAGCGTTCCAAGAGATCGCGACCCTTTCGACCGTGTGCAGCTCGGATCGATTGAGATTGTCGGCAGACCAGAAAAATGCTTGATGGGAGGAACGAGTATGAGTTGGATGCGTTTGGGTCTGACCGTATTAACTAGCGGCATCGTTTCTTCGCTGACGGATTGGTTGTTCATGGGCGATTGGCTTTACAAAAGGTACGACCGGCATCCTGAAATTTGGCGATACCCGCGAGGCGAGGGAGAGTCGAAAGCGATTGCGTGGTCCAGCCCGCTACCATTTTTGACCTGCGCTTTTTTTGCCCTGATCTGCTACCGACTGCAGCTGCACCAGTACAGTTCCGCATTCAAGCTGGCCCTATTGATTTGGCTGGCAGCGCCGTTGCCACTAATCGTGACGAACGCTTTGTTCATCAAAGTAGCGCCGATGATTGCGGCAAGCCATTCTCTTGGCTGGCTGGTAAAGCTAATTCTGGCCGCGGCCGCCACAGTTCTCATCATTGGGTAGCGATCTCGTCGCCGCACGCGCTCAGCATTGCCGCTTCCCCGCGTTAGCGCAGCTTTACGCCGTCCAGCCGCGTGGCGAAGGTTTACGCGGTCACTTCGCCTTCAATTCTCTTCCAATCGTCCGCGCTAAGCTGAAGTTTTGCCGCGGCCATATTCTCTTCCAGATGCGCGATGTTCGCGGTTCCCGGAATCGGCAGCATGACCGGCGATTTTTGCAGTAACCACGCCAGCGCGAGCTGCACGGGGGTGACGTTGTGCCGTTTCGCTTCGGCTTCGAGTGGGTTGCCCGATTTGGTCAACGAACCTCTCCCACCGCCGCCAACTGGCGCCCATGGCAAAAATCCCATCTTTTCTTTTTCGCAGTAGCTGAGCACGTCTTCCGAATCGCGGTCCTCGATGTTGTATCGGTTCTGGATGCTGACAATCGGCACAACCTTTTTCGCTCGCTCGATTTCCTGGGTCGTAACGTTTGATAACCCGACGTGTCGAATTTTTCCGGAATCCTGCGCCTTCTTCAGTGCGCCGAGTGAATCTTCTATCGGCACCTTCCGATCGACCGTGTGCAATTGATAGACATCGATCCGCTCGAGTTTCAATCGCTTCAAACTTTTGTCGACGCACTGCGACAAATATTCCGGACGACAATTCGGCACCCAACTGCCCGGGCCCGGTCGCGTGAGACCGCCTTTGGTCGCAATCACCAATCCTTTCGGATACGGATGGAGCGCTTCCGCAATGAGAAGCTCGCTCGTTTCCGGACCATAAGCATCGGCCGTGTCGATCAAGTTCACGCCCAGATCGACCGCACGCTGCAAAACTTTCTTTGCGTTCTCGCGATCGGGCGGCCAACCCCAGATCCCCTCGCCCGTTATGCGCATCGCGCCAAAGCCGAGCCGATCCACGGAAAGATCGCCGCCGATTGGAAAAGTAGATTTCATAGTTGAAGTCGTCGCTGCGGAAGCAAGTTTTTGAACAAACGCAGTTCCGGCCATCACGCCGGCTCCGCCCGCGATTGCTGTTCCAAGAAATTTTCGCCGAGTCATAAAGATCAACCTAAGTCGCGGTTGTTCGATCCTCAACTTTCACCGGATGATCGTCGTTGGCTTGTCGCACCGTAGCGCTCGGGCGAAGAGGGATCTGAATTTTCAGCGTTTCAGTCTTCCGCTTTCAGCCTTTCAACAAACGAACGTCAAAAGTATAGGTCGGCTGTCGATGTTCGCATTCGATCAATGACCGCGCGACTGTGTCCCTTTCGCAAACGAGCCGTTACCCACCTGGATTGGCAATCGCTCGGACAGTTGCCTTACCAGCAACGGCGTCTTGCCGGTCGAACCATCTTCCCAGACAATCAACCGATAAGAAGCCAGTCGTTCCGCGAGCGATTGCGATAACCCCAAGAGCGAGGTTTCGATCGACTTTTCTTCGTTATGAATTGGCACAACGACATCGAGGAGAAGCCGTGTTTGCTAAGTTTCCCGGATCGCGGGCCAACGCCGCGTCCCGGGATTTGGTTATGGCTGGGAGCCATCCTTCTCTTTGCCGTTGTTCACCATCCGCCGGCGCGAATGGTTGCGACCTTTCATTTTGGAACAGAATCCGATTGGACGTTGGCGCGTTCGTGGACCTGCTGCGTATCGCTGTTGCTGCTCGCTGCTCCACTCGCCGCCAACTTGGGACATTACACGCGCGCGCATTGGCGTGACCTGCTGGTGTCACTCGGCATTGCCGCGGCGATCTTTCCCTTTCTCTGCCTTCTCATTCACCCGTTTTCGATCGACGGCCACGGCAAACTGGAAATCGGCCGCGCATTTGGGTTGTCCTACGCGGACATGAGCCGGAATCCGCTGGGCGAGAATAACGAGTTGTTCTACCGACGGCTACTTCAGCCGCTACTCGCGCATTGGCTGCACTTGGAGGGGCTGCCTTACTACGCATGGTTTTCCCTTGGTTGCACTTTCACCCTGGTTTGCGCGCAAACGCATTTCCTCCGAATGCGAAGCAGCGGCGCGCTGATGCCGGCAACTCGTTTGTGGCAGGGAGCGATCGTGGTGCTGGCGCTTGGCACTTGCGCGCAGATTATGGTGGCTCTCGAATGGCCGGGGTATCCGGAACAAATCGCGTTTCTCTTTCTGCTAATTCCAGCTTTCGTCCCGATGAGCAGCGCTGGGCGGTTAGGTGCACTAACACTCGCCCTGGCGGGATTCGATGGACTGATTTTCCCGCTTGCCGCGCAGGTGCTATTCTGTTTTCCGCGCCGCGATCGCCGATCCGGATTCATCCTCATCACGAGCTACATCGGCCTGTTTGCGCTCAGCTACGGATTTAAGATGACGACGCCGTTTGAGCTGCACGAAACGATCGGGCCAAGATCGTTCATCGGGGATTTCGTTCGCTATCCACATGTGATCCTTTTCGGGATTTTCGCCGCCTTCAAATTCTTCTGGGTCGTAATCCCGGTGTCGATCTTTGCCGCGCACAAACAACAGAAAGGGGGGGCCGCACTCGGTTTGTTCGCACTTACCTTCAGCTTTGCGCCGCTGCTGCTGGTCGCGTGGGACGTTACGCGTCTGACCGCGTTCTCGTTCGTTGGTCTTCTCTTCTGCGTCGTTGCGATCTACCAACTCGATACGGTGCGCCCAGCAGTTCAGCGTTACATGATGCCTGCCGTAGCCTCGCTGAGTCTGCTGTTTCCGTCCTACAATATCTTCCTTCTGCTTATTCACCACAACTTCGACCGTCCCGGCACAAGGATTTTCCGCGAGCCTGGGCTTTATCGCGCGATCGCCAAAAGGCTGCCGTTCGATCTTCCAGATGAGCGTTCACCGGAAGAAAAGGCTTTGCAGAAGCACTGATGAGAAGATTCTTTGCGCAGATGCTCCAAGTAGGACCATGAACGCTTATTTCCCCTCATGGACCCTTTCATCGAGGCCGGAGTTGAGTTATTCGCGCAGATTCACACTGAGCCGGAAACCGACTTGTATGCGCGTCTTCGCGAGGAGACCTATCGGTAAATGACAGGCCTCAGATGCAGGTCGGCCTGCTTGAGGGGCGTTTCTTTAAAATGCTCGTCCGCCTTACCGGCGCTAAAGAAGTTCTCGAGATCGGAATGTTCACCCGTACTTCCGCGGAAAATGGCTATTCGGCCGTAACATCAGTCCAAATAAACGACGAGTTGGCAGTCTCGATCTTCAAGGAGGTCATTGGGGTCACATCTATACATTTGACATTTCAAGCGGTGACAGTGACCTGAAGAAAGTAGGAAGCAAAATTAGAGATTAGAAAACGCAGGCGAGGAGCGCGGTGACGAGTGACGAGCGTGCAGGCGACGGCGCCTGCCACCAGAATCAGTGCAGGATGCGATTGCCGCCCTGAATGTCGAATTCCACCGGCACTTCAACCGAGCTGGGAGTGCCGGGTTTAAACTGCCACTGCAAAAGTGCTTTGCAGGCCAATTTGTTCAGGTCTTGGTAGCCGGTGCTTTGAACGATTTTGACTTCGTCCACCAAGCCGCTCCTGGAGTTAATCGTAAGGCGAAAACGACCTCTGCCCTTGGCGCCGTGGATTACGAACCCAATCGGATATTCGGGCTCGATCTTTTTGACTAAACCGGCCGGCGAGCCGGTTGTCACTATCGGCTCCGTGCCGTGGCGTGATCCGTTTGCTAATGCGGGCGCCGTGGTGGCTTGTGCCCGCGCGGACGAAAAACCAACGAAGGCGAGAATGAGAGTGACGATCGCGATTTTGAGGGAATGATGGATAGGCATAATCAAGAAATTAGATCGCCCGCTCGATTTTGTCGCGCGGAATTATTCTTTGCAGGCGGGGACGCTTGCCACCACAGTCCGAACCATTTCTGATTAATCTGTGAAAATCTGTGTCATCTGTAGATAAAACTAACTGCGCTCCGACATCTGATCCTGGCGTCTGCGCTTACATCTTGTCGTAAACTGCTTTGCCGCTGAATTTCTTTCCTTTCACGCCGATTCCGTGAATCGCGACGGTGCGCGCTTTTCCATCCTTCGAGACGGTGATTTTCCCCGACCACAGCAGCTTTCCGTCACTCAGCGTCTGAATATAATTAGTGCGATCGTTGATGACTCGGTAGCCAACGGCGTTGTAAGCCAAATTCCCTTTCACCGGGTAAGCTTTGCCGTCGAACTTGCCGACCCAGATGCTGTGTGTCGGTTTCCCATCCTTATCTGTCCCGTCGACGGTCACTTTGATTTTGTCCCCCTCTTCGGAGTAAACGACCGTGTTGTTCTTCCCCATTCCCGCCGGTAGCTTTGATTTCGCCTGGTTTAATTTCCAGGTGCCAATATGCGGGTTGGCTGCAAAGCAGCTCGCTGCCGTAATGAGCGACACGGCCGCGGCCATTACCGTAATTCGAGATTTGTTCATGACTCGATTTCGCCAAAAACACATTTCGACGTCAATGCGAATGCCGGGCGTTCGCGCCGACCTGTTGGCCGACAAAGACGAGACGAAATCGCAGCGAGTCGCGAAAGCGATGATGGATATGGAGAAGATCGAGATGGCCGCGCTGAAGAAAGACTGGCGCTAATCGCAGGCGGGAAGCCTGCCGCCACAGAAGATCAGTTTGATCCGCGTAATCCGTGGTTGAAATCGACGGTCATACACGGCAGCGACAGTTTCGTGTCCCCGTAGACGGCCAATTTCTTCTGAGTCTCGAATAACATAAAGCACATCAGAAACGCTGAGACGCGGAAATCGGCCGCCTACGCGGGAGCTCCGGCGTGCCAGGGAAAAACTGAAATGGTTCGTGGTTAACCAATGCGAAGAAATTTTTACTTTCGGGTCGGCATTTTGAATCCGCGCATCCTCGCGGCCGTGATTCTCTGCTCGGCCGGCGCGGTGATGGGTATGTTCGGCGTTGCGACGCCCTCCGCGAAAGTCGCGAGTCGCGACGCGACTGCATCGCCACGTTTGAGTCGTCCCGCGTCGCCGCCCGCGGAGACGAGCACTGCGCGCGCTTCATTCAGCAATTCATCTATTAAGATTGATCCGCTTGGCCAACATCCGACAGCGCGCCCTCCAGTTTCTCCATCAACTCCGGGCGGCGTTCCGCATTGGTCGATCGTTACTTCACCGAACGCCGGTGATTCGCCAACATCGCTTGCGGCGACGACTTGCGTCACCGCGTCGGATTGTTGGGCGACGGGTCGGACCGAAATCGGTCAGACTTACGCGAACACCACGCTCATGCATTGGGACGGCAGTTCATGGACAATTGTTCCGTCGCCGAGCGTGGATAAAATGACCAACGGACTGGTGGACATCACCTGCACGTCGAGTTCGTCGTGCTGGGCGGTCGGTTATACGATCAATATCCACACGGTGCAGGTGCAGACATTGACCCTGCATTGGGACGGCGCGTCATGGCAGATCGTGCCTTCGCCCAACGTCGGCACCGGGTTCAACGCCTTGTATGGCGTCGCCTGCTCGTCCGATTCCCAATGCTGGGCGGTCGGTTTTGAGAACGGCGGAAATCTCGCGCGAACGTTGATCGAAAAGTGGGACGGTGTTTCCTGGACAATCCAAAATTCACCGAACGTCGGGACCGAGCACAATGTGTTCAACGCGGTGACTTGTCTTTCCGCGACCGATTGTCGGGCAGTCGGATACAGCGGAGTTTCAGGCGCCAAGAACGCGCTCGTTGCGCAATGGGACGGAAATTCGTGGACTGCGTCCGCGTTGCCTAACCAACTTCTGGTTCAGGAGAGCACGCTCACCGGCGTGACCTGCAATTCAGGATCGGATTGCTGGGCGGTCGGTGATTCCTATGACGGAAGCGTTCATCAAACAATGATCGAGCAATGGAATGGAACTTCGTGGACAAGCGCGGCTAGCCCCAATGGCGGAGTGGATAATTATCTCACGCACGTGACGTGCGCGTCGGCATCAGCCTGTTGGGCGGTCGGATATTCAACGAATGCGGCGGTCGATCCGCAAGCCGTCGATCAAGATCTCGTGCTTCATTGGAATGGAACGGCCTGGCTGCCGAACACCGATCTGATCAACCTGACCTCGACTTACGCGGCTGATCTCGACGGTGTCACCTGCGCGACTGGAACTGAATGCTGGGCGGTTGGATTTCTTCAACCATCCGGTTCTGGACGGCCGCAGATCGCGCAATGGAATGGCAGTTCATGGGCGCTTGTGACCGCGCCGGATGTTCCGGCGTTACCGAGCAACTTTCTCGATGATGTGGCCTGCGTCTCAAGCTCCGATTGTTGGGCGGTTGGTTTTAATTTTTACGGCAACGTCGCGCGCAGTGAAACGATGCATTGGGACGGATCGTCGTGGAATATCGTCGCGTCGCCGAACACTGCGCTCGATCGAAACAATTATCTTGGTCACGTCACCTGCCTCAGCGCATCGGATTGTTGGGCGGTCGGCAACTCGAGCGATGACATCGGCACTGAGACTCAAGCCTTATCGATGCATTGGGACGGCAACGCGTGGTCGAATATTACCGTCTCGCCAATCGATACGAGTCGGAGCGCCGAAACTGTTTTCGAAGGAGTTGCCTGCAATTCCACAAGTGATTGCTGGGCAGTCGGTTTTTCGCTCATCCAGGATTACGCAGGATTAATAGAGCACTGGAACGGGACGGCGTGGGCGTTGGTTCCAACACCGCCGTTATCCGATCCATCTGCGCGAAGCATTTTTTATGACGTCACTTGCACCGGCGCATCGGATTGCACTGCAGTCGGGGTGCAATGGACAACCGCGTTGACCGGCAGCGGTCTCTACCAAACGCTCGTCGCGCATTATGATGGAACATCATGGTCGGTCGTTTCGTCACCAAACACTGCGACCGATCAAGACAACATTTTGTCGGCAGTAACCTGCGCCGCAGCGAATGATTGCTGGGCGGTCGGCAGCGATACCAATTACAGTCAGGCGTTGATCGAACATTGGGACGGCGCGTCGTGGAGCATGGTGAACGCGCCGCAGGTCGGCAGCATTTTGAATGCGGTTACATGCGTATCGACCTCGGATTGCTGGGCGGCCGGCCCGTATTACACACCGAATCCGCCGGCTCACACTTTCCTGGCGCACTGGGACGGGAACGCTTGGTCGCAAGTCTCGTCACCCAACACGAATCAGACCGACTCCGATTATCTGGCTGGAATCGCCTGCGTATCATCGGCCGATTGCTGGGCGGTCGGCCAATATTGGCGCAAAAGCGTCCCGCAAACGCTCACATTGCACTTGGCGGTCGGTCCGCCGGTGCCGACCAGCGTTGTCTCCCGAAAAATTCACGGCTCGGCCGGAACGTTCGACATCGATCTTCCGCTAACCGGCACTCCGGGAATCGAATGTCGCAGTGGTGGCGCGAACGGCGAATACACAATCGTGTTCAGTTTTCCGAATTCACTCACGAGTGTGGACGGAGCGAGTGTGAGCAGCGGAACCGGAATGGTTAGCAGCAGTTCGATCGGCAGCGATCCACATCAGTATGTTGTAAATCTGACCGGCGTAAGTAACGCTCAGACCATCGCCATTAGTCTGGCCAACGTCGCCGATTCGTCCGGCAATTTCGGCAGCATTGTTTCAGCTTCGATGGGAGTGCTCATCGGCGACACAACCGGAAACGGGGAAGTCAATTCAAGCGATATCGCGCAGACACAATCACAATCGGGACAAACTGTCACTTCCTTCAACTTCCGCGAAGACGTAACCGTCAACGGCGTAATCAACAGCTCCGATATCGCCCTTGTCCAATCGGAGTCGGGAACTGCGCTCCATTAGCGGAGAGGATTACCGACGAAGGTTCTTTGAACAGAAGATAACGAAGGAAAGAAAGATTTATCCGGACGAATCGAGTCTGCTTCGTTTTCTTTGTTTCCTTCTGTGAGGCAGCTCCGAATTAGTGTTCATTCTGTTGAGTAGTTGAGCGGTTGAGATGTTGAGATGGGCGCAGAACCGAACGTTTATTCGCGAAATTGGTTCGATTTTTTTCATGCCGGGATTGATGACGCGCGGAGCGTTCGGGAAACGCAATTTATCTGCCGCTGCGCGCCGTTGCCTGAATTCCGCAAAATTCTCGATGTGTGCTGCGGAATGGGCCGGCATGCGCGAGCGCTTTCGAGCCGCGGTTATTCGATAGTTGGCGCTGATCGCGATGCAGACGCCATCGCGCAGGCGCGCGACCTGGGCGGCGGGCCAAGCTACGTGGTCGCCGACATGCGGAATTATCAGCCCGAGGCCAACGCCTTCGACGCAGCGATTGTAATGGGGCAGAGCTTCGGGCATTTCGATGCCAAAACAAATCGCGACATTCTCCGAAGGCTGGCGGACGGCGTTCGGAAACGTGGCCGTATTATCCTCGATTTGTGGAATCCAGAATTCTTCACAGTGCATCAGGGTGATCGCGAACTCAAAACAGAGCGCGGAACCGTTCAGGAGAGCAAACGCGTTGGTGGCAGTCGTCTTTTCGTGCAACTCAAATATCCGAACGGGAATCGCGAACAATTCGAGTGGCAATTGTTTTCACCGACGGAAATGAACCAGCTGGCTAGCTCAGCTGGGTTGGCCTTGTTGGTTTCCTGCTCCGGCTTTGACGCGACCAGTCTCCCCTCGTCCGCCAATCCACGGATTCAATTTCTTCTCGAACGGGCAACGTGACGTTGCATCCAGTTTCTCAGCGGCCGGCACTACAATTGGGATCAAATACCAAGCGCGGACAAAAACGCGCTGTATTCCGTTACTAGAGCAACGAGCTGCGGATGTGATGCTTCAAAATTTTCCACGGACTGTTTGAGTTCGTGCAAAAGATTCCGGATCGACTCGGGCTTTCGCTCAGGCCGAGTCGCTTCGTGCGCCGAAGCTTCCACCAGACGAGCGATCTTCTCGGCATGGTCTTGATGTGTTTCCGAAGCTTTCGCGATCTCCGGCTTCAGCTGGGACAACAACCCCAGCAGCTCCGTCTTTTTGTCGTCCGGAATATGCTCGGCAGCCTCAACGGCTGATTTGGTCTTTTCGATACGTTCGTGGCTCATATGCCGCCCGGAAGCGGTGCGCTATATATGTTAAGAGTCGCCCGCTGATCCGCGAATTCAATTTGTTCTCCAACGGACAGAACAAGAGTGATTTTGATGGGCACAGTCGGGCCCGTTGTAGGGGTGCTTGTTCTCAAGCACCGAATTAATCGGACAGGCGCTTGGCACAAGCGCCTCTACAATCTCTGCGCTTGCTAGTCGCCGCCCTGAAGTCGTGGCCAGAGAAATAATTCGCCGAGCATCGGCTGCTTTCGGGCGACGCGCTGGTTGCGCGGGCGAAACCGGAATCGTCGGAAAAGTGCAAGGCGCTGTTTTGAGTTTTTATGCTGCGCGAAGTAAAGCGCGCTGTTCTGAGTTACCGTTGGTTCCATCATAACGTTAATTCCTCGTTGTGTTAAACCCGGTGTTTTGGCCTCAGTTGCTCAGTCTTTTTGATCAGAGCTAACCACGAATTCGCACGAGTCATGCAGCTATGCTGCAAAACAATAAACACGGGAACAAACTGGATGCACCAGCCTTCGCCAAGGCTTCGGCTCGGCAAGCTAGCGGGAGCGTAATGGACACGAAGTCCTCCAACCCTTCTGAATTAGTGATTATTAGTGTCGATTAGTGGTTAAATAGCTTTTGCAGGTCGGCGTAAGACGTGGCGTTCGCCAGTTCGTCGAATCCTCCGCGTTCAATCAATTCCTCGGCCGAACGAATGAAACCGCCCCAGGCCGCGCGCGCGAACGCACCGCCGACACTCACCCGCCGCGCGCCTAACGACGCTGCGTCTTGCATGGTCAGGCCGATCGCGCCGCCGATCAGAATATTCGATGGTTTCGGCGCAACGCACTCGACGATCGCCTTGAGGTGGTCGCGTTCTTTGAAGCCTGGAGCGTACAAGCAATCCGCGCCCGCTTCGGAATAAGCGACGAGCCGCTTGATCACCTGGTCGATGCTTTCGCGGCCAACCAGGAATCCTTCCGCTCGCCCGACCAGCAAGACTCCAGTGCCATGCAGTGCTTCGCGAACTGCGTGGATTCGTTCGACTGCTAGATCGACATCGTAGATTGGGCTTTCTCTGCGATCGGCTACATCCTCGATCGACAGTCCGGCGACTCCAGTCTCAGCGCAAAGCCGCGCGTTTTCCGCGCACCAGTTCGGATCGTCGGCGTAACCGTTTTCGAAATCGGCGTTCACCGGAATGTCGGTGGCTTCAACGAGCTCACGAATATGCGCCAGCATGTCGTCGCGCTTAACCGCGCCATCGGACAATCCGCGCGAGAACGCAAACCCCGCAGATGTAGTCGCGATCGCTTTGAATCCGAGATGCTCGAGGTATTTCGCGCTCCCTATATCCCAGGGATTGGGAAGCGCGAAGCACCCTTTTTCGTGAAGCTGCTTAAAGATCGTTCTCCGCTCAGCAATGGTGGGCATTGCCCAATGTCGCCAAAAGCTGACATGCTGAAAACTGAAAAGCTGAATGGAGCGCGCGGTGCGCGCGAACATAGAAGGTAAAGCAACGAGGGTAGGAACGAGTGAGCTGGGCAGCGAACGAGTTTCAATCCGAGAAATCCGTGCAATCCGCGGTTAAAAATAAAAGATTGACCGCAAATCGAAATCCGGACTCGAATGGAGACATGAAAATACGACTCATTCTGATCGTGTGTCTGGTTGTGCTTCCACTGGCAATTGTCTGCAACTTTCCGCCAAGCGCTAAAGGCGCAGACGAACAAGCGGTTCGTGATGCGGATGCGGCGTGGGCGAAAGCGGCCGCGGCGAAAGACCTCGACAAGACGGTGTCTTTTTATTCGGACGACGCGATTGTTTTCGCTCCGAATCAGGCAGCCGTAATGAAAAAGGACGGGATCCGAGAACTCTGGAAGAGTCTGATTGGGAGCGCGAGCAGTGTCAGCTGGAAGGCGAGGCGCGTGAAAATGGCGAAGTCAGGCGACATGGCCTGCTTGAGCGGAACCTATGAATTGACCATGAACGACGGGACGAAAGATCGTGGCAAGTATTGCGAAGTTTGGGAAAAGCAGGCCGACGGCACTTGGAAGTGCGGAACTGACATATGGAATTCCGATCTGCCGGCAGCTCCATCTTCTCCGGCGCCGGGTGTCGCGGAAAAGAAGTAGACAGCACAGTTGAGGTGCCGTTGCCAGGGAAACGCGCGTGAACGCCAAACAATTTCTCGTCGCGGCGTGCACCGGTATGCTTCTATCAGATTGTTCGCGGAGTAAACCGGTGAATGATCCTGCAGAGTTAAGAAAGTTCGCGCAACGTTATGCGGATGCCTGGTGCAGCCAGGATCCGAAAAAAGTCGCCGCGTTTTTTGCGGAGAACGGATCCATCAGGATCAACAATGGCCCGCCCGCAGTTGGACGCGCGGCGATTGCCAGGGAAGCGGAAGCGTTCATGACAACATTTCCGGACATGATTGTGGCGTTCGACAAGCTCGAGCCACAACCAAATGGAACTGAGTTTCATTGGACGTTAACTGGAACGAACACCGGACCGGGCGGCACCGGAAATAAAGTTCGGATCAGCGGCTGCGAGCTTTGGAAGATCGACAACGACGGACTCATCGGCGAATCGAAAGGAAATTTCGACGCCGCCGATTACGCGCGGCAGCTTCGCGGCGAACAGCGCGCGGATTGAGATTTGATGTTCTTGCGCGTCACTTCTTAAAATGTCCGCATTCGAACACGTCACCGCGCTTTTATCGTTCGTCTATGCCTTGGCGTTGACGCACCTGCTGGCACGCATCGCTGAACTGATCGTTGCGCGCGAGCGCGTAAAATTTTCCGGATTGCTCGCGCTCGGCATGGTGAATGCCGTTCTCCTGGTGTTCGTAAACTGGCTGGCGCTTTGGGACCTCCGCTCGGTGACGAGCTGGGACCTCGCGTCTGTCGCCATTCAGTTCTTGTTCGCTGTTTCCGTCTATGTCATCTGCGCATTGGTCGGACCGAAAACCCCGGATGACGGCGCAATCGATCTGGAAGATTTTTTCTGGCGCCAACGCACCTATTTCTACGGCGCTATCTTCGTCTGCCTCGTTTTGGCGCTGCTCGCTAATCTCGATTTTTTGAAAACACCGAACACGGCATTACTCGTGAAAGAAAATCTGGGGACGATCGTGATGTCCATCCCGACTGCGCTCGGATTGATATCACGCAACCGCGTCGTTCAGTGGGCGGCCGGCATTTGCCTTCTGGCGATGATAATTGGATTCGCGATTATGTTTAGTAGTAGCCTCGGCTAACGCGCTCGAACGCCTCGGACGGAAAAAAGCATTGACGGAGCGGGCAAATCCCGTCTTCATCTGCGCCATGAAAACAAGAACCACTTTAGTATCTCTGGCAGTTTGGCTTGCAGCAGGGGCGGTTTGCTTCGCCAGCCCTTACATGGGCACGTGGAAGCTAAACCGGCACAAATCCAAACTCGCGCGCGGCATGGGCAGAAACAACACCGTTATGTATGACGTGGGTTTCTTTAAGGTGAGGGTCACAGTTGATGGCGTCGATGCGAAGGGAAAACCGACTCACAGCGAATGGGCGGGGAATTTCGACGGGAAAGATTATCCTCTCACCGGTGACCCGGACGCGGACGTGCGTTCCTATACAAAGACGAACGATTACAATCTGACCTTTGCTGAAAAAAAAGGCGGTAAAAGCGTGTTAACCGGCAAGATTGCGATCGCCGCCGATGGCAAAAGCCGCACCGTCACGACCTGGAGTATGAAGGGGAAGAAGCGAGTGAAGAACGTCGCGGTTTACGACAAAGCCTGAAGATCGTTGAGAAGTTGAACAGTTGAGAGGTTGAGGTGTTGATGTCGCGGCCGACCGGCGTTCGTCCCGCAGTCGCGGGGCTACGGCTTGGCAAGCACGGCCGCGGCTGCAGTTTCACAATTTGCAAAACCTGGGATTTACCTTGCAGGTTGGTGCAACCTCGCTAACTTAGTGACCCGCAGATAAGCGGTCCCGAGTATTTCGGGGTTGTTCTTCTCTGGCTCGAGGCGAGCCGATTCTGGTCGGATTACTGACGGGGGTCGGGTTTTGCTTTGTACCGGGAGGAGGATGTGGATCTTTGACAGTTTGGTTTTGGATTCGTAGTCACAGTTGTTTCCCCGAAAGCATTCGGGGCGGCAGAAGCGGATCTGAAATGATATGAAGTCAGCGAAAATTGAATTGTGCGTTATCTGTCGATTTTCTTTGGAAAAAAGATTAGAGATCGGACGAACCTGTGTCCCGCTACGGCGGGAAACAGATTATCGAATGGTCAGATTTTGTCGGCCCCGTAGCGGGGTTCGACGCAAACTTTGAGGCTCGTAAGAGTCTCACCGTTTTTTACGGAGAGTTTGATTCTGGCTCAGAACGAACGCTGGCGGCGTGGATAAGACATGCAAGTCGAGCGGGATTTCTTTCTGTAGCAATACAGGAAAAAATCTAGCGGCGAACGGGTGCGTAACACGTGGGCAATCTGTCTTAAAGTGGGGGATAGCTCGGCGAAAGCCGAATTAATACCGCATGTGATCAGAGGCGACATCGCTTCGAAATCAAAGGTGGCGCAAGCTACCGCTTTTTGAGGGGCCCGCGGCCTATCAGCTTGTTGGTGAGGTAACGGCTCACCAAGGCGTTGACGGGTAGCTGGTCTGAGAGGACGACCAGTCACACTGGGACTGAGACACGGCCCAGACACCTACGGGTGGCAGCAGTCGAGAATTTTTGACAATGGGGGAAACCCTGATCGAGCGACGCCGCGTGGAGGATGAAGGTCTTCGGGTTGTAAACTCCTGTCATTTGGGAACAAGGCGTATTTATTAACTGTAAGTGCGTTGATAGTACCAGAAGAGGAAGAGACGGCTAACTCTGTGCCAGCAGCCGCGGTAATACAGAGGTCTCAAGCGTTGTTCGGATTCATTGGGCGTAAAGGGTGTGTAGGTGGCGCGCTAAGTCGGGTGTGAAATTTCGGAGCTTAACTCCGAAACTGCATTCGATACTGGCGTGCTTGAGGACTGGAGAGGAGACTGGAATTTACGGTGTAGCAGTGAAATGCGTAGATATCGTAAGGAAGACCAGTGGCGAAGGCGGGTCTCTGGACAGTTCCTGACACTGAGACACGAAGGCCAGGGGAGCAAACGGGATTAGATACCCCGGTAGTCCTGGCAGTAAACGGTGCACGTTTGGTGTG
>DATMON010000010.1:0-61328 GCA_035568175.1 Chthoniobacterales bacterium
TTCGCGATGCCGGCCACAAACATTCCTGAAGCACCGAAAAACTGACCAATATAGAGTGTCATTTTTTCGCCAAAGCGTTTCACCATTCGTCCGGTCAAGCCGCCGGAAATGATTGCCGTAACGATTCCGACGAAGACGAGAGAGTACCCGGTGTCATCGGTGTTCCATTTATATCGATACATGCCGTAGAGGGCCCAGACGCTGAAGATATTGTGTGCGAGGTATGCGAGGAACTGAATCGTAGCAAGCCGCCAGAGTTCATGATGCGAGCGCAAAAGTTTGAGCGAGCCGACCGGATTGGCCCGTCGCAGGGCGAACTCCTGTCGTTTTTCCGGCGGGAGCGATTCCGGAACAAAGAAGAATCCCCAAAGCCAGTTCAGCAAGCTGAGTCCAGCCGCTACCCAGAAAGCCAGACGTGGATCGCCCTTGCCCAGCAATCCTCCAAGACCTGGTCCCAGGATGAATCCGACTCCGAAAGCAACCCCGATCATGCCGTACGCGCCGGCGCGTTTTTCCTTTGGCGTTACGTCAGCGATGTAGGCCATCGCGGTTGGAATGCTCGATGTAGTAATGCCGGAAATGACGCGACCGAGAAAAAGCCAGTAGAGAGTGGGCGCCATTGCCATCACGATGTAATCCAAACCCAGCCCGAGGTTCGACAACAGGATCACGGGGCGCCGGCCAAATTTATCGGACAAAACGCCCAGCAATGGTGAGAAGAAGAACTGCATCAGCGCGAAGACCACCGCAAACCGCCCGCTCCATTTCGCCGTATCGGTCATCACGCCGCCGAGAAAATCCAGAATGAGTTTCGGCAAAACCGGAATGATCAAACCCATCGCCAGAATGTCGAGGGTCACCGTGACGAGAATGAAAATGACGGCGGCCTGGCGGTTTTTCATCAGATCGACAACTGTAGAGGCGGCCGTGTCGGCCGCAATGAATCATGATTCAACTTTCGTATCGGTCGCCCAAAACCGAAGTGCGCGAGAGCAAAATCCATGGGCGCGGATTATTTGCCAAAGCCGACATTGCCAAAGGCGAAATCGTAGCGGTCAAAGGCGGCCACATTGTCGATCGCGAAACGTTACGTCGTGAAATCACGCCAACCCTCGGCCCGGTCGAAATTCAGATCGATGACGATTTGTTTATCGCGCCGCTGAATGACGATGAGCGGGAGTTGTCGATGTTGTATACGAATCATTCCTGCGAACCGAACATCGGGCTGCGCGGCGAGATCACCTTCGTGGCGATGCGCGATATTGCGGCCGGCGAAGAGCTGACGCACGATTGGGCGATGACTGACGACGACGATTACTCGGCCGAATGCAATTGCGGCGCGCACAATTGCCGCAAGACGTTAACCGGCAAAGATTGGCAGCGCCCAGAGTTGCAGAAAAAGTACGCCGGATATTTCTCGGCTTATCTTGCGGAAAAAGTTGCCGGAGAAAACTGATGTACATTCCGGCTTCTCGCGCAGCGGGTAAAATTTGTCGAGCAGCGTTACGCTGCGTCCAATTTAAGAGAGTGAAGTCGTTTTGGATTTCGGGCTGGTTGCTCGCGATCGCGCTGATGTTGGCCGGTTGCGGTGAACCGGAAAGACCGAGACCTGTTGCGATCAGCACGGGCGCGGCACGGGGTGGGTCGTCATTCGATCAGGTCGGCAAAGTGAGTTTATATCCCGGTGAATCCTGCGCGTCGCAAATCATGTTCGTTTTTCACTCCGGAAGATCGACATCGATCTCACTCGCCGCGCCGTTCCATCAATCGAAAATTCTAACCGATGCTGCGCGCGGTCATCAGACTGTGCACGTTTGGGGAAACTGGCGTCGCGGCAAAGCGCCGGATTGCTACTACGTGGAAGCCACCCAGGTCGAAGTCCAGAAATCGTTCTGGTAAAACGCCGGTTCTCGCGCGTGAATCCGACGCGACGATCAATACCGGTAATGTTCGGACTTGAATGGGCCGTCGACCGGAATGCCGAGGTAATCGGATTGCGCTTTGCTGAGCTTGGTCAGTTTGACCCCGATTTTGTCCAAATGCAGGCGCGCGACTTCTTCGTCGAGCTTCTTGGAAAGAACGTAAACGCCGACCTTGTAGGTCTCGCGGTTCTTCCAGAGATCGAGTTGCGCCAACACCTGATTGGAAAATGAGTTCGACATGACAAAGCTCGGATGACCGGTCGCGTTGCCGAGGTTCACGAGCCGGCCCTCGGACAGGAGGAAAATTTCGTGGCCGTCCGGGAACGTGTACTTATCGACCTGCGGTTTGATATTGGTCCGCTTCACGCCTTTGCCCTCGTTTAAAGCGTCGACTTGAATTTCGTTGTCGAAGTGGCCGATGTTCGCCACGACCGCCTGATCCTTCATTCGTTGCATGTGCTCGAACCTGATCACATCCGTGTTGCCGGTTGCGCTGATGTAAATGTCGCCGCGGCCGAGCGTGTCTTCGATCGTCGTGACTTCGTACCCTTCCATTGCGGCCTGCAACGCGTTGATCGGATCGATCTCGGTGATGACCACTCGCGCGCCTTGGCCGCGGAGCGATTGCGCGCAGCCTTTGCCGACATCGCCATAACCGCACACGACCGCCACTTTTCCGGCGACCATGACATCGAGCGCGCGATTCAATCCATCGATGAGCGAATGCCGGCAGCCGTAGAGATTGTCGAACTTCGATTTGGTGACGGAATCGTTGACGTTGATTGCCGGAACCAGGAGTCGGTTTTCCTGATGCATCTTGTAAAGACGATGCACGCCGGTGGTCGTTTCTTCGGAGACGCCGCGCCAATCTTTCGCAATCTCGTGCCAGCGATACGGATTCTCACGCTGGATCTCGAGGAGCAGATCTTTAATGACCTGCTCTTCCTTGTTGGCCGATTTTGTTTTTGCCCAGTCGCTTCCTTCTTCGAGCTCGTAACCTTTATGGATGAGCAACGTCGCGTCGCCACCGTCATCGACGATGAGCTGCGGACCTTTGCCGTCGGGATGCGAAATCGCCTGATAAGTCGACCACCAATATTCTTCGAGCGATTCGCCTTTCCACGCGAACACCGACACGCCGGCTTTGGCGATTGCCGCCGCGGCATGATCTTGCGTCGAAAAAATATTGCACGAAGCCCAGCGCACGCTCGCGCCCAGATCGACAAGTGTTTCGATCAACACCGCCGTCTGGATTGTCATGTGGAGCGAACCGGTGATCCGGACGCCGGCCAGCGGTTTTTGCGGTGCGTACTTTTCGCGGATCGCCATCAAACCCGGCATTTCCTTTTCCGCGATCGAAATCTCTTTCCGGCCAAATTCGGCCAGGCTGATGTCTTTAACTTTGAAGTCCTGTTTCGTGTTTGTCTTCGTGCTGATCATAAATTTATTTCGCCGCCTTTTTCAGTTCGTCCGCCTTGTCCGTTTTTTCCCACGTGATCTCGGGGTCATCGACCTTGCCGAAGTGGCCGTAATTGGTGGTCTTTGAATAAATCGGACGAAGCAGATCGAGCTGCTTGATAATGGCTGCCGGTTTGAAACTAAATGTCGATCTTACTGCGCGTTCGATCGCGCCTTCGTCCACGGTGTTGGTGCCGAAAGTATCGATGTGGACACTGAGCGGCTCCGGATGGCCGATCGCGTAGGCGAATTGAATTTCGCATTTCGACGCGAGACCAGCGGCGACAACATTCTTCGCGACCCAACGTCCCATGTAGGCGGCGCTGCGATCGACTTTGCTCGGATCTTTCCCGGAAAATGCGCCCCCGCCGTGACGGCCCATGCCGCCGTAACTATCGACAATAATTTTCCGGCCCGTCAGGCCGGTGTCGCCTTGCGGTCCGCCGACAACGAAACTGCCGGTCGGGTTGACCAAAAACTTCGTGTCCTCGCCGAGCATCTCGCGTGGCAAAACTTTGCGAATGATTTCCTCGATGACGAAGCTGCGGATTTCAGAATGCTTCACGTCCTTGGCGTGCTGTGTAGAAACCACTACGCATGAAATGCCGACCGGTTTGCCGTCATCGTAAATGACCGAGACCTGCGACTTCGCATCGGGACGCAACCACGGGACGCGTCCGCTTTTGCGGACACGCGTCAATTCGCGGCCGAGTCGATGAGCGAACATGATCGGCGCCGGCATGAGCTCCGGCGTCTCATCGCTGGCGTAACCGAACATCAATCCCTGATCGCCCGCGCCTTGCTCAGCCGTTTCTTTTCCTTCGGCGCCGCGGGCATCGACTCCCTGCGCGATGTCGGGGGATTGCCGCGTGATGATGTTCTGGATGTCGATCTTGTCGGCGTGAAAAACGTCGTCGTCGTTCACGTAGCCAATTTCGCGGACGCAATCACGCACGATTTTTGAAATGGGCACGGCCGTTTCAAGGGCTCGATCTTCTGCGAGATTCGGAATCGTAATCTCACCGCCAACGATGACAGTGTGGCTCTTGGCGTAGGTCTCGCATGCGACGCGACTTTGTCGATCTTGACGCAAGCAGGCATCCAGCACCGCATCCGAAATAGTGTCACAAACTTTGTCGGGGTGACCTTCACCGACAGATTCCGAGGAAAAAATGTAGCGACGCGACATAACCAGAAGTGGCGAGTGACTAGTGACGGGTGACAAGAGCGGAAATCAAGCCAGGAGCAACATATTGACCGATCATGATATGTAGATATATCGTCTCGATACGCGGATGACGTCAACCATAAATTTGCTGCGGTTGCTGGCCGACCCGACCCGGCTGCGATTGTTGCTCTTGCTGGAAGAGGAAGAGCTTTCAGTCGCCGAGCTCCAGCAAATCCTCAACATGGGTCAATCGCGCATCTCGAGTCATCTCGCGCAATTGAAACGCGCCGGCGTCGTCACAGATCGTCGCGCGGGAAAAAATGTTTATTACGGTGCGACTAGAAGCGCGGGCCGGAATGGCGCACGTGGTCGCGTCCAACAAATCATCGATACCCTTGCGCGCGAAATTCCCGAAACGGCGCGCGATCGGACCGCGTTGAAGCTCGCCCTGCGCAAACGTCAGGACCGAGCGCGCGAATATTTTGACGAATTGGCCGGAAAGTTCGGCCGCAGTTATGTCCCGGGACGTTCCTGGAGAGCGCTCTCGCACGCGTTGATCTCGCTCGTGCCGCGCCTGACGATTGTCGATCTTGGCGCGGGCGAGGGAACACTTTCCCAATTGCTGGCAAAGAACGCGCGCAAAGTGATCGCGATCGATAACTCGCCGAAGATGGTGGAGTTCGGTTCGAAGCTGGCCAAGCAACATGGTTTTAAAAATCTCGAGTATCGACTGGGTGATCTGGAGGATCCGCCGGTCGCAAAAAACTCAGTCGATGTCGTGCTCTTGAGTCAGGCGTTGCACCACGCGATCAAGCCGGAGCGGGCGATCGAGGCGGCGCACCGCATTTTAAAAAAGCACGGCCGAGTCGTTGTGCTCGACTTGTTGAGTCATCGCTTTGAAAAAGCGCGCGAGCTTTATGCCGATCGCTGGATGGGTTTCAGTGAGGTGAAGTTGCACGAGCTTCTGGAAAAAGGCGGCTTTCGCGAGATCGAAGTGAGCGTGGTTTCGCGAGATAAAGAGAACCCGCAATTTCAAACGGTATTCGCGACGGGACTTAAGTGAACGAGGCGTTCAACTTGCCTGTCTAACGATTGCCGTTGAACTTTAACCAACCTGAGTCTGTTGCCATGAACGGCTTCTTTGAGGAGTTGAAGCGGCGAAAGGTTTACCGCGTCGCGATTGCATACATCGTCGCCAGCTGGGCGCTCGCACAGGGTTTGTCTCAGGTGCTTCCGGTTTTCGAGATTTCGAACTCCGTGATTCGGGTCGTTATCGCACTGCTGCTGATCGGGTTTCCGGTCGCGCTCGTTCTCGCATGGGTGTTCGACGTGACGCCGCAGGGAATCAAAGCGACGCCGTCCGTCGCATCCGGAGCACATCTGCGCCGCAACGTCATCATGTTGGTTGCGACCGGCATTGTCATTTCGGCTGCCGCCGGGTTTTTCCTGCTTCCGCGCGCGGCGGCACACAAGATCGACAAATCGATCGCGGTCCTTCCCTTTGAAAATTTGAGCCAGGAAAAAGAGAACGCCTTTTTCGCCGATGGCATCCAGGACGATATCCTGACCAACCTTTCCAAGATCGGTGACCTGAAGGTGATTTCGCGCACGTCGGTCATGTCTTACCGGACGAAGCCGGCGACCGTGCGTGAAATTGCGAAGGCGCTGGGTGTCTCCTCCGTTCTCGAAGGCAGCGTTCGTCGCGAAGGCAATCGCGTGCGGGTCAATGTGCAGCTGATCAACGCGAACAACGACGAGCATCTTTGGGCGAATAATTACGATCGCGACTTAACCGATGTTTTCGCGATTCAGACCGATCTCGCCCGCGAAATTGCGGGCGCGTTACAGGCAAAACTTTCGCCGAGCGAAAAGGCGCAGATCGAGAACAAACCGACCCAAAATGCCGAGGCTTATCTCGCATTTGTCCGGGCGCACGATCTTCAGAGCAGCTCCTATGAGGATTTGGGAAAATTAAAGCAGGGCGAGGAGGCGTACGAGCGGGCGATCACGCTCGATCCTAACTTTGCTCTGGCGTTTGCTCGCTATTCGCAATTGGAAAGTTGGATCGTTCACTCGTTTGAGCGCACCTCGCCCCGGCGGGAGAAAGCGCGTTCCCTGGCCGTGCGCGCGGTCCAATTGCAGCCTCAGTTGCCGGAGGCGCATCTCGCCCTCGGGTTTGTTTATTATTATGTCGACAACAACTTCCAGGCAGCGGCGAGTGAATTTGAGATCGCCCAGAAAGGATTGCCTAACGAATCGGAAGGCTGTCTCGCGCTCGGCGCTATTCAAAGGCGTCAGGGGAAGTGGACGGAATCCAACGCCAGCCTTGAAAAAGCCGTCAGTCTTAATCCGAACGACACATGGTCGATGCAAAACCTCGCGATCAATTACGAGATGCAACGGAAGTGGGATGCGGCGAGCAAGATTTTGGAACGGGCGCTGGCGATCACCCCGGCCGCATTCGGTCTCATTGAGATCAAGTGCAAGGTGGCCATTGAAGAGAGAGGCGATCTCTCACTCGGTGAAAAATTCCTGAACAATGTCGATTCAAGCCAACTGAGTCCGGAGATCCAGGGACAAATCACGGCCGGGCGCGCGCAGATGTTTATTTTACAGCGTAAGTTTGGCGAGGCCGTGGGTGTAGCGGAAAAGCTCCCGGACGCGATGCTGACAACGCATCCCGGCTCTTTGTGCGGCAAATACACCATCATTGGAGCGGCGAAGAAGGCAATGGGCGATGAAGCCGGCGCGCGAGAAGCCCTCGAGAAAGCGAAGCGTTTTGCGGAAGACGACATCAAGCAAACGCCTGATGATGCGTCTGCGCACGCCGGGCTGGCCGAAGCGCTCGCGTGGCTCGGACAAAAGGACGCGGCGCTCGCTGAAATCGAACGCGCCCAGGAGTTGTTACCCGAAAGCAAAGATGCTTTTGAAGGTCCGTCGATCACGGAAGACGTGGCGAAGATTCACGCCATCTTCGGAGACGCAGCCGGCGCCGTTCCCGTGCTCGATGGATTATTGCAGCGGCCGAGCACCGTCACGGTTGCCTTCCTCAAATTGAATCCAATTTGGGATCGGATTCGAAGCGATCCGCGCTTCCAAGCTTTGATCGACAAGTACGGTGCGAAAGCTTAGCGCCGCCATCCCTCTTCTTGTTGTCTTCTCCACGGCGCAGGCGCAGTGGACGCAAATCTCGTCTCAATCCGAGACGTCGCCCCTGCGCGGCCTCGAACATCGCTACGTCGTAGCTGAAGATTCCGCCACCGGCGATCGCGCCTCGCTCGAGCTCGCGATTTTTTCAACCAAGGCCTGCCGCCTGCGCGTAATCGATCAACCAAACGAACCGCGGGTAGATTTGGAAGAAGCGATGAGTCGCGGAAATTTTCTGGCGGCGGTCAATGGCGGTTATTTCGATCCCGATTACAAACCGATCGGATTGCTCGTTGTCGATGGAGCGGTTATCGCGCCGTTGCAAAAGGCGCGTTTACTGAGCGGCGTCTTCAGCGCCTCAGTCAAGAAAGTGCAAATCTCGCGCGTTGCTGAATTTTCGATGGCGCAAAAACCGGACGCTGCGGTCGAGTGTGGCCCGATGGTTGTCGATCTTGGCAAGGCGGTCCGGGGCTTGGAATCGACCCGCGCGGCGCGCCGCACATTTGCCGCCGTTGGAGCGGGGGACAAAGCGGCTTTGGGATTTTGTTCGGACGTGACCCTGGCGGATCTTTCCAACATTCTTGCAACCGTGCTGGCGCCGGACTTCAAGATTCAACGGGCGCTCAATCTCGATGGCGGCTCGTCCAGCGCCTTTTGGTTCAAGCGCGCGAAAGGAAGCGCATTTTCCATGGCGGAACAAAAACCGGTGCGCGATTTTGTGGCAATTGTGCCGCGGTAACGAATATGCGCACATTCGGCGGATTTAAATCGGGCAACGAATTCTTTTACGGTGAACTCCGCGGCGAGAATGTCCAGGTCCTGGCAAAGCCATATTGGATCGACATCCAAGCAACAGGTGAGGTTCGAAAGATCGCCCAGCTCGATATCGATCTTCCGGTCGCGCCTTCCAAGCTCGTCGCGGTCGGCTTGAATTACGCCGATCACATTGCCGAGATGAAACGGACGCCGCTCGGAACGCCGTTGATTTGGTTCAAAGCGCCGAGCTCGCTCCTGCCGCACAACGGCAAGATCGAGATCGCATTTCCCGAGCATCAAACCGATTTCGAAACCGAGCTCACGATTGTGATTGGGCGCACGGCCAAGAGTGTTTCGGCCGAACAAGCGCTGGACTTTGTTTTCGGTTACACGGTTGGCCTTGATATTAGCGACCGCGACTTGCAGAAGTCGGAAAAACAATTCGGTCGCTGCAAATCGTTTGATACTTACACCCCGATCGGGCCGTTTGTTTATGTCGATGTCGATGTTCGCGATCTGCCGGTGGAATTGCGCCAAAATGGGGAACTGCGGCAACACGCTCGCACGAGCCAAATGATCTACTCCGTGGCCGAGATCGTTTCCTTCGCCAGCCAATCGCTCACGTTGCTGCCGGGCGACGTGATTTTGACCGGAACCCCGTCGGGTGTCGGACCGATCCGTGCCGGCGATGAATTGGAAGCGCGAATCGGTAATTGGCCGCCGCTGCGGAATCCCGTGGTCAATGCCCGGTGATAATTGAACCTCTGGTTACATCCTCGGACAACGCCTGATGCGAAGTATAAGTGACGTTCGCCCAAGCGGAGCGTCGCTCAAGAAAAGTGAAAACTTTTGCTCGACTCGTGTCCAACCGATTTGGAATAAAGGAGATGTGCCGAGCAGTTAATTCAACTCCGCCGAAAATATGAAAACATTGCTTACTCTTGGTCTCAGCCTCATCGCATTGAGCGCGTTTGCTCAGCCGCCGCAAAGGCCTGCACAACCGCCGCCGCCGAACGTACCGCCGGCCGCAGGGGCACCAGCTCAGCCCGGTGCTCCAGCGCAGCAACCGCCCGGCGCTCCAGCACAACCGGGCGCGCCGATGCAACCCGGAGCTCAAGTCCCGGGTGCCCCGGGTCAACCACCCGCCGGCGTGCCGCCGGGTGCACCTGGGATGTCACCGGTCGGTCCAGCCGGCGCTGCTCCCGGAGCGAGTGTCACAGCGACGTTAACTCCTGCTGAGAGTGGAACGCCGGCTCCATCTGGGCATTTGTACGAAACGAAACTCACTGGCAATTATTTCATCGACAAATTTAGACAAGGCGGTCCGGTGATGTGGCCGATCCTAATCGTGTCGGTCGTCGCGCTGACTGTCGTGATCGAACGAATCTTCTGGTGGGGCGGACGCTGGTTCCGGCGCGACCCGAAACGGATCGAAAAGGTTTTCACCGCAATCGAAGTGGGCGATGTCGCGGAAGCATCGCGGCTTTCGCGCGACTCACGCGATCCAGTTCTGCGAATGATGTGGAACGGTTTAAACCATCAGCACGCGTCGTTGCAGGGCGCGTTGCAGGTTGCGGCCGGTATCGAGATCAAGCGCGCGGGCCGGTTCCTCGTCGTGATGGACACGTTGGTCACACTGGCCCCGTTGCTTGGTCTGTTGGGAACGGTGACGGGATTGATCAGAGCATTCGGTGCACTTGGAAACGAGGAAGTCGCTGTTGTCGCTGTCACCGGCGGTATCGCGGAGGCGCTTATCGCCACTGCTTGCGGTCTGGGCATCGCCATCTTCGCGTTGATTCCGTTTAACTTTTTCACTTCCCGAGTGTCTAACTTAGAGTTCGAACTGCAAACTGCGGCCACAAACCTCGAAGTCATGCTCGAAGCCCAAAATAAACAACACCCTGAAGTAGCGATCGGAGGCCACACACCGAGCTCAGCGAAAGGATCTTCCATTTAGGACTGACTATGCGCGTAGCGTCACCCATTGCTCACCACAAAGCCCGGATCGAGATCATTCCGTTGATCGACATCATGTTCTTTTTGCTGGCGAGCTTCATGATGGTGAGCCTGAGCCAGGTGCACATGAAGGGCATGAAAGTGAACCTTCCCACCGGCCAATCTGGCGAAACGCAGTCGAAGAAAGATTACATCAGCGTCTCAGTCGATAGCCAGGGTAACCCGTATTTCGACAAGACCGAAATGACCTACGATGCGCTCACCGCCAAACTGAAACAAGTTCACGACGAAAATCCGGAAGCGAAGGTCTTTATTCGTGGCGATGCGGATACGGTTCACTTCAATATTATCCGTGTCCTCGACATCTTGCGGTCGGTTGGCTTTTACAAGGTCGCCTTCGAAATCAAGAGTGAAGCGCTCAAAGGGGTACCGGGCCCTGGATCGGGACAATAACTGATCATGGCTGGGCCACTACTTTATCGACCGCCTCCGCGCTGGCAAACCTGGGCGGCTTTTGGCGGCGCCATTGCGATCCATTTGGCCACGGTCGGTATCGCGGCGATTAAACACGAACCACCGGTTGTCGATCTATCGCAGATTCCAACGGCGACAGTTGAAGCGATGTTGCAACCGGAAGATCAACCAACACCACCGCCGGAAGACATTCCCATTCCCGAGCCGCCGCCGATTCCCGAAGTAGCGCCAGAATTTCACGAAGAAAAACCGCCGCCACCTAAAAACGTGGCCAAGCCCGCCGGTCCAGTTAAAGCGCCCCAAGCGGGCGTGCCGGGAACAATGTCGATCTCTGGCGCGAAAGCGGTTGCGATCTTTGCTCCAAAACCGGATTACCCCTACGAAGCGCGAAGCCGTCACGTCACTGGCAGTGGGGTTGCTCTTCTTAGCGTCGATACCGCCAGCGGAAACGTGACTGATGCAAGCATGGCGCAATCTATCGGCAATCCGATCTTGGATAACTCCACCGTTAGCACATTTAGACGCTGGCGATTTCAGCCGGGTAAATGTGCACCGAAAGTAAAAGTGCCCATTACCTACACGATGACGGGAGCCTCCTACTAGTTTTTATGCAGGTCGCTTCGCCCATCCCGAAAAAGCGCGCTCGGATTGAGATTATTCCGTTGATCGACATCATGTTCTTTCTGCTAGCCAGCTTCATGATGGTGAGCTTGAGCCAGACTCACATGAAAGGGATTAAGGTCGCTTTGCCATCGACACAGGTGCCGCCGCCCACTCAAGTAAAGGACTATGTGTCGGTCCGGGTTGGCGCGGGCAACGCTGTCAGTTTTGATGGACAGTACGTGACGGACGATCAAATCCTGCCTCGCCTCTTTCAACTGCACGCGGCAAATCCGAACATCAAGATTTCCATCAGCGCCGAAGGTATGGCGCGTCATGGCGATGTGATCACGGTACTCGATAAAGTTCGACGCACGGGAATTCAAAAAGTCGGCTACCAGATCCGCGCGGCCCAAGGTGGGCCCGCTGCTGGCCCCGGTGCTCCTGGGGCTCCCGGCGCGCCTCCGCCTCCACCACCTCCGCATTAATTTGCGATATCGCGGAGGCCTTCCCGCAGCGCGGCGATCGCTTGGGCGCGGTGACTGATTTTATTTTTTAACTCCGGCGGCATTTCGGCAAAGGTCCGTTCGAATTCAGTTGGTTGAAAAACCGGATCGTAACCGAAACCGCCGGCTCCGCGCGCTGGATCGACAATGCTTCCTTCAACAACGCCTTCAAATATGCCAAGCAGTTTTCCCGCGCGGGTCAACGCGATTACGCAGCGGAACCGCGCCGATCGTTTCTCGGCGGCGACGTTTCGCGTACTTAATTCGCGAAGCAACTTGCTGATGTTCTCTTCGGCGTTTGCGTTTTCGTTGGCATAGCGCGCTGAAAAAATTCCTGGCGCGCCCTCGAGCGCATCGACCTCGAGCCCGGAATCGTCTGCAACGACCAGGCTCGGCAATTTTTTGGACGCGGCGATCGCTTTCAGAGTAGCGTTTTCTTCGAATGTCCGGCCAGTTTCTTCCGGGATCGCAATTTCCGGGAGCGCAGTCAGATCGATTAATTTGAAATTTTTCCCCAGGAGTTCGCGAAACTCCCGCGTCTTGTGTGGATTGCGAGTCGCCAATAGTAAATCCATTTTCTTTTCCCGCTTTCCTGCTTTCCTAAGAGATATTCAATGAGCAGCGAACGCCGCAAACCATATCCGTTCGATCAGATCGAGCCCAAGTGGCAGGCGATCTGGGATGAGCGCCAGATTTTTCACGCTCCAAGTCCCGGCGAGAAAAATTTCGACGCGGCCAAGTCGAAATTCTACGTGCTCGATATGTTCCCGTATCCGAGCGGGGCCGGTTTGCACGTCGGGCACCCGGAAGGGTACACCGCGACCGACATTATCGCGCGTTACAAACGGATGCGTGGATTCAACGTTTTGCATCCAATGGGTTGGGACGCGTTCGGTCTGCCGGCCGAGCAATATGCGATAAAAAGCGGCCAGCATCCGGCTGTCACCACCCGCGAGAACGTTTCCAAATTCAAATCGCAACTGAAGCGGATCGGGTTTTCCTATGATTGGCAGCGTGAAATCAACACGACCGATCCAGATTACTTCAAATGGACGCAGTGGATCTTTCTCCAGATTTATAATTCGTGGTTCAATCCGAAAACGAACAAAGCCGAACCGATTAAGACTTATCGCGGCAAGAATCCGGATGAAGTTCGGCTCGCTTACGTTGCCGATGTGGCGGTGAACTGGTGTCCGGAGCTTGGCACCGTTTTGGCGAACGAAGAAGTGGTTGATGGCAAGAGCGAGGTCGGCGGGTTTCCAGTCGTTAAGCGGCCAATGCGGCAGTGGATGCTGCGCATTACCGCTTACGCGGAGCGATTAATAGACGAACTGGAAGGCCTTGATTGGCCGCAAGGAATCAAATTGCTCCAGCAGAATTGGATCGGTCGCAGCGAAGGCGCTGAAGTCGATTTCAAGATCGACGATCAGAAAATTCGTGTCTTCACCACACGGCCGGACACGCTTTATGGCGCCACCTATATGGTGCTCGCACCCGAACATTCGCTGGTCGATCTGATCGTGACTGAAGAACAGTGGCCGGCCGTTCGGGAGTACCGGGAAAAGACTGCGCGCAAAAGCGATCTCGAACGAACTGAGCTGGCGAAAGAGAAAACCGGCGTTTTCACCGGCGCGTTTGCGGTCAATCCGGTCAACGACGAGAAAGTTCCAATTTGGATCGCCGATTACGTTCTGCTCGGCTACGGCACTGGTGCGATCATGGCCGTGCCGGCGCATGACGAACGCGATCTGGAATTCGCACGCAAATTTAGTTTGCCGATTCGCCAGGTTGTTCGGCCGCCGGGCGATGAGGAGCCGATCGGATTTGTCGGCGACGGCATCGCGACCAATTCGCCAATCATTGATGGTCTCCCGTCTCGAGAAGCCATTCGAAAGATCACGACATGGCTCGAAGGACGCGGCCTGGGCAAGCGCGCGATCAATTACAAACTGCGCGACTGGCTTTTCTCGCGGCAGCGCTATTGGGGCGAACCATTCCCAGTCGTTTGGGAGTCCGAGCCGGACGGGCAGCATCGACGCCACCGTGCACTTGATGAGTCGGAGCTCCCGGTGGTGCCGCCGCCATTGGAAGATTACAAACCAACCGGCACGGGCGAACCGCCGCTGGCGAAAGCGAAAGATTGGATTCGTTACTCAAAGAAAACCTCGCGCGAAACGAACGTGATGCCGCAATGGGCCGGATCGTGTTGGTATTACTTAAGATTTTGCGATCCGCAGAACGACAAACGGTTCGTTGGCGAAAAGGCTGAGAAATATTGGATGGGTGGGCCAAAACCCGGCGGAGTCGATCTCTATGTCGGCGGAACGGAGCACGCGGTTTTGCATCTGCTTTACGCGCGTTTCTGGCACAAGGTCCTGTTCGATCTCGGCTATTTATCGAAGCCGGAGCCGTTTCAGCGTTTGGTGAATCAGGGGATCATTCTCGGCGAAGATGGCCAAAAAATGTCGAAATCGCGGGGGAATATCGTTAATCCGGACGACGTGATCGACCAGTACGGAGCGGACGCGTTTCGTTGTTACGAAATGTTCATGGGCCCGCTCGAGCAAATGAAACCGTGGAGTATGCGGGGCGTGGAAGGCGTGTCGCGTTTTCTGGCGCGAGTCTGGCGATTGATGATGTCGGAAAACCAGGCCGGCGAATGGCAATTGTCGGGGGCAGTGCAAGATGTCGATCTTACCCGGGCGCAACAGAAAATCCTGCACGCCACGATCAAGAAAGTGACCGAGGACATTGAGTCGCTCTCGTTCAACACTGCGATTTCGCAGATGATGATTTTTGTCAACGCATTCACCACTGCGGAAACGATCCCGCTTTCGGCGATGCAACTTTTTCTCGTCCTGCTCAGTCCTTTCGCACCCCATTTGAGCTCCGAGCTGTGGGAAAACTTGAAGTTACCGGGCGAAATCGCCACGCAAGACTGGCCGGGTTACGATGAGAAATTTCTGATCGAGGACGAGGCCGAAATCGTCATTCAGGTGAATGGAAAAGTGCGCGATCGCATGAAGATGGCGATCCAGGCGAGCGAAGAGGAAATAAAGAAGGCGGCGCTCGCGCTCCCGAAAATTCAGGAACTCACTACGAGTAAGCAAATTCGCAAAGTCGTCGTGATTCCAAAGAAACTTGTAAACATCGTGATATGAAAAAAATTTGGAAAGAATTCAAGGAATTCGCCATCAAAGGCAATGCAGTCGATCTCGCTGTCGGTGTGATCATCGGCGCGGCTTTTGGCGGGATCATCAATTCGCTGGTCAAAGATATCATCATGCCTCCGGTGAGTTTGCTCGCCGGCGGACTCGATTTCTCGAACAAATTCATCGTTCTGCGTGCAGCGAAAGACGGGTCAATTGCGTTTAACACGGCCGCGGACGCGGCCAAGGCAGGAGCGATTACTTTGAATTACGGCAATTTTATCACGCTGATCATTAATTTTCTGATTGTCGCTGGCGCGATTTTCTTACTGGTGCGCGGACTCAGCCGGCTAAAGCAGCCTAAACATGCCGAGCCGATGACCAAAGATTGTCCGGCTTGTGCGATGACGATCCCGATCAAGGCGAGGCGTTGTCCGCATTGTACCACGGAGCTCGGCTCGCATACGGGCGGTTAAACTGGCCTGGGGCCTGCTGCCAAAGCCGGGGTGAAAGGACGGCCCAGATATTTCCTTACGGGAAATTAATCACTTGCCCGACGGAAGTTCAATGGTATCTGAGGCCGCGGTGTTGCAAATGTCGAAAAGCCTTAGCCTTACAATAGTTCTTGCTGTTGGTTGTGTTCTCGTTGGTTGCGCAGAACAAGCTGTTGTGCAGAAGCCTTTGGCGGCTGTCGAAGCCGCGAATTCGCACCTTGGCCGCTTGCCTAATGTCCGTACGACCGCTTACACGCGTATCGAAAAAGGCGGCCGCCGAAACGCGCTTGGCAAATATTTATCCGGCCATCACGTTATGAGCGCCGCCTCTGATTGGTCGCGTTTTCCTCTCGGCACGCGGTTCCGAATCGCCAGTACGAGAGAAGAATATATTATCGACGACTACGGAACCGCACTGGTCGGCACCAGCACGATCGATCTTTACAAGCCGACCAAGCTGGAGATGAAACGCTGGGGTGTGCGCACTGTCGATATCGACATTCTGCAATGGGGTTCAGAGGAGCAGAGCCTCAAAGTGCTCGGCCCACGCGCCAAACAACAGACCGTTCGGCGCATGATCACTGGGCTTCAGAAAAAGAACGTCGCTCGCGCATCGGGCGTGGCCGGCACGGCGAAGCAAGCGTCCAGTCGAGCCTCCTCGGGCCGCACTTTGGATTGATTAACGGCGCAGGCCGCCGATTTTCCCGAGAATGAGAATTCTTGTCGTCGGTGGCGCCGGATACATCGGGAGCGTTTGCGCCGAACTCCTGCTCGACGAAGGCCACGGCGTTTCAATCTACGATAATCTGAGTGAAGGCCATCGTCGCGCGCTCGATCCGCGGGCTGAATTCGTCGAAGGCGACTTGGCAGATCGCCAATCGATCGAGAAGACATTGGCGAAGCAACGGCCGGATGCAGTCATGCATTTCGCGGCCAACGCGCTTGTTGGCGAATCGATGCAGAATCCGTCGAAATATTTTCGCAACAACATCGCCAACGGTCTCAATCTTCTCGACGCGATGGTCTCCGCAGGTGTTGAGAAGATCATTTTCTCCTCTACTTGCGCGATCTTCGGCCCACCGGAGCGGGTGCCGATTGATGAAACGACACCGCCTCGACCGATCAATCCCTACGGCGAATCCAAATTAGCTTTCGAAAAAATCCTGCGTTGGTATGGCGAGATCCATGGATTGAAATTCGTTTCCCTTCGCTATTTCAACGCCGCTGGCGCTTCAGCAAAATTTGGAGAAGATCATCGCGTCGAAACCCACTTGATCCCGAATGTGCTGAAGGCCGCGCTCGGCGAAAAACAACACGTTGAAATTTTCGGGACCGATTATGAGACGCCGGACGGCACCTGCATCCGCGATTACATCCACATCCTCGATCTCGCTCGGGCCCACATCCTCGCGCTCCAGTCAGCCAAGAGTGACTTTTACAATCTCGGTACCGGTGGCGGTGCCAGCGTGCGCGAAGTGATCGATTGCTGCCGCAAAGTTACCGGACGCAAGATCGAGATCGTGGAAAAGCCGCGCCGGCCGGGCGATCCGGCACGATTAATCGCGTCCTCGGAAAAAATTAAGCGCGAGCTTGGCTGGAAGCCGCAGTTTCAATTCCTCGACGCCATTATCGAGAGCGCGTGGAAGTGGCACCAAAAATTTCCTAAAGGTTACGAGGATTGAGGTAGGGGCGGTTCACCGAACCGCCCGCGCGGGCGATTGGGGTCAATCGCCCCTACCAGCAAAAAGCGCCCGCGAATTTTCTTCGCGAGCGCTTTGAATTTTCGCTGTAGCCACGGCGCTGTGCGCCGAAAAGACCGTCCACAGGACGGTGGCTACATTTACGGCTTCTCCGTCGTTGTCGTTGTCGTTGTTTCTTTCTTTTCGATCACGGCCGCTGGGTTGCTCAAAACGATCTTGCGCACAACCATGCGTTCGCCGTCCCGGGCATAATAGACCGTCGCGGGCAGATCTGGACGCACCGCTGACCAGGTGACCGCATGGCCTTCCGGATCAAGAATCGTGGTGTCCTTGCTGTAGTAGTAACGCACTGGCGCCGTGTCCGTGCTGGTGCGGAACGTGATGTAGTCCGTTCCCGGCGTGTAGGTACTGATTGTTCCTGTGCTGGTCGTCGTGCTCGTCTCAGTGACGGCAGTTCCGGCCGCAGCATCTTTCGTTGTGACTGTGGTCGAGGTTTGAGCCATCGCTGTTACGACGCCCATACTGCAGGCCACGGCCAATATTTTCGCTAATGTAGTTTGTTTCATAGTTGTCCTCTGCTTTGGTTAACCAAATGCTCGTTGTTGTAGATAGGTTGGACTTCTCGGCGCGCCCGTTTATTCGACCCCAAAGTTGTTTCGCGCGCTGGCCGACCATCGGTCTTTGAAATCATGCAAGCGCTTCCCGGATTTCGCGATTTCCTGCCGGACGAGTGCGCGGCGCGGAACTACATCTTCGCACGCTGGCGCGAGGTCGCGCGGCGCTACGGCTTCGTCGAATGGGATGGTCCAGTGCTCGAACCGACCGATCTCTATCGCAAAAAAAGCGGCGTCGAAATTGTCGACCAACTTTTCAATTTCACCGACAAAGGCGATCGCGAAGTGTCGATGCGACCAGAGCTGACGCCGACGCTTGCCCGCGTGGTCGCTGCGCACGAACGCGCTTTCAAAAAACCGCTCAAGTGGTTTTCCATCGGCCAATTCTTTCGTTACGAAAAACAACAGCGCGGCCGTTTGCGCGAGCATTACCAACTCAACTGCGACCTTATCGGCGAGAGCGATTTCGCGGCTGACATTGAGCTAATCTCACTCTGTATCGACATCTTGCGCGGATTTGGGCTGACCGAAAAAGATTTCGTTGTTCGCATCAGTGACCGTGAATTTTGGACGGATTTTTTACAGAAACAAAAACTCCCGACTGAAAGCTGGGAGGAAGTTTTGCAGATAATCGACAAATCGGGACGCGAGCCGCGAGAGAAAACCGAAGAAAAACTCGGCAAGCTTGCCGAGCCCGTTTTCTCGGTCTTTGACGAAGGCGGGCGGAGCGACAAACTTGATCGGCTGGTGGATGGGCTCGGCGCACGCGAACTAGCCGGATTCGTCGATATCGACGTCCGGATTGTGCGCGGCCTCGCTTATTACACCGGCACCGTTTTCGAAGTGTTCGATCGCGCCGGAAAACTGCGAGCCATCGCCGGTGGCGGTCGCTACGACAATTTAATTGGTCAACTCAGCGACGGCGCGGTCTCGATGCCCGCGCTCGGTTTCGCCATGGGCGATGTCGTCCTCGGCGAATTGCTGAGTGATCGTGAGGCGGCCCGCGAGAGACTGGAAGCGGCCGTCAAAGAACAAAACAAGATCGACATCTACGTCGTCATTGCCAAGGAACAGCGCCGGCTCGACGCGCTTGAGCAAATTCAAGAGCTGCGCGACCGCGGTTACCGCATCGATTACCCGCTCACGGCCGACAAAGTGCCCAAACAATTTCAAACTGCCGAAAACGTCGGCGCGCGGATCGCGCTTCTTTACGGCGACGAATGGCCGCAGGTGAAAGTGAAGAACCTGGCCACCCGTGAAGAATCGCTCATTGCGCATGATGCGTTGCTGGACACCGTCGCGAAATTCTTCAAGGTCTCCGGTTCCGCCTGACCATGTACCGGACGCACCACTGCAATTCGCTTCGCAAGATCGATATTGGTAAGGACGCAACTCTCGCCGGCTGGGTCCACGTTTCGCGAGACCATGGCGGCGTGATCTTCATCGACTTGCGCGATCGCGAAGGGATTACCCAGGTCGTTTTTCGACCTGAGGAGAACGCGCAACTGGCAAAAGAAGCGCACGGCTTGCGCAGCGAAGATGTGATTCAAGTTTCGGGGAAGGTCGCGGCGCGCGTGCCGGGCACGGAAAACTCGAAACTCGCCACTGGTGACATCGAATTGATTCCAAGTCAGCTGCAAATTCTCAACCGCGCGGACGATCTGCCGTTTCCGATCGACGCCGAGATCCACAACGAAGATTTGCGACTGACTTATCGGTATTACGACCTGCGCCGGCCGGAGTTGTCGAGCAATCTGCGCGTGCGCCATCGTGCGGCCAAGGCGACGCGCGATTTTCTCGATTCGCAGGGCTACATCGAAATCGAAACGCCGATCTTGTCGAAGAGCACGCCGGAAGGCGCGCGAGATTTTCTGGTCCCGAGCCGATTGGTGCCGGGAAAGTTTTACGCGTTGCCTCAAGCCCCGCAGCAGTACAAGCAACTGCTTCAGGTCGCCGGCGTAGAGAAATATTTTCAAATCGCAAAATGTTTTCGCGACGAGGATTTGCGGGCCGATCGGCAACCGGAATTTACCCAGATCGATATCGAAGCCTCCTTCGTTACGCCGGACGATATTTTCGCGCTGACGGAGGGAATGCTGGCGGCGATCTTCAAGGCGGCACGCAATATCGACATCAAGACGCCGTTCGATCGGCTGACCTATCGCGAGGCCGTCGGCCGGTTTGGCAGTGACAAGCCTGATCGCCGTTTCGGAATGGAGCTTGTCGATCTTGGTGAGGATTTTAAGGCAAGCAGTTTTAAGGTATTTCGCGGCGCGCTCGACGCCGGCGGCGTCGTCAAAGCGATCAACGCCAAGAACTTTGCATCGCTCACCATTGGTCAGTCCGACGAGTTGACTGAAATCGCAAAGACCTTCGGCGCGAAAGGGCTGGCCTTCATCAAGATCGAGAACAGCGAATGGAAATCGCCGATCGTGAAATTCTTCAGCGAGGCGGAGAAAGCGGCCTTGAACTCCAAATTGAAGATCGAAGAAGGCGACCTGATCTTGTTCTCGGCTGACAGGTGGGAGATCGCCTGCGAAGTGCTCGGCCGAGTCCGATTGCGCATCGCCGAGATCCAGAAGCTCGTCGTCGATCTCGACCGCTTAGATTTCCTTTGGGTCACCGATTTTCCGCTCATGCAATGGAGTGCAGAAGACAATAAATGGAACGCGGTCCATCATCCGTTTACGCGACCGAAGGCTGAAGACATGCCGTTGCTCGAAGCAAAGAAATTCGCCGAAACGCGTGCGGAAGCCTACGACGTCGTACTCAACGGCGTGGAGATCGGGGGCGGCAGCATGCGAATTCACGAATCTCAGTTGCAGGAAAAAATGTTCGAAGCGCTCGGCGTGACCGCGCAAGATCGACAATCAATGTTCGGCCATTTGCTTCGCGCGTTGCGTCTGGGCGCTCCGCCGCATGGCGGGATCGCGCTCGGGCTTGATCGGCTGGTCATGCTTCTTTGCGGCACGGAATCAATTCGCGATGTGATGGCGTTCCCGAAAAACAATCGGGGCATGGATCTGATGACGCAATCGCCCGCCGACGTCGATCCGCGTCAGTTGCGCGATCTCGCGATCAAGCTGGCGGGTGATGTTCGCGGCCACTCCGGAAAAGAATCGCCACCGAAAAAGTGACGATCGTGCCGAAACCGATCCACTAGGGAAATTCCAACACCGGCAGCGAGTCTGGACGATGGCTCAATAGCCCAGTGCTTTTTTTCGGTCCAAGGCGCCGGGTAACGCCTCCTTCTTCTTGGTGATCGGTTCCCCGCTGGCATCCTTGATTTGGTGAGCTTGAGTGGCGTTAAACTCGGTGTCTTTCGTGAATTCCGGCGGAAGGTCTGCCTCGGCATAGATGGCGTGGACGGGGCAGACTTCCACACATGCCGTGCAATCAATGCACTCCTCGGGGTGAATTACTAGCTGGTTATCCAGTTCGTAAAAACAGGTGACAGGACACACCTCCACACAATCAGTGAACTTGCATCCGTTACATTTCTCAGTGACGACGTGGGCCATGGAATTTGGTGATATACAGAAGCTTCGGTCACACTACGAAGTTTTTCATCTACTAGCTTGCCGGCGGGTGATGCTCGCGGCCAGTCCGGAAAAGAATCGCCACCGAAAAAGTGACGATCGTGCCAAAGCAAATCCACCACGGAAATTCCATGGTTGGAAGCCAGGCCGGTTTGACGTAAGCAACCTTGCCGAACAATCGCGCGATCGTATTCAGCAGATCGCTCAGAATCGTGACGACGACGAATCCGGTAATCATGGCGATGATGTTACCGCGATCACTGCCGCGCGTTTTCGTAAGCATGCCGGCCAGGAAAATGCCGAGCACCGAGCCGTAAGTGTAACCATAAATTCCGAGCACAATCGGAATGATGCGCACGTTCGGCAGCACGATCACAAAATAGGATGTGGTCGACGCGACCACGATCATTAAGATCGAGAATCCGACCGTGGCCCAACGCACGGTGCGCAAACTTTGTTCGCCGGTTGCGCTGGGATTGATGTAAGGCTCGTACCAATCGCGGGTGAAACTGGTAGCCAGTGCATTGATCGCGGTGCTGAGCGAGCCCATGGCGGTGGCGAAAATTCCCGCGATCAACAAACCGCGCAGGCCGGTTGGCATTTTGGTGAGAATAAAATGGCAAAAAACTTCGGGCGAGTTCGGCAGATTGGGCTCGGGGTTGACCTGGTAATAAGCCCAGAGCAGCAGGCCGATGCTCAAAAACGTGAGCGCGATCGGAATGTCGGCCAGCCCAGAAAGAATAAGGGAGCGCCGGCTGCGCCGAATATCAACCGCAGTCAACATGCGTTGCACCATGTCCTGATCGGTGCCGTGCGTAGCTACGGTGATGAATGTCGATCCAATGAGCCCGGCAAAAATAGTGTACTCGATTTCGAACATGCCTTTCCATTTGTCCCAGCCGCTCTTAGCGGGATCGAGTCCGGTCGTGATGATATCGGACATATGAAAGCCCCCGTGAAGCTCGGCGATTTTGTGCCAGCCTCCGGGGATCGCGCTGTAAAGCAGACCGAGCGCGATGAGCGCGCTGCCGATCATAATGGAAGCTTGAATGAAGTCCGTCCAAACCACCGCCTTGATTCCGCCGATCGTGGTATAGATCGCAGTCAAAATCACGATGACAACCGTTGCACCAATGTAAATGAAAAGCGTTTCGGTCTGGCCGGGACGCGTGCCCCGAATCAGTTCGTATGCGAGCACGAGCGCAATGGCCGCGGCAAACAGCCGGGCACCCGAGGCGAGCACACGCGTGAACATGAAAACAGCGGAGGCGGCGTTTTTCGATCCGACCCCGAAACGCGCGGTGAGATATTCATAGATCGAGAAGACTTTGTAGTCGTAGTAGGGCTTGATGAAAATATAGCTGACGAAGATGCGCGCGAGAATCGTTCCGAAAGCGAGCTGGATGTAGGTGTAATTGCGCAGCGCAAAAGCTTCGCCGGGCGTTCCGAAAAAAGTGCCGGCACTCGTTTCGGCGGCGATGATGGAGGCGAACACGGCCCACCACGGAATCTGCCGTCGACCGAGAGCGAAATCTTCCAAGTCGCGCTCCTTGCGACCCATCCGCAGGCCTATGAAAATGATGATGAAAAAATAAAGCAGCAGAACCGCGCTATCGATGGCAAGCCGTCCATCCATTTCGATCTTACGTGACAGAATTTTGGCGCGACGCAACGCGCAATTTCTCCCAGACCGTTGTAGCTGCCGATGTCCTCATCGGCAGGGATTGGTTGGTTCTGCCGCCAGAGACGGCGGCAGCTACAACATTCATGCTAATGTTCGAAAGTTGATGAAGCTTACGAAAATTGCCGCACCCGACTTTGACCTCGAGAGGACGCTCGATTCCGGCCAGGTCTTTCATTGGGAGAAACTTGGGAACGGGTTTATCGGGGTGATTGGTGATGTCCCGGTTTATGTCGAGCAACGAGATGATGTTTTGAAAGTTCGCTGCGACGAAAGACAACTTGACAGCTTTAAGCAGTCAAGTTTGCGCAGCACAGTCGCACATTATTTCGCGCTTGATCATTCCCTGGGCAAAATCTGCGCGTCGTTTCCGGACGATCCGGTGATGAGCGCAGCCAAGGAATTTTGCCGCGGATTACGAATCATTCGCCAACCAAAATGGGAATGTTTGGCCATGTTTATTTGTTCGTCGATGAAACAAGTCGCGCACATCCGGCAGATCTCTCAAAAACTGCGCGAGCGGTTTGGCGACGCGCGCAGGATCGGAAGCTACGTTGTGCACACATTTCCGTCGCCACGGCGAATTGGACAAAGTTCAGAGAAAGAATTGCGAAAATGCGCGCTCGGTTACCGCGCGAGAAATTTACTGGCAACAGCGCGGTTGGTCGGGACTGGAGATGTCGACCTTGAGAAGTTGGTGGCGCTTACCGATGTCGATCTTCGCGCACGGTTGTGCGAGCTTCCCGGCGTGGGCGCGAAGGTTGCTAATTGCGTGATGCTCTTTGCCTACGAGCGGCTGCGCGCGTTCCCGATCGATGTCTGGATCGAGCGGGTCCTGCGCGAAAGGTATTTCCCGCGGGCGCGAAAATTGAACGCCGCGCGGCTTCGAGCGTTCACAGAGGGATACTTCGGCGACCATGGCGGTTACGCACAGCAATATTTGTTTCATCACGCGCGAATGAGTAAGGCGAAGACTCGCACTCGAGGAAGGGCAGCTCGTTTGTCACCATCTCGGGCGTAAGATAATGTTTTGGTTCTGGATTCAATGAGCACGGCGGAATTCATCATTGGCCATTCGACAGAGGATGCGGCCGAACGAAAGAAGGAGGCGCGCAAGATTCTTTGGGCGCTCCTGGCCGCGCTCGGTATTCATCTGCTCATCGGATACTCGCTTGCGGTTTTTGGCGGGCTCCTTTATTCGCCGCTTTCGGTGATCGAAGAAGACAAACCGGTCGAGCTAACGTTTGTGGATATGGCGACGCCCGCGCCGACGAAGAACACAATGTTCGTTCCGAACGACGAATCGAAACAAACCGAGGCACCAAAAGAAAAAACATTCGAATCAAATGCCAACTCAATCGCGGCGAGCGAGAATGCGGCGACTGGCAGCTTGCCATTGCCGTCACAGCAGGGAGTCGATCGGCCGAATCTTGATTTGAGTTCGCAGCACCAGTCGATTCCGAACGAAGGCGCCCAACCTCAACCGAGCGTGGCTCAACAATCGGCCACGCCGCAACCCAGCGCTCAGCCCACGCCGATTTCGAAGTCCGAGGAATTTGCGATGTTAACCTCAACCCCAACCCCGCATCCGAGCGTGGCGAGCACGCCGCAAGCGCCCAAGTCTTCCTATCAACCTTACAAAGAGAAAACACGCCTGGCCGGGTCGATTACAAACAGGGGCACGTCCGCAGTGAACGCGCTGGGCACGCCGCTCGGGCGCTATCAAAAAATACTCTTCGACTCGGTTGGCTCGCGTTGGTATGCCTACATCGAGGAAAAGGCCGATCTGGTGAAACTTGGGACGACCCGGGTTAGCTTTGCGGTTGACCGGAGCGGGCGGGTAAAGAACCTGAAAGTGATCAGCAACGATTCCAACGAGGCTTTTGCCAACGTCTGCTTGCAATCGATTCTTGACGCGCAGCTGCCGCCGATTCCTGAAGACGTCGCGCAGACATTGCCGCCGGAGGGTCTGGAATCGGAAATATCATTCACCACATTTAGTAATCGATGATGGTCGCCTAATCATGTTCGACGTCTTTCAAACCGTTGCCGGATTTTTTACCAAGGGCGGCATTTTCATGTGGCCATTGCTGGTGTGCTCCATTGTTTCGCTGACCGTCATTATTTTGCGGACGCTGGCGTTGAGGGAAAAAAATGTGCTGCCGCTGACGATCGAGAGCGAAATGGAGCGCCTCGCGCCCGGCGCAAATCCGGAGCGGCTCTTTCGCATTGTCCAGCATGACGTTTCGTCGCTTGCGCGGATCGTACGGGTCGCGCTCGCGCATTTGCGCTGGCCGCGCTCGGAGAACGTGGAGACGGTGCAAACCCGCGCCCGTCACGAAATGGTGCGGTTGGAGAAAGGACTTGTCGTGCTGGAAGTAATCATCGGCATCGCGCCGTTGATCGGATTGATCGGGACCGTGTCGGGTTTGGTGCACGTGTTCGCCAGTTTGGGTGTGAGCGCTACCTCAGCCGATCCGAAACTGATTGCGCGCGGGATTTCTGAGGCGCTGAACTGCACGGTCTTCGGGTTGGGAATTGCTGTCCCAAGTTTGATCGCGTTCGTTTATTTTTCGAAAAAAGTAGAAGTCCTCTCAGTCGAAATGGAATCACTGGTGACCGATTTACTTTCGAAGTGTTACTACGGTCGGCTCGCCGGTGTACGTGGCAAGGCCCAGGCGGTGCCGTCCCAAACTGTCGCGCCCGCTCAGCCCGCCACGCCGGAAATCGCGCCAATGGCGTGATGCAAATTCGACATCTGTGAAATTCGCAGTCCGCAAACGGCGCGCTCCATCGATCATCATCGTTTCGCTGGTCGACATCCTGACGATTCTCCTGATTTTCTTCGTGGTCTCGACCACGTTCAAAAAGGACCAGCCCCAAGTGCAAATCAATTTGCCGGAATCAAAGACCGCGACCAACGCGCCGGCCGAGCTCGAGCACGCGATCGTGACTGTCGATCAAAACGACGAGATCAAACTGGATGGGAAAACCGTGGCCGTTGAGGAACTGGAAGGCGCTGTCAAAAATTTGTCCGACACCCGCCGGAGCACACTCGCATTGCAGGCCGACAAGAAAGCATCCTTCGGGACGATCGTGAAAGTGATGGATGCGTTGAAACTCGCTGGCGTGAAAAACCTGCCGGCATTCACTCGCGGCGAATAATGAGATTGTCGATCTTGCAGTACGGCGACTTGATTCTGCGCGCCAAAGGAAAACGAATCGAGAAGATCGACGAACGGATTCGCGAGTTGGTCCGGAACATGATCGAGACGATGCACGCCGCGAACGGAGTCGGTCTGGCGGCGCCGCAAATCGGCGAATCGCTTCAGCTCACCGTGCTCGACGTTTCGCAGGTCGAGGACCGGGCGAGCACGATGAAGTTAAACGGCAAAAGCTTCGACCCGCGAAGCGCAATGCCGCTGGTGTTGATTAATCCGCAGGTTGATTTGGGAGGCGAAACCGAAATGGGAACCGAAGGTTGTTTGAGCTTCCCCGAGATCACCGGCGAGATTGAGCGGGCGAAATCGATCACGGTGCGGGCCCAGAATTTAGAGGGCGAACCGATCGAGATCGAAACGACCGGGTTCCTGGCGCGGGCCATTCAACACGAGGTCGACCATCTCAACGGGATTCTTTTTATCGACCGGATGAGCTCAGCGGCCAAGACAAGTTTGTCGAGTAAACTCAAACGGTTGCAAAAAGAGACGCAGCGTGGCGCGAAACATAGACAAAAGGCGGTCGCGGAGACGACGCTCTGATTCAGAGCGCTTTGTAATCGACCGAGATCGTGCGGAAAACGAGCGCGTCGTGTTGAGCCGAGAAATAGAAAAGCTCGAGCATGGTCGCGCCGATGGTCCATTGATAACCGACCAGAGTTTGGATTACATCCGAATCGGTATCGCGCGTGCGCGAGACTAACTTCCCGGTTCCATATTTGGCGTCGAAGTAACGGCGGATTTCACCCATGCGCTCGTTGTAACGTTCGATCGACCAATCAGGATATTCGTATTGCAGTTCGACGCCGAACAAGGCGCCGCCTTTAAAAGTAAAGAGCGTTCTTTTCAAACCAGGATGGACGAGGCCTTCGATTGTCCAGACTTCGCGGTTTTCTTTTTTCTCACGCGAAACAATCATTGCCTTCGCGCCTTTGAGCACGGATTCCACGCGCGACATCGGATCGTTCCAGCGGAATCCAAAAGGCGGTAGTAATTCTTCGGCCCCGAAAGCTTTCGGGGTTGTTGAGACGACGAAAATCAACAGAACGAATGAAATCAGAACGCGCGGCATGTTGAATCAAAGGCGCAGAAACATATTATCAATGTGATGAAGCAAAGAAAATGCCGGGGCGCGAGACGGTGATCGTTCGTCGTGTGATGAAGAAATTTTCACTGCTTGGGGACACGCTCGTTTTGGTTTTTCAGTCAAGATTTTTTTGACCGAAAAAGAAAAATAAAGTTCAGATTTTTTCTTGTCGCTATCGGAGTCGATTTCTAATCTCAAGCCAGCGGCAGGGGCGAAAGGAAGGCGCGTGTGAATAAGATGTGAACATGTCTAAGAAAGATTAATTCCCGAGAATGAGTAAGCCCTTAACCCTGCTAAATCGAGAAGATAAAGGAGATGTTGACCCTGGTTCGCAAAGTTTCATTGCGCGGAAGGTGAGTGCATCTTTCCCCTCGTATTTTACTGATTTTTACGTTTTTTCGCGTTTTTTGATGACTCGAATGAATGTCGCGTTCAGGAAACGCTTCGTTTGTTCCAAGCTCAATTTCCTCCTGGCAACCGCCATTATGGCGATTGTGTAACACTGTTAACAAGTCCCCTATGGACGAGAAATGTACCCAGCTTTGGCAGAAATTATCGGCCGCTCTAAAACCTCAAGTTAGCGCGGACACTTTCAAACGCTGGTTCTCTGCCGTCGAATTAGTCGGCGCGACCGATAAGACGCTGAGTTTTCGGGTGCCGAACAACATCTACCAGTATTGGATCGAGAGTAATCACATGGCGGCGCTTCAGGCGGCTGTGCTGGCGGCAGTGGGCGAACCGCGCGGAATTAAATTCGTTTCATCCGAATCGCCGGTTGAAGAAATCGAAGCGATCAGTGTCTCAAAACAAACTGATTCCGGCCGCGATACCAAACTGGCGAGCAGTGCCTTCGGTCTCAATCCACGCAACACATTCGAATCGTTCGTGGTCGGACCGAACAACGAAATCGCCCACGCAGCCAGCCTCGCCGTCGCGCAGGCACCGGCCCGCACTTACAACCCGCTTTTTATTTACGGTGGTGTGGGTCTTGGCAAAACCCACCTGATGCAGGCGATCGGGCAGTATGTGCTCGCGAAGAAGAAAAACGTGAAGGTGATTTACCTTTCGAGCGAGCTTTTCATCAACGAATTTATCGACGCAATTCAGCACAACAACCTGGTCAAATTCCGGAAGCGCTACCGCCAGGCTGACCTGCTCTGCATTGACGACATTCAATTTCTCGGCGGCAAGGAACGTTCGCAGGAAGAATTTTTTCACACGTTCAATACGCTCTTCGACGGACACAAACAGATCGTCCTCTCATGCGACCGGCCGGCGTCGGAAATCACCAATCTGGAGCATCGACTCGTCTCGCGTTTCGAATGGGGCCTGACCGCCGAGCTGCAGCCGCCGGCGATCGAGACGCGACTTGCGATTTTGCGGAAGAAAGCGCGCGGTATGCAGATCAAGCTGCCGGATGAAACCTTCGAATTTTTGGCGAGCAGAATTCGCAGCAATGTGCGCCGTTTGGAAGGGGCGCTGATGCGGGTGGCTTCATTCGCATCGCTCAGTGGCAAACAGCTCACGGGCGAAGTCATTGAGCATTTGCTCAAGGACATTTTGCAGGAAGAGGCGCGGACTTCGATCACGATCGAGCAGATTCAGCGGCGCGTGGCCGAGCACTTCGATGTGCGGCTCGCGGACATGACGAGCAAACGACGGCCGGCCAGTATCGCATTCCCTCGGCAGGTGGCGATGTATCTGGCGCGGGAACTGACGAAATCGTCGCTCAATGAGATCGGAGACGCCTTTGGCGGGCGAGATCACGGCACTGTCTTGCACGCCTGCAAATTGGTCAAAAGGCGAATGAAGGAGCAGGACAACATTCGGCAGACCATTTCGTTTATCGACAGCTCGTTGCAACGCTAATTGCGCTGTGAGATTACGGTTGCCGAATAAGATCGCACGCCTAACATCTTAGGCAGAATCGTCCTCATGAAGTTTAGCGCTACTAAAGAAAAGCTGTTGGAAGGTCTACAACAGGTCCAAAACGTCGTCAGCACGCGCACGACGCTGCCGATTCTTTCGAACGTTCTCCTGCAAGCAAGCGATGGTGAAGTTCATCTCACGACCACCGATCTCGACGTTGGTGTCCGTGGAAGTTTTGAAGCGGAAGTGGAAAAGGATGGAGCAACCACACTCCCGGCGCGCCGGCTTTTCAACATCGTGCGCGAGCTTCCCTCCAGCGAAATTCAGATCGATGTCGATGGAAAAAATGCTGCTTCCATTCGGAGCGGGCAAAGCTTCTTCAAAATCCTTGGATTGCCGGAGGAAGAATTTCCACCGCTTCCTAAATTCGAAGAAGCCAAGGTAGTCACGATCCGGCAGAAAGATTTGCGCGACGGTTTGCGCAGAACTTCCTACGCGATCTCGACCGACGAAACGCGCTACGTGCTCAACGGCCTGTTGTTTAGCTTGAAGGAAAACAAGCTTACCCTCGTGGCCACGGACGGGCGGCGCCTGGCGATGGCCGATATCGAGCTGGAAATTCCGCGCAGCCAGGAAGCCGACATCATTGTTCCAACCAAAGCCGTCACCGAACTGCAGCGATTACTGACTGATGATGGTGACGTGAAAGTGAGCGTGGCCAGCGGCCAGATCGCTTTCGATTTAAACAAGACGCTGCTCGTTTCGAAGCTGATCGAAGGCAATTATCCAAATTACAAACAGGTCATTCCAGGGGAAGCCAAGGAGCGCGTGACCCTCGAGCGCGAGACGTTTCTCAATTCGCTGCGGCGGGTGTCGCTTTTGGCGAGCGAAAAATCGAATTCGATCAAGCTCAATTTCGCTAAGAACAACATCGACATCACCGCCAACACTCCGGAAGTCGGCGAAGCCAAGGAATCGCTCCCCGTGCAATACAAAGGCCGTGATTTCTCGATCGCGTTCAATCCGGAGTTTCTGATGGCGCCATTGCGCAATTTGACTGAGGACGAAGTGTTTCTCGATCTGATCGACGAGATGAGCCCGGGCGTTCTGAAAATTCAGACGCCGTTCCTTTACGTGCTGATGCCGATGCGCATCAGTTCTTGATCGAGCGCGGCGCGGATAAGATCGACGCCGAGGCGGCGTAAGTTGCCGTTCGGCGCACGAATCACTCGCGCCTTTTCGTTCAACGGCGCCCAAACTGCGGGGTCAGTCGGGCCGAAAAGTAAAATGCACCGTGCTCCTGCTGCCGCGGCCAAATGCGAGATCCCGCTGTCGTGTCCAACGAATATCGTATTTTCCAGCGCTGCCGCCAGATCTGGCAACGGCAAATGCTTTGCGAATCGAACTCGCGGATTTTGCCAGATCGATTCGAGTTGCCGGATTTGATCTTCGTCCGCTTCCCCGGAAACAATCACGAGCGAACCGGCGAGATTTCCGAGAACATGATTTCCAAGCTCAATCCAGTTTTGCAGCGGCCAGTTTTTTTCATCGCTCCCACTGCCCGGATGAAACGCCACTACGGGCGTGTTCAATTCGGCAAGGAATTCCCAAGCACGAAGTCGATCTTCGCTGGACGGGTAAAGTTTCGGCGCAAAATCCGAAATTGGCAGACCAAGCTCTTCGACTGGCCGCGCCAGCTGGCACGATGCGTGTGAAGAATTTTCGATCTTCTCCGGGCCGCGGACAATCTTCTGCACGCCACTTCGTCGCAAATTCGTTTCGAAAATCAAATCGGGGTCGTAGAGATAGGTGACGATGAGATCGAACTCGGCAAAATAGGTCGCGATTTCGGCCGGCAGATCTGCATCTTTGGCGAAGAATCGCGAAAGCAGCGCCGATTCAATCGAGCGCACGCGCCGTGCATAAAAGCGGTCCTCGATGAGGGATGCAATGTGTTTGTGGCCGAGAATTTCGATATGCGCGTCCGGATACGCGTCGCGCAATGCTTTGAGCGCCGGGAGGGTGAGAATGAAATCGCCGATCGCGCCGCCGCGAATCACCAGAATCCGATTCAACTCGAGATTAGTACTGGGTGAACGCGCAGGCGAGAATCGCGATCCCGTAAACCGCCGCGATCCCGTGCACCGTTCGCCAGCGCGCGTTGCTGTTTGCGCTCCAATTGATTTGGTCGCGCAGCAAGTACGGCATCGTCACCCAAAAAAGCCCTGCCACGATGAGCAAATAGGCGAGCACGGTTACAAACAAGCGGCTGGTTTCGTAGCGGAAGAACGCCGCCTCCAATAAAGGCTCGGCCGCGAGCAAGCAAAGAATGCCGAGCGCACGAACAGCGAGGAATTCTTCCACGAATCGCAGCACCAGCACATAACCGATCGGGAGTACGATCATCAGCGGACGGCGAAAGCTGGAGAACTCACCCATCTCCATCGTGGCCAGGAGCCAGAAAGACCAAACCAAAACTAGAGTCAGAAGAATAACGCCCGCGATGCCTGAGCGCGGGAAGCGTTTCATCCAATTTTGGGCAAGGGTCGGTTTGAAGAAGCCAGGCAGGGTCAGAAGGACGAGCAACGAGCCCGCTGCTATGCCTGCTGTTTGCAAATTTAAATCGTAAATCATGCGGCAATCGTCACGACACGTTCTTCGGTTGGCACCGGCGTTCCGTAAAGACTAAATCCGGTGGCGCGCTCGATCCTAACATCGACAATCGCACCGATAAATTCCTGGGAGCCCTCAAAGAGCACGATTTTGTTTGTGCGAGTGCGTCCCATCAGCCGGGACGGATTGGTTTTGCTCGGCCCTTCGCAGAGCACTTCCAAAGTTCGACCGACCAGACGTTCGTTAATGCGGCGCGCGGATTCGTTTACGACCTCGAGCAAATCGTGGTTGCGCCGCTCCTTGATCCTTTCGTCGACTTGATCCGCCATTTCCGCCGCCGGCGTATCGCGCCGAGGCGAGTAACGAAACACGAAGGCATTATCAAATTCGATTTCTTTGACCAAAGCGCGCGTTTGTTTGTAATCGTCTTCGGTCTCGCCCGGAAATCCGACAATGATGTCGGTCGTGATGGCGATTCTCTTTCGCGCCTCGCGGACCCGCCGGACAAGATCGACATATTTCTCGGCGGTATAGGTGCGGTGCATCGCCTTCAAGATTCTGTTCGAGCCCGATTGCACCGGCAAATGGAGGTGATCGGCCAGTTTCGGCAAACGCCGGTAAGCATCGATCAAATCTTCGCGAAATCCGATCGGATGCGGCGAAGTGAAGCGAAGGCGCCGCAAGCCGTCGATTTCGTGGACGGCATCGAGCAATTGCACAAATGGACTCTTGCTGTCGATCTTTGGAAATTCGTGGCGGCCGTAGAGGTTTACGATTTGGCCGAGCAACGTCACTTCTTTGACGCCGTGCGAAACAAGGTCGCGGCTCTCGGCAACAATTTCCTCAATTGCGCGGCTGCGCTCAGCGCCGCGGGTCTGCGGCACGATGCAAAATGTGCAGTGCATGTTGCAGCCTTGCATGATCGAGACGAAGGCCGCCGCCTGTTTCGGCGCGAGTTGTTGATGCCGAATAGTCGATTGCGATCCCGGTTCCTCGTCGATGTCGACGATCGAGAAGCGCGGATCGTCCATTGCGCGAGTCCATTTTCTTTCCAATGCGTTATCAACGTAATCGGCGACGCGATGAAACTTGTGCGTGCCAACGACGAGATCTACATGCGGCAGATTTTTAAGGAGCGAAGCGCCCCGCGCTTGCGCCATGCAGCCGAGAAAACCAAAAACGACGTGCGGCCGCTCGTTGGCCATGCGACCGAGCATTCCCATTTTGCCGAGCGCCTTTTGGTCAGCCATATCGCGCACGCTGCAGGTGTTCAGGAGCACGACGTCCGCTTCCAACTCGCTCTCGGCGCGTTCATAGCCACGGGCGATGAGCGAGTGCGCGACTTGTTCCGAATCGCGTTCGTTCATCTGACAGCCGTAGGTCTTAATGAAAAACTTGGGCATCGGGCGGGCGAAATAATACACGAGCGCGCGCGCCGCGCTACGGCTTACTACGATGTCGATCTTACGGCGGTGTAGCGAAGCGTCCGGGAAATGGATTTGCATCCAACCGCTTTCGCACCTCTTCGCCAGTCCACGGATTCGTCCCGACTTCATTGAACACTGCTACCCCGACAACGCCAACGTTTTGGGTGGTGCGGTATTTCTCGGCGGCGTACGATTCGCGAACCGGACCGAACCGAAACGCCGCAACCGCCTCAGTGCTTTGTCGAAAGCCTTCAACTTTCAGTTGCGACCTTGGTGCCATAACATATCCGGGTTTTCGGACCGAAGCTTTGCCTCCGTCCAAGACGTCGAGTCCGTCGACAGACAAAACAATTTCAAGGCGCAGATTCGTTTTGTTCCGGACTACGATTGAGTAACGACGCCCTTCCTTAGCAACAACAAACCAGCGGTCGCCCACGATTAGGCCGGGAAGAAAACGCCCGCTCTGGTCTTTGAGACCAACTGAAATCAAGGTCTCTGTCGGCGCCGACAACATAGGCCAGCGGCGCGACCACGCCACCGCACCGGCCATCGCGCGAATGCCGGCGTCGTCATTGTAGTAAATCGCTGCTGTCGCCAGCGGACGGGTCGAGTCCGCGCGACGAAAACCGGCGTAGTCAATACGCGACGTGCGCGTTTCGCCCCATTTTGTGCCGAGACCAGGACGATCAGTCGGCGCTTGGGCGAACCGAGCCGCGCCGGCGCTGCCGGTGGACACGTACGATTCGCAAGATCCGAGAGATATGAAACCTAATAGCGCGAAAATTTTGAGCAGTCGGTGAATCCGTTTCATCCCGATTATACGCTTCCCAACTCGTCGATCTTTCGGATTTAATCGCGGCCCCAAATGAAAGAGGGAAATCCGGCGATCGGCATCATTGGCGGAAGCGGTTTGTACCAAATGGAGCAGTTACGCGATGCCACCGAGCGAAAGATTGATACACCGTTTGGTTCGCCGTCCGACGTGCTGATCGCCGGCAACATTAGCGGACGACAGGTTTATTTTTTGCCACGGCACGGGCGAGGTCACCGCATTCTCCCGCACGAGCTGAATCACCGGGCCAATATTTATGCCCTCCGTTCGCTGAACGTCCGCTGGATCATTGCTGTGACCGCGGTAGGCAGTTTGCAGGAGAAATACAAACCGCGCGATATTTTGCTGCCGTCGCAATTTTACGACCGCACCAGCTCAGGGGCCAGTCACACATTTTTCGGCGAAGGAATCGTCGCGCACGTTTCTTTTGCTGAACCGATCAGCCTTCAGTTGCGAAATCTCCTCGCCGAGTCGGCGAAAAAGACGGGAGTCACGGTTCACAACGGCGGCACGTATGTGAACATGGACGGCCCCGCCTTTTCGACCCGGGCGGAATCAGAGTTAAATCGGCGCCATGGCTTTGACGTCATCGGAATGACGAATGTGCCGGAAGCAAAATTGGCGCGGGAAGCGGAAATCGCCCTCGCCACGATGGCAATGATCACCGATTACGATTGTTGGAAGGTAGAAGAAGAGCCGGTATCGGCGCAGACGGTGTTCGCCCATCTGACTGCCAACGCCGAGGCCGCCAAGAAGGTTTTGGTCGAAGCGATCCCCCGGATCCCGGCCGAGCCGGACTGGGAAGATCATCAGTCGCTCGACAACGCATTGGTGACGGAACGGAAACTCTGGCCGAAGGCGACGGCGGAAAAGCTTCGGCCGATTTTAGGCCGGTTTTTGTGAGGTAAAAAAAAGTTCTTGCCATCCGCGAGTTGATTATAGTAATTATAAAAGTGTCGCCAGTATTAACTTTCACAGTCCAATGAAAATCGAAATCGCCTTCTGCTTGCTTAGCCTTGCACTACTCCCAGCTTGTTCGACCACTTCTCAGACGACGGCTGCCAATCAAACGCTCGAGCAGCGTCTAATGGCTAAGTACGCCAGCAATGCGACCGCACCCGGCACGCCGGGTGAAGAGGCGGCGCCTCCAGCCGAAGGCCCAGAAGATGTTCCGGCCGACGCTCCCGCGACGGTTGACCAGAATCCGGCATTGATGCCGAGTCCGTTGCTTCGCTACTGGGCGTCCTCGCGCACGCCGTAATCGGCGAATCGGTTCCTTCAGTTCCTTCGAGAGGCGGTTTCATCACGCCAATCAACGAACGAAGCTGGGCTGCTTCGTGTGCCGCGGAAACGCTAATCCGCAATCGCGCCGTGCCTTTGACTACCGTTGGATAACGGATCGCCGCCGCGCTTGGATATCGCTTATCCAGCCGATGGATTCCAAAGAGCCCAGGCCAGAAGCGCGCCTGCGTCGCGCCATACTCCTTCGTGGCTATCGCCGAGCACAACCACGATGATGTCTTTGCCCGGTCGCGATCCACTCGCGATCAAACATTTGCCGGCGGCTTCGGTGTAACCGGTTTTCATCCCGTTGCAATACGGAAGCCGGCGCAAAAGTTTGTTGGTGTTTTCCAGTTCACGGGTGCGCCCATTGGCAAAACGAAAAACAAGCTGCGGCAGGCAGACGATTGAACGAATCGTGGGATTCGCATAGGCCACTCGCGCGATCGTCGATAAGTCGCGTGCGGTCGAATATTGCCTGACGTCCGGCAATCCGTTCGGATTCACGAAATGTGAGTGCGTTGCCCCGAGGGCACTCGCGCGCGCGTTCATCTTTTCGGCAAACGCTTCAATGCTGCCGGCGTTGTCCCGCGCCAGACATCTCGCTACGTCGTTTGGACTCTTTACCAGCAACGCACGCAGAAGATCGATGCGTGAATAAATCTCTCCTGGCTTAATATTTAGTTTTACTGGCTCCGCAAAAGTGTCGACTTGCGCGACTGTCACCGGCCGATCCAGCGCGCCGGTTTCGGCCACGATCAGTCCCGTCAACAATTTCGTGGTGCTCGCGGGCGCCCGGGATTGGTCCGGATTTTTTTCGTAGAGAACTTGACCATTACTCACGTTGATCACGATGACGGAACTCGCGCCGGTTCTGGGAATAGACCCCGGCACAGTCTGGGTCGGGACCGGTTCCTCAGATTCGCGATGTTTTACTGTCGCGCGATGCGTCCGTTTCGGCCGCGGAGTTGTGCTCGGGCTTTCGTCTGAATCCGAAGTCGCCGACGATTTCGCTGTCGAGTGCTGCCTGTGCGGCACGCCCGTGGGCCGAACCTCATTAGAATTCTCGTCCGGCGAAACCGTCGTCGGCTCGGCGGCAAGGCAAAGAAGGGCAAGCGCGACTGCACAAAAGAACCTGACAGGAGGTGAGCGCTTCATCGGCGGCAAATTAGCGATAAAGATTCAACGCGCGCAAGCGGTCGTTACAAATCCGTTCCGCGCTGGATCAGTTCAATTTCGTAGCCTTCCGGCGCATCGATAAAAGCGATCGCGCTGCCGCCGGAAGTTTTGTGCGGACCATCGGAGAGCGGATAACCTTTCGCCGCCGCCTCGCGCGCGAATTTGTCCAGATCGTCCACTTCGAACGCGAGATGGGTCAGGTCCGGACCCACCACCACCGGTCCGCTCTCGTCGAATTTACAGAGTTCGATTTCCTCTTCGCTTTCCGGCGCTTTGAAAAAAACCAACTGCGATCCGCGGCCGGATGTATGACGCCGGGTTTCTTGCAGCCCGAGCACGTCTTTGTAAAACGCCACCGTCTTCTCGAGATCTTTCACCCGGTAGCGCGTGTGTAACAGTTTCTTAACCATCGTGTATCTTATTGCCCCGTTAACCGATTAAATTCAAACTCTTCGCGGATGAAACTTGTCATCGCCGCCACTGGCGCCAGCGGCTCGATTTATTTGCAACGATTACTAGAGCAGATCGATACCGCCGCGCACGAGATTCATCTCGTCCTGAGCGGTCATGCCAGGCAAGTCGCGAAACAGGAGCTGGGCGCCTTGAAAATTCCCAAATCGATCGCGCAACACGGCGAGAACGACCTCAATGTTCCGTTCGTCAGCGGTTCGGCGCGATTTGATGCCATGGTGATCGTCCCCTGTTCGATGGCAACGCTCGGTCGGATTGCGTCCGGCTCGAGCGACAGTGCGCTTTTGCGCGCGGCCGATGTTTTCTTGAAGGAGCGTCGCAAATTGATCGTTGTGCCGCGCGAAACGCCCTGGAATTTGATCCACGCGCGCAACATCGTCACGCTGCTGGAAGCGGGTGCGATCGTGCTGCCGGCGATTCCTTCTTTTTACAGCTGCCCGAATTCGCTTGTCGATCTGGTCGACACCGTCGTCTGGCGGATTCTCGATCAAATCGGCTTACCAAGTCCGCGCGCCTATCGCTGGGCCGATCAAACTCCGCGGCGCGGCGCGCGCAAGAAACCTTGAAGATCGAAGGTCGGGCGGCGCGATGGTTGATCGCGTTTGGATTCTACTTGCTGCAGGTTTGGGCGCGCACGCTTCGTTACGAAATTGACGACCGCGCAAATGTTTTGGGAAAACCAGTGGCGGGAAATTACATTGCCGCGCTCTGGCATAATCGACTGCTGCTAATTTCATTTGTCCTCAAGAAATTTTTCCCGGATCGGCCAGGCGCCGGATTAATCAGTGCGAGCCGTGACGGAGATCTCATCGCGGACGCGACTCAACGTTTCGGATTTGATGTCGTGCGCGGGTCGAGCTCACGAATGGGCGCTACGGCGCTGCTCGAGTTGAGCGAAATCCTTGCGTCCGGTCGTGACGTTCTCCTCACACCTGATGGTCCGCGGGGTCCCGCTTACGAGCTCGGTCCGGGCGTTATCTTTCTCGCGCAAAAAACCGGAGTCCCGGTAGTCCCGGTTAACATGGAATATTCGAGTTGCTGGCGGGTGAAAAGTTGGGACCGGTTCATCATTCCCAAGCCTTTTTCGAAAGTGCGCGTCATTATCGGCCCGCCCCAGCAGATCAGACCAACATCGACCGCGGAAGAATTCGAAGAGGAGAGATTACGACTCCGGAGCGTGATGTTGTCGCTGGTTGAGCGCGGTTGACTCATTTAAGTTCGCTGCATGGGAAATCTGATCGACGGACGCGCGATTGCCGAGAAAGTTTATGTCGATCTTCGGACGCAGATCGCCGACCTGAAAGCCAAAGGCGTTACACCGGGAATTGCCGTTGTTCTCGTTGGAGATAATCCCGCATCGCGGACGTATGTTCGCTCAAAAGACAAAATGAGTCGCGAGCTTGGTTTGTATTCGGTCAAGCTCGAGCTCCCGGCTTCAACGACCCAAAGTGAATTGCTTACGCGGGTCGAAGAATTGAATCGTGATCCCAAAGTCCACGGCATTTTGGTTCAATCGCCGCCGCCGAAACAGATCGATGAGGCTGCGATCGTGCGCGCGCTCGATCCGCGCAAAGACGTAGACGGCTTTCATCCACTCAATGTGGCCAAGCTGGCAATGGGCGACCCAAGCGGCTTCGTGCCTTGCACTCCGCTTGGGGTGCAACGCCTCCTCATCGAAAGCAAGATCGACATCGCGGGCGCGCACGTCGTGGTCTTGGGACGAAGCATGATCGTGGGAAAACCGGTTGCGTTGTTGCTCGTGCAAAAAGCCAAAGGCGGCGATGCGACCGTGACCGTGGCGCATTCGCGGAGCAAAAATCTGGAAGAGATCACCCGCTCAGCCGATATTTTGATTGCCGCAATCGGACGCGCACAATTCGTGAAAGCCGATCACGTTCGCGAAGGCGCGTTTGTTATCGATGTTGGAATCAATCGCGTTGACGACAAAACCAACGAGCGCGGTTATCGACTGGTCGGCGACGTCGCTTTTGACGAAGTTGCGCAGAAAGTGAAAGCGATCACGCCTGTCCCGGGCGGCGTCGGGCCGATGACGATCGCGATGTTGATGTCGAACACAGTGAAAGCAGCGCGACAGATGTTGTAGAGGCGCTTGTGCCAAGCGCCTGTCTAATTAATCCGGCGTTTGATACAAACGCTGCTACAACGGCCCGGTAATTTTTCTCGTCAGCGAGCGCAAAACGACTGGGCTGAACCGTGCGACGCGCAGAAATGCTGATGCAGTTTTTGGCGACAACACTGCGCTCCGAGCGAGCCGATTGATCCAAAGTCGGCCGCGATACATTGCGCGATGAGAGCGAACAAATTGGCGAAGCGCCGATTGTCGATCTTCGCCACGGATGATCTTTATGATTGCGTTTGCGGCGAGCTCGCCTGAGCGCAGTGCGTAATAAATTCCTTCACCGGTGAATGGTTCGACCACCCGCGCGGCATCGCCGATGAAGAATAAATTTTCGCGCGCGGCTGAGATCGGCGCACGCGCCAGCGGTGTAATTGTGCGCCACGGCTGATCGGCTGGGAGATTGAATTGTTGTTCGGCCCACATCCGCAGTGACGAAATCGTTGGCGGCTTGCCAACCAGGCAGAGATTCAGTTCGCGATCGTTGACCGGCGCCTGGCCGGAATAACCTTCGGGCAGAAATTGGAGCACGATCCGATTTCCAAAATCTCGCGGGAGTGGAATGTGCGCTTGCAACGCAACGCGTTCACGCTCGGGACGTGGCAGGAGGTTGCGCAACCGCGCCACGGTTGAATTGCGTCCGTCAGCTGCGACTACCACTCGAGCGGCAAATGTTTCTCGAACGATGTCGATCTTCCAATTTTTGGCGGCGGTCCGATCGAGCGCGATGAGCGTTGCTTCCTCGCGAATTTCAGCTTCGAGGGTCCGCGCGCGATTAAGGAGAAGATGGTCGAACAGGCTCCTTTTGATTGCGATCTCGCTTTTATCCTCGCTCGGTAGATCGATGCGTAGTTTTTGACTGCCGATAGCAATGAATTCCACCGCTTTGAGCACATTGTGCGGTGAATTTCGAATTTGTTCGTTGAGTTCAAGTTTTTCCAGGATTGGCCAGCACGCGGGATTGATGCAATCGCCGCAAACTTTTTCGCGCGGAAATTTTTCGCGCTCCAGGACCAACGTTCGCAATCCTGCTGCCGCGCAAAACGCCGCGCAAGTCGAACCGGCCGGCCCGCCGCCGACAATCGCTACATCGACAACCTCCATTTCATCTGAGTCTTAATAATTACGACGGCGTCTTCAACATCGCTGGCGTGCGATTTAAAACGGAACGAGATTCATAGATGAGCTGGTCAATTCCCATCGCCCGCATCGCCGGCATTCAATTGCGCATCCACATCACGTTTCTTTTGTTAATCGCCTGGATCGCTATTGGTTCCGCGAGTGCGGCGATTTTCGTGCTGCTGTTGTTTGTCTGCGTGGTGCTGCACGAATTTGGACATGCGCTGGCGGCCAAAGCTTACGGAATCAACACCCCCGATATCACACTCCTGCCGATTGGCGGAGTCGCGCGACTGGAGCGAATCCCTGAAGAACCGAAGCAAGAGCTGGTCATTGCCGCCGCCGGACCAGCGGTGACCGCTATTATTTCTCTCTCTCTTTTCATCGTCATCGCGTCGAGAGGTATGAATGACATCGCTGCTTCAGTGCAGAGCGGCGATTTGGTGGTAAACCTTTTCAAGCTCAACGTCTGGCTGCTCTTGTTTAATTTGATTCCAGCATTTCCGATGGATGGTGGCCGCGTTTTGCGTGCTCTGCTCGCGACGCGCTTGAGTTATGCCCGCGCGACCCAGGTTGCTGCGACAGTTGGGCAGGCGTTCGCTTTTTTCTTTGGAATCATTGGTCTTTTCGGCATTCCGACCATCTTTAGTCCCAATCCGTTCTTAATTTTCATCGCGCTTTTCGTTTACATCGGCGCGTCGCAGGAAGCGGCATTGGCGCAAATGCGCGATGTTTCGCGTCGATTTCCAGTTTCGAGCGCGATGGTGCGCGAATTTCGCTCGCTTCCGGAGAGCGCGACATTGCAGGAAGCGGTCGACGCATTGCTGGCGACGTCGCAACACGATTTTCCGGTGCTCGATGAAGCCGGCAACGTCGCGGGAATCCTAACGCGCCACGATTTGATCGCGGCGTTGCGCAAAGGCGATCCGGCGATTCGGGTAGGCGATGTCATGCGCCGCGACATTCCGACCGTGACGACGGGGACGCGATTCGAAGAAGCATTCCGGATCATGCAGGAATGCAATTGTCCAGCAGTGCCGGTGCTCGACAGCATGAAACGATTGGTGGGCTTGCTCACGCCGGAAAACGTGAGCGAACTCATGATGGTTCAGTCCGCGCTGCCGCGGCGTCGGGCGGCGTGAGCGAATTACCGAAAATGTTGTAGCGGCGTTTGTTCTCAAACGCCGATCTAAAAAAACAGGCGCTTCGCACAAGCGCCTCTACAACGCGGGATTTGTCGATCTTGCGAGCCAGAGCAAGACTAAGAGGAAGCGGAAGAAAAAGGCAATGGCTGTTTCACCCAAGGAAAAACCCGATCTGCAAAAGAAGGTGCACGAAGTGCCGCACAAGCCGGGTGTGTACCTGATGCGCGATCGATTCAATCGCGTGATTTACGTTGGCAAAGCGCGCGATCTACGGAAGCGGGTCAGCTCATATTTTTTGCCGTCGAAGTTGGCGCAGGCCGATCTGAAAACACGCGCGATGCTGGAAGCAACCTGGGATTTCGAAACGCATGTCGTCCGCAGCGAAGCCGAGTCGGTGTTGCTGGAAGGCAAGCTGATCAAGGAATACCGACCGCGTTACAACATCTCGTTTCGTGACGACAAACGATTTTTGCTGGTCAAGGTCGACCTTTCGGAAGAGTGGCCGCGTTTCCGACTGACACGTCTAAAGAAAAATGACACCGCCCGTTATTTCGGACCCTACGCCGGCGCCGGCGCGTTGCGGCAAACGTTAAATTTAATGCGAAAAAAATTTGGCGTGCTCACGTTTGGCCGCGGTGCGCCGACGGAGCGCGAGTTGAAATCGGCCACTTACCAAGTGCCGATGCGGCTGGGCGAAATTAGCGCCGAGCAATATCGCGAACGTGTCGCTCAGGCCTGCGATTTTCTGGAAGGTCATTCGCGCGAGATGATTGATGCGCTGGACGAGCAAATGCGCAAAGCCGCCGAAAAGATGGATTTCGAGAAAGCGGCCGAGTTGCGGAACATGATCGATGACGTGCGGCAAACGACCAGGCAGACGCGGCGTTTCACCCGCGGAACGCTGCCGAGCGCGATCGATCCGTTGGCCGATGTTCAGGCGCTTGGTGACGCGCTGCAGCTTCCGCGATTGCCGCGGGTAATGGAGTGCTTCGACATCTCGAACATTTCCACGACACACGTTGTCGCGTCGATGGTTTGCTTTCGCGACGGCGTACCGGACAAGAATTGTTATCGCCGATATCGAGTGCGGACGGTCGAAGGTCAGGATGATTTCGCAAGCATGGCCGAAGTGGTTCGGCGGCGTTATTCGCGGGTGCTTCTCGAAGCACGCGAAAAAAATCCGGACGTCGCGGAATTTTCACAAGAGAATCCGGCAGACGCACTAGATCGCGTATCTGATAAAAACGAGCGCGAGTTTGTGGCCGTTCGGCTGCCGGACTTGATCATTGTCGACGGCGGAAAAGGACAACTCTCGTCCGCGTGTGGCGAGTTACAGAGACTGGGGCTGCACGATTTGCCAATCATCGGTTTAGCGAAAGAGCACGAGGAGATTTACCGGCCGGGCCGCGCAATGCCCTTGCAACTACCTGAAGATTCGGGCGCCTTGCATTTGCTCCAGCGAATCCGCGACGAAGCGCATCGTTTCGCGAACGCTTACCACCAACTGCTGCTCAAAAAACGGATCGACGAAAGCATCCTGGACGATTGTCCGGGCGTGAGTCAGAACCGAAAAAGCTTGCTCTTACGAAAATTTGGTTCGGTCAATCGCTTGCGCAAAGCGAACGTCGAGCAAATCGCGGCTATTGAAGGAATCGGACCAAAACTGGCCGAAGAAGTGCATCGCTTTTTGGAGCGGCATTGACGCAAGCGTCTGGCAAAGGAAGATGTCGATCTTGCCATGAAGCTTGCGCGTGCACTTTTCTTGTTGCTCCCTGCTTTGGTGTTTGGGCAGAGCTTGCCGCCGACTGCTACGCCAAGTCCGTCGGTAACGAGCGAGGAGGAAACGATCGTCCCCACGTTTGAGACCCAGAAACTCGCGCGCGCTTACATTCTCGATATTCCGGCGCCGCGCGGGCAAATCACGGACCGCACCGGCCTGCCGCTCGCCCAAAACAAGCTTAGCTACAATCTGGCGGTCAGTTTTCCGACACCGCTCGATTTTACGGACGTGAAAGCGGTCGGTTTTGCCCGGGAAAAGATCGACAAAGCAGCGAAGTTAATCGGCCGTCCGATCAAAATTTCCGACGACGCGATCCTCCGTCATTATCACAACCGAGGAATCCTTCCGTTGGAGATCGCACAAAATCTCAACAAATCAGAGTACGAAGCGGTTAAAGATCGAGCGAAGGATTTTCTGGTCGTGCGTCCAATTTACGTGCGGACTTATCCGAACGGAAAACTCGCCGGCCAAATCATTGGTTACACTGGGAAGACCGGGCGCAATCTCGACGGCATCATCGACAACCATGAAACGCTTTGGCCGGAAACAGAAGGTCGCGATGGTCTCGAGCAAACGTTCAATGAAATGCTTACCGGCAAGCACGGCGAATATAAGCTGACATTCGACAAAGACGGCCGCAAAACGTCCGAGAAGCTGATCAAATCGGCGGTGCCCGGAAACAATATCGTCACGACTTTGGATTTGCGGCTGCAGCAACTCGCTGAAAAAGCGCTCGAGTCCAGAGCCAAACGTGGCGCCATCGTCGTTGTCGATCCAACTGACGGCGACATTCTGGCGATGGCCTCTTGGCCGACCTACGATCCGAATCTTTTTGTCCCGTCCATCTCCGCGGAAAGATTCAAACAATTACAGGACGATCCGGATATTCCGCTTCTCGCGCGTGCCTTTCGTTCGGCCTATCCGCCGGGCTCCACCTTTAAGGTCGCAGTCGGAATTGCGGCGCTTGAGACCGGCGCAGTTCGTCCGAACGATCTTTATCAATGCGTCCCCGGGATCCAGATTGGCAATCTCACCTTTCACAATTGGAAAAAAGGCGATCAAGGCGCGCTCAATTTTGTCGAGGCACTTACTCAGTCATGTGACACTTGGTTCTATCAGGTCGGGATCAAGACTGGCGCGGAACCGATCATCGAATGGGCGCTCAAGCTCGGATTCGGCGCAAAATGCGGGATTCCATTGCGCGGCGAGGCGGAGGGACGCATTCCAAACGACGAATACATGAAAGCGACTCACGGCCGGAAATTGCTCAACGGCGACATCGCGAATTTGTCGATTGGTCAGGGCGATACGCAGGTGACGCCGCTGCAAATGGCGCAGGCGATGGCAGTTGTCGCGAACGGCGGCAGGATTTACCAAACGCGACTCGTGTGTCAGGTACAGTCGGTCGATCACGAAATCGTGACTGCTTACGAGTTGCGCGAAAAACGTTCGCTCGATGCGTCCGAGGCCACGATGGAAGAAGTTCGCACGGGAATGATCGAAGTCGTCAACGGTACCAACGGGACCGGACATGAAGCGGAGTTGGACGGCGTGGAAGTTGCCGGAAAAACCGGGACCGCGCAGTGGGGCCCGAAAAATAAGGAACGCACCGCGGCTTGGTTCGCCGGATTTTTGCCGGCGGAGGAACCAAAGTACGCCTTCGCCGCGGTTTACGAAGGCGATGTCGGGAGCAAAGTTCACGGCGGCACAACCGCAGCCCCGATGATCGCTGACATCTTCCAGGAAATTTACAAAGGCTCGGCTGCGAATAAGCGCGGCACGCGCGAATCAACTCAAGAAGTTCGCCGCGCCCAGCCGGTCGAAGAAGACGCGTCCGATTAAGCCGCGGCCGTTTCTTTTGGCAGCTCCATCGTCCCCTTGAATTTCGGCGGTTCTTCTTCCACGCCGAAATTGTTCGAATGGAGACTGTCGATCTTCGCGAGCTCCTCCGGAGTCAGCGGTGGGCAGTCGGGCGCTTTCGCGAATTCGATCAACTGTTCTTCGTTGTAAATGTTCGGCAGAGTCGAAGCCACGCGATGATCCGCCAACAACCATAGCAACGCTGCCTGTCCCAACGTGCGTTCCGAGTTCTCGAGAAAGCGCAGCTTGTCGATCTTCTTGATTCCGTTGAGCAGCCAACTGCGCGGGCGATGGCTGCGATGATCGGTCGGCGGAAAAACGGTCTCGGCGGTGTATTTGCCTTCGAGCATTCCAGACGAATGTGTCACACGAATGAGAAACATTGTGTCTTTGCCGGCCTCGGTCGCGGCTTCATGGAGCGCGTGACCGGGATGTTGTTCGAGCACGTTATAGATGTGCTGGACGCTGGTGATGTCGCGTTCGCGAATACAATTCATCCCTTCATAAAGCCAGCCGATCGCCGGTCCGAGCGCGATGCCATAATAACGAATTTTTCCGGACGACTTTAATTTCTCGAGCGTTTTCCAGAGCGCGTCGTCATAAACCTGTTCCATCCGAATGTTGTGAAGTTGGAGAAGATCGACATGGTCGGTTTTCAACCGTTTCAACGCCGCGTCGGTCGCTCTCTCGATCGCTTCCGATGAAAAATCCTGCGGGATCTCGCGCTGACCACGGCCACGCGCTTCGCCGTGATGGACGAAATCGTATCCAACCTTGGTGGCGATAGTGATTTCGTCGCGCTGTTTTGGGAACGCCTTGGCGATCAGCTCCTCGCTCAAACCGTTGCCATAGGTGTCCGCCGCATCAAAGAGAGTGATCCCGAGATCGAACGCCTTGTGCATAAGCGCGATCGCTTCTCCCTCGGTAAAATTGCCCCACCAGCCGGTAGAAACAGTCCAGAGGCCGAACCCGACTTCACTGACGGTCAGGTCGGTGTTCTTGTAAGTGCGAAGCTTCATGGGGAAAACACTTTAGCCAATCCAACAGAAAACGTCCAACGCCGAACGCTCAACACTCAATGACGGAAATGCAGAGGGTTTAATTCGAGATTGGACGTTGGGCGTTGGACGTTCGACGTTTTCTGTCGTGAGATCGGACAGCGGACTTCTGATCGTTGGTCATGGCTCGACTGTGAATCCGGATTCGAGCGCGCCGACGCTGGCGCACGCGTCCGAAATCCGACGCCGAAACATTTTTGGTGATGTGCAATGCGCATTTTGGAAAGAAGAGCCCAGCTTGCGCGACGCGATCTTTCTTTTTGACCCCGACACAATCAAAAATGTTTACGTCGTTCCGAACTTCATCAGTGAAGGTTATTTCACGCAGACGGTTATTCCGCGCGAGCTCGAGTTGGACGGCCGAATTACGAAACGCGCCAATGGACAAACGTGGAACTATGGCCAGCCGGTCGGGAACCATCCGCTGATGACCGAATTGTTGGTGCAACGAGCGCGTGACATTGCGCCAGGCATTCCGGAGAACGAAACCAGTTTTTTGATTGTGGCCCACGGGACTGACTTGAACGAAAACAGCGCGGTCGCGGCGAAACGGGAAGCGGAAAGAATCCGAGCGCTCGGGCGATACGCGAACGTGCTCAACGTTTACATGGAGGAATTCCCCCTCGTTTCCGATTGGAAAGTGCTGACCAGCACTCCGAACGTGGTGGTGGTACCGCTTTTCATTTCCGACGGCCTCCACAGTTACGAAGACATTCCGGTTTTGCTCGGAATCGCCGAAGAAGGATCGAGATCCTCTCCGAACCGGGAAAGGGGCGTAATCTTTCGGAAGGAGCCTTACCAGATCGACAATCGCTCGGTGTTTTACGCGAGCTCGATCGGCACCGATCCCCGGGTGGCCGATATTATCGTCGAACAAGCGGCGGCGTTCGATTCAATCGGCTTGCTGAATTGATTCAAGAAAAGTTGCACACGGGCTCCGCCTCGTAATCTTCCCTGACCTACTAATTTCCTAGATGCACACGGATACCCTGAAAAAACTCCAAGACATCGGTGGTTTTGTCCTCGCGAGCGGCTGCACCAAAAAGAGCCTGAAACAGGTCGCGGAAATGGTTCGGGCAGCGCGCGATTATCGATTCATCGCGATTTACAAGATCGTGAACGATGAATTCGTGATCTTGGCCGGCACCGGGAAAGAGCCACCGGCCTATCCGCGATTCCCGATTACCCAGGGTTTATGCGGCGCTGCGCTGGAGTCGGGCAAAGCAATCATCGTGGGCGATGTTCAGAAAGATAAGCGTTACCTGCCGACATTTCACACCACGCGGTCCGAGATCATTGTTCCGATGAGAAACGAGCACCGGCACGTCGTCGGCATGCTCGACGCCGAAAGCGACAAAGTGAAGGCGTTCGGAGACGAAGATAAGCAATTTCTCGAGCGGGCGGCGGGGTTGATTGCGCATTGTCTGGCCTGACTGGCGCAATGCCACTTGAAAAAGCGCTCGTTGCGGTATTGAGCGAGAACGGCCGGATCGGTCAACTTCTCATCCAACGAACGAGCAGCGGCGGATTCGTTGTTTGTCATGGCGAAGACGAAAGTAGCCGGTCGTTGCAAGTTTTCCGGAGACCAGACGATGCGGTTGAGCTCGCCCGTTATGACGATGCCGGAAAGTATCGGCCGCTAAAGACTGCGCCGAACCTACGCCATGGCTGGCGCCTCGAACTTGTCGATCTTGGCGAACTGCGCCGCGCGCTGGATCATTTTTATCCCGGCCGAGTGGCAATGCTCGCGGCGTGGACAGAAAATCGCCTGAGCACGACGTCTCTGCGCGAGACGCTGGATCGACAATCAGGGATGTATCGAGTCGCTGCGAAAATTTCGGACGAACAGATCGATGACGTCGTTGGAAATTTTTGCAAGTCGGACGGCGGCTGTTTGCGAACGATCTTGTGGAAGCGCGATACGCACGGCGCGATTCCATCGACAAAATTGCCGCTGGCGAAATTTGAACCGTCACACGATCAAACCGGACGCGGCGAAAACGCGATCCCACTGCTTTGCCAAGAGGCGTGCAATTTGTTGGTGGCGCAGTGCCGCAAAATCGTCAAAGGCGAACCCGCAGAATGATCATTCGCGCGCGCGTTGTCGTAACGATGGACGGACCGCCGATCGAAAACGGCGCGGTTGCAGTTTCGGACGATCGGATTACCGAGGTTGGAAAATATCCTGAGATCTCGGCGCGACATGCCGCTCAGAAAGTTGTCGATCTTGGGGAGCAAGCGCTGCTGCCTGGATTGATCAACGCGCATTGTCATCTCGATTACACTTGTTTGCGCGGAAAAATTCCGCGGCAGAAATCGTTCACCGACTGGATCCGTGCGATCAATGCCGAGAAAGCGAAACTTTCGCCGGAGGATTACGTTGCCTCAATCAAGGAAGGTTTTGCCGAGGCGAAACGATTCGGCACGACGACAATCGCGAACGTGACTGCGTTTCCGGAATTGGTTTCGGACATTCAATCGCCGATTCGGACCTGGTGGTTCGCCGAACTGATCGACGTGCGCGATTCGAGCCGTGCGAATGAGATCGTCGATGCTGCGCTCGAGCAACTGAAAGCGACAGAGCATTGGGGACTCGCCCCGCATGCGCCGTTTACCACATCAGCCAATTTGTATCGGCGCTGTGAAGAAATTGCGGGAAGCAAAAATGTTCTGCTGACCACGCATCTGGCGGAATCGCGCGAGGAGATGTCGATGTTCCGGGAAGCGAGCGGGCCGCTTTACGAGTTTTTGAAAGAGATTGGGCGAGACATGGGCGATTGCGGCAACGAGACACCATTGCAACGTTTCGTCGATGTGATTGGCAGGGGCGGTTCACCGAACCGATCCGGGCCGGATTGGCATTCGCGGGCGATTGAGGGCAATCGTCCCTACCTCGTTGTGCATTTGAACGAGTTGTCTCAAAGCGATTTTGATTTGCTGAAAGGATTGGCAACAAAACTTCAAATTATCCATTGTCCGCGCAGTCACGAATATTTTGCCCATTCGCCGTTTCAGTTTCACAAACTGCGAGAGCTTGGATTCAACGTCTGTCTCGGCACCGACAGCCTGGCGAGCAATGACGATTTGAGTTTGTTCGCGGAGATGCGGGCGTTTCAAAAGGAATTTGCCAATGTTTCAGCTGAGGAAATTGTGAAAATGGTGACGACGAACTCGGCGCGTGCATTACGGCAGGAATATTCACTCGGTAAAGTTCACTCCGGATTCCTCGCTGATTTGATCGCGGTGCCGTGCGAGAGATCGACATCGGCGTTCGAGGAGATTTTGGCTTTCGATCAGCCGGTTAGTTGGTCGATGGTTGGCGGTCAGGTCGCGAATTCGGCCTAACCAAGCAAATTCTCAAAATCGCTTTCTTTTTCTCAAAACTGAGATATTCTCCGCGCTGAGATTTACCATGGCTAAAATCGTAATAATCGATGATGAACCCGCGATGGTAGAGGTCATCGTGACACTCTGCCGCGAAAAAGGACACCAGGTTTTCCCGTTTAACGCCGCGCCCAAAGCGGTCGAGCAGCTCGACAGTATCGCGCCGCAGGTCGTGATCGCCGATATCAAGATGGAAACCATGACCGGATTCGATGTCCTGCGGCACGTCCGGGAGCATCATCGGCAAACGGCGGTGATTTTGATTACCGCTTACGGAACGGTCGAGACCGCGGTCGAGGCGATGAAGATGGGCGCGTACGATTACGTGACCAAGCCGTTTAAGATCGACGAGCTGCAGCTAACAGTGCAGCGGGCGCTCGATTATCAGGCGGCGCTGCGCGAGAACGTCTATCTGCGCAAGGAGCTGAAGAACCGTTACCGATTTGAAAACATCATCGGCACGAGCGGGAAGATGCAGAGCGTTTACAGCTTGATCAGCAAAGTCGCTGACACGGACAGCACCGTGCTGATCATGGGGGAAAGCGGGACGGGCAAGGAATTGGTTGCGCGCGGTTTGCATTTCAATAGCAATCGGCAGCATCATCCGTTTGTCGCGATCAATTGCAGCGCATTGCCGGAAAATTTACTTGAGTCGGAATTGTTCGGTCACAAGAAAGGTTCGTTCACCGGAGCCGTGGCGGATAAGCGCGGTCTGTTCGAAGAAGCAAACCTCGGCACAATTTTTCTGGACGAAGTGAATTCGATGGCGCCGGCATTGCAGACGAAGCTCCTGCGCGTTTTGCAGGAGCGTGAAGTCCGTCGTGTGGGCGACAACAAAAGCTCGCCCGTTAATGTGCGCGTAGTCGGCGCGACGAACGAGCCGCTCCAGCCCAAGCTCAAAGACGGCACGTTTCGTGAGGATTTGTATTACCGCCTGGCCGTCATTCCAATTGAGCTGCCGGCGTTGCGCGAGCGCCTCGAGGATGTGCCGCTGCTGGTAAACCATTTTCTGCAAAAGCAAGCGAGCGCGACCGGCGGCGAGCCGAAGAAGATCGATGCCGAGGCAGTCGATATTTTGTGTCACTACAATTATCCCGGGAACGTGCGCGAGCTGGAGAATGCGATCGAGCGAGCCTGCGCTTTGTGCGAGAACGACTTGATCTTATCGAGCGATTTACCGCCGCACATCGTCAGTCACGCCAAAGGCGACAAAACTGATCAAATGCTAGCGAGCATGCCGGTGGGCGAACCCCTCGATGACTTTGTCCAGCAGCAAGAGCGCAATTACATCGAAGCGACGCTTCAGCATTGCGATGGCTCACGCGAGAAAGCGGCCAACATGCTCGGGATCAGCATGGCCACGCTCTATCGCAAGATCGAGCCAAAGAAAAAGTAAGCGACGCTGCTTCTCAAACGGGCGCGCCGGTGGCTGCGCTTTCTTGAATCAGCAGATCAAGCTTGGTGAGATCAATTGGCTTCACCAAATGGTGCTTGAATCCGGCTTCGCGAGTTTTGCGAATGTCCTCTTCCATTCCAAAACCGGTTAGGGCGATGCCGAAAACGGGCCGTTCCGAACTGAGTCTTTGCATCAGATCGATTCCGCTGCCGTCCGGCAGTCCGATATCGCTGATGAGAACATCAAATTGATGCTCAGCGCTCAGTTCAATCGCGGATTTAAGATCGAAAGCTGATCGCACGTCGTAACCGCGGCGTCGGAGTAATCTCGTGAGCGAGCGGTTGGTATCCTCATGATCTTCCACCAGCAGGATCCGCATGGCGTGACGATGCGGAGTCTTGGGCAAAATGGCCGGCACCGCCGCGGCATCGGGTTTTTCGGTTGTGGGGAAAGTGAGAACAAATCTCGTTCCTTGATTTCGCCCGGCGCTATCGGCGGTGATGACTCCTTTATGCGCCTCAACCAAGGTCTTGCTGATAGCGAGGCCGAGACCAAGTCCTCCCAGCTGTGTGCGAGTCGCTTGCTCGAACGCGTCGAAAATTTTCGGTAACGACTCGGGCTCGATCCCCAGTCCAGTGTCAGCGATTTCAACCCGCAGTTGCTCGGTCGCATCGTTGCTGGTTGAAATCGAGATTTGGCCACCAGTGGGGGTGAATTTCACGGCGTTGTTGATCAGGTTCCAGAAAATCTGCTGGAGTCGAGCTGGATCGGCGCGGAGATGCACTTTTTTCGCGTTCAAGTCGAGACGGAGCTCCAGATGTTTCCGATCGATTTCGGTTTGATAAATATCGAGCGCGTTTTGCAAGAGCGTGTGAGCATCGACCACCTCGAAATTGAGCTGCACTTTGCCCTTGCTGATGCGAGTCAGATCGAGCAAGTCGTCGATGAGCCGCGCTTCCAGCTCCACATTGCGACGAATCATTTGGAGTGATTCGTGGATATTCGGAGGCAACGCCTCTTCGCCCTCGAGATCTATAGCGGAGGCGATAACTGGCGTAAGCGGCGTGCGCAGTTCGTGACTGAGCATGGCAAGGAACTGATCCTTCGCGAGATTGGAACGCGCTTTTTCCTGAAGTTCCTGGTTGGTGTTCTGAAGTTCGGAAGCGAGCGATTGGGATTGAGCAAGCAAATTTTCCGTTCGGGTGTTCGCCTCGATCGTGTGCAAGACAATTCCGATGCTCTCAGTGAGCTGATCAAGGAACGCCTGATGCGTCGAATTAAAACGATCGAGAGAAGACAGCTCCATGATCGCTTTCACTTCGCCTTCAAAAAGAATCGGCAGAACAACGATGTTGATCGGCCGTGATTCGCCCAGGCCGGAGCTGATCGGCGTGTAATCCGCCGGCACATCGTTCAAAAGAATCCGCTGTTTTTGCAAGGCAGCTTGCCCGACCAAACTTTCGCCGAGTTTGAAACTGATTCTGTTTTCAGCGCCATTGTGACCGGCGTAGCTGGCGAGGAGTTGAAGTTCAGGTTCCTCTTGCGAGCCATTCATAATGTAAAACACGCCGCGTTGTGCTGAGACGAGAGGTGCGAGCTCGGACAAGATCAACCTTCCAACCGTCAACAGGTCGCGCTGGCCCTGGAGCATTCGGGTGAATTTTGCGAGATTGGTCTTGAGCCAGTCCTGCTCTTCGTTGCGCGACGTAGTGTCTTTCAAATTTCGAATCATCTCGTTGATGTTGTCTTTAACCACGGCGACCTCGCCCTGCGCTTCGACCTGAATCGTCCGCGTCAAATCACCTTCGGTAACTGCAGTCGCAACATCGGCGATAGCGCGAAGCTGCGTGGTCAAATTGGCCGCGAGTCGATTCACGTTGTCGGTCAGATCGCGCCACGTTCCGGATGCGCCGGGGACATTTCCTTGTCCGCCAAGTTTTCCTTCGACTCCCACCTCGCGCGCAACCGTTGTGACCTGTTCGGCGAAAATGGCCAATGTGTCAGTCATGCTGTTGATCGTGTCCGCGAGCGCCGCGATTTCGCCTTTCGCTTCCACCAAAAGTTTTTGCTTGAGATCACCGGTGGCGACGGCGGTCACGACGCGTGCGATGCCACGCACCTGATTGGTCAGGTTACCGGCCATGAAGTTCACGCTGTCAGTCAGATCTTTCCATGTTCCGCCGACGCCCTTAACGATGGCTTGTCCGCCAAGTTTTCCTTCCGTGCCGACCTCACGCGCCACACGCGTCACTTCGGATGCAAACGAATTGAGCTGGTCCACCATCGTGTTGACCGTGTTCTTCAATTCCAAGATCTCGCCTTTGACATCGACCGTGATCTTTTTCGACAAATCGCCGCTCGCCACAGCGGTGGTAACGGCAGCGATGTTGCGCACCTGTGTTGTGAGGTTCGACGCCATAAAATTCACTGAGTCGGTCAAGTCTTTCCACGTTCCGGAAACGCCTTCGACCCGCGCCTGACCGCCGAGCGATCCTTCCGAACCCACTTCCCGCGCCACGCGCGTCACTTCGGATGCAAACGATCGGAGTTGGTCCACCATCGTATTGATCGTGTCTTTCAATTCCAAAATTTCACCGCGAACATCGACAGTGATCTTTTTCGACAAGTCACCATTGGCGACAGCGGTCGTGACGTCGGCAATATTCCGGACCTGGCCGGTGAGGTTTCGCGCCATCGAATTGACCGAGTCGGTCAAATCTTTCCAAGTCCCGGCGACACCGCGGACATCGGCTTGCCCGCCGAGCTGTCCCTCGGAACCCACCTCACGAGCGACCCGCGTTACTTCCGCGGCGAACGAACTGAGCTGATCCACCATGGTGTTGATCGTGTTCTTCAGTTCAAGAATTTCGCCTTTAACATCGACTGTAATTTTCTTCGACAGATCGCCGCGCGCGACAGCGGTTGTCACTTCCGCGATGTTGCGCACTTGGCCGGTCAAGTTACCCGCCATCGAGTTCACCGAGTCGGTCAAATCTTTCCATGTGCCGGCCACCCCGCGGACGTCGGCCTGGCCGCCGAGTTTTCCTTCGGTACCCACCTCGCGCGCGACGCGTGTAACTTCGGACGCGAACGAGCGGAGCTGGTCCACCATGGTGTTGATCGTGTCTTTGAGCTGCAAGATCTCGCCACGCACATCGACCGTGATTTTTTTCGACAAGTCGCCGGTTGCGACCGCAGTCGTGACTTCCGCGATGTTGCGGACTTGATCGGTAAGGTTGACGGCCATGGAATTGACCGAGTCGGTCAAATCTTTCCAAGTGCCGGCAACACCGTGGACGTCGGCCTGGCCGCCGAGTTTTCCTTCGGTTCCGACTTCGCGCGCGACGCGCGTCACTTCCGCGGCGAACGAACTGAGCTGATCCACCATGGTGTTGATCGTGTTCTTCAGCTCCAGGATTTCGCCTTTAACATCGACCGTGATCTTCTTGGACAGATCGCCCGTTGCGACGGCAGTCGTCACTTCGGCAATATTGCGAACCTGGCCGGTCAGGTTGCCGGCCATGAAATTCACGCTGTCGGTCAAATCCTTCCAAGTTCCGGCGACGCCGTGAACGTCGGCTTGTCCGCCGAGCTTTCCTTCGGTGCCCACTTCGCGCGCGACGCGCGTTACTTCTGCGGCGAACGAACTGAGCTGATCCACCATGGTGTTGATGGTGTTTTTCATTTCCAGAATTTCGCCTTGAACGTCCACGGTGATTTTGCGGGATAGATCACCCTTTGCGATCGCAGTTGTCACTTCGGCGATGTTGCGGACTTGGCCGGTCAGGTTGCCGGCCATCATATTCACGTTGTCGGTCAAATCCTTCCACGTGCCGGCAACGCCTTTAACGTCAGCTTGACCACCGAGAATTCCCTCCGTTCCCACCTCGCGCGCGACGCGCGTCACTTCGGAGGCGAACGACCGGAGCTGGTCCACCATCGTGTTGATCGTGTCTTTCAATTCCAAAATCTCGCCCCGCACGTCGACCGTGATCTTCTTCGACAAGTCACCATTCGCTACCGCGGTCGTGACGTCAGCAATGTTGCGCACCTGACCGGTCAGGTTGCCGGCCATAGAGTTCACCGAGTCCGTCAAATCTTTCCAGGTTCCGGCAACGCCGCGGACATCAGCCTGGCCGCCCAGCTTCCCTTCGGTGCCCACCTCGCGCGCTACGCGCGTAACTTCCGACGCAAATGAGCTGAGCTGGTCCACCATCGTGTTGATGGTGTCTTTCAATTCCAAAATCTCGCCTTTGACGTCGACCGTGATCTTTTTCGACAAATCGCCGCGTGCGACCGCGGTCGTTACCTCCGCGATGTTGCGGACCTGGCCGGTAAGATTTCGAGCCATGAAATTTACCGAATCGGTAAGGTCCTTCCATGTTCCGGAGACGCCTTCGACGCGGGCCTGGCCGCCCAAAATCCCTTCCGAACCCACTTCACGCGCAACGCGCGTCACTTCGGAAGCAAACGAGCGGAGTTGATCCACCATCACGTTTACCGTGTCTTTCAATTCGAGGAACTCGCCTTTGACATCGACGGTGATTTTCTTGGTCAAGTCGCCATTCGCTACCGCCGTGGTGACCGTGGCAATGTTGCGCACCTGCGCGGTCAAATTGCCGGCCATCAAGTTCACATTCTCGGTGAGGTCTTTCCATGTGCCGGCGACGCCTTTGACGGTTGCTTGTCCGCCAAGTTTTCCTTCGGTTCCCACTTCGCGCGCTACGCGTGTGACTTCTGACGCAAATGCGCCAAGCTGGTCCACCATTCGGTTTACGGTCTTGGCGGTGCGCAAAAATTCTCCTTCCAACGGCCTGCCCTCGATGTCGGTGGCCATCGTTTTGGAGAGATCGCCTTTGGCGACCGCGCCGATCACGCGCGCCATCTCACTTGTCGGATGAACCAAATCGCCGATCAGACCATTGACCGACGCTACTGCGCCGGCCCAGGACTTAGAAACGTCGCCAAGCGAAGCTCGTTGAGTGATGCGGCCCTCCTTGCCGACGACGCGTCCGATGCGTTCGAGCTCTTGCGTCATTTGTTCGTTCTTCGCGATCACGTCGTTAAACGTGTCGGCGATTTTGCCCGCGACGCCGGTCCAGTCCTCCGGCAGGCGCGCGGAAAAATCGCCGCGCTTGAACGCCAGGAGAGCGGTTAGCAGCTGCTTGCTGTCGAGTTGGCCATTTTCAATATGCGAACTGCTGGCCGTTCGCGCGCCACGCGGAGTAGAATTGTTTTTTTTCATGGTCAAAAGGGAATCAGCAGCTCGGAATTATCTTCGCGGCATGAATTCGACGCGTAAGATCGACAACGCATAGTCCTTCCCAGAGCCTGAGCGAGATTGATCGCACAGATTTTTGCCCCGGCAAGAAATGACACATCCATCCTCGTGATCGCGTCTGTTGTGGTTTTTGCGGGCCACAAACCGCCTGCACAAAGCGCTTAACCCCGCTGGGCGAAGATTCGCAGTTGGTCGGAACCAACGCTCCCTAGCCCGTTGAGCGGCGTGTAAAAATCTTAAGTTGGTCGGCGGTCTTTTGAAGGTCATCAAGCCGTTCCAACGCAGCTTCCTGCTTGCTCAAAATTTCTTGGTTAGATGTTTTCATTTGCTCAAGCAATTTGATTGCTTCCGGGACCGAACTGACATTCACCGGGACCGCCCGAGTAGCTGACGAGGTTGCAGGTAGCGCCGAGGCGGCCTGAACAATGATTGGCGTCGGCGACTGGGCTCTTACTGGAGTGATGATGATTATCACCGAGCATATTAGGCTGCAGAAAAAGAACCGAGTTGTAAGCTTCATCTAGTTTACTTCCCAATTTTTCCGGCAAGTATCCGTGCGACGCGGACCGTTTCAGCGACGTCTGCAAGCTTAGTCTCGATCTTGGCCTGATTATCCGCCATTTGCGCTTGCTGTGTCTGGACCTCTTTGATCAGTGCAAGAAGTCTCTGTTCCTGGTTCGCATCCGGCGTTTGCGCTGAGCCAAACGGCGTGATGAGGAGCGCGATTGATAATGATAGGGCGAGGAGAATCCGTTTCATTCGGAAGTGGTCGACCGCTCAACTGGGTAGCAAGTCGTGTTCCTGAAATTGTTCTGGAGCACGATTACCGCCGGGTCGCGAGGCAGTCGGCCCGTAACCTGCTTGCCTGTCGTTCGCCCGACAGTAAACTCCACGTATGGCCGGTCCTGGGATGCATCAAACGCAGAATCTTTCTCTGCAACAGGTCCTTGCCCCGCAACTTCAACAAAGCTTGCTCATTCTGCAGGCGCCATTGCTTGAGCTGCGAAACCTCGTTCAACAGGAGATGGAAACGAATCCGGTCCTGGAGGAATTGGCCGACCCGCCGAATCCGGACGCGCCGCCTGAGTCGGAGACGCCGCCCCCTGAGGACAATTTCAAAGAGGAATTCGATAAGCTGGCGAAACTCGATGAAGAATGGCGCGATTACATGGCGCAATCGAGCAGCTACAGCGGCCGCTCGCAGGAAGCGGAAGAAAAGCGACAGTTCTTTTTCGACTCCATCCCGACCCAGGAGACGCTCCAACAACATTTGATGGGGCAGCTCAACCAAAATGCGCTCGACGGCGACGACCGCAAAACGGCCGAACTGATCGTTGGCAACATCGACGACAACGGATTTTTGCAGACGACGCCGGAAGAGATGGCGCTCAATACCGGAATCCCTCGGGAAGATTTTGAGAACATGCTCACTCTCATTCAAAGCTTTCATCCGCCTGGCGTAGGCGCGCGAGATCTGCGCGACTGTTTGCTCATCCAGCTCAAACGGGAAGGAAGGCAAAGCAGTCTCGAATATAAAATTATTGCCGATCACATGCAGGATTTGGGCAAGCGACGTTTCCCCGAAATTGCGCGACGGATCGGAATCAGCGTCGAACAAGTACAGAAATGCGCGAATAATATCGCCCAGCTCGATCCGCGGCCGGGCGCGATTTTTGCCCAGGCGCCGCAAAATTATGTCCTGCCGGATGTGACGGTCGAAAAAGTAAACGGCACTTACCAGGTCATTTTAAATGGCGAACAAATTCCGCATCTGCGCATCAGCAACACTTACAAGGACATCATGGCGCAAGACCACAACGGAAACGAAGTGAAGGATTACATCCGTGACAAGATCCGGAGCGGCAAATTTTTGATCAAATCGATTCACCAACGCCAGCAAACGATTTCCAACATCGCGCACGAGATCGTGAAACGGCAGCGCGACTTCTTCGACAAGGGATCGGCGTTCCTCAAGCCAATGACGATGGTGCAGATCGCGGACGCGGTCGGCGTGCATGAGACGACAGTTAGCCGTGCGATATCGGGTAAATACATGTCCACCCCGCAGGGCGTGTTCGAGATGAAATATTTTTTCACGCCCGGTTACCAAACCGCCACCGGCGAATCGATGAGCAACACCAGCGTGAAAGAGGCGATCCTCGATCTCGTCAAAACTGAAGAAGGTAATGCGCCATTGAGTGACAAAGAGATTGTGGAGATTTTGAGCAAGCGCGGAATTCCGATCGCGCGTCGCACCGTCGCCAAGTACCGGACCGAGCTGAACATTCTGCCGAGCAACATGCGGCGGCGGTACTGAAATTTTCTTTCTAGCGGCGGTCTATGACCGCGGCATAAACTCCCTCAGCCATGCGATGCTCGCAGAGCGCCGCTGCAGTCAAAGATGAACGCCACACTTCGCGCCAAAGTCATTTCTGAGTGGCGCGGCTTACCGAACAACTTTCCTTCGCCGGATCGATGGCTAGCCCCGACAGACGTGCTGCCGAAGTTAATGCAGCGGCTTGGCCTAAAAGAGCGATTACACGAGACCGAAGTGATGGAAGCGTGGAGCAAGATCGTTGGCGACTTTATTGCAGCGCACTCGGCGCCGGTCGCTTTGCGCGAAGGAATTTTGTATGTGCGCGTGCTCCAGCCGGCTTTGCACTACGAGCTCGAGCAGGTGTCGAAGATCGACATCTTGCGCAAATTGAAACAACGTTTCGGCACCAAAATCATCCGTGACATTCGCTTTCGGGTCGGCTGATCGAGTCTGGCGGTAGCGTTCAATCGATCTTCGGAAACGTCACCCCAAATGTTTCCGCTGAGAGATCTTGTCCTGGCGGTGGAAGCGGATCATTGACTTGCAAAAGCCAACGCGGTCTCCCCCAACTTCGCGGTTCGGCAGCGAGATCGGCATTTGGATCAAGAAACAGCTGTGCCCTTCGTTTGTTTACGGAAACATACATTCGCACCTGCACCCGAAGGGGCTCAGGGCCCAAGCGCGGTACTTTGTCGGCGAGGAAACGAGCAAATTGCCAAACCATATCGGGTCGCCAGCCCATGTGAATGGTTTGTTGCAGATCGATATATTTTCCCGGTTGAACTCGGACCTCGCGGCCGGTGTTCGGATCCGCAACGTAGAATAATGTGCGCGTGACATGACGCTCGAGCATCATCTGCCAGCTGAAGCGGTGCTCCATGTAAGTCCATTCGATGCCGCCGGAATAAAGAAAATGGCGCAGCGGTACTAGAATTTGGATCGCGACGTAAAGTGTCGCGAAACTCAGAATCAGGATTCGTTTCCGACGCGGAGGCAATGTGGCCGTATCCACCACAGGTGATGCATTTCTTCGTCGAAAAATGGAAATGATCCGACGCGGCCAGCTCGGCGCGAGAAAGAGAGTTGTCGCCGCAATCGCGAGCCAGGGGAAGATGTCGAGCGGAAAGATCTGCGCGTTTAATAGATGGAAACTTACTGCTACGCAGAAGGCGACGAGGCGAGTTCGCCGCCAGAGAAGAAACGGCACCCCCAGCAAATCGATGAGAAGCGAGGCGTAGCTCGCGCCGTAAGCTGCCCATTCGTGATGGAAAACGGGGGCGAATAAGGGGGAGCGAATCTGCTCCTTGAACCACGTTCGAATCGGCTCACCGTGCAGCCAGTCCGGTGCAATTTTCGCCACCCCGGCGAAAAAATAAACAGCGCCCATTTGCGCGCGCAGCAACCAAAGCGACCACGCCGGAGCAGTCGACGATCGCAGTTTTGGCCACAACCATGCATCGACCGAGAAGGCGCGATGCGCCGGCGCGAAGATCAGCAGAAAACTGAAAAGGCAGATGAGATAGGTGTGATTCACGTACCTTCCCTGATCGAGAAGGAAGAAGTAGGTGTGGCTCAGGAAAAATAGCGTAGTGCTGATGCGATAGAGGAAGCCAACGGTCACGAACAACGCGAAAACGCCGAGCAAAATCCAATGAACGTAGAGTCCGTTGCCGGGCCAGGGATGGACCCAGGAGAAGCCGGGATATTTAAACAAGAACGACGGTTCGATCCACCATTGCGAAATCCGGTCAAGCGACCAGGCCATCTTCACCATCCGAAGCATGAGAAGGCCGAATGCGATTCGGAAAAAAACCAATGAGGCGATGTCGACCTGCGCGAACAGCCATCGCTCTAAGCGCGATAGGGTGGATTCTGGCTGAGCGGATCGAGGCATGACGATTGCCGGACAGCTCGCGTTTCCGCGTGCTGAATTCAAGTCGTCGTCTCCAACCTTGCGCGACATAGCCCTTAAATAGACAGGCGCGTATTCTAGTTCTTATAAACGCATAACGAACAAAGTTAATTTCTTCATTGACCTAGCTCAGGCAATCGCCTACACCGGCAAAACCTAAACCCCTGAAGGAGAAAATTATGAAGAAACTTGCCTTAACCTTCGCGCTGTTTTGCGCGTGCACTGCTTTAGTTTATGCCGGTCCGGAGCCGATGAGTTCCAAGGAAATCGCGCCCGTGCCTGCGCCTGCGCCCTCGTGCTTTGAGGGATGGTATTTTGGTATTCATGGAGGCGGAATCTGGGCAAATCTCGATGCTACAACCTCCGCGTTCGAAGAAACCCTGCCGCCGGCAGCAAGAGGAGGCTTTGCCGAAGATCTGTTTTTAGCAGTTAGGCAGAAGGACCAGACGTCCGGGGAAGGCGGATTGCACGGCGGTTACAATTGGCAGCGTGGAGGATGGGTCTTCGGTTTTGAATTGGACATTCAAGGCACCGACCTGCAAAGAAACGCTGAGGTTTTTGATTTCATTCAGCTGCCTGGGGGCAACTCAGAAGAACACGTTTACACTACGTCCATTGTCTCCCACGCCGCCTTGGATTGGTACGCGACCGGCCGGGTACGGATCGGGCACACCCTGGGCGACCGGGTAATGATATTTGGCACCGGCGGCGGCGTGGCCGGCCTGACCGAGCTGAACGAGGTCACCTCTGTGAACGAGAACACGCGTTTTGGCGGCGCAACCTCGGAAACGTTCAGCA
>DATMON010000011.1:0-135606 GCA_035568175.1 Chthoniobacterales bacterium
AACATCCATGACATTCCCGGCCTGGTGCGATATGCGATTCGCAATGGATTGGTCTCGGCCGAGCGATAGGGGATTCCTTTGAGTCCGAGATTGTCGATGTAAGGGTTTTTCCGGCCTGATTTAAGATTTCTCCTCATTTCCACTGACAACCGGGAGGCGAGTATGGCCGTGTGAGAGACTCGGCGTTATTCAACCATTTTCGGCGTCACGAGGATTCTTACGAACTTCGGTTTCGAAAAGTCGTAGTAAGACGTGGAAATCCGAATCCGCATGATCTTGTCGTCGATTGTCTACTGTCACTCATTGTCTGTGGCGTGTGCCGGTAAGATGTCGCAAATCATGGCTACGATTGATTTGAAAATCTTGTTGGGGATGGCCATCAAGAAACAACGAACCTCGCTAGGCATCTCGCAGGAAGAACTCGCCTACCGTGCTGCTCTTCATCGGACTTATGTTTCCGACCTTGAACGAGGAGTGCGGAATCCGTCGATGGACAGCGTCGAGAAACTTGCTCGGGCCTTACAACTTTCGGTTTCAACCCTTTTTGAACAAGCCAGTAAGGACAACGAAGCGGAGCAGACGGTGGAAATCCTGCTCGTGCAAGATAATCCGCGGGATGTCGAGCTGACGAAGCAATCTTTCACCCAAGCCGGGATCACAAATCCAGTGCATGTGGTCCACGACGGAGCAGAAGGTCTGGATTTTCTCTTTGGGACTGGCGCCTACGCCACCCGTCGCGGCGATCCACATCCTCGGGTCGTTTTGCTGGATCTGAACCTGCCAAGAGTTGGGCCGCTGGAGGTGTTGCGCCGACTCAAAGCCGACGAGCGCACCCGCGACATTCCCGTGATCATTCTTACTGCTTCGACTCGGGAACGCGATATCGGTGAATGTCGTCGACTCGGAGCCGCAAACTACATTGTGAAGCCGGTCGGTTTTCACAATTTTAGCGAAGTTACGGTCCGTTTAAATCTGGGTTGGAGGCTGATCAAGCCGAACACGGTCATGCCCGCAGCACTTTGACTTAAGAAAGTATGCTGGACCCCTCCAGGAAAAAGACCCGGATTCTGCTGGCCGATGATCACCAACTTGTCCGCGCCGGCTTTCGCGCGCTTCTAAAGCAGATTCCGGCGGTCGAGGTCGTGGCCGAAGCCAGTGACGGTCGTCAAGCCCTCGACTTGTTCAAGAAGCACCGGCCGGACGTGATCTTAATAGATATTGCCATGCCGAAATTGAACGGCTTGGAGGCAATCGCACGCATCACAAAGGAATTCCCAAATGCGATGGTGATTGTCCTGTCGATGCACGCAAACCACGAGTATGTCGTGCAGGCTATGCAGGCCGGGGCTCGCGGTTATTTGATTAAAGAGGATGCCGTTTCCGAGCTGAAAGCTGCCATCAAAGGGGTCACAGACGGGGAACTTTACTTTAGCCCGACTATCTCCAAACACCTGACCCCCGGGGATATGGAGAAGGTTGGTGTTCGATACGATCCATTAGCGAAATTGACCTCCCGGCAACGTGAAATCCTGCAACTGATTGCGGAGGGCAATAATACAAAGGAAATCGCCTTTCTTTTGAAATTAAGCGTTAAGACCGTCGAAGCGCATCGCACGCAATTGATGCAACGTCTGGGAATTAACGATATTCCAAGCTTGGTGCGTCAAGCGATGCGTTCCGGGCTCGTACCGGGAGAAGGTCCAGCGGAATGAAAGGTCACGACTCGTTAGCCTAAGTACTTTTACGTAACCGTGTCTAAGGATTTTCCTAATGGCGCGGTAAGTATGTACGGTCGATAGGTCCTTGCCTACGAGAAACCAGAAGTTAAAACATTCCCCTAGTAATAATGGACCTGATGCGGCGCGCGGCCACGCCTCGATCATGGCGGCGCCAGTTCAACAATCGGTTCTTGACGCTGCCAGCTCGGCAGACCTTGGACAAGAAGTTCGGAGCACCGAACGTCAGCGGGCTGTAGGTGAGCCGGGAGCTGCGGATCAACAGCTGCACCATTTACTCGCTCACAGCCCGGCGGTTCTTTACGTCCTAAATATAGAGCATGAGAAAGTCGTTCCAATCCTGGTGAGCGAAAATATTGAGCGTTTGCTTGGAGTCACCGTGGCGAAGTCGATGACTTATAAGTGGTGGTTAGATAGTTTGCATCCGGAAGATCGAGATCGAGCTGTCGGGGTAATGAATGAAGCCATAAAGGGCAGCAGCTATTCGATGGAATACCGGCTTCGACACAGGGATGGCAGTTACCACTGGGTGGAAGACAAGAACCGCGTCGTGTGCGATGCGGTCGGCAAACCGCAACAAATGGTGGGGGTATGGACAGATGTGACGGAGCGAAAGCGAACGGAGGAACGTTTGCGCGAACAGGCTGATATTATCGAGCGCGCACAGGACGCGGTTATTATGCGCGATTTCACGAGTGACCTCATCACGGTTTGGAACAGCGGTGCAGAGCGTCTCTACGGCTGGAGCGCGAATGAAGCGATCGGGCGGCCGATGGAGCAGCTGATTTTCGCCGAGTCCAACGATCGTAAAGCGCTGCTCAAACAGCTGATCGCGAGCGGCGAATTCCATGGTGAGATCAAACACCGCGCCAAAGATGGACGTGAAGTGATTGTCGATTCGCGCGCGACCCTCATTCGAAACGACGACGGCACGCCGCGCGCGGTGCTGGGAATCAACACGGACATTACCGAGAAGAAAAAGGTAGAGAAACACTTGCTGCGCACGCAACGCTTGGAAAGCATTGGAACTTTGGCCAGCGGCGTCGCCCACGATCTAAACAACGTCCTGGTGCCAATCTTAATGGCGGTTCCAATTCTCCGGAACGACCCGACCCCGGAGGAAAGTGAAAATTTTCTAAACACGATCGAATCGAGCGCGGCGCGCGGGGCTGATATCGTAAGGCAGGTACTCACATTTGCCCGCGGTGCGGGAGGCGATCGTGTCCTTTTGCAACCGATTTACCTCCTTGAAGAAATCGCGAAGATCGCGAAACAGACCTTCCCCAAGACGGTGCGGCTGCGAACGAGCTACTCCGAAGATCTGCGCCTGGTGGAGGGGGACCCAACGCAGCTGCACCAGGTCCTGCTCAATCTGTGCCTGAACGCCCGAGACGCCATGCCCGAAGGGGGAACCCTGTCGCTGACCGCCGAAAATTTCGATGTCGACGAACAGTATGCAACGATGACGCCAGGCCTTAAAGCAGGTCCTCACGTTCTTATTAGCGTCATCGATACTGGTGCTGGGATTGCGCAAGATATCGTCGAAAAAATTTTTGACCCTTTCTTCACCACAAAAGAACCTGGCATGGGCACTGGTCTTGGGCTTTCGTCCGCGCTCGGCATTGTCAGGAGTCATGGTGGAGTCATAAAGGTTTACAGTGCTGCCAACGGCACGACGTTCCGTATTTTCTTACCATCCACGGCGGGCGTTTTCCAAGCGGACGAGGCCAAGGCGCAAATGGATGTTCCAACCGGCCACGGCGAAACCATCCTGATTGTGGATGACGAATTGGCAATTCGAGAGGTGGCAAAGGTAGTTCTTTCTAAGAGTGGGTACAAGGTTCTTGCAGCGGACGATGGTCCGTCCGCGCTAGCTCTCTTCATGGAAAAATCGAAAGAGATCGATGTAGTGCTAACCGATGTGGTTATGCCGATCATGAGTGGCTTGGTGCTCGCGCGAACGCTGCGCAAGATGGACGTCAAGGCGAAGGTCATTGTCTCAAGCGCGCGGGATAGCGATTACAATCCGGGCGAGTTGACTGACATCGGAGTGCAAGGCTGTCTGAACAAGCCTTATTCTCGGGCAACATTGCTGCGCGCAGTTGATCGCGTGCTGCACAACGACAAGGAAAATAAATGCGCCGACTAAGAATCCTTGTCGCCGACGATCATGAAGTGATGCGGACCGGCGTGCGGGCCTTGATCGAACAAGAGCCCGGATGGCAAGTCTGTGGCACTGCCACAAATGGACAAGAGGCAGTAGAGGGGGCCAGGAAACTAAAGCCCGACGTGGTTGTTTTGGATATGACGATGCCGGAACTGGACGGACTGTCGGCCCTGCGCGAGATCAAGCACACGGTGCCAAATACAGAAGTCGTGATCTTTAGCGCCTACCACTCGGAGGAGGTTATCGAGGAGTTGTTCGATTCAGGAGCGAAGAGCTACATCCAAAAATCTGATGCCTGTCGCCACCTGGTAGCAGCAATCAAATCGCTCGCCGAGCACAAACCGTTTTTCACGTCCGAAATCTCCCAGATTCTTTTCGCAAAATTCCTCTCCGGTTCTGCCGGGAAAAAGCAAAACGGGCAGGAACATGCCGTGACCTCGCGTGAAAGAGATGTGGTGCGCCTCCTTGCCGGTGGTAATAGCAACAAAGAGGTCGCGAATAGCCTGGGCATCAGTATACGCACCGCCGAAACTCACCGGGCGACGCTCATGCGCAAGCTCGGCCTGGAGTCCCTTGCCGCGTTGGTTCGCTACGCGATCCGTAATAACATCATCGACGCGTGACGTAAAAGCTCGCCACTGGTCGCATTTCGGCACGGCAGAAGTACAACAAGCTTCACGCGAAAAAGCACCGGCTCCAGTAGTTCTCGACAACCAAAACAGGTATTCACCGCGTCACCTGTAGCATCCGCGCTGCTAAATCTGACGCATGCAAATACAGAATAGTTCAGCGCAAAAAAAACATGCCCACAGGTCGGCCTCAACGTACACAGCGGCATTGATTATTTTCGGGCTGCTCGCCACGTCTTGGTCCGCGGCGGCCATAGTCGTTCCGTTGGGTGCGGCGGATAGCTTTGCCGTTTTGGGCGCGTCAACGGTCACTAATACTGGCGCGACCGTCGTCACTGGGGATCTGGGGGTGAGTCCCGGGACCTCCGTTACTGGATTCGGGCCCGGAGTGGTGCTCAACGGATCCATTCACAGTAATGACACGCTGGCCATGCAAGCTCATGCTGATGCTGCCACCGCCTACGGGCAACTGGTTGGCGAGACGTTTACGACTGACTTATCGGGACAGAATCTGGGCAGCATGATACTCACGCCCGGGGTCTACCATTTCAATACTACCGCTCAGTTGACCGGAACGCTCATTCTGGACACGCAGGGAGATCCGAACGCAATCTTCCATTTCCAGATCGGCACCACCCTGACCACGGATCCCGGCTCCATGATCACGTTCCTGAATGGAAGTTCGAGTAACGTCTTCTGGCAGGTCGGCACCTCAGCCACGCTTGGCGTCAACAGCGTGCTTTACGGAAGTGTCCTTGCCGACCAAAGCATCACCGTTAACAGCGGGGCCACTGTTATCGGGAGACTCATCGCGATTAATGCAGCCGTTACGCTGGATACCGATACTATCACTGTTCCTGATATTCCTGAACCAGGCACTTGGTTCGCGGGCGTTATGGCTCTCGCCCTTGTCGGGTTCACTGAGCGCGGGCGGATCGCAAGGTTTCTCGCAACTGTGTGATAGAGGCAGCCTAGTCTGAGTAGCTTGGTCATCACAATCCCTCAGTAGTTTTCCCCGGCAAAAAACACGAACTCACCGCGTCCAGATGTAGCACTCTCGCTGCTGGCATGTGGCGCATGCAAAACAGTTCAACACACAAAAAACATATTCGTAGGTCGGCCGCAGCATGCGCAGCGGCATTGACTGTTTCTGCACTACTCGCTATCTCCTGGTCGACGGCGGCCCAAACCGTTCCACTGGGTGCGGCGGAGAACTTTGCCATTTTAGGTGGCTCAACCGTCACCAATACTGGCGCGACGATCATTACCGGGAATCTGGGGCTGAGTCCCGGAAGCTCCGTGACTGGATTCCCGCCCGGAGTGGTGCTCAATGGGGCCATTCACATCAATGACGCATTGGCCAATCAAGCTCATGCCGATGCTTTTACGGCTTACACGAAGCTGGCTGGCGAGACGACGACGGCCAACTTAACGGGAATGGATTTAGGCGGCATGATCCTCACGCCAGGGATTTACCGTTTTAATTCGTCCGCTCAATTGACCGGAACGCTCACCCTGAATACCGGAGGGGATCCCAAGGCTCCCTTCCATTTCTTGATTGGCTCCACTCTGACCACGGCCTCTAACTCCTTGGTCACGTTGCTTGGCGGTCCGGATCAAAACATATTCTGGCAAGTCGGCAGTTCAGCCACCCTCGGCACCGGCACCAGGTTTGTTGGAAGTATCGTTGCCTTAACTAGCATCACTTTAACCACGGGGGTTACTCTCGATGGACGGGCCCTGGCGATTAATGGAGCCGTGACGCTGGACACTAATAATATCCAGGCCCCGGCCAGCCGGACTGCGATTGGACGCTTGATCGCGCCGGAAGAGCTGGCTTCAATTTATGAGATCAAGTTTGCCCTCGACACCATGCAAGGGACGAACTTGATCCAGCGCATGGATGACATTCGTGCAGGATCAAATGGTTTTTGCGCGGCCGGATATGCGCCCCAGGTGATCGGCCAGGGGTATAGCAAGGACTTCGATGGCAACGCTATGTTAGATAAGAATCCAGCACCGGGCTTTGTTCAGGCCCCTGAGAATCGCTGGGGAATCTTTGTTACCGGCTCAGGTGAATATGTGAAAGTCGGCGATGAGGATGAAAATGCCCCCGGCTATAAAATCACAAACGGTGCGGTGATTCTGGGCCTTGATTACCGACTGTCGCACAATTTCGCTGTCGGAATTTACGGCGGATACGAGACCGGCCACGCGACATTGTTTGGGGACGGACGCTTAACGATGGAGGGTGGGAACGTTGGTGCGTTCGCCACCTATTTCAGCAATGGATTCTATCTCGATGTTGCCGGCGGTGGCGGTTGGAACAGCTATGACATTCGGCGCACCGCGCTCATGGGTGATGCACGGGGCAAGACCGATGGCAACGAAGTCAACGCTCTAGGCGCCGTCGGATACGATTGGAAAGTTGGTTGTCTTAACATAGGCCCGACAGCGTCCATCCAATATACCAACGTCAACGTCGATCGGTACACGGAGACGGGTTCGCTGGTCCCCTTGGAGATACAAGATCAGAACGAGGACTCACTTCGCAGTACGGTAGGGGTAAGGGCCAGCTACGACATCAAAGCTGGGTCCGTGATTTTCAGGCCGGAGGCGCGCGCGGCGTGGCTCCACGAATATTACGATCAAGCTTATCCGATCGATGCGCGCCTGGTTTCCGGAGGCGGAGGTATCTTGACGGCATTCGGACCGACCGTCGGCCGCGATGCCGCACAAATCAGGGCGGGCGTCAGCGCGCAACTGAGTCGGGCCTTCGCGGTCTATATTTACTACGACGGGATTGTCGGCCGTAGCAATTACAACAGTAACGGAGCGAGCGGCGGTTTCTCGTTCAGCTTCTAGTAATCAACTTCAGTCCAGCTTGGGCGTGGTCTGCTGAATCGATTGGGCTCGGCCGGCCGTACCGCGCGGATACGCGATTGCTGGATACCCCGTAGATTTGCGGTCGACAAAATCCGTAGTTCCCGCAATGCCTACCTGCATACTCAATGCTCGGGATATCGCGCATGAAAAAATCTTCCTACGAGTGGCCGCGGCATTCTCAAAAAACGAAACTTTTCCGACAGGAAGAGACATCGTTAGGGGTGCCCAAACATTCCCGCGTCGATGTAAAGACAAAGACGATTCTTATCGTCGATGATCGTCCCGCTAATCGTCAGCTCCTCTTAGGGATGCTGACAAATCTTGGCCACCGTGTGCTTGAGGCGGACAGCGCCATGAAAGGGCTCAAAAAGGTCCGCAAACAAAAACCCGATCTGATCATTGCCGACATTCTCATGCCGAAGATGCATGGCTACGAATTCGTGCGCAAATTGCGACGTGATCGCAAGATCGCGCACACACCCGTGGTTTTTTTTACGGCGGGCTACATCGAAGAGGAATCCCGGAAGCTGGCCAGGGCCTGTGGCGTCCACCATGTCATCGTCAAGCCGGTCAACCCGGAAGAAGTCATTCAAATAGTTAATCAGGCGCTTGCCATGCGCAGGCGTGCGAGCCGCTCTGTTTCGGCGCGGGAGTCGGCCCGCAAGCATCTGCGCGTTGTTACCGACAAACTGGCCGGCAAGGTTTGCGAGCTCGAAGAGCTTAACATCAGACTGCAGACCGAAGGCGCGGAGCGGGAGCGAATGGTCAATGAGTCATTGTTGGCGCACGCCGAGGCTCGCCACGCGAGAGACGAAGCGGAACGCGCCAACTGCGCCAAAGACGACTTTCTGGCCATTCTTTCTCATGAATTGCGAACGCCATTAACCCCTGTCCTCATGTGCGCGACGGCCTTGGAGCGAGAAGAGTCCATCGAGCCGGAGCTTCGGGCGCAACTCAGTATGATTCGGCGCAACGTCCAGCTCGAGGCTCGACTGATCGATGACTTGCTCGATTTGACCAAGATCGCTCGCGGTACGCTTCAGCTAGTCGGAGCGGGCGCAATCGATGTTCATTCCTTGCTCGCCCACACCAGGGAAATTGTGGAAAACGACGCGAGACAGAAGTCCGTTCAACTGGACTTTGATTTAAGGGCGAGCGAACGCCACGTCCGGGGCGACGCTACGCGACTCCATCAGGTCTTTTGGAATCTGGTCAAGAATGCGATCAAGTTCAGCATAGCGGGAGGACGAATTGCGGTGCGTACCTTCAATCCGGTTCCAGGCGAATTCGTTCTCACGGTGGAGGACTCGGGCACAGGAATCACGCAGCAAATGCTGCCCGTTATTTTTCGCGCTTTCGTTCAGGGAGAAACACGGGAAGCACGAGCCACCGGAGGCCTGGGGCTGGGTTTAGCTATTTCGAAAGCGATCGTCGAGGCGCACGGGGGAATGATCCGGGCTGAAAGCGCTGGCCCAGGCCTCGGCGCAATCTTTACCATTAAACTCGCCGCGGTGTTGCCGTTTTCAACTCCGGCACTCGCAGAGCCGGAATCTCGGTCTCGCACAGCGCCACCACGCCTGCGCCTGCTCGTCATTGAGGATCATGAGCCTACCATGATGGTGCTCGTGCGTCTCCTTCGTGGGTACGGCCATAACGTATTTACCGCCGAAAACGTGGAGCGAGCGCTTGCCGTGGCCGCCACTCAATCCTTTGATCTGGTCATCAGCGACCTAGGGCTTCCGGACGGAAATGGAATCGATTTAATGCGAAAGTTAGCTAAGGAATATGGCCTGCGAGGCATCGCTCTGAGCGGTTACGGGATGCCAGAAGATCGCGCTAAGACAAAGCAAGCAGGGTTTCTTGCGCATTTGGTAAAGCCAATCAATTTTGATCAACTTCAAAGCACGCTTCAGGTATTTGCTCCAGCTGCAGACGCGAACGCGAATTTGGAGGCCTTCGGGCAGTCCTCTTTTTCAGGCTGACCTCTGATAGCGCCATCTAATCCGGCAGAAGTAAATTATGCGCTTCGATAAATCGGACTAAAAAGGAACCATTGCCGGCTCAACCCAACGTAGCCCGCGATGATGCGGTAACTGACATCCGTTTTCCGCTCAGGCTACTCACTCTCGTTTGTCTCCTGGGGATCACGGCTTTCGGCTGGTTTAGCTGGATTATTTTCGAACATTTACGAGCCGATCGTCGGATAGATTTGCTCTCAATCATCGGCGCCCTAGTTGTCGGTGGGACATCGTTTATAGCCTGGTTTTCGGCTGCGCGCGGCGTGCGACGATGGCGGGCCGAATTGTTGGATAGTTTCCACGGGCGCATGGAGGCGGAAGAAAATCTGCACAACGCACATGCGGAACTGGAGGTGCGAGTCAAAACGCGAACCGCTGAACTGGCAAACGCCAATGAATCGTTGCACGCAGAAAATATCGAGCGCAAGCGGGGAGAGGAAGCGTTGTGCGCAGGTGAAGAACGCTACCGACGATTGTTCGAGAGCAATCCCAGCCCGATGTGGGTTTACGATCTGGAAACGTTTGCGTTTCTGGCAGTGAACGATGCCGCGGTCCGACACTACGGATATTCGCAAGACGAATTTCTAATCATGACCATGAAAGACATTCGACCGTCTGAAGATATTTCCGATTTAACGGATGATCTGTCTGAAGAAATTGGAACCGCTGGCTTGGAAAATTTGACTCAATGGCGACACCGCACGGAAAACGGGGCGTTGATTGACGTCGAGGTGACCTCGCACGAGCTGACGTGGCTTGGGCGACGCGCGAAATTGGTGCTGATCAACGACATTACCGAACGAAAGCGGGCGGAAGATCGGCTGCGCCAACAGGCAAGACTGTTAGATCTTGCGCACGACGCAATCATGGTTCGCGATATGGAAGATCGCGTGGAATTTTGGAATCACGGTGCGGAAGAATTGTACGGTTGGACGGCCGCTGAAGCCCAAGGCAGGAAAGCGGCCTCCTTTCTCTATCAAGACGAACCTGTCTCCACCGCTGCCGCCCGAGCCGCCGTTATCGAGAATGGAAAATGGACAGGGGAGTGCAAACACAATTGCAAAAACGGTGGCACTATTACGGTTCGCAGTCGCTGGACCCTTGTCCGGGATGACTTGGCCGCGCCCAAGTCTATTCTGATCATAAATACAGATGTGACCGAGCAAAAGAAACTCGAAACACATCTCCTTCGTGCGCAACGGCTCGAAAGTATGGGCACGCTTGCCAACGGAGTCGCGCACGATTTAAACAACATTCTCACGCCGATTCTAATGTGCACGGAAGTGCTTAAAGGCGATCCGATGGAGAAGGATCTCCCGGCCCTGATTTCCATGATCGAGGAAAGTGCCAAGCGCGGTGCGAATGTCGTCAAGCAAGTCCTTACCTTCGCGCGTGGGATCGAAGGCGAACGTGTCGTGATCAAGCCCAGCCATTTGATTCAGGAAATGATCGACATCGCGCAAAAGACGTTTCCGAAAATGATCGAAATCGCCGGCCGTTATCCGGATGACCTTTGGTCGATCGAAGGCGATCCGACGCAGCTGCACCAGGTGCTGCTCAATCTTTCTGTTAATGCGCGGGACGCGATGCCCAACGGCGGCTTTCTCACTCTTGGCGCTGAGAACTTCAATGTCGATGAAAACTATGCGTCCATGATGCCGGGCGCCAAGCCCGGTCCTCATGTCATGTTGCGTGTGACGGACACGGGCGGTGGAATGCCGCGAGCGATGATTGATAAAATTTTTGATCCGTTTTTTACGACCAAGGAAGTTGGCAAAGGGACCGGCCTTGGACTCTCCACGACGCTCGGCATTGTGAAAAGCCACAGCGGATTCATTTCTGTTTATAGCGAGCCGGGTAAAGGAACGACATTCAAGGTGTTCGTGCCGGCCGCTGCGATTCAAGAAAAGCTGGCACAGTCGAAAACTTCGATCGTGCCCATTCAGGGAAATGGCGAACTGATTTTGGTGGTCGACGACGAGCCGAACATTCTCGGCATCACAAAAATGATTCTTGAGAAGCACAAGTACGACGTTGTCTTGGCCAATGATGGTCCGGAAGCTCTCGCCATCTTCGCGCAACAAATGAAATCAATTAGCGTCGTTCTAACGGACCTCTCCATGCCGTATATGGATGGAGTCGCGTTAGTGCGCTCGCTTAAAAAAATGCGGCCCGATCTCACAATTGTCGTTTCAACCGGACAGGGCGAGCAGGCAGGCGTGGCCGAACTTCAATCCCTTGGTGTAATAAATTTCCTGACCAAACCTTACGACGTCCCAAAACTGCTCCGAACGGTCCACGATGCGCTCGAGGCTTGTGTTTAGAAGACGCCCGTTTTCCTACAAATTTTCCTGATACTTTGCCGGGGAGAAAGTCGAATAACCGACAAGGGAAAAGACTGCAGTGACGGCGGGAAACCTGCTTCGATTAACGGAGTGACATGAGCAGCTCCCCCGAATTGGTTCGTTACCAACGCAGCCGAGCGTTCGCGATGATGACAACTATCTACATCGCTTTGCTCGGTCTTGTTCCACTGACCGGATGGTTACTTCATGTCGAAATGCTCAAACGCATTGTTCCGGGCGCGTCGCCGGTGAAGCCGAATATGGCTGTGGGATTCTTGCTTTGCGCCATCGCGTTCGCACTCCTTTCGAACAGGACAAAAACGCTGGCGAAACGCCGATGGGCGACGGCGGTCGCGGCGACCGTAGTTTTATTAGGCGCGTTAACGCTGGGCGAACATTTTTTTGGCTGGGATCTTCGAATTGAGCAGTGGCTGATCGGAAACACTCCCAGTGGTTTGAGCGGGTTACATCCGGCCCGGATGACGTCGGCGAGCGCATTTGTTTTTCTATTGGGGGGAACCGCTCTGCTCGCGGAAGCGTTCATCGTTCGGAAACAGGTTCGTGTTCCCGCGGTGTTAGGCCTGAGTGTGGCGCTGGTCCTGATGGGAGGGACACCGCTGGCGGCGTTTCTCGTGGAAATACTATTGGGTGCTCGATGGAATTTCATGGGAATGGACGCATCCGGCGTTATCGGGGCGGTCGGATTTACGTTGATGGGCACCGGGTTGCTAATCCTGCTCCGAAGCGAAGGTGAGTTCAGATGGTCGTTGAGCGGCAGGACGACGGGCGGATTTCTGGTCGGAGTTTTATTGGTAGTGGTGGCGGCGGGAGCCGGATTCGATTTCACAATCCACATGGTGGAAACGAATGGCCGGGTCACTCACCGGCAAGAACTGCTTAAGGAAACCGAAGAAGTTCTGAACGCAGTAACAAGCCTCATCAGGAGCGAACGCATCTACGTGATCGTTGGAGATGAACGATTGCTAAAAGATCGGCAAGCGACCAAAGCGACGCTCGATGATAAGGTTCGCCGACTCCGCGTTCTGACACGGGCTGACCCGAATCAACAACGTCGCCTCGACCAATTGGAGCCCTTGATCGCGCAATGTATCGGCTGGGAAGAACGGGTGATTTCAGCCCGGCGACAGGAAAGTTCCGCTTCGGCTGCAAGCATGATCGGAACCGGGCCCGAACTCGAGTTATCGGACAAACTTCTTGGTATGATAAAAGAGGTGAAAACCGAAGAATATAGATTGTTCGGTGACGACCGGAAGCGGGCCGATGTGGCGTCGTCGACCGCGCTCTCGCTCCTTCCAATGGGAGTGTTTCTGAGCCTTTCAGTCCTGGCTTTAAGCGCATTTTTTCTAAATGCCGGCGTTACTCAACAAGGACAGGCTGAAAGAGCGCTACGGCAAAGCGAAGAGCGATATCGCACTCTCTTCGAAAGTAATCCCAATCCAATGTGGGTTTATGATGTGGAATCGCTTTCGTTTCTGGCGGTGAATAACGCGGCGGTCAACCATTACGGATATTCGCCAACTGAATTTCTGGCGATGACCATTAAAGATATCCGACCGGCCGAAGACATTCCTGGCTTGGTCGATAATCTCGACCAAACAACGACCGGGTTAGGCAGTTCGAGTTATTGGAGACATCGCAAGAAAGACGGGACCGTGATTGACGTCGAAATTTCGTCTCATGAATTGGTATGGTTGGGACACCGCGCGCGCGTGGTCCTGGTCAAGGACATCACCGAGCGAAAACGCGCGGAAGAACAATTGAAAGAGCAGGCCGCGATGCTCGATCGCGCGCACGACGCGATTATCGTTCGCAACTTCGACGATCGCCGCATCATCTTTTGGAACAGCGGCGCGGAACGTTTGTACGGGTGGAGCGCCAGGGAAGCAATCGGGCAACCGGTTGACGAATTGATTTTGGCGAAATCGGAAGAACTCGGCTCGATAGCAACGACGCTTCTCTCGACGGGCGAATTTCGCGGCGAACTTAAAGAGATCACGAAAGACAAAAGAGAACTAATCGTGGAGGTTTGGTCGACACTGGTTCTCAACAGCGACGGCACGCCGCGTTCCGTCTTGTCGATCCATAACGACATCTCGGAGCAGAAAAAGCTCGAAGCCCAATTGTTGCGGGCGCAACGCCTGGAAAGCATTGGCACGCTGGCCAGCGGCGTCGCGCACGATCTGAACAACATTCTCACGCCGATTTTAATGTGCTCCCAGGCCCTGCGGAGCGAGCTCGGCGAAGAAGATCGACAATCGGCCCTCGCGCTCATTGAAGAAAGCGCGCAACGCGGCGCTGGAATCGTGAAACAAGTACTCACTTTCGCACGCGGTGTTGAGGGCGAGCGCGTTCTGATCAAGCCGAGCCATCTCATCCAGGAGATAGTGGATATCGCGCGCAAGACCTTTCCCAAATCAATCGAGATCAAAGGGCGTTATCCGGACGATCTTTGGTCGATCGAAGGAGATCCGACTCAGCTCCATCAGGTGTTGCTCAATCTTTCCGTCAATGCTCGTGATGCGATGCCTGATGGCGGCTCACTCGCGATTTGGGCGGAAAATTTTGTCATTGATGAGCATTACGCTTCGATGACGCCCGACGCGCGAGCCGGGCAGTACGTTGCTTTGCGCGTGACCGACACCGGCACTGGAATGCCACGCGCAGTGCTCGATAAAATTTTCGATCCGTTTTACACTACGAAAGAAGTTGGCAAGGGAACAGGCCTTGGGCTCTCCACCACGCTGGGCATCGTGAAGAGCCACAGAGGGTTCATTTCTGTGTATAGCGAGCAGGGTAAAGGAACGACATTCAAGCTGTTCCTGCCCGCAACTGTAACCCACCAAGAACTTCAACACTCGAAGACTTCCGTCGTGCCCATTCAGGGAAACGGCGAATTAATTCTGGTGGTTGACGACGAGCCGAACATTCTTGGGGTCACAAAGATGATTTTGGAAAAGCACCATTATGACGTCGTTTCTGCCAGCGACGGTCCGGAGGCGCTGGCAATTTTCGCCCAACAAATGCAGTCGATCCGCCTTGTCTTGACCGATGTTTCGATGCCTTACATGGATGGCGCGGCGTTGGCCCGCGCACTCAAGAAGATGAAATCCGATGTTCCGATCATTGCCTCAACCGGACAGGGCGAACAGGCTGGCCTGGCGGATTTTGAGGCTCTCGGTGTGAAAAATTTCCTGGCAAAACCTTACAGCACGCAGCAGTTGCTTGCGACTGTTCGCGACACTCTCCACGAAAAAAACGAACAAGAAGTCTGAATTGCGCCGATTCTCGCCTGAGAGCGCACTCTCGGCCTGAGCAGCACGCTGGCAGCGAATCGCAGTGAGCTGAAATTGCGAATGCCGCACTAGCGGCGGAGCCAACTCGGTATTCTCCACAACCGAAAATGCGTATTCCTCGGGTGCCAGCTGTGCACTGACGATGCTATTGAATACGGCATGATCAAAAATGGATTCGCGAGAAGAAATGGCCGTTTAATATCTAAGTTCGTCTTTAGATTCGGGCTGGCTGTATACGCAGTTTTGTTTGTTGCGGCGACGTCCGCCTTTGCCACTGCGCCACAAACAGAAACGGAAATCGCTGGCCAAGCCGACTCGTCGGGCTCGCAAATTTCCGGGCATCGACAACAGGCTGGCCGTGATGGTGCAAATCATTTCCTTCACCAAAGCGCGATGCAGTCGGCCAGGCCGACAGGCAAATTATTCCGTGGGCCACCAGAGTTTTTGCAAGCTCGGGGAGAAACAGCCCCGTCAAAGTTGGTAATCTCATTTCAGACACCAATCGCTTATAGAGTTCCAACCCCTGCAGACTTTTTGGCGGACGCCGTCCGAATCTGGCGTGCGATCCATAGGACTGTGGAAACACCGTGATCTTAGAACCTCATTAGAGAGATGTCCTATTCTGGTGGCCGACGTGGTCTAAGGCGGTGCCGGGTCCGCGTACTTTCCGCAAACGAAAATGCGCACTCTCCGGTGCGGGCCGTGCACTGGCGCTGCTATTAATCATCGCATGATGGATAATGAATTCGCGAGACGCAATGACTGCTTAATATCTGAGCACGCCTTTTGGTTGGCCGTAGCGCTGGCCGTCACCGTGTGCGCTTCTTCGAGCGCGCAAACAGCGACCTACATCGGCAGCACCACAGTCAGCGCCGGCGCACTCACCATCGCGGATAGTTCCGGCAGCGCGCTTGGATCGACATCTACCATCATCATCAACTCCAGCGGCACACTTCTTCTCGCCGCCAGTAATCAAATTGACGACAGCGCAACGATGAAATCGGCCGGCGGCACTTTTGCAAAAGGAAGTTACAGCGGAGGCATGACGAACGCCGTCGGCATCGGCGCGCTCACACTCACCGCACCCGGATCTCACATCGACTTTGGAACTGACACTGTTGGCGTTCTTAGCTATGCCAGCTGCACTTCAGGCGCCAACGCTATCGCCATCCCTTCCACAGGGTTTGCGGCTGCGCTGGTTGCAATTGCGATCGCGTGGTCTCGGCGGCGAAAGCGGGCAAGCGATTTTGTGCGGCAAGCCGCTCGCGCGAAATGTCAATGAAGCGAAGCGAGTGGTTGCTGTGGTGAAAAAAGCGCGCGTGGTAAGCATGGTCTGTCACAACTACCGGCGCGTTCCCGCAAAAGCGGTTGCCGATGGAAAAAGTGCACCGCCAACTTTCGAAGATGGCTTGACGAATCAACGTGTGCTGGACGCGGTCGCGCGCTGCTCGGAATCGTGTTCCTGGTCGACGACTTATGAACCGCGCGCGACAGCGTTTTCTTGCATGACCTCATCCACAACGGCGAGGAATGGTTCGGCGCTGAAAGGTTTGGTCAGATAATTTCGTGCGCCGAGGACGAGTAACCGCTCGATCTGGCTCGGCGTGGCATCTCCGCTGATGACAACGACTGGAATGCGTGCCGTGGCCGGATCTTTTTGCAGATGCTGGATCACTTCTGATCCGTGTATGTCCGGCAAGTCGAGATCGAGCAGAATTAGTTTTGGCATACGGGTCTGTGCCAGAGCGAAACCGGTTTCGCCGTTTGTCGCCTGCAACAATTTGAGAGCACGCTTGCTTCCGAGAAGGAGCTTTACTGACGCAAAGATTCTCGGGTTGTCCTCAATGTAGAGCACGTCGCAGGGCTCGGTCGATCCTGGCTCTGACGCACTGTTGCTATGTCGAGCCTCTCTAGGTTCTCGATCGATCACACCGAGGAGGGCGCGCGCCGCGGTGAGAATTTGCTGAGCGTTTTCATCGCTCTCGGCCTTCGTTTTGAGCAGTTTGGCCATTTCGACGATTGCATTCACCTGCGGGCGCAACTCTTCTTTCAAATGCTCTGTGGTCGGTGCCGCGGCGGGGGACGATTCTGGGTCTGTTTTCATTAACTGGTTTGAGGAATCGAAGCCGCTGGTACTTTTATCGTATCTTGCAGCTGCAAACCGGATGGCGCTTCAAACGTCTTTGCTTTGAGCTTCTTCAGCATGTCGACGTCTCTGCGCATTTTGTGTTTATGCGTGCAGAAGATCAGCGCGGTCTCTTCGTTGATGAATCCGGATTCGTAGGCTTTGAGCAAAGATTGATCGAAACTGTGCCACCCGAACGAGCTGCCCGCTTCGATGATTTCCTGAAAAGTGCGATTCTCGCCTTCACCGTAAAGAAGTGTTTCACGAGTGCGCATACTGTTGCCCATGATTTCCGTGAGCAGCAGGCGGCCACCACCAATTTTGCTCACCAGCCGCTGGCTCACCACATAACGCACGGTATCGGCGAGACGTTGACGAAGCATTTGTTCTTCATCTTTGGCAAACATTCCGAGGATGCGGTTGATTGTCTGGCCCGCGCTGATGGTGTGAAGCGTGGTAAAGACGAGATGACCGGTTTCCGACGCCGTCATCGCAATCTCCATGGTGGCGCGATCGCGAATTTCGCCGACCAGGATCACCTTTGGTGCCTGGCGCAGCGCCGCGCGAAGACCCTGCACGAAATCTGGAAAATCTTTGCCGAGCTCGCGTTGATGAAAGATGGCACGCCCGTGCGGATGCAAAAATTCAATGGGGTCTTCGAGTGTGACGATATGAATTGGCTGCGTTTGATTTATTTCGTTTAGCATCGCGGCGAGAGTCGTTGTTTTGCCGCTCCCGGTAGCGCCGGTGACAAAGACAATCCCATTTCTTTCCTTGATGATTTCGTGAAAGACCGGTGGCAATCCGAGCATCTCGAGGGTTGGGATTTTGGATTGCAACTTTCGCATCACAATCGCCTGCCGGCCGTTTTGTTTGAAAATATTCACGCGAAACCTGGCAAGACCTTTGAGCGCGTAACTGCAGTCGCATGAACCCAAATTGACGAGATCTCGCCTGAGCCGCTCATCGTTATTGATAATGTGATCGGCAAGTTGATCGATTTCCTCCGACCCGAGAACGGTTGCCGGCATTTTGATCGGGAATTCGCTCAGGCAGCCATGCGACTCGACGTACGGAGGCTTACCGATAGTAAAGAGCAGATCGGACACGCCATCTCCGGTGCGGATCATCGCGGAAAGCAGCTCATCGATGATTTGTGTGTTCATGAGAATCAGCCGGCCTCCGAGAGGGCAGGTGCCTGAGGAAAGCAGCTAGGAATGTGCCGCGGGTCGTTTAGTCAGTTGATCACCAAGACACGTTCACCGATTCGTGAACGCCGTCGTGGCCAGACGTGGTCCCGTGCAGGACGAAATCGCGTTCCTGGTACGCGCATTGAAAAGAGCGGACCGCGGCACCTTCCAGCATGATGTCGTCAGCGACTCTATTGAGAATTAACGGTTTTTTGTGTTTCCCATATCTCATCTCCACCGGGGGCCCCTGGTTACACACGCCGCACCAGTGGCGCTGCGCATTATTAAGCCGCATTCTCGCACCACAACTATCGCAAATAAAAAGTTCTTTCTTCATCACCGTTGACTGGCACTAATCAGCTTGCCCGGGACCGCGCCCGCCAGAGGCGAACTTCCCTTTCCATTTCTTGAGCAGAGTTTGCCGGACCTTCAATCGCCATTTGGCTGCTGTGCCAGTTATTAGCGGAACAAGACCCGGCGCATCATCGGGACCCACCGTAATGTAGAGAGTGTCATTTTTCTGCCGTTTCCCATTTATTCGCGTTGCGATCGCCACGCCGGCGCTTCGAAATGCGCGAACAATTCGGTAAGCATGAATTGGCCGAACTGTCTTTTCCTTGACTGTCATCTCAATGCCCGTTGGTATTCGCTGCGCAGACGGCTTTCTCTTTGCGTTGTCAATTTCCACCGGAAATCCCGTGTCCTCGAGTACGTTTGCGATCTCGCGTTCATAACCGACCGCTTCACTATCGGATGCGGCCGCCATCATCGAGACCGGTCCTATCGTCGAATATTGTAATTCGGTTGAGATATCTTTTCGCTGCTCCGTCGTGAGATGGCGCTCATGTGAGAGCGTGCGCGGATCAGTCTTGCCACCCTTTGCTTTATGTTTCCTTCTCCAAGCTCGAAAATTTGTTCGTGCCGCGCGGAACGGGTCAGCCGCGATCAGGAGTTTTTGAACGTAAGACAGATTCATGCGGGTTACCTCAATCCCGCAGCATCAACGAGGCCATCAGCTAATGCCCCTCTAATCGCGCCAAAAAGTTCTTCCGCCTCGTATGGTTTTTCAAAATATCCTGCCGCTCCCAATTTTTTTGCCTTTTCCCGGAAGTCGGCCTTCTTGCTGGCGGTAAGAAAAATAATCGGAGTAGGCGTGGGAATGAGACTTTGAATTCGTTCGGCAACGGAAAAGCCGTCGCCGGCGGGCATGGAGATGTCCAATAGCACCAGGGCCGGAGGATTGTCGATGGCGGCCTTCAATCCTGTCAACGCGTCATAAGCCGTGGTAGCCCCATAGCCGGCGGCTTTGAGTCGAAGGGCCAAGGCCATCGCGATTTTCTGATCATCTTCGATGATGAGAATCTGCTTGGGTCGCTGGTCATCCTGTTTGAGGCCGGCGGAGGCGACGGATTCCCACGTATCCAGTGAATCCATTCGATCTAATTCGCGCTCGATGCTGTAGAGTAGTTTTTCGGTGTCGAAAGGTTTTTCGAACAGGCCGGCGGCCCCCAAATCCGTTACTTTTTGAAGAAGTTCCGGACTCTTAGAAGCGGTGATAATAATAATCGGCGCGTTCTTCGTTTCGGGCATTTTGTGGAAGGTTTCCGCCAGCTCGAAGCCGTTGCCCGCAGGCATGGCAAGATCCAGGAGGATCAAGTCAGGTTTAACGGTGCGGCCCAGGTTCGCTCCCTGGATCGCATCGGACGCGATTGATACCGCGTAACGATTTGCTTTGAGTCGAACTTGCAGAGCCAGGGCGATTTTCTGATCGTCCTCGACTACTAATATTGTTTTCATTTATTAATCCGTTTGTTGAGCGGTGCGGGATGAAGCGAAATGCCGGAGCCGTTGATTACTGGCTGCTTGGGTATCGTGAATGAAAAAGTGCTTCCCCTGCCGAGAGCGCTTTCCACCCAAATGTTTCCCCCGTGCATCAACACCAACTCGCGGCAAAGATACAATCCCAGGCCGACGCCTTTTTCCGGGGTGGCGTTGCCATTTTTGATCTGATAAAAACGATGAAAGAGATTGTCGATCTTGTCTTTTGGAATGCCGCAACCGTTATCCGTGACGGAAATTTGAACGCATTCGGAATTTTTCGGATGCTCTGCAAGCTTTACGACAATCGTCCCGCCCTCGAGCGTGAATTTTAAGGCGTTGTTCAGCAGATTGGTGAGGATCTGCATGATTCGGCTCTCGTCTACCATCACGTCCGTCAAGTCCGTGTCCAGCTCCTCGCTTAAGCGGATCTTCTTCCGTGTCGCGACCGGCTCCATGACTGTCATTGCCCGGTGGATGATGGCAGCCAGGGAGACGGGCTTCAGTTCGATATGCAACTTGCCCGTGTCTAATCGCGTGGCGTCCAGCAAATCATTGATGTAGACCGCCAATTCCGTGCAGCTTTTCTTGGCGATCCCCAAGTAATTCAACTGGGTCGAGTTTAGTTCGCCAGCCAGGCCGTCCATCACGATCGAAACGAACTCGCGTGCTGCCGTCAGGGGAGTTTTAAGCTCGTGTGAAAGAGTGTGATAAAAGTATTGAACCTCTTGACTTCTCTTCTTGAGGTCGCGGTTGGTCTGCTCCAATTCGGCCTGGATGTCGCGCATCTTCTTCTCGTCTTGCTTGCGTTCGGTGATATTGCGGATGTTGCATTGAATCACGTTGCGGTCACCGGCTTGATACACGTTGCTGACAAACTCTACGTCAACGTGGCGGCCATCCCTCGTTTCCAATGGCAGGTCGTCATAGCGGACGTACCCGTCTCTCTGTAGTCGCCCAAGCATGACCTTGTTCGACTCGATATCCTTGAACGGACTAAGTTCCCCGACGGTCCTTCCCACCATCTCAGCGTGAGAAAAACCCAATAACTCGACCAGGAAAGGGTTCACATCGCTGATGCGTCCCGTTTCAACGTCCAGAATCAGGATCCCGTCCCTCGCCGCTTCGAATAATCGCCGATAACTAAGTTCCGAGGCGCGCAGTGCTTGCTCAATCTGCGTTTCGGCCTGTTCAACCCGCGTCTTCGCCTGTTCGGTCCGGATCTCCGCCTTTTCCGTGCGCGTCTCTGCTTGTTCTGTCCGTGTCTCGGCTTGCTCGGTCCGCGTATTGGCTTGTTCGGTCCGCGTATTGGCTTGTTTGGTGCGCGCCTCAGCCTGCTCCGTCCGCGTCTCCGCCTGTTTAATCCGCGTGTCGTGGCCGGGCATCGGGTCCCAGCGTTCGGGCTGGGACGCTGATTCGAGCACTACTCCTTTCGGGTCCGTGTTTGGTTCGCCAGTCTCTTCCCCTGAACCTTTTAGCATCCTGCAGATAGAGCAGCGCGGATGCAACGCAGGAGTGCGGTGAGTACGGCATTTCACCGCGGGCTATTACTGAAGCCGCTTACTTTTTTGCATGGGTGGCCTGGATTGGACTCGATAAGACCGAGCGATTCAGGAAGAGATATTCGTTGGATTACCAAAGGCGTTGTTGCTAAGGCCGTTTTTGCGGGATTTCACGAACCCAAAATGCGTACTTTCCGCACCCGTCGGCTGCATACTCGCTGCTGAATACGTGTTCCGTGAAAGCCTCATTGTCGTTGACCGCGCCGGCAATCGGAGCGTTTCATCGCCATGCTCGCCAATCGCTGCTTTCTGAACCTTTGTGCCGTTCTTGAAGGTCACTGTCGGGCTCAAAGGGGGAAATAATCAGCAAGCATTATCATGTTACCACTTTTTGCAAAGCGGCTGCTTTCTCTGACTTCGGGCAAGCAGGAATTTCGCGCGCGCGCCAGCCGCGAGCTGTGCCCGCCAATAAATCACACGCTCGGTTTCGGGCAGCTGTTGGAAATGGACGAGCTCAGTTGCCAACAGCAGGAGAGCGTCCAGCAAATCCTGACCCGCGGTCGCGACTTGAAACACGCGTATGCTTGAGCTCGACCAACTGCTAGCGCGTAACCAGGCCGGAAACCGGATCAAATTCCGCATTCTCATTCCGCTGGTCCTGGCTTTGGGTGTGTTGCTTGCGACCTTTGCCTTTGCCATCTGGCGTGTGCAACAGAAGGAATTGGCCAAGGCCGCCGATCTCGAGGCGCGCGAAATAGAACAACGGCTGCACAGCGCTGAAAATCAAAAAACCGCGGTGTTGAGGACCACGATTGAAGCCGTCATGAACGACGGGCAATTGACCGAGGCGTTTCGCAAGCGAGATCGCGCCGCACTGTTTGAACGTGCCAAACCGTTGTTCGCTTCCCTCCGAAGCGAGCACGGCATCACGCATTTTTATTTCCATTTGCCGGACCGAACGGTGTTGTTGCGGGTGCACGATCCCAGCGCCAATGGAGACAAGACTAATCGCTACACGATGCTGGAGGCGGAACGCACCGGAAAAGTCTCTGACGGTATCGAGCGCGGACTGACCGGCATTTTCACTCTGCGGGTTGTCTCGCCATGGCAGCAGGATGGCCAGCTGTTAGGCTACCTCGAGTTAGGCGTGGAGTTCGAAAAGATAGTCGCAGACGTCCGCAGTCAATTGAGTGAAGGCGTCGATTTCGTGGTTGCGGTAAACAAGAAGGCTCTCGATCGGGAGCAATGGGCTGTAGCGGCGAAGCGCGAGGGGCGGACGGATGATTGGAACCGATTCCCGCGGATGGTTGTCATCAGCAAAACTTTCGGGACTCTTCCCAAACTCGCGGTCGATTACCTTTCGGCAGAAACCTTAAAGCCGAAGGATTCCTGGCGAGAGGGCAATTTTCAGTTGGTGTTCCTGCCGTTAACCGATGTCACCGGTAAAGATCTTGGCACGGTGATCATTTTAAAAAACGTAGCGGGAGAGATGGCGGAAACGAAACGTTCCATTCAGTTCGTTGTGGTGCTTAGCCTCGCTGTCGGGGCGGTGGTGATAGTCTTCTTTTATTTCTTCCTGACGGGCGTTGAGAATGATTTGTCGGACCGGACAGCGAAGTTGAATAACGAGATCGCCGAGCGTCAGGCCGCGGAGGAGAAATACCGCTCGATTTTCGAGAATTCGAATGACGGCATTTTCCAAAACACGCCCGCAGGTCGCTTTGTTTCCGCCAATCCGGCGATGGCTCGAATGCTCGGCTTCGATTCGCCTGAGGAATTAATCCGCGCGCGCAACGATATCGGGCGGCAGGGTTACGCCGACCCGGCCCTGCGCGATAAATTTAAACAAGCTCTGGAGGAGAACGGCTTCGTCACCGGTTTCGAGTACGAAGTTTATCGTAAAGACGGCGCCAAGATTTGGGTGTCTGAGAATTCACGAATCGTCCGCGATGCCGAAGGGCGTGCTCTCTATTACGAAGGCAGCGTCCAGGAAATCACCGAGCGCAAGCGGGCGGAAGCCGAACGCAAGAAGAGCGAGGTGGCTCTCCGCAGTCTCCAGGAATTCCAGAAGGCCATTCTTTCCGGCATCGGACACGGCATCCACAGCCTCGATACATCTGGCAAGATCATATTCGAGAATCCGGCCGCCGCAGCGATGCTCGGCTGGGAGGTGGATGCTCTGATCGGCAGGGCAGCGCACGTTACAATGCATCACCACCACGCCGATGGGAGCTGCTATCCGGTCGAGGAATGTCCCATTTACGCAGCAATTCGCGATGGCGAGTTTCGGCATGTAAACGATGATGTGTTTTGGCGCCAGGACGGCACGCCGTTCCCGGTCGAATACACGGTCGCGCCAACACGCGCAGAGTCCGGAGCAATCACCGGTGTTGTCGTTGTCTTTGCCGATATCAGTCTGCGCAAGCGGGCAGAAGCAGAGCGTCAAGTCATAACCGACATAGTTAAAGGCGTTGTCGCGACGACCAACCTCAATGAATTACTCGACCTCGCGTGGCGTTCAATCGGCAAGGTCCTCTATGCGGAGAACTGCTTCGTCGCCCTTCACGACCTGACAACTGACCTGATACATTTTGAGTTTTGGATAGACAAATGTGATTCCGTTCCTCCGCCGCAACCCGTTGACAAAGGCCACACCAGAACCAGCTACGTGCTGCGGACGGGCCAACCTCTCCTGCTTACAAAAGAACTCGAAGCGCAGCTGTTCGAACGAGGCGCGATCGCAAAGAGCGGGTCCGCTTCGGCTTCCTGGATGGGCGTGCCCTTGCGGACCCCCACTCGCACCATCGGTGTCCTGACGGTGCAGCATTACGAAGAGGAAAACGCTTATAGCCAGCGCGACTTGGAGTTCCTCTCCTCCGTTGCGGATCAGATCGCCCTGGCCATCGAGCGGAAGCGGGCCGAGGAAGATTTGAAACGCAGCGAAGGACGACTGGTCGAGGCGCAGCGATTTGCCCACATCGGAAGTTGGGAATGGGATTTGGCCACGAAAAAGGTGACCTGGTCGGACGAGCAATATCGGCTCTTCGGCTTTAGGCCCGGCGAAATCGAACCCAGCTACGAGCGTTACTTTGAGTCCATTCACCCCGACGACCGCGCGGCAGCGCGCCGGTTTGCTGAGATGGTTGTTGAAACCAAGCAAGCGGCAAGCATTGACCTGCGCATCGTTCATTTAGATGGGAGCGTCCGGGTCTTACACCGCCGCGCAGAGATCCTCCTTGATGGTGCTAACAATCCCATTCGCATGCTTGGCACGATGCAGGATGTGACTGAAGTGCGGCAGAAAGAAAGCGAGCTGCTGCTTGCAAAGTCCGCGGCCGAAGCCGCCAATCGCTCGAAAAGCGAGTTTCTCGCTAACATGAGCCACGAAATCCGCACTCCGATGAATGGCATCATCGGCATGACCGATCTCGCGCTCGAAACGAGATTGAACCGCGATCAACGCGAATATCTCGGGATGGTAAAAAGCTCTGCGCACGCGCTGCTCGGTTTGATTAACGACATTCTCGATTTCTCGAAAATCGAAGCCGGCAAATTGGAACTCGAGTCGATCGATTTCAGCCTGCGCGATTGCATCGGCGGGATGCTGAAGCCGCTCGGCATTCGCGCCGATCAAAAGGGCCTCGAGCTCGTGGCCGACATTTCCCCAGACGTGCCGGATCATTTGGTCGGGGATCCCATGCGACTTCGCCAGATCTTGATCAATCTCACCGATAACGCGATCAAGTTCACCGAGCGCGGAGAGGTTGTTGTCAAAGTGATCAACCAAGCAGCGCCCAACGGTGAGAGTCGCCTCCATTTTTCGATCGCGGACACCGGCGTCGGCATTCCGCGCGAAAAACAAGCGCAGATCTTCGAAGCTTTCGCGCAAGCGGATGGTTCTACGACACGAACCCATGGCGGCACCGGCCTCGGGCTTTCCATCGCATCGCACCTCATTCACAAAATGCGCGGCAAGATCTGGATTGAAAGCAAAGTAGGCGAAGGGACCACCTTTCATTTCACTGCCCGCCTGGGCGTGCGTGACACGCCTGCGCCCACCGTGAAGCACGCGGACCCGCGCGACCTGGCGGGCCTGCGTACATTAGTGGTGGACGACAACGCGGTGAATCGCCGCATCCTGCGCGAGATGCTGGTGAACTGGCGGATGAGTCCGACTGTCGTCGAATCGGGTCAGGCGGGTTTGGACGAGATGCTACGCGCAGCCAAGTCCGATTCAGCTTACGAACTCGTGCTGCTCGACGCGATCATGCCCAAAATGGACGGCTTCGCTTTGGCGGAGAAGATCAAAGAGCAACCGGAACTGGCAGGTGCGACCGTGATGATGCTTTCTTCCGTGATGCCGGCTGGCAGTACGGCGCGTTGCGCCACACTGGGCATCGCAGGGTTATTGACAAAGCCGGTGACGCAATCGGAACTGCTCGACGCTATTCTAATTGCGGTTAGCCCACAGGCCGAAGGCGGGGATTCTCGCGACGCCGACACCCGCTTTGCCGGAACTGATCTCGCCCGATCGGGTCTGCGCATTTTGGTTGCGGAAGACAACGTGGTCAATCGGGCCGTCGCCACCGGCATTTTGGAAAAGGAAGGACATGTGCTGGTGCACGCGGCCAACGGCCGCGAAGCCGTGGAAGCCTTCAGAGACGGATTCTTCGATCTGATTTTGATGGATGTGCAGATGCCGGAAATGGACGGCTTCGAAGCGACACGTCGCATTCGCGAATTGGAAGAAGCGACCGGATGCCACACGACGATCGTGGCGATGACCGCGCATGCGATGGCTGGTGACCGGGAGCGCTGCCTGGCAGCGGGTATGGACGATTATCTTAGCAAGCCGGTCGCGCGAAGCGAACTCAAAGCAGCATTGGAGCGACACAGCAAAATCCAGAGGAACGGCGTGGCCGATTCTTCCGCGAAACCCGAACCCGTTCATCTAGAAACGGACCCTGCCTGGTCTGGGACGCCTTCGTCGGAGGAGGTGCTCGTGGACATCGATCGGTTGCGCGATGTCACCGACAATGAGCCGGCCAGGATGCGACGGCTTATCGAGATTTATTTGACTGAAGCCGCGCCAATGCTGAACGAACTGGACGCGGCCATCCAAGCGAAAGCAGGCGGCGACGTTGCACGCCTCGCCCACAAGTTGGTTGGATCCAGCATCTCCTGCGGCGTGCAGGCGTTCACACACCCTCTGCGCGAAATGGAGCGACTCGGTAACGAAGGCGATCTTTCCGGAGCCGGCGCGTTTTTCGACGATGTCCGTGACAAATTTCCGCGCGTGCAAAATGCCTTCGACGAATTTCTCCAAACCGTCCCAAACTCCAATTCATAACATAATGAAGAGAACTTACACTCCTACGAGACCCAAAAAGATCCTCATCGTGGACGACGATGAGATTGTCGCGAACACCTACCGAAATAAACTTCAAAGCGAGCGATTCAAGGTCGAGGTTGCGACCAGCGGAGAAAAGGCTTTGCAGAGCCTTAAGAGAGAACCGGTTGACCTGGTAATTCTCGATTTCTCGCTCCCGGGAATGAATGCAGCGGAAATTCTCAAAACGATTCGATTTCAGATTGGCTCCAAGGCATTGCCGATCATCGTTTTCACGAACTTTTATTTGCCCGGTGTGGTTCAGGCTGCCTCGGAAGCAGGCGCGACTAGATGTGTTAGAAAGAGTGATTGCACGCCGCGTGTGATGGTGGAGATCGTACTGGAAGCGTTGGCAATGCCGCAGACTATCGTCGGCGGTGCGAGACCGGGCGAGATCCTATCCGGCTTTGAAACAAGGACGGATCTTTTCGAGATGGAGTATCAAGAAAAACTGGTTTCGGATTTTCTCGCCGGCGCGCCCCAAAAACTAGGGAGAGTACGTACCGGTCATCACGCTTTAGTTAACATCAAACGTGAAGGCGTGTGCCTGGATGAACTTTTCGAGATGCGCCGGCAGGCTCGATTGCTGGCTGGCGCAGCCGGCCTTCCCGGTTTCCGTGAAATCGCGCAGTTAGCCGACGCTTTGGAAGCGCTTTTCATTCGGCTACACGAAAAGCCGGCGAACATCACGTCATCGGTCATTCGAACGATCGGGCAAGCTATCGACTTTTTAACTGCCGCATTGGACAACGCCACCAAGCCCGCAGTGGAGATACCCGTTTCACCCACGATTCTGGTGGTGGACGACGAGGTCATTTCACGCGAGGCGATTTGTTCCGCGATCGAAAGGGCCAACCTTCGCGCCGTCAGTTTGGACGATCCGATGGTAGCGGAGGGCCTCCTGCAAGAAACGCATTTCGATCTCATTTTTTTGGACGTCGAGATGCCGGGACAGAGTGGCTTGGATCTCTGCGCCAAGATACGAAAGATGACAACAAACCGGGCCACACCGGTGGTGTTTGTCACGGCCCATTGTGATTTTGGGAGCCGGGCACAATCGGTCTTAAGCGGTGGGAATGATTTCATCGCCAAACCGTTCCTTTCGGTTGAACTGGCGGTTAAGGCGTTGGTTTGGCTTTTCAAGGGGAGATTGCAGCCGCTCTCAACGGCACGTCCGGCTAATATGGAAGACCGTTTGATCGAACCGCCAAATGAACCGGCGCGAACCAATGCCGCCCTCGCCGCCTCCTAGCCTGTGACCACCGAAACGTGTCGGTCCGATCCAGCTTTGATTCCATTCACTCCGCCTTGGGAATCTGCTCCCATCGTACGGAGCGAGATCGCGGCCGCTACCTTGGACAAAACAATACCTATCATTATTGCGGAGGACGATCCGGTCTCCCGCGAAGTAATTTCAGCGGCGGTGAGCAAGTGGGGCTTTCGCAGCATCGTCACGCAAGACGGACATGAAGCGATGGCGGCGATTCGTGCAGAACAAGGTGCGGTTATAGTGATTCTCGACTGGATGATGCCCGGGATGGATGGCCTCGAAGTCTGCCGGCGCATTCGCCAGAGTGGTAAGCGGGCGCATATCATTTTGCTGACAGCGCGCGCCGCCAAGGAGAGTTTGGTGGAAGGACTTAAGAGCGGGGCGGACGATTATCTGGTGAAACCATTCGATAAGAATGAATTGCTCGCTCGTATAAACGTGGGTCTCCGCATACTCGGATTGGAAACATCGCTGGTAAATCGTGTTAAAGAATTGGAATCAGCTCTGTCGGAAATTCACGATTTAAAGCTCCAGGTACCTCTGTAAGCAAATCGCCGCGCTGATCCCGCGTTGACACTTTTGTCCGAGCGCGCAGGATTGCAGCCTAACAATGAGGCTCGAAAATCAGAATGCCATCGTCACTGGCGCGGGGCGGGGGATTGGACGTGCGATAGCTATCCGGCTGGCGAGTGAAGGCGCGCGCGTCGCGTGTGTCAGTCGTACTGAAGAAAACGCCAAGCGCACGGCGGATGAAATAAATATTTTGCGCGCGGATTCGGCGAAACATTACCCGGTCGATGTTGCCGATCACGCCGCGGTGCAAAAAGTTGGCGCCCAAATTCTGGAAGACTGCGGCAAGATCGACATCCTGGTCAACAACGCTGGCGTGACGCGGGATGGGCTCGCGATGCGAATGTCGATCGAAGATTGGGACACCGTGATCAACACGAATTTGCGGGGCGCATTCAATTTCACGCAGTCAATCCTGCGTGCGATGATCAAGCAGCGCAGCGGCCGCATCATCAATATAACCTCTGTGATTGGCTTAATCGGCAATGCTGGGCAAACAAATTATGCGGCGAGCAAGGCCGGACTGATCGGTTTTACAAAATCGCTCGCTCGCGAGTTGGCCAGTCGCAACATCACGGTCAACGCAATCGCGCCGGGATTCATCACCACTGACATGACGTCAGGTTTGTCGGAGGAGATTAAGAAAACAATCCAGTCCCAGATTCCGCTCGGGAAAACCGGCGCACCCGAAGATATCGCCAGCACCGCCGCATTTCTGGCGTCAGCCGAGGCCAGTTACATCACCGGCCAGGTGATCAGCGTGGACGGCGGAATGGTGATGTAATTAAGCCGCGGCTGCCGGGCGTTCCTCGTCTTCGCTCGAAGCTGAAGAGGAAAAGCCGAATCGTTCGCAGTACTCGGCAAATCCGTTCATTCCATCCAGTTTGAAATGCGCCGCGTCATAGCGGTGCACGCCGTTCGTTTGAGAAGCTTGTCTTGCTAGGACTATGCGCATGCGTTCTTCGATCTCCTTCGTGAACTTCCATCCAAAATATTCGTAAACGCGCCTCGCCGCCGCAATCGGATCGCGTCTAACGTCCTCGTAACGGAGATCGCAAACGCGCTGAGGTGACAACTGCTCCCGCTCGTGCATGAAAGTTTTTAGCGCTCGCGCCCAATAAGTCAGCGCATCGCGGCCGACCTGGATCGGATCCACTGCATCGCTGAAGACCCGCCGCAAAATTGTAACCAGACTTGAAACTGACGCGACCGCTTCAATCGGGTCGCGATGAATCTGGATAAACCGCGCGTCGGGGTAGATCGACAACAACGCCGGCGCGGCGAACATGTGGGCCGGCGCTTTCAGGATCCATCGTTCGGCCGACTGACGGAACTGCAGTTGTTGCAGTGAGCGACGATGGAATTCGTAAGCCGGCCGTAGATCCTGGTTGAAAAACCACGCCCGATACGACGGCACGTTATACATCGTGTCGAACTGGTCGCTCAGGAAGGTCGGGCTCATCAGCGAAACGCATTCCTGCGGCAATTCCGCGCCGGTCGCATGCACACTTTCGAAAGTCGGCGCCAGCCAACGCAACATCGCGAGATTTTTGGTCGCCTGACGAATACGTTCTGGTCGATCTTTCGAGCTCGGCGGAGAGGGCGACATCACTTCCCACGTGAGCGGAGCACGATGCGCCGGATCGGCGGCAAGCAGAATGTGTAACAATGTTGTTCCGCTCCGCGGCAAGCCGACGATGAATAACGGTTCTCGGATTTTTTGTTGCGCAATCTCGGGATAAAGCTGACGGTCGCGCGCGAGCAGAAGCCGGTTGGACAAAATGCGCACGATATCGCTCCGCAGCGCCATTTTTCCGATCACGTTGAGGCGCGCCTCGCGCCGGCATGATTCCAACAGCTGAGAAAGCGGCTCGAAAAAGTCACCTTCGCCAAAATCCTCGAGCCGGCAGCGCCGCTTCGCCTTCCCGATTAATTCGCGAGCGGACGGAGATGTCAATCTTACGCCGAGCTTTTCGAGCGCAACGCCGCATTTGTTTAGCAGCCGAATCGGAATCGGCGCACGCGTTTGCTCGACAGTCGTAGGCGCGGGCATCACTCAGTATCGTTGTTGCACCTTGCCGCGAATTCAAGTGCCAACTCACTCGGCTTGCGCCATCCTCGCAGACGTTCGATCATTTGGCATGACGACGGAGAAAGCGACGTTCGGTGCCGGCTGTTTTTGGGGCGTGGAAGAAACATTCCGCAAACTAAGTGGCGTAAGATCGACCGCTGTCGGATATGCAGGCGGAAACAAGGACAATCCGAGCTACGACGATGTTTGCAGCGACGAGACCGGCCACGCCGAGGTGGTTCAACTGGAATTCGATCCGTCGCAAATAACTTATGATCAGATCCTCGACGTTTTCTGGTCCAACCACAATCCGACGACGTTAAATCGGCAAGGCCCGGATGTCGGCGCTCAATACCGTTCGGTAATTTTCTATCATTCGCCCGAACAAAAAGCCGCGGCCGAAAAGTCGAAGGAAAAAATAGCCGAAAGCGGCAAGTTCAATCGACCGGTCGTAACGCAGATCGAGCCCGCCCCGAAGTTCTGGCGCGCGGAAGAATATCACCAGCGCTATTTGGAAAAGCGCGGCCAGTCGCACTGCGCGATCTAAAGCGGATGGCTGGCGACGTTATTCGGACGAAGAAGTTCGTGGCGGACGCAGCCAACTTCATTGTCGATCTTGCCCACAAAGCGCTGGCGGAGCGGCACGAGTTCCGGATTGCGTTGTCAGGCGGCAATACGCCGCGGCCAATTTACTCGGAGATTGCGCGCATTGGTCGCGATTTGCCTTGGGAACACGTTCTGATCACGTTCGGGGACGAGCGCTGCGTGCCGCCGGACGATGCGCAGAGTAATTTTCGCATGGCGCGCGAAACTCTGTTCGTTCCGGCAAGCGTTCCTGAAAAATCGATCATGCGAATGCGCGGCGAGATCGATCCACAAATTGCGGCCCAGCAATATCAGGATGATCTCGATCTTCTCGCCACGCAGCGCGGCGAACAGATTTACCGGCACGATTTGATTTTGCTCGGGTTGGGGGACGATGGCCACACCGCCTCACTGTTTCCGGACAGCGCGGCGCTGAACGAAACCACGCAGCGCGTGGTCGCTAATTTCGTTTCAAAACTGAACGCGTGGCGGCTGACCTTCACTTTTCCGCTCATCAATCACGCGCGAAACGTTTGCTTTTTAGTCAACGCGAGCAAGCAGGCAAAGTTGATCGATCGTATCATTAGCGGCGATCCGCAGTTTCCGGCGTCTCGAGTAAATCCGACCGGCGGGAAACTGACGTGGATTTTAGGCGAGTGACGTTGTCGTCGATCAACAACTCAACTGCTCAACCTCTCAACTTCTTTAGTATTGCTCGCCTTCGTCGGCCGTGGGCGTCACGCGATCCTCAATCGCCCAGGCGTGAATCATTACGCCGATCCAATAAAACACGAGCAGTCCAATTCCGAATCCGGCGGAAGCAATCGCAGCCAAAATTCCGAAAACGATCGCAATAGGAGTAACGATCAACAAAATGACCGCGCCGACGACGCGATGACCTTTGTAAATGTGACCGAGTCCGGGAATCATGCTGAGCAGGATTGCCATCGCATCGCTTGCTTTTGGTTCCGCCGGCTTGGTTGCTTGGAGCGTCCAATCACAGTTGGTGCACGCCTGGGCGTTTAGCGGCAGCGTGGTCCCGCAAAAAGGACAGAGCATTGTGTCCCAGCTGATCGGTTCGGGCTGTGTCGGGGCGTCAGTGTATTCCATACCCAGATTGAATCGCCACTGAACGTCACAAGTGCCGCCGATTTCGTCAAGCAAACTTGCCGATGTTGTAGGGCGCTCGCCCCGACGAGCGCCTATTTTTTGACTTCGGCCTTTGACACAAACGCCGCTACAATTGCTGCCAGATGCGTTCGCTATCCGACATCGTTAAGTACACCGACAAATATCTTCGCATTCGAAAAATCGAAGATTGGCCGAATGCGCTCAATGGTCTGCAAATCGAAAACTCCGGCAATGTGACAAAAATTGGCGCGGCAGTGGATGTCTCCGCGCGAGTTTTGACCAAAGCCGCTACCCAACGTGTCGATCTTCTGATTGTGCATCACGGATTGTTCTGGCCGGGATTGCAGAGCGTGACCGGCGCGTTACGTCGACAATTGAAAATCGCGTTTGAAAACAACATCGCCCTCTACAGCGCACATCTGCCGCTCGATGTTCATCCTGAAGCAGGCAACAATACGCAGCTCGCGGCCGCGCTTGGATTCAAGAAGACGAAATCGTTCCTGGAAGAACGTGGAGAGCTGGTTGGATTAAAGATCAGGAACACGCTACCGCGGGCAGTGTTAACCCGAAAAGTTAGAAGAGTATTGCGTGGCCCGATTAAGGCATTCAATTTTGGACCAAAGGAAACAAACAGGATTGGGATCGTTACCGGCGCCGGCGGTTCGGAAATCTATCGGGTCGCGCAAGAGAAAATCGACACCTTCATTACTGGCGAAGCACCGCATTGGGCTGCCGTCGCCGCGGAGGAGCTCGGAATGAATCTTCTTCTTGGCGGCCATTACGCGACCGAAACATTTGGCGTCAAAGCGCTCGCCGCGCATCTCTCGCAACGCTTTAGCCTGCCGTGGGAGTTTTTGAATTTCCCGACCGGACTGTGAGAACAACCGCAATCGAAGTTTTTCCTTTCGTAAATTCGCAGACGTTGTTCTTTGTTCGCCGATGGCTGAGCCCCAGCGAGTAAGCACCCGCGCGACCGGCGTCGTCGGCGTTGCGGTGATGTGCTCGCGCGTGCTAGGTCTGATTCGGGAACAGGTTTTCGCCGGACTTTTCGGTGCCGGCAAAAATCTGGATGCGTTCCTGATGGCGTTTCGGCTGCCGAATCTCCTGCGCGATTTGTTTGCTGAGGGCGCGCTTTCGACGGCGTTCATCACGACGTTCTCGAAAAAGATCGCTACCGAAGGCGATGAATCTGCCTGGCGGCTTGGAAACAAGGTCGCAACGTTGACCGCGGTTTTCATGAGCGTTGTCACGCTGCTCGGCATTCTTTTCGCGCCGCAGCTGATTCATTTGATGACGTGGTGGAGTTGGTCGCCGGAAAAAACAGAGACCACGATTTTGCTGACGCGGATCATGTGGCCATTCATTTTGCTCGTCTCCCTTGCCGCGCTGGTGATGGGAATGCTGAACGCGAAGAATGTTTTCGGCGCGCCGGCGATGGCGTCGAGTTTTTTTAATCTCGGATCGATCATTGGCGGCGTCGCGTTCGGCTACTGGATCGATCCGCATTTCGGCACGCGCTCGCTCATTGGATTGTCGATCGGAACGCTCATCGGCGGAATCTGGCAATTGTCTGCACAGTTTCCTTCGCTGCGGCGTGTCGGTTACAAGTATCGCGCCGATTTTCACTGGCGCGATGAAGGCGTGCGAACGGTGCTGACGCTGATGGGCCCAGCCGTTATTGCGGCCAGCGCGGTGCAGGTAAATGTGCTGATCAACAGCGGTTTCGCTGCGCGACTTGGCGATGGTCCGGTGAGTTGGTTGAACATCGCTTTCCGATTGATGCAATTGCCGCTCGGCATTTTTGGCGTCGCAGTCGGAACGGTTACGTTGCCGCTCGTCTCGCGCACCGCCGCCCTCGGCGACATGGCAGCGTTTCGTTCGGCTTTGGCGCACGCTATTCGACTTGTCACGTTGCTGACGATTCCGGCAGCGATCGGTTTAATCATTCTAGCGCAGCCGATCATCAGCGTGATTTATGAGCATGGGCGTTTCACGCCGGAAGCAACGCGACAAACTGCCGGTGCCTTGCAATTTTATGCGATCGGACTGGCCGCTTATTCCGCGGTCAAGGTTTTGGCGCCGGCGTTTTACGCGCTCGATAAACGCTACCTGCCAATGGTGGTCAGCATTCTCTCGATCATCATCAACTTCGTTTTGAACTGGTTCTTTATGTTCAAACTCGGCCTTGGCCATCGCGGCCTCGCCCTTTCGACCAGCCTCGTCGCCCTGACCAATTTCCTGCTCCTATATATAATGATGCGCAGATATGCCGGTCCGCTCGAAACCGGCGCGATTCTGGGACTACTCGTTAAACTCGCGCTTCCGGCGCTGCTTCTCGCCGGCATTTGCTGGCTGGCGCTGGAATTCCTTTTTCAATCGGGCACTCCATTACCCGAATGGCAAAGAATTCTCAGTGTGCTGATTGTAATCGCCGTCGCTGCCGCGGTGTTTTTTGGAACCGCGTTTCTCATGCGCGTCCACGAAGTGCGCGATATTGTCGACCTTGTCCGTCGCCGCTTCGCGCCGAACGATCAGCCGAGCGCTTGATCCAGATCAGCGATCAAGTCATCGGAGTTTTCCAAACCGATCGATAACCGGATTAAACCGTCCGGCGACGTCGTCCCCGGTCCTTCTATCGATGCGCGATGCTCGATCAAGCTTTCGACGCCGCCCAGGCTGGTCGCGCGCGTGAAAATTTTCGTGTTAGTGGTGACTTTCATCGCCGGTTCGCGGCCGCCTTTCACTTCGAGCGAAAGCATTCCGCCGAACATCGACATCTGCTTTTGTGCGATCTTGTAGCCCGGATGTGAACGCAGGCCAGGGTAATGCACGCGCTCGACCTTTCGGTGATCGGCGAGAAATTCTGCTACCTTGGCTGCATTTTCCGCGTGTGCGCGCATCCGCCACGGCAGGGTGCGCATTCCCCGCAAAATCAGCCAGCAGTCGAAGGGCGAAGGGACCGCGCCGCCTTCATATTGAATATTGCGGATCCGTTGGAAAAGATCGCCATCGCTTTTTGCGACTACAATTCCGCCCAAAACGTCGCAATGGCCGCCAAAATATTTTGTCGTCGAGTGAAGAATGAAATCGGCGCCGAGATCGAACGGCCGCTGAAGAATAGGCGCCCAGGTATTGTCGCAAACGCAGAGTGCGCCGGCGTCGTGCACAATTCTTGAAATCTCAGCAAGATCGACAATTTTGAGCAACGGATTCGAGGGAGTTTCCATCCAGGCGATCTTTGTTTTTGGTCGCAGCGCTTTTTTGACCGCGGCCAGGTCGCTCATGTCGATAAAATCGCCTTTAAGGCCCCAGCGCAGAAAAATTTCGCGGAGCAAGCGCGACGTGCCGTAGTAGGCGTCTAGATGTGCGAGCACATGATCCCCCGGTGCGAGCGCTTGAAAGATCGCTCCAGCCGTGGCGGTCCCGGAAGCGAACGCCGCTGCGGCCGCGCCGCCTTCGAGCACGCTGACTCCTTCTTCCAGCGCCTGTCGATTCGGGTTGTTGTTGCGAGTGTACATGAATCCGCGCGCGTAAGTCCCTTCCACGTCGCGCTCGAATGTTGTGGAAAGATGAATAGGGGCTGAGACGGCGCCGGTAGCCGGATCAATCCGGTGGCCGGCGTGCACGGCGAGGGTTTCAATTTTCATTGTCGCCCGAGACGTTACGAATTCGTTAACGATTGTCGATCTTGCGGCGGTTTGCATTTGACGCGAGGATTTTCCAAGGCAAATAGCATCTGCACTTTCCGGCGGATACACCGCCTCTCGGTTCATGACGATTTACGACGACGAAGTTTTCAAAATGGCCTGCGACCAGTTCCAGGTCATCGCCGATTACCTCAGTATCGACAAAAACGATCGCGAGCGGCTGATGTATCCCAAGCGCGCGATCGCGGTCACGCTTCCCGTGCACATGGACGATGGGAGCACCAAAACATTTCAGGGTTATCGCGTGCAACATCACCTCACGCTCGGACCGACCAAGGGCGGAACACGTTTCGCGCCCTCGTTATCGATGGGAGAGACGGCGGCGCTCGCGATGTGGATGAGCTGGAAATGCGCGCTCGCGAATTTGCCTTACGGAGGAGCGAAAGGCGGCGTCGCTTGCGATCCATCCAAATTATCGCGCACCGAGCTGGAAGCGGTTTCGCGGCGTTACATGCAGGAGATGATTTCGTTTGTCGGACCGCACACTGATGTGATGGGTCCTGACATGGGCACAAACGAACAAGTGATGGCCTGGTTCATGGACACGTATTCGGTCTATCACGGATATTCCGTGAATGAGATTGTCACGGGCAAACCGGTCTCGATTGGCGGCACCGAAGGCCGCCGGGAATCAACCGGCCGCGGTGTCGTTTATCTAATCGAGCGGGCGCTGGACATGTTGAAGATCGACGCCGAAAAGTGCACCGCGATCGTGCAAGGTTTTGGAAACGTCGGCGCAGTCGCCGCGCTTTCGCTTGCTTACAAGAGTGGTGTCAACGTGATCGGAATTAGCGATGCTTACGCCGCGATTTACAACCCGAAAGGAATCGATGTTCAAGCTGCGGAACAGCACGTTCTAAAAAAAGGAAATCTGCGCGCGTTTCACGAAGCCGATCATGTCGACCCAAAAGATCTCCTGACCATGCCGTGCGATATCCTCGTTCCGGCGGCGGTCGATCGCGTGATCAACGGAAGCAACGCCGACAAATTGAAATGTCGGATCCTGGCCGAAGGCGCGAACGGTCCGACGACGCCTGAAGCCGATCTAATTTTGGAAAAACGCTGGGACGAAATTTTCGTCATCCCAGATATTTTGTGCAACGCCGGGGGCGTGATCGTTTCCTATTTTGAATGGGTCCAGGGTCTGCAGGCATTCATGTGGTCGGAGACGGAAGTGACCGATAAGCTTTTCCGGATTCTGGAACATTCGTTTACCCAAGTAATCAAACGCGCCAAAGCGCACAAGATTTCCCACCGGACGGCTGCCATGGCCACCGGTGTCGAACGGGTGATGAAGGCGAAGAAAGTGCGCGGCCTTTTCCCTTAAAGACTGTCTCTGTACAAAAAAAGCCGCACTGCGGACTAAGACCGCAGTGCGGCTCAACCAAGCGTCGCACCGCGACTGTAACGTCGGGTGCGACGCGGCATGACTAATTAACAGCGTGACCAGATCCGGCCACGGCTTTGCCACCACCAGTGACGGCTTTGCCACCACCAGTAACGAACGAGCCTTGGACGGCCTTACCACCACCGATGCCGCCTTTGGCGTCTTTCTTCGGCTTCATGTCACGGACTTTGACTTTTTTCTTTGATTGTTTCATGTGTCCTTTCTTCGCGATTCGTAGACCGTTCGACTAAACGGCCCCTTAATGGACCCCCTTGCCGGTGCCGCTCATGGACGAGCCCGACATAGACGAACCACTGAGGGACGAGCCACTCAGCGATGAGCCGCTCATGGACGAGCCGCTCAGGGACGAGCCCTGAATCGCTTTGCCGCCTTTGGCATCTTTCCTCGGTTTGAGGTCACGAACTTTGAGGTTTTTCTTTTTTGATTTCGACATATCAGCTTTCTTATTTTGGGTTGTTTGTTGTATTTTCCGCGTCAGTGATGCCGAACAACAATTGACGTCCGCCGGTGACGTTCTGTTTTGGAATCAGATCATCTAGGCGGATCAATTTTTCCTTTTTGCGCTTAGAGCTGGGATGCTTTAGATCCCCGCCCGCCGCTGTTTTTTTGTTTTTCGGTGCACTCACTTCGAGCGCCTATTACCAGCATTCATGCCAACTCGAATAAAGGCTCCAAAGCGTGGTGGCTATGTTCCTTCTCGTTCAATTACTTACGGCTCGCAGATTTGGTAATCACGTAAAATTCATTGCTAGGACAATGGACCTACTTTTAGGCCACCCTGTCTAACATTGAGTCAAGGGTGTGCTTTGATTCTGAGCCATGTTTCGAAGGTGTCGTGCCAGAGTTGCTCTGGAGATTCCAAGTAGCTTGGCGGTGCGTCGTTGATTGCGATTGGCCTGTTCGTAGACGAAGTGCACGTGTCGCCTGACGGCGCCGGCAAGACTGAGATCGACGTGTCGGTGACCGTTGGTGCTTTCCGACAGCGCCGCGGATGCGGGACGTTCCGGTTCGTGATGGGTTGGCTCGAGATCGGGCGGAAAAATGACGTGCTGAGGAAGAATCACTGGGCCGTCGCAAAATAGAGCCATGGTCCGGACGGTGTGATTTAGTTCGCGCAAATTACCGCGCCATTCGTGATGAACAAGCTTCTCCATTGCCTCGGGGTGGATCGCAGTGATGTTCTTACCCTCTTTGGCGCCGGCAATTTTCAATTCAGCGGCGATCAGAGCCGGTAGTTCTTCGAGCCGCTCCCGCAGCGGGGGGATAAGCAATGTCAGGCCGTTGAGGCGCTGATAAAGATCTTCCCGAAATTTCCCGTGGCGGACCCGTTCCTGGAGCGAACAATTCGACGCGGAGAGAATTCGCGCGTTGGATTTGAGCATTCGTTCCGATCCCAATCGCTCGAATTCTCCGTACTCGAGCACACGCAGAATTTTCACCTGAGCCAAGGGACTCATCTCCGAGATTTCGTCCAAGAAAAGCGTGCCCCCGTCAGCTAGCTCGAATTTTCCCTTAACGCTTTGCTGGGCGCCGGTGAACGCGCCCTTCTCGTGGCCAAACAGCTGACTCTCGAGCAGGGTATCGCTCATGGCCGAGGCATTGAATGAGACAAATGGGCCTTCGGCGCGGGCCGAGGAATTGTGGATAGCATGCGCCATTAAAGTCTTCCCGGTGCCGGTCTCGCCCAATAGGACGACCGGCACGTCGGACTTCGCGGCTAAGAGCGCCAGGCGCAAACAGCGCCCCATCGCAGCATTGCTCGTTGTCAGGTCTTGAACTTTGAGCCGTGAAAGCGTTTCGTGCATTTGATTCACGTTATTGCTTAAGGTTCTCGTTCAGTTGACGCACTGGTTCGAAGGCGTACTCGATCATTGTCCGCCCACCGACGATAATATGCGCCTCGCCCTTCATTCCGACTCGAAGCGGAAGAGACAGGCCGCGTTGCGCTGGCATCGTGGTTTTCTCGAGGGAACCCGTTCCAATAAAACGCGGACCATCGCTTGAACTCACCACCGAAGGGCTGATCCAATCCAGCTTTCCGGTCACCGCCCCGTACCGCTGATAAGGAAACGCTTCGAAGAAATAACGAACCTTTTGCGCGACAGCGAGCTTCGGAAAGCCGGCCTCAGTTAGAAGCAGGCGGGCTCGCAGTTGGGCGTTCCGCTGTGCCAGTTGGCAGAGCGTCTGCCCCTGTTGGATCACGCTCCCAACGGTTCGCTGGTCGAGGGAAATGACCACCCCGTCATACGGACTGCGCACGGTCAGCAAGTTTTGTTGCGAGTTTTCCAAGTCGGCTTTCAGAGCCGCCACGCGGACTTTCAAGTTCCCGATTTCAGAAATTTGCTCGCTCCGCACCTTGGCGTGTTCGCTTTCCATTCGCTCGCGATCGAGCTGTGTTTGCTGGACCGTTCGTTGAGAAATACTGAAGTCTTTTTCCGAGGCGGCCAGATCGAGGCGCGTCTTAATCAGATCGACCTCCGAGATGCCGCCTTCCTGGGCTAATTTCTCTATTCGCGCGACCAAATCGCGACTGGTCTTGGTGTGGTTCTCTCGAAAATTTACCTCGCTTTTGGCCTGTTCGATCTCAGCCAGCTTTATATTGAGCTGAGCTTTGTAGGCAGTCTCGCTTCGCTCGAGTCCGTCCCGTTTTGTTCGCAAATCTTCGCTTAATGTCTGAAATTGTGTGTCCAAGGCGTGAATTTCGTCTGAGCGAAGTACAAACAGCTCGGAGCCTTTACTCACGGTCTGACCTTCCGTCACCGAAACTCGAGTAATGATGCCCTGATGCGCCGCCTGAATTGGATCGGCCCCAGTGGCCGGCACCAAGATGAACGGACAATGCACCGTCTCCGGCAGTCGTATTAGCAGGGCGAGCAGAAGCGCCGTGAAAAATGCTCCGATCAAAAGCCAGGCCGTTCTCCGAACGATCCACGGTGGCGGGTCTTGTGGCAGCATCTCGGATTCCGCTTCGAAAGAACCGCGTTGTGGTGCATTCAAATTCATCGTGAATGTTTCATCAAACGCCCAGCTGCTGGCTAGACAGGTAATAATATAGGCCGCGTTGATTCATCAGTTCGTCATGCGTTCCGGTCTCGGCGACGCTTCCTCTTTCCAAAACTACGATGGCATCGGCTTCACGGATGGTGCTGAGCCGATGCGCAATCACAATGGTGGTTCGGCCCGCCGTCAGTCGACCAAGATTGTCCTGGATTGCGCGCTCCGATTCGGTGTCGAGCGAACTGGTTGCTTCATCAAAAATCAGGATCGGCGGGTTATTGTAAATCGCGCGGGCGATTGCGACACGCTGTTTCTGGCCGCCGGAAAGGGCCAGACCGGACTCGCCGATCTTCGTTTCGTAACCGAGCGGCAGCCGCATGATGAAATCGTGCGCAGCCGCCGCCTGCGCCGCGGTCAGGACTTGATCAAGATCGGGCTCGACATCGCCGAAGGCAATGTTGCGCGCGATTGTGTCGTTGAAGATATGATTTTCTTGCAGCACCATTCCGATGTGCCGCCGCACGTCGCGGTAATTCAGAGTCCGAAGATCGACATTGTCGAAGTAGATCGCGCCCTCGGTCGGTTCCAGCAAGCCGGCGACCAATTTGATCAGCGTCGTTTTTCCCGAACCGCTGCGGCCGGCAAACGCCACCATTTTTCCGGGACTAATGTCGAGATTGATATCGTTCAAGATGTTCGGTGCTTCCGGACCGCCGTATTTGAAACAAACTCCGCGCAGCTGGATTCGCCCTTCCAAACTGTGCACCGGCACTAATCGAGATCGATCGTGTCCCTGTTCCGGTTCTTGCTCGAAAATGTCGTTTAGTCGATTTAGCAAGACCGACGCGAATTGCATGTTGTCCCACACGCCGAGCGTTCGAAGAATTCCCGAATAAGCCATCGCGGTCAGCGAGCTAAAGGCAACGAAGCCGCCCACGCTCAGATGCCCCTGAATCACCTGCGTTGCGCCGACCCACAGAAAAATCGCCGTCGAAAGCAAACCAATGCTTTGCAAGACGCTGTCGTAAGACATCACGATGAAGCTGGCGCGGAACATTTGTTTCGAAACAGAAAGGAACTCATTCAGCATCGCGTCACGGAACCCACTCTCGGCTGAGGCGGCTTTGACGGCTTCAATTCCTTTGATCGCATCGATCTGGTGTGAGCTGTATTTGCCCTGACTCTCTTCCACTCCGGCGAATAAAGGCCGCAACACTTTCACTGAAAAAATCATGAGCCCGGCATAGAGCGGAGTAGTAGCCAGGAAAGCGATCGTGAGAAGCGGGCTGTAGATAGCCATCAAAAAGATCGCGCCGATCAGATAAATCAGCGCGAGCAGCGCGCCGATTCCTTGTTGCACCGCGAACTGCCTGACCTGGCGGGCGCCGTCGAGGCGCCGCTGAATATCGCCGGTGCGCCTGCTGGTAAAATAAGTCATTGGCAACGACAGAAGTTTTCGACTGAGGAAATCGAGAATCGCGGTATCCAGACGCACGGCCGCAAACGCGAGCAGGTACTCTTGGGCCAGCGTTGACAGTTGGACAAAAGCGACGGCCGCTAGCATTCCAATCAGAATTGTCCGCAACAAGCCGAGGTCGTTTTCGACGATCACTTTGTCGACGACCATTTGGGTGAATACAGGGAACACCAACTGTAAAACACTGACCGCCGTAGCTAAACCGAGCACCTGGAACAGCAACGTCTTGAACCGGGCCAGAAAAGGAAGCATCCACGTCAGCGCGGGTTTGGCCTCTGGCGCCTGGTCGAACGCCGTCGTGTAATCGAAAAGGGCCGCGTAGCCAGTCCATTTTGCTTCAAATTCGCTGCGTGGAAGCTTGCGCAGACCGAGACCTGGGTCGGCCACTCGCACAAATTCTGGATCGACATCGTAGAGGACAATCCAGTGATTACCCTCCCAATGGACGATCGCCGGCAATGGCATCATCGGTAAGTTCCGGAGCGAAACTTTGAGTGCCCGCGCAGCCAATCCAAGTTCAGTGGCCGCACGGACGAGAGCTTTCAAACTCGTGCCGTCTGTCGCCGTGTGGCAAAGCTGGCGGATTCGCGCCAGACTCACTTTTCGGCCGAAATGGCGGCAAATCATTCCCAGACTTGCCGCACCGCAATCCATCTCGTCGATTTGCTGAACGTGCTCGATCTTGGGGATGCGCTTCGGCTTTTTTCGGAAATAACCGCGCTCATCCTCAAAAGGTTCTTCTTTGCCGTCGCTTTCAACCGCGCGCTCTTCGCCGTCGAGCTCGGTCTTGTCTGTGCGGCGCGATTCGGCCGGAAGAAGTTCCTCAGTGAAGTCGAGCGGAATACGGGCTTCACTTTTCGCCTCGTACATGGCGAGCCGTTCGGCCAAAAGCTTGTCGAATTCCGGGAACCGGTTTCGCAGATCGAGAACCGCTTGCGGTTCGAGCGCGAACAATTGGCAATCGGTGAATGCCATAATGGATGCAGCCCGCGGCGCGTTGTTTAAGATCGACAACTCGCCAAAAAAATCGCCCTCGCGATAAAATGCGACGTTACGCTCGTGTCCGTTTCCATCGCCGATGAAGGCGCGGGCGCGTCCCTTCTCGATCACGTACATCGGGCCGGCGGCCTCGCCTTGGCGAATGATCAGGTTGCCCTTGGCAAAACCCACCGGCACTAAGCGATCGATCATGCCGCGCAGAGCGGGCCCGGGCAGCCGGCCAAAATTACTGAATTGATAGAGGAAACTCTGCACGGCACGGTTGCGGCCTATCATTTCGATGTAATGCCGGAGGTCGGGCGCCTGAGCGACTAGTTGAAGGAAATCGTTTCGATCGATTCGCAGGACATCGACCGCAGTACTGCAACGCACGGTTGCCGTGCGTTTGCCTCCCTCTGCCAGCGCGGCCTCGCCAAAACTGTCTCCTGGCTTTAATACTCCAAGCGGGATTTCTTCGCCGTCCGTTTTGATTTTCACTGCGCGGGCCCGACCGTTAGTCAAGATGTAAAACGCATCCGCGGGTTCGTCTTGTCTGACAATCACGTCGCCGAAGTCGTAATGTTCCTCCTGCAACAGCGGCTCGAGCACGGCAAAATGCTCGTCCGAAAGAAATCGGAAAGCCGAGGACCGACGAATCATGTTCGTTTCTGATTTTTTCATTCGCTTGAAACTGACGCTCCGCACAGGCCGATCTGGACATGGTCGCTCGCCAGCGCGGAAAACTGTCGCTCCAGCAAATGCTCGTCGATGCGGCGCTGAATGTCCGGGTTGGTCGGGTCGGGCTCAATTTTTTTCGCGATCCTATACAGCTCGAAACCTTCGCCGCGCGGCAATGGGTCCAGCACGTCCCCTCCGGCAGCGCTCCAGAATTTCTGCTTCAATTCTTCGGGGACTGCTTCGTGCAGAAAAGTGATCCGCCGATAAGGATAGCGGGCATCGGCCGCCACTTCTTCCATCGACATGCCATCTTGCCGAATGCAGAGCAACGCTTCTTTGGCCGCTTCGCTCGATTCCAATTCAATCACTTCGGCCTCGAATTGCGTTAACGGCATGCGCAAGCTGGCTAATTGTTTGTTCCGGGCTTCGGAGGTCAGCGCTTTTTCGCAAAGACTTTGATAAGCAACCTCCATCGCTAGCATTTCGTCGAGCCAGTTCTCATCGCGACCGACGCGCGACAGCCAATCGTTCAACTTTGGTTCGGCAACTTTAGTTCGATCAAAAAACGCTCTTCGCTCTGCGCTGATTTTCTCGGGGTCAAGATTGTTTTCACCAGTCGCCGCGAGCGCGGCTAGGCGCCACATCAGCCGCCTATTCAAGCCATAGAGCTCATCTGAAAAAATAAGCTCCGCAGTGAAAAGCTCGCGCTGTTCGGGCGACGCCGAACCAAGATCGACATCGGGCAGCTCAATTTTTTCGTCGATGGTTAAGCGCCAATGCTGTCGCGTAAAGTAGTCGGTGAAATCTGCGAGATTCAACCCGCGGGCTTCCAGCCATTGCTCTGTCTCCTCCGCCGTAATCAAATCGTGTGCGTAGCGGAAAAGCTCCGCTGCGTCGTCGATCGCGTCATGATCGAGTTCCAAATCCTGCTGCTCCGCCCGCTTTTCGGCTTCTAAACCAGTAAGAAATTGTCGCCAATTCGAATCCAGTTCAGCGCGAAACAGCGCCGCGTCGATCAGGTCGCGCACCTTGTACTCCCTTCCTCGACAAGCGCACATTGCGAGCGCGCCGGCAGAGGCTGATTCGGTCGGAGGCATTGAATTTGGGCCGGTTTATATGAGCTTTCCGGAGAAAAGTCGAGATAATCGTGGCCTCAATTCTAGGCCACAAAGATCGTCGCTAAAGCAGCATCCGCCTTAAGTCCGGTTATCTCTAGACGTCAATGTCTCGGACACACGTGGTCGCCGATTCTGACTAACCTCTTCCGTATCTGCTTAGAATTTGAGTGATAGCTCAAGCGACCCGCCAACGTTCGCCACATTGTAATCGAACACTGTGTGGTTACCCTCATTGTGCGCAAAAGAACTGATTGCACTCAGTGCGCCCCAGTTGGTGAAACGGTAAGTAGCTGAAGCCGAAAGAATCTCGCTCACATCGGTCCGTCCATTTTGATGATAGTCGCGCACGACCACGCGGCCGCCCGCCTGGATCAAAAAGGCCCGTGTCAGGTTGACCGAGTAGGCAACATAGGCTTCATAATCGTTGCGCCTCGGAAATTGGTGATCCGCCCCAACGCTTAGATTCGCGTCCGCGCCAAGCGAAACCTGCTGGGCGCGGCCCAATTTAAACGGCAGTTCCGCGTCCAAGAGAATCTGGTGATTGGAAAAAAACTCGTTGCCGAGCTCGTCGGCAAACGTCAGACGGTTGAAATCGTACCAAGCCCGCAGCATCAAGTTATGGAGGCCCGGCATGAAATAAGCCAGGCCAGCCTGGCAATCGAGGCTTCCAAAATTGAATGAGGTGTACTTGTCATAATAAAAGACCTGCTCCTGTGCACCAATGTGCGCGTAAAGAGTCTGCGTAAGTTTTGAATCGTAAAACGCGCCTACCGTCGGCGCCACCACGAGATCGCTTGCCTCTCCGCGGTTTGTGAGGGCGACGTTCGAGGTGAAAAAAATAGGAGTCGTGAACAAGGCACTAAACGGCTGATGTGCTTCAGCGGGTTTTAAGATTTGCTGATCGCCTAAATCGGCATCGTTGGGGCTGGCCGGCACCTCATTGCCAATCCCTCCAGGAGAAGGCATTGTCCCCTGGACCAGAGGTTGGTTCTGGGCTTGAACGAGTGCCATCTGATTCAGCTGAGCAGTCTGAGCTTGGGCAGAGAAGAGGGGTGTGATCAGGAACAGCATGATTGCCCAGCCTGCTGAACAGGAAATTCTTATGTGGTGCATTCTCATTGAGTGCGTGCAAGTGCAGTCACCGTCGCGGAGAATTGCCGGGTTCCGGAGCTGCTCGGCGCGCTTTTTCCACCGCCATCTGGCGCTAATCGCGCCGTGGGTTTGGCAGCGGTAGAAGAGCGAGTTGCAGTACTCGAAACGATGATTTTTCCACCTTGAGGGGGAGTGGAGGCATTGAGCAGCGAAAGCAGCTGCCCTGAGTTGCTCACACTGATGGCGCTGCCCGCTGTGTTAACGGACGGACTGATACTCCGACTCGATAAGGTTTGATTACTTATGCCTGTCGTGCCGCTGGAAGAGAATGAGCTAGGAGCGGTACCGAACGTTGGTGCGCTTGCGAGCGGTTGCGGGTTCTTCGCGCCGTTTCCTGCGAATGTGCCGTTCGATGGATTCGATCCTCCGAACCCGGAATAATTGGCGCTGTTAGTATAAATGTTGGCCGCGCCGCCGGCGCCCGCGATCGTGACCGTAACGCCGGAATTGATAGTGATCGTGTTAGCGGCCAAGTCCATTTCCGTGCCGCTGCTCAGCGTGACATTTGCAACGAAGTCTAACGTGCCGTTACTGCTCGGCGCATAGAGCTTTAACAGTGAATCCGCGGAAATCGCGCCGCCGCCAATGATAAGTTGGCCGTTCGTCCCAAACGCGCCGATTTTCACGATATCCGCGCGAACATCGGCGCTCGAAAGATTGACCTGACCGTTATCCCCGGCGTGCTCGATGTCGACTGTGCCGCGATCGGCTTGCACCGTTCCGTCAATATTAACGCTGCTAGTGTTGTTCGTCGGTGACGTCGCCATGATCGCGATCTTTCCGCCAGGACCTGGTGCGGCGGCATCGAGCAAAGCCAGCAACTGCGCGCCGCTGGCAAGGTCAATCGCAACGCCGCTCGTTTTGCCACTCGTGATATTAATGTTCCCGCCAGCCGCGCTTTTGCGACTTCCGGCATCATGCGAAACTTGAATCCGGTTATTGACCGTTATCTGGCCACTGTTTGCGGTCAGGTTCACCGTGCCACCCGTTCCACCGGTGGAAACGCTGCTGCCGTTTGCGCCAGTGGAAGCTTCGATATCACTTCCCACCGTGATGTCGCCACTGGTTGCGGTCACGCTAAAGGTTCCACCATTTCCCCCCGGCGAAGAAGGACCGGTCGCGTCTCCGCCATTCAACAGCGCGCCGTTGATCTGGCTAGCGGCAGATCCGAACGTTACGGACGGAGCGGAGAGGCTCAGCGTACCGCCGGGGCCGCCATTTACTCCGTTGAAATTGATACCGTTTACAGCGGAGAGTGCGCCGGCAGCCGTCACCGTGATTGTCCCTGAGGTTCCGGTTATTTGATCTACTGCGGCATTACCGGCGATCGAGAAATTGCCGGCGTTAGTAGTGCGCAGGGTCCCGCCGGTAACGCTGACGTTGTTGATGAGTTGTACCTGTGACGTAATACCATCGGAGAGGATAACTCCCCCAGTGTTATTGAATTGACCGCCATTGAGCACGAGCCCGCCCGCAGCGGTGGCCTCCAAAAGTCCCTGGTTAACAAAGCCCCCGCCATTGGGATTTACTACCGCGCTCTGGGTGGTGGGAGTGATGATCAGCGCATTGGTCGCCGAAGTGGCGTCGATCACTCCGGCCGACTGGTTGATGAACTCAATCGAGTTACTCACCCCAATCTGTCCCGCTCCCGAAATCGTGTTGTTAACGTTGGTCAATGTCTCGGTGCCGGTGTTGGCCGTGCCCCAAATGCGGTTGTTGGGACTGTCGCTTAAGATCACGTTGCCCCCACCGGTCAGCATCGTCCCGTCCGCGATGCGCAAGTCGGCAGTGTTCGCGCCCGCGTTAATTGAGATTGTGCCAGTGTTAGTGATCGTGCCGTTCAAGAACGTTGTGCTGTTGTTGGTAACCTGGTAGGTACCGGCAATGGTGAGCGCACCCTGGCTCGTTCCATCCAGGGTCGCGGCGTGGCCGGCGGCAGTCTGGAACAGACCACTCCCGCTCAGCGTCCCGCCAGAAATAGTGACGCTATTTTCAAGAGTCACGTTATTGCCACTGCCAACTGCCTCAATCATCGCAGCTTTATTGTTGAACTGACCGCCGTTGAGCACGAGCCCGCCCGCGGCGGTGGCCTCCAAAAGTCCTTGGTTAACAAAGCCCCCGCCATTGGGATTTACTACCGCGCTCTGGGTGGTGGGAGTGATGATCAGCGCATTGGTCGCGGAAGTGGCGTCGATCACTCCGGCCGACTGGTTGATGAACTCAATCAAGTTGCCTGCCCCAATCTGTCCCGCTCCCGAAATCGTGTTGTTAACGTTGGTCAATGTCTCGGTGCCGTTGTTGGCCGTACCCCAAATGCGAGCGTTGGGACTATCGCTTAAGATCACGTTGCCCCCACCGGTCAACATCGTCCCGTCCGCGATGCGCAAGTCGGCATTGTTCGCGCCCGCGTTGATTGAGATTGTGCCTGTGTTAGTAATCGTGCCCTTCAGGAAGGTGGTGCTGTTGTTGGTAACCTGATAGGTGCCGGCAACGGTGAGCGCACCCTGGCTCGTTCCATCCAGGGTCGCGGCGTGGCCCGCGGCAGTCTCTATCAGGCCACCCCCGCTGTCGCTCAGCGTTCCACCGGAAATCGTGACGCTATTTTCAAGATACACGTTATTGCCGCTGCCAATTGCCTCAATCGTCGCACCATTATTGTTAAACTGGCCGCCGCTGAGTACCAGTCCGCCCGCGGCGGTGGCCTCCAAAAGTCCCTGGTTAACAAAGCCCCCGCCATTGGCACTTACCAGCGTACTGTCGTTCGTGGGAGTAATGATTAGTGCATTGGTGCTGGAAGTGGCGTCGATCACTCCGGCCGACTGGTTGATGAACTCAATCAAGTTGCCTGCCCCAATCTGTCCCGCTCCTGAGATCGTGTTGTTAACGTTGGTCAATGTCTCGGTGCCGGTGTTGGCCGTGCCAAAAATGCGAGCGTTGCCATTCTCGCTCAAGATCACGTTGCCCCCACCGGTCAGCATCGTCCCGTCCGCGATGCGCAAGTCGGCATTGTTCGCGCCCGCGTTAACTAAGATTGTGCCACTGTTGGTAATCGTCCCACTCAGATTTGTCGTGGTGTTGTTGTCCAATTGGATGGTGCCCGCTCCGGAAAAATGTGTCCCATTAGTGAAAGTCCAATTGCTGGCAAACTCCACGGTCGCGCCGGCGGCTGCCGAGAATGTACCGGCACTCGTCCCGCCGACAGAAAAGAGCAGCGTGCCGTTTTCCGACGACACAGTGCCAGAGTTATTGAGAGGAATGTTAAAGTTGTCGGTTCCAGTCCCAGTGGTCTTAGACAGCGTGCCCGAGTTGTTAAAGGTCGCTGAGCCGCTGAAGACGTTGCTGCCATCAAAGCTAACATTGTAGGTCCCACTGTTACTGATGGTGGTGCCGTTGACGGTCATTAACGCGGATTGGTTACTTGTGCCGGCAGTAAAAAGATTGCCACCCTGAATTGTGCCGCCACTGAATTGTAATCCCGCGTTCAAGGTCAGCGGATTAGTCAGCTGCAGCGTTCCGCCACTCATTTGGAACTGTTGGATGGTGACGCCGGAGACAATGTCCTGAGTGAGCGTTCCGGCCGATTGTACCGCATTATAAAGGTTACCGCCGGAATTGTTAGGCACAGTGTTCGGGTTCCAACTCGTCGGATCGCTCCAGTTTCCGGCGGGCGCGCCCAAATACGTAATGGTAGTGACGGACGGCCCGCCACCGCTACCGAACGGCGGCGCACTTGACAAAGGTTGTGTGGTGGCCCCGTTGCCGGCAAAAGTCCCCGTCGTGCTGCCGTTGCCACCAAACCCGGTATAATTCGCGATGTTGGTAAAGACTGACGCTGGATCGGTGCTTCCTCCGATGGTTACGACGACACCATTAAAGATTGTCACCTTGTTTGCAGCGATGACCACCGCCGAACTCTGATTGCTTAACGTCACGTTGGAGATGAAGTCGATCGACCCGTTGCTGCCGGGCGCATAAAGTTGAAGCAAGGTATTCGCAGAGATGCTGCCGCCGCCGATTGTGAGCGTGCCGTTAGTGCCGAACACGCCGACCTTGACGATGTCGGCGCGGACAGTGGCATTGCTGAACGTGATAGCTCCATCTCCGGCAATGGTGCTAAGGAACGTCCCACCAACATTATAGCTACCGCCATTGAAATCGATCGCCGCGGATGCCGCCCCGCTGCCGAGAATCTGGACAGTCGCATCGTTGGCAACAGTCATCGTTACGGGGTTGCTCAACCCAATGTTCACATCGCCAGCGCCGGTGATGTTCAACGTGCCACTCGTTAGGGTGGCGCCATCGATCGTGATTACCGGCGTCGGACCAACCGGATCATTTTGATCCATCGTGATCGTGCCGCGATCGGCTTCGATCGTTCCGTTAACGATAATGTCCGCGCCCTTCGTCGATAACGTGATCGAACCGCCCGGGCCGGGTGCGTTCGCGTTGACCAAGGAGAGTAATTGTCCATTTGCGCCAACGGTAATTCCCGTGCCAGTAGTCAAATTGCTTTGCAAATCAATCGTGCCGCCGCTGGCGCTTTGCCGCGGAGCCGCAGAATCATCAGATGACACTTGAATAGTGTCGTTCACCGTCACCATGCCTCCCGTCGAGAGTAGAGTGACCGACCCGCCTGCTCCGCTGTAGACCCCGGCAGCAGTGTTCAATCCAGTCGTTGCGGTAATGTCCGCACCATGATTGGCCGTAATGTCGCCGGTCGTGTTAACGATGAAAGTGCCGCCATCACCGCCGTTAGTTGGGCCGCCTCCGCTGAAACTTCCGGCGTCCGCGCCGTTGAAATTCGTGTTCCCTATCCCAGTCGCCGAATCGAAAGTAAGAGTAGTGGCGTTGATTGTAAGCAAGCCGCCGGATGAGTGGCCGTCGATCCCGTTGAATTGATTACCGCTGTAATCGATCCCAACCGGTGAAATGATGGAGTTGATATTAAACGTCTCCTGCACCGTTGCGCCGCCAGGCGAAACAACAAAGGCCGTGATGCCATTCGACCCAACTGTGAGAACGCCATTGGGCGCATTGATGTTCTCCACGTCGACACCGTTTGCGGTGATGTTGCCGCCGGCTGCAACTGTCCCGAATGCCCCGAGCTGGCCAGTCACATCAATTGTCGATCCAGCCGTCATATTGCTTACGAGAGCGTTACCTCCGATGGAAATGAAAGTGCCCGCCATCAGCGTACTGATTCTGACGTTGCTCGCGGCCGTAAAGGAACCGGTGGCGGTCGCCGTGTTGCTCAGCGTATTATTAACAACGTCGAGGCCATGAACACTGATGTCGCCGCCCGAAGTCAGCGTCAGATCGCCGGCAATGAAATCAATGTTCGGCGCATTGATCCCGCCGCTTCCGGCAGTGAACGTCACACTGCTCGAATTGGAAAAATCAAGTGTCGTTGGCGTCGAACTTGTGAGATTGATTGTAGTCGCAGTCGCGGTCAGTGTGTCCCAGCCGAAAGGTTGACCGCCGCCCGTAACGGCGACGTTCAAAGTATTGGCTGCATTCAAAACAAAGGAGCCACTGTTATCGGGCGGATTAGGGAACTTGCTTCCGTCGATGTTAATGTTGGAAAGCGATTCAATATCGACGTTGGTCGCGGTGATCACCCCCGATCCTGCGAGAAAATCTCCGCCGGAAAGGGACGAGAACTGGTCTGTCACAGTTATGTTCCCATTTACCTGTACCGTCCCTCCGGAGTACAAATCCACGACGCTGCCGCCTGAAATAGGGCTCGCCAGCGTCAAATTGGAACTTGAGCCCCGGGCATAAAAGCTGAGGTGGTCGATCCCGGAAAATGAAATCTGCGATCCAAGATTGATCGAGCCATCTTGCGTAATGAAATCAAGGCGCGGGATGCCAGTGAACGTCAACGTTCCTCCGGGACCTCCGGAAGTGATGGTGCCGACTGCTACCAGCGCAAGATGGGTCGCGCCGCCAGATGGGACGATGATTGTTGGATTACCGGTTAGCTCAAGGTCCGAGAATTTGAAGACCGCAACCGGTAGATTATTCTGCAACCCGCTGAACACCATTTGATCGAACGACGTCGGCGCTTCGCCGAACAGATATTCCGACGGCGTGCCATCCAGTGCGGTGCCGCGATAAAGCTTTCCAAAATCGGTCACGCCGTTGGTGGTACCGTTGGTGGTAATCGATGGGTCAGTTTGAATCTGCGTTCTGGAACTGATCAAGTACGGATCCGGTGACGTGATTGTTGATGGCGGTCCGAATTCGCTCGGCGTCGCGAAGGGTGTTGGCGGAGGCGGAGGGCTTGCGCCCGGGTTCGACACGATGTTTTGAGAGATTATATCGACAATGTCTTTTGTTGGAGGCGGACTTGCGCCGGGGCTTGATTGCGTCGTCTGCTGATCGATGACCTGCAAAATCAGCGGCAAGTTCGCCAGGTCAGGAAAATCGACGATCAGGGCCGAGGTTTCGACAACATTTTTTACATCAAACTTTTCTGGTTGAGTTATGTGCCCGTCTGCCGTCAGCATTACCATTTCACCGCCGTGGAGCGTGACGGCTTCGCCCGGATGCCCCGTAGGATAGAAAGTCCCAATGCCTTCCAGGATCAGAAATTTTGTAGGTGGGCCAGTTCCGAAAAGCGCGGTGCCACCTTGCACTGCCGCCGTGGCCACCTGGCTCTTAATCGTTGCAGCCGCGCTTTTCGGTGGGACCTCCAGGAGAACAGATCCGCTGGCGAGATCAAGTTCGCGAGCGTTTCCGTTCATACTGAAAACCGTGTTTGCGCCAAGACGGGTTACCGTCAGATCGGTGAAGGTCAGCTCTGCTCTCGATTCCGTGCCGGTCCGAACGGCCATTCCTGTTCTGACCTCTTCATTTAGAGCGGCGGAACGAGCTGTAGCATTTGATTCAAGCAAGCTTACATCTTGGATTACTTGAGAAAGACGCGCGCTTTGTAATGAAGCGCCATCGGCTGCTAGTAACACGAGCATGCACGCCAAGAGCGCCCGGCTAATGGTTAACAACCGCGGTTTCAATCCGACCCTTGAGTGACTGATGGCTTTGGCTCTCAAGGTCGGGCTTCCTGGGAAGGCGGTGGTGGTATGCGACTGGAAGCGCTTGCGCGCGTGGGTTCGGGCGTCGGCGCGGCACTTACACTTGATGAGTTGACGACTGAAACCAACGAGCTGCCTCGAAAGATTACCAGATTTGTATCGAGCAACCTCCTCTTCGATTTTGCTTTTTGCTGGCGCTCGCTCGCTGCCGTTATCAATCGTTCGTTTGAAAGTGGCAGGAAATTCTGAACCAGTGGGCAAGTTTTTACGAACCGTTCGATATCGAAATTGACCGGATCAGTTAGGGGAGCCGCCGCATTTCCGAAGATCATTTCGCCGGGATGAACCAGAACAGAATCGCCAAGCCTAGCGGGTCGATATAACCGTGTCGTGCCTTCAAGCACGAGGAATTTGAAAACCGTCGGGTGATACTCAAGCAACGCAGTTGCGCGACTAACCACTGCCGACATCGCGCCTGCTTGCACCTTGCCTTTGTTATTGCCCGGAAAATCAAGCAACAGCGCACCGCGCGATAATTCGATGACATTTTTTGACTTCAGTGTTAGCGCCGCGTTCGCGCCCAGACGTGTCACGCCTTGATTGTCGAAGGTGAGCTCGACGCGCGAATCTGCGCCGGTGATTATCTCGTTTTCTTCGCCGACGCGATCGCCAACTGAAGCGGTTCGGGAATTGGCATCCTTCATTAAGAAAGTCGCTTCTTTAATGATAGCGGTAATCTGAGGTCTTTCGGATGCAGCGCTCGCTCCCGTGTTAGGAATTATGATCGGGGCAAAAAGCAACCCCGCTAACGCGTAGTACCCCCCAACTGCTAGATGCCTGGCCACAAAGCGGAACGCCGTTCTGAGGCTTACCGGCCCTTGAGTCAAGTTCTACTTACCGGCGGTAGTGTCCAATTTGCCGTGAGAATTGAAGTAAAAGCGCGGCACCAGTGACTCCTAGTGCCGCGCTAATGGAGAAGCCCAATTGGGATTCTTTCCAGCCTGAGGGAAATCTGTTTAAGCAGCCTCGGTGCCTGTAAAATTAATGCCGGGCAAAGCCCGTGATGACGATCACGAACACGCCCAAGAAGCCTAGGAGATAGTTTGTCACGCTTCTTGTCCCAGCATCTCCAGTGCCGTCAAATTAGGACACTACCTTACCGGCAACCTTGTCGCGCGGCATCGCTTTCAATTCGTCAAAATTCCCTCCGCCATTCCTGGCAAATTGGACGAGCGCGACCGTTTCCTCGCCGCGGACCGAAAGGCCATACGTTTGGGGGCCAGAAGCGACCGTGACCTCAAAGGGCCGATTCTGGTATCATGAAGTAAAGAAAAGATTTTCTAACGCAGGGCCGAGTTGCACTCATTTTTTGTGTAAATTGTTGACTAGGCCTCTTAGTACACTGTTCAGTTTAGGTCATGTCAGCTGCTTCCGTTCGCGCGCTGCTCGTTCGCTCGATCGACTACGCCGGAATGTTTCCGCCGTGCGACCTCGAACTCGAACCCGCGCTCAAGAACCAGGCACAGTATGTTCGCGCGCCCGATTCCTGGATGTTATCGACGTTTGTTTTGCCGGTCACAAAATTCTCAGACGCGGCGGCGTTCGTTTCCCAATTCGACAAGCAGCATCCGCTGCGCATTTCCGCTTTGGGCGCGAAGGCCGAAAATGCAAAGGATTTTCTGTCCGAGCTGAAGAATGCGGCCGAGATAATCCGTTCGTTTCAAAAGCAGCATCTCGATCTTGTCTCCGTCGTTCAGCTTGAAATGCTCGCTCCTCCGGATGTCGATCTTGCAAAACTGAATGAGGCGGCTGGTTTGCTCGCAGATTTGAAGTTGCAAACTTTTTGGGAAACGCCGGCCGAATCGGCAGCGCAAACAATTGCTTTACTGGCGCGCGCGAAACAGCCGGCATTCGGCTACAAACTGCGCACTGGCGGTGTGACAGTGGATGCCTTTCCGAACTCGGTGCAGATCGCGCGGGCAATCCTTGGTTCAACAAAGCATCACGTCCCAATCAAATTCACCGCCGGCCTCCATCATCCGATCCGGCAATTTCGCGATGAAGTGAAAACCGAGATGCACGGGTTTCTCAATGTGCTTGGAGCCGGCGTTCTTTCGGCCGAGCATCATTGGGACGAAGCGCAAACGATTGAGATGCTCGAGGACCAGCGTTCGAGTTCCTTCGAATTTCACGACACCGTCTTTGCCTGGCGTGATTGGGAAATCACTCTTGATCGGATTAAAGCGCGCCGAAAATTCGTCACTTCGTTCGGCAGCTGCAGCTTTGACGAGCCGCGCGAGGATTTGCGCGGGCTGGATCTTCTTTCTTGATGGCCCTCAAATCTTTCATCGACGTTCCGCGCGATTCGGATTTTCCGCTGGAGAATTTGCCGTTCGGCGTTTTCAAGCCGCGCGAAAGCGCAGCGCGGGTCGGCGTCGCGCTTGGCGAGTACGTTGTCGATCTTTCCATTCTGGAAGGAGCGGGACAATTCCCCGATCTACCAAGCCAAGGTTTGTTTTCGCAGGATTCGTTGAATGAATTTCTGGCGCTCGGTCGGCCAGCCTGGCGCAAGGTGCGAGAGATTCTCCAAAAACTTCTGTCGGGTGAGTTGGCGACGTTGCGTGACGACAAGAAATTGCGGGAGCGTGTTTTTCATCGGCAAACCGATGTTGTGATGCAGTTGCCGGCCAGGATCGGTAACTACACCGATTTTTATTCCTCTTATCATCACGCCCACAATGTCGGCACGATGTTGCGCGGGCCCGAGAATGCGCTCATGCCGAATTGGAAATGGTTGCCAGTGGCGTATCACGGCCGCGCCAGTTCCGTCGTGGCGAGTGGAGCGGAAGTGCGGCGTCCACAAGGACAAATCAAACCGCCGGATGCCGCGGCGCCGATTTTTGGCCCGACCAAAAGCTTGGATTACGAACTGGAGATGGCGTTTTTGATTGGCCCCGGCAATCCGTTAGGCGAACCGGTGCCGATCGATCAGGCGCCCGATCACATTTTCGGTTTCGTGTTGATGAACGACTGGAGCGCGCGCGACATTCAAGCATGGGAGTACCAACCGCTCGGTCCGTTTCTGGCCAAAAACTTTTGCACCAGCATTTCGCCGTGGGTTGTGACGTTAGAAGCGCTGGAGCCTTTTCGTAAACCGTTGCCGCGGCAGGATCCCGAACCGTTGTCTTACCTTCGAGCGACAAACGATTTCACGTTCGACATCCAACTCGAAGCGAAATTGCAAACAGCGAAGATGAAATCGCCACACCGAATTACACAAACGAATTTTCAGAATCTTTATTGGAGCGCTTCGCAGCAACTCGCGCATCACACCGTTGGCGGATGCAATCTTCAACCCGGCGATCTGCTCGCAAGCGGGACGATCAGCGGCGAAAACGAAGACTCGCGCGGGTGCATGCTCGAGTTGACCTGGCGGGGGGCAAACCCACTGACGTTGCCGAACGGTGAGACGCGCAAATGGCTCGAAGACGGGGACACTCTCGCCATCAGCGGCTGGTGCGAGGGCGAAGGGTATCGTCTCGGCTTCGGTGAAGTCAGTGGAAAGATTCTGCCGGCGGTCTGATTGTCGATCTTGCTCAATGTCGATCTTATCGCGTCGACTGGCCGTTATTGTTTCGTGGATCGGGCATCCGTTGGTCTTTGTCACGATCAGCGTTGGGATTGTGGTCACGACGCAACTGGCCTCGCGCCTCGCTATTTCTCTTCTCGCGGCAATATTTCTGTCCGTCATCGCGCCGACTGGTCTGCTTCTGTTTTTTGGTGTTCGCTCCGGTCGTTGGGCCGACGCTGATGTCTCCGTCCGTGAAGAACGAAAACGTTTTTACCCGATCGCGATTCCACTTTCCGCTTTCGGCACAATCGTGATGTGGCTGGTGCACGCGCCGCCTTACATTCTTCGCGGCGGCGTGATCACGCTCCTGTTGCTGATATCGGCCGCGATCATAAACCATTGGTCCAAAATTTCGTTGCACACTCTGTTTGCGACTTATTGCACCGTGATTCTCTTTCGGGTGAACCCGCTTTGTGGTTCCGCGGCATTCATTTTGGCCGCACTCGTTTTCTGGTCGCGACTGTTTTTGTCGCGTCACACCACTTCTGAAAACATCAGCGGCGTCGCCATCGGCGCCGATGGCGGAATTGCCACTGCCTGGATATCGATCTAACAATTTCCCATGCAGACGACTGCCTTTCCGAGCCCTTGCGCAAAGATGCATACGTTCTGGCCCGATGAGTGCTGAAAAGACAAGACCATGAACGCCCGAATCCTTCATGTCGATGATGAGCCGGATATTCGGTTGTTGATCTCTGCTTCGCTGCACGAGTTTGGCTATGTCGTGGCGACGGCCGGAACGAGCGGGGAAGCGTTGGAGCTCGCCAAACAATTCAAATTCGACCTCTGCATTTTGGACGTGAGGCTGCCGGACGGCAGCGGGATCGAATTATGTCAAAAGATCCACCTTCTGCAGCCGAAAGTCCCGGTGCTTTATTATTCTGCTTATGCCAGCGACGAGGAACAGGAAGCGGCGCTTTCGGTTTGCGGCGATTCCTATCTCAAGAAACCGGTTTCGGCCGCGAAGCTGGAAGAAACGATCGCCGAATTACTCGAAGCAAAGCGCTAGAGACACACATCGAACACCTTCTCCTGAAGCCGGTAGAATGCCGGCACAAAGTAGAACTTAATGTGTGTCGCGGACTGGACCGGTTTGCCGTTTCGATACGCGGGCAAGCACAACCACTGTTGAACACGCTTGAGCGCTTCCTCTCCGTACGCTTTTTGTCCGGAGGATCGACGCGTTCCAACCGGGCACCTTTAATATGTCCTGCCGCGCGGCTCACCACGCGAACATTTCATGAGACTGGCTGATATCGAAGCGATTGTACAGCTGCTCCGAGAAGTGGAGGGGTTGGGTCGGCAATGTCTCTGGGTGGCGTGGAGAACTTACTGTCCTTGTGCGAACTAACCACCATCTGTCAAAACTTGAACCGGGTTAGCTTGCCAATCGAAAGCGAACCCGCAACCCGGCCGAACGATGTCCGAATTTACGTTGGCGACTCGACTCGCCTTTTCGGGCGGACGAGATGACGGCCACAAAAAACCGTTAGCGGAAATGGTCGCGGAAGTCGCACAATGGGCAGACCAATGTCAACCGGTGCTCCAACCCCTGTTCGATCAGGCGACCTCAGAGTCGGCCCGCGGGACGCCGCGAGCGCGCGAAAGCTGCAGCTCCTATCGGTTGTCATCCCGGCCTGTGATGAGGAGAAATGCATCGCCTCGACTGTTGAACACCTGCACGTGGAGCTACGGCTAAATAATGTTCCCCATGAAATCGTTGTTGTCGACGATGGCAGCATGGATAGAACTTGGGAGATCCTTCAACAGATCCAAAAGCGAATTGAGACGCTGAGACCAATTCATAATCCCGGACCCCATGGATTCGGGAACGCTGTTGTGCTCGGGTTCGACAATTCCAAAGGCGACGCGCTGGTCGTGATGATGGCGGATGAGTCGGACGATTGCCGCGACGTCGTGCGTTACTGGCAAAAGTTGAACGAAGGTTACGACTGCGTTTTCGGCAGCCGGTTCGTCAAAGGCGGAGGCGTGATCGATTACCCTTGGTTGAAATTCTGGATTAATCGCACCGCCAATCTTTTTATTCGTATTTTTTTTCGAATTAGACCGAACGACATCACCAATGCCTTCAAGGCTTATCGCCGCGAAGTCATTGGTGGCTGCCGACCGTTTTTGTCGCAGCATTTTAATTTGACCGTCGAAATCCCACTTAAGGCGATTGTTCGTGGCTACAACTGGACGGTGATCCCGATCACCTGGCGTAATCGCCAAAGTGGAATCGCGAAGCTGAAAATCAAAGAGATGGGCAGTCGCTACCTGTTTATCTGCCTCTATGTTTGGCTTGAAAAATATTTTAGCCGTGGTGATTACCGGAAGCCGTCAAATGAAAGCAACGGATAAACTGTGATTTTATCGGTTGGCTGGTTTGCGGTAATTTTCATAGGTAAATGGGCCTGTAGCTCAGCGGTTAGAGCAGGGGACTCATAATCCCTTGGTCCCTGGTTCGAATCCAGGCGGGCCCACCTTGAATTTTCGATTGCCGCGAATTGCTCGGATTGTTTTACCCTTTGTCGAGATTTTGACCTTGAGCGCGCGTGAGACCCTTCGGAATCGGCAGGCGGACTGCGTTTTAGCCTATGATTTGGACCGGGTAGCTCAAAATGCCGCTAATCTGCTCGTCATTACGATTCCGGACGACGCGGTCGGTTGCGTTCTTGACCGGACGCCGGGACGGGCACCGCCGTATTTGGTTCTTTCGGGCCAGAATCAAGCCGCAAACTTGTTCCGTTTTGCGGATAAATTGTAAAAACTTGGCTTTTCTCTCTTGAACCCGTTGACAATGTGAATAACTCTTACAATAATGATGTGTGTTGAAGAAATTCATCCCGCAGAGAACGGTCTCTCCGATTGCAGAAGGATCGCCGAACTCGGGGGCTGAAGAATCCAACCGATCCGCCTACAGCGACCAACCAAAATCATCAACAAGCGATTACAAAAAGTTTATGGCTGAACATTCCGGTAAAGACGTCCTTTCCAGCGACGTCGAAATTAAAGGCACGATCAAGTTCCAAAAGGAGCTTTTGATCGATGGAAAAGTCGAAGGCGAAATTAATTCCGATGGGGCGTTGACAGTCGGCGAAAACGCAGACATTCGCGCGGAAATAAAAACAAAATCCATCACGATTTACGGCAAGGTGCAGGGGAACATCACCGTGAGCGAGCGTTGCGAATTGAAATCGAAATGCACGCTGCAGGGAGATTTAAAGGCCGCGCGGCTCATTATTGAGGAAGGCGCCACCTTTATCGGAAAGTCGGAAGTTTCCAGCGGGATGAGTGTCAAGGCGGCATCCAGCAGCCGGCCAGAAGTTGTTCGCCACGAAGATTCAGCCAAGCCTGCCTTCGCGGCTCGCGGTTAAAGTTTGACCTTCGCCTACTGAACTAGTGACCAAATCGTCGCCTGCTAAGGCCAGTGTGGAATGTCCGCACTGTGGCTTTAAGCAGATGGAATATGTGGCGGCGAAGTCTACCCTGTGCCGCCAGTGCGGTCGTTCATTTTCACCTTCAGCGCCCAAGCCTGGCCTGAAACTCAAGGACGATTCCGCTCCTGCCGAGGAGCTATCGCTTCATCGCAAGCTCGAAGGCATTTGGAGCCGGCAACGCAATCGCGCCGTCTCTTGCTTCGAATGTAAGCGCAAACACGAAGTCAGCGATCAGGCGACGTCGACCAATTGCCCCGGTTGCAGCGCGCACATCGATCTGCGCGATTACAAAGTCGCCACCAGCTTCAGTCGAACAATTCGCACTCGGGGCGACGTCCATTTAACGAGCAAGGGTGATCTCAGCAGCACCAGCGTGATTTGTAATTCGGCGATAATCGAAGGAAAACTGCGAGGCAATCTCGAGTGCGAGGATTCGATGACCATTAATCTGGTTGGAAAAATTCCCGGTCGAATCGGCGCGCAACACATGACGGTCGAACGGAAATCCGATATTCAATGCTTTCGACGCGTGAAGGTGACGAACATCGACATCAAGGGGCGCATGTCGGGTGAAATCGTCGCCACTGGTTCAGTGACAATTCACAAGACCGGTACGTTGGAGGGCAACGTGACCGCGAAATCAATCGCGATCGAGAAGGGCGGAATGTTTTCCGGGCAACTGGTCATCGGTCAGGCCAATCTCACTCAGGGCGAGTTGTTACCGGAAGCGAAGGCGGCCGAAACGAAGGCCGAGTCAGAGGCGCCGCTGGGTGCAGCTCAGCCCCTTCACGCCACCTAAAGGTTTTCCTCCATGCGAAGACTGCATCCGCGCAGTCCGTACGAAAAACTCGGCGGCTACGTTCATCTTCCGCGTTTGATCGACAAGGCCAAGCTCCATCGCAAGGGATTGCTTGATGGTTACAACTACAAGACGGTCGGGTTCGACAAACACCTCCTCAGCTTTCTCAAACTCGACGGCGATGCTTTCGAAGAGGCGGTTCATCGTTTGGAAAACGATGACGCAATTTTAAGTTGGGTCGAAACGAGCTGCGTAAAACATTCGAGCGACGAGATTGAGCACTGGAATCAGGCGATGATTTCCCGACACCCCGACACCGCTGCGAAAAAAGCCCGGTTCAGTCACTTTCTAAAACAATCGGGCGGTGCGGGGCGCAAAGATATTCGGACTTACTTCGACCTGATCGAATTCGACGAAGGCCGGCTGAAATAAGATCGACATCTTCGCCATCTGCCGCTGAGGCCAGCGGCCTCTACAGCTTCGCGAAAATCTTGTCTGCGTTCTCGAGCGTTTCTTTGCTGCCGATATCGAGCCAACGCCCCTTGATTTCGAAAGTGTTGACCGGTTTGCGGGTGTAGAGCCATTGCAGGAAAAGCCCCGGCTGATCGGGATTATTTCCCGCGGCGAGATAGGTTGTGAACAACGGCAGCACTTCGCGCGAGTAATAATAGAGCGCCACTGCGGCCAGCGTGCTCTTTGGCTTTTGCGGCTTCTCTTCGAAATTCGTGATCACGCCGCGGCCATCGATCGTGACAGTGCCGTATTTTTTCATCGCCTCGAGATTTCCGACATCGTGGACGGCGACGGTGGCTTGCGAATATTTGGCCGCGTTCACAAAGTCGCTCAGCGGTTGTTCGAAAAGATTGTCGCCCGCGATGACGAGCAAGTCGTCGTTGGTCAGATTCTCGCGTGTCAAAACCAGATTGATGTCGCCGATTGCGCCTAACTTATCATCGTCACTCTTTGATCCGTCGTTAATAACGGTGATCTGCATCCCACGATGCCTGTCACGCCGTAGCTTTGCGAAAGCGGGTCGATCCTGGTAAGCATTCGCCCAGTTCTGAAAGTCATTGGCGAATTTGTCGTTCGTCACGATGTAGACGGTCTGAAGCGCCGGAACCGAAGCGAGGTTGTCGAAAAGCCATTCGATGATCGGTTTCCCGCCGACTTCCAGCAACGGCTTAGCCTTCTTCAGCGTGAGCGGATAAAGCCGCGTCGCGTATCCAGCGGCAAGAATGAGCGCGTTCATTTAAATTGCCGGACGATAAGCATTCGGCCTAAGCGCGCCAGCTCATTCAACGCGTGAATTATTTTGCGGCTCCGCCTAAAATAGCCGAACGCAAACGTTTCTGGAGCGCGGCGATGCGATGTGAATCGGTAATCTTACTGCGACTCGCGAGATCTGTGACATAGAATGTATCGATCGCAGCGCCTTTTTGCGTGCTGATACGCGAAAGAACGATATTTGCTCCTTCCTGCCCAAGCGCCGTCAGCAAATCGTAAAGTAAGCCAACGCGATCGGGCGCCTCAATCTGGACCAGCGTGTAAGTGGGATGCGCCCGGTTATCAATTGCGATCCCGGCCGGGAATTCCAGTTCCTGCAGTCGTCGATGTTGAATCTTGTGACGCGCCTCCTCAAGTAACGGCGCAAACTCAAAAGTCTCCACTTCGAGCGCGTGACGCAGCGTGTTTTCGACCTGAACGCGGTCGTGTGCCTCGGTGACGGCTCGCCCTTTCGTATCGCACACGCGGAAAACGGCAAGAACGCTGTGGTCTTCGCGCGGAAAAATGTCGGCGCTCAGGATGTTGAGTGGAACAACCGAAAACGATCCGGCGATTTTGGCCAGAAGGTCATGACGGTCCCATGTGCAAAACGAAGCGATGCTGTGACCGAATTGGGGAAAAACTTCCCAATTCGCGGCGGGCGAAAGCGCGAGATCGTGTTCGGCTGAGGTATTCTCGAACAAAGATCGAAACAAGCGAATATGTTTCACGATCTCGGGGAGGTGGGACGCACGGAAATAATTGTCCGGCATGAATTCGAAATGCGCTTCGATTTCCTCCGCAAAATCGGGCGACAGCTCGGCCGCCACCGCTGCTTCCAGGGATTCGCGTTCAATCTTGATTTGCTCGTGATAGGATTTTTGGTCGGCGAGATACCGCGACGTGGCGTGAAAAAGTTGCCAGACGAGTGATTCCTTCCAATCCGACCAGCTCTGTCCGCTGGTGCCTTGACCGTCGGCCAGCGTCAGCAGCATCAGGGCGTGCAGATTTTTTTGGCTGCGAACGATATTTGCAAACTCAACAATCGTCGCCGGATCATCGAGATTTCGTTGCTGCGCGGTGTTGGAGAGCGAGACGTGATGGTCGACCAGAAGAATGAGTGATTTCCTTTGCTCGGGCGAAAGCTGAAGGCGTTTGGCCACGCTTTGCGCGAAAAGAGCGCTCGCTTCGGAATGCGGTCGGGCGCCGACGGCTCGACCGGTGTCATGCAGAAGTAAAGCGAGGTAAAGAACAAAGGGATCCTCCAGATTTTCGAAAAGATGACGATAAGCAATCAATTTCGGATCGTTTGTTCGAATCAATGCGTCGAGCTTGTCGATGCACAGAAGGGTGTGCTCGTCCGCGGTGTAGCGATGAAAAAATTCATGCTGCACCAAACAGGTCAGCTGGCCGAACTCCGGAATATAACGGCCGAGGTAATCGACCCGGTGCATGAGACGGAGTGTGCGTCCCACGTCGCCTCTGTTGGATAAGATTGCTTTGAAAATTTCGCGAGGTCCCTTGGCGTAGCGATAAGTGCGGGTGACTTCTCCGAGCGCGCGGCTGGTCAGATCCTCCAACTCGGGGCTAAAATCGACATTGTGCTCCTGCGCGAATTGAAACGCTCGCATCATCTCCAACGGATCCGTCTTGAAGAGATCTCGTCGATCGGTGTGAAGCTGGCCATGACGAACAGAGAAAGATCCCAATCTCGTTTCGGTACCGCGGCGCAACGGCAAGAAAGTGAAAAGCGCGCGGGTGCCGCTGGTCGCGTAACCGCTGGCAAACTGCTCGGTGATGCGTTCGGTTACGCGAAAAATATTTCGGGTGTGTTTGTAATAATCGCGCATCAACGCTTCGCTTGCGCGCTGGCCATTCTTTTCCCGATACCGCAACCGCCGTGCGATTTCCTCCTGCAGATTGAGATGGAGAACGTCCGCCGCGCGCTTGGAGAAATAATGTAGGTCGGTCCGCAGTCGCAGGAGAAAATCGTAGGCCATTTCGATTCGGCGCTGGTCCGATTCACTCAACCAATCTCGGCCGACCAGGTGCGTCGTAGTCAGGGCGCCTTCTTTGAAATACGACATCCAGAGTAAATTCTGGTAATCACGGAGACCGCCGCAGCCGTTCTTGAGATTTGGTTCCTGCATGTAAACGCTGTCGCCAAATTTGCGGTGACGCGCATCCTGGTCGCACATTCGCGATTCGACATATTCGCGCTCGGAGCCATCAACGCATTTTGTTCGAAATTGATCGCGAAATTCCTGGGCGAGCGCGCGGTCTCCGGTCAGGAAACGCGATTCGAGCATGGCCGTTTTTGTTAGCATGTCGCGGTTCGCCTGCGCCAACGCCTCTTTCATCGAGCGCGTCGAATGACCTACCTTGAAACCGATGTCCCAAAGCAAATAGAGAATTTGCTCGGCCATCCCTTCCACATACGGAGAAACTTTGCCGGCGCTGTCGCCGTGTAAAAGCATCACATCCACATCGCTAAATGGGTTGAGCTCGCCCCGCCCGTATCCGCCCAAGGCGATCAGCGCCAAAGAAGTCGTCGGTTGGCCGACGGCGCTGGTGGCGGCAGCAAAAACGTGGCGTAAAATTACATCTACCAGTTCGCCGCGCCGAGCGCAGATCTCGCGGCCGCCACCGCCGGCCTGATGTTTCAAACGAAGCCGATGCTCCTCGAGCTTGAGAAATTTTTTATAGGTCGAAAGGACTTCCGTTGGCCGCTGCTTGCCGGCGCCTACAAGCTGATCTTCAGCATGGGCCAGGACTTTCTCCAGATGTCGCGAGGTCGCCATTACTTCGAAAAGTCCAGGCTCCAAGCTCCAATATCCAGGGAAATTTCAATCTCCAACCCCCAAAAGTTCGAGGCACCTTTCTGAACCTTTGGTTATTGGAGTTTCCTTGGAGATTGGGTTTTGGGATTTGGAGCTTTTTTAGAGGTGGATCGCGTAACGCTTGAGCTTGTTGTAGAGCGTTGGCCGTTGAATGCCGAGCAGTTCCGCCGCTTTCTTTTTGTTTCCGTGGCACTGCGCCAACGCCTGCAGGATCGTTACTCGTTCCATGTCATCCAGACTTTGCACGCCTTGCGGGACAACGGTGCGCTCAATCTGTTGCAACGCCGTCGGCAACTGCAATTCGCCTGGCAATTCTTTTACGCTGACAACGTTTTGCCGCGCCAGCACCACCGCGTATTCCATCGCGTTCTGTAATTCGCGCACGTTCCCCGGCCACGAATAATCGAGCAATTTTTGGAACGCTTCCGGCGAAATCTCGGGCTCGGATTTTCCCAGCTGCTGCGCAAACTGTTTTATAAAAAATGTGACCAGCGGCGGGATATCCTGCTTTCGGTCGCGCAACGGCGGCACTTCGATCTGAAAGGTGTTGAGCCGATAATACAAATCCGAGCGTAACCGATTGTCGGCGAGCGCCTGTGGAATTGGCCGGTTGGTCGCTGCGATTACCCGAAAATTCGCCTTCAATGTGCGTGTGCTCCCAAGCGGCCGAAATTCGCGCTCCTGCAGCACACGCAGGAACCGCGTCTGCAAATCCGCTGGCATATCCGAGATCTCATCCAAAAACAGAGTGCTTCCGTCTGCTTCCGCGATCATTCCCGGAAAATCGTTCATCGCTCCGGTGAACGAGCCTTTGACATAACCAAACAGCTCTCCCTCGATCATCGCTTGTGGAAACGCCGCGCAATTGAGTTTCACCATCGGCCGCTCCGATCGACGACTGCGATGATGAATCAAATTCGCGATCACTTCCTTGCCGACGCCGCTTTCGCCCGTGATCAAGACATTGGCTTCCGACGGCGCCATCGCATTGATCAGCTCCTCGATTTCCTGCATCGATTTGCTTTTGAACACAGGCGTCAATCGCGTCTCCGCGATTTCCAGGCGTTTTTCGAGCTCTACCGTTTTCTCGCGAAGCTGTTGCGTTTCGCGAAGAAGCGATTGTTTCTCCAGCGCCTTTTCGACGAGGCTAAGCAGTTCCTCCGGCGCGTAGGGTTTGCTGATAAAATGAAACGCGCCGCGCTTGATCGATTCGATCGCGTTGTTGAGCGTGTCGTGCGCGGTCAGGATGATGACCTGCGTCTCGGGCCGCTCGGTCTTAATCTGCTCAAGCATCTGCAATCCCTCCGCGTCCGGCAGTTGCAGATCGAGCAGAACGAGAGACGGCGCTTTATTTTTCAACGCCTTCAATCCAGCCGCGGCCGTGGCGGCCGTGTCGATCTCGAATCCGTGGCGGCTGAGCAGCGCTTCGAGCGTCAGCAGGATCGGCCGCTCGTCGTCGATAATCAAAATCCGCCGACTCTCTTTCATCGGGCTCAAGATTCTTCGGCAGGGAAAATTGGCAGCGTCAAAGTCGTTATGAGCGTCGATGTTTTCCGATCGTAATCAGCTCGGAAATCGCCACTATGCGCTTCCGCAGTCGAACGCACCTGGTTGAGCCCGAGTCCATAGTGGCCCTGGCCCACGTTTCGCAACGGTTCGCGTCCCCAATTTTCAGTCGATAATTCGAAGCGCGCTTTCGGTTCCCGCAGCTCGAAAACGAAACGATTCTTGTCGACGTAACCTTTCGCGGCGATCGCTTTGATATTGCGCTCGTGTTGAAAAGCGTTGCTGAAAATCTCGAGAAAGGCTTGTTGAATCAGCTGCGGATCGATTTGTAACGTCGCATCTTTTAATTGCACATCCCAGGTCACCTTGGCCGCGTTGTCTGGAAATTCCTTCGCCAGTTTCTGTTTCAAATCCTCGACGAAATCCGCCGCGGAATAGGAAATCAGATTCGGGTTGGCCTGGCTCAGCCCGGCAGTCAGTCGCTGCAGGCCGATTCCGATTTGTGAAATCATCTCGCGCAGCCGCCGAACCTCAGTCTTCATTTCCTCTTCTTCGGCCAGCTCGGCGAGATAAGCCGATTGCAACTCGACCGCGTTCAAATTATTTCGAATGTCGTGACTCAGTTGCCGGACAAACTTGACCATGTGCGGCCACGGTACGCCCGGCGTGTCATTTCCTGGTTGCTGGGAAGAGATCGGCATACTTCAATTCGACAGCGAGCAAAAGCTATTCCGCCAGAGAAAATTTGTCCTCCGACGGCTCTCCGTTCTTCGCAATCTGCACACGCGAATCGTTGCTCGCAAGATGTTGCAGGACGTGAAAAACATCTTCCGGGTCGGCATCGATCGCGCGCGCAATTTCTTCCGCGGTCTTTCCGGTTCCACCCGAAAGCTTTTTGCGAACGTCGTCTTGCAACTGGAGTAATCGCGTCGCCGCCTTCTTTCCGGCTTCCACTCCCGGTTGATGATAGGCGTTGATGTTGACGAGCGAACCATAAAAGCCGACCGCGCGTTCGTAGAGCGCGATCAACGCGCCGATGTTGAATGCGTTCGGTTCCGAAATGCTGACCGTAATCGATTCGCGCTCCTTTTCATAAAGCGCCGCGCGTGTCCCCCGCAAAAATCCGTGCAGATAATCGCCGCTGGTAACATCGCTCTCCACTTCGAAAGCTGCACGATTTCGATCTCTCCCCACTTCAATGAAGGTGAGAAAGAAATTCAGAACGCCGTCGCGGAGTTGCTGCACGTAGGCGTGTTGATCGGTCGACCCTTTGTTTCCGTAAACGGCGATCCCTTGATTTACGACTTTGCCGTCGAGATCCTTCTCTTTGCCTAACGACTCCATAACCAGCTGTTGGAGATAGCGGCTGAAGAGGAGCAATCGATCTTTATAAGGAAGCACTACCATGTCTTTTTCGCCGCGACCGTTGCCGGCGTAAAACCACATCAAAGCGAGCAACATCGCGGCATTTTGGCGAAAATCGTTGGTTCGTGTCCGTTCGTCCATCGCCGCCGCGCCAGCCAGAAAATTATCGATGTCGAAACCTTCCAACGCCATCGGCACCAGTCCAACCGCGCTCATCACCGATGTGCGCCCGCCGACCCAATCCCACATTGGAAAACGCGCAATCCAACCGTTTTTCTCCGCGTGCTTGTCCAGATCGCTGCCGACGCCGGTGATGGCGACCGCGTGTTTCGCGAAATCCAAGCCAGCAGATTTGAATCGCGCTTCCGCTTCCAACATTCCATTGCGTGTTTCTTTTGTTCCGCCGGACTTCGAAATGACGACGACGATTGTCCGGGCGAGTTCGTTGTCGATCTTATCCAGCACCCGATCGAATCCGTCGGGATCGGTGTTATCGAAAAAGTAAATGTCCAACGGGTCCTTCGCTGTCCCGAGCGCGTCGGCGATGAATTGCGGTCCGAGCGCCGAGCCGCCAATCCCAATCGAGAGGACATGTTGAAATTGTTCCCCGCGACCGCCTTTGATCTTCCCAGAGTGGATGTCGGCCGCGAATTGTTTGATCCGTCCGTACGTCTTTTCAATCTCGGCGCGCAGCTCCCCATTGGGCGCGAGCGCGGGCTTGCGCAGCCAGTAATGGCCGACCATTCGTTTTTCGTCGGGATTGGCAATCCCGCCTGCTTCCAAGTCGCGCATCGCGGCAAACGCCTTGTCGATCTTCGCTCCCATCTTGTCGAAGAAATCGTCCGGAAATTTCATCCGGCTGATGTCGATCGAAAAACCGAGATCGTTGTAGCGCAAGAAATGTTGCTGGAACCGCTGCCAGAGTGAAGAAGAAGCCATTCCGGAAGGATACCGGAGGGATGACCTCCGTGTCGTTCCTAAAATTTCAAGGTAGGGGCGGTTCACCGAACCGCCCGCGGGCGATTGAGGTCTCAATCGCCCCTACCTTTTACCTGGGCGGTTTGGCTGGCTTTTCTTCAGTGCCTTCCCGCTTGAGCGGCACTTCTTCTTTCGGGGCCACTTCGTACTCGGGTTTGGACGTGCCGAGCAGCCAGTGGTCAAACCAACCGACGATATTTTGCAAGCGCTCGACCCGATGCCACGGCTTGCCCGAGCGTGAGAGCTCGTGCGATTCGTCCGGAAATCGTACCATTACCGTCGGGATCTTACGAAACTTGAGCGCGCGGAACATTTCTTCGCCCCCTGCGCTTGGCGGCGTGCGATAATCGGCTTCGCCCAAAATAAACATCATCGGTGTTTTCACATCCTTGATGTAAGTGATCGGCGAGCGCGCTTTGAAATCCTCTTCCTGGTCGAACGGCGGTCCTTTGAACCAGGCAGGTTGGAATAAGGTGAAGTCCGCCGCGTACCACCAATGCGCCCAGCTTGCGATGTCGCGCTGCGCGACTGCCGCCGCAAAGCGAGTCGTATGTCCGACGACCCAGTTCGTGAGCAACCCGCCACCGCTGCCGCCGGTGACGCCGAGTTTTTTCTCGTCGATGTAACCGCGTCTCACCACTTCATCCACCCCCGCCATCAAATCTTTGAAATCGTCGCCCGGATAATGGTATTGAATCACGTTTCCAAAATCCTGGCCGTAAGTCGTGCTGCCGCGAGGGTTCGGAAAAAGCACCACATAACCCTTCGCCGCCATCCATTGGAATTCGTGCTCGAAGATGTAGCCGTAAGCCGCATGCGGCCCGCCATGAATGTTGAGGATGAGCGGGTATTTCTTTGCGGGATTAAAATCCGGCGGCTTCTGCACCCATGCCTGAATCATTTTACCGTCGAAACTTTTGTAGGAAATTTCCTCCGGCTCGGTCAGATTGAGTTTCGAGAAAAGTTCCTTGTTAACGTCGGTCAGTTGCCGCGGCTGCGCGTTGGCTGACTCTCGATCTAATACGAACAAGTCTCCAACGCGCGTCGGGGTGGAGGCTGCATAAACGATCTTCGAGCCGTCGTTGGACGCGCGAAACTGGGAGACTGCCTGATTGCCGTTAACCAGATCGCTGACGGCGCCGGTTGTCGCATCGAACGATGCCAGAATCGCTTTGCCTTGTTTGCCATAAACTTCGACCAGACTGCGTCCATCTGGCGCCCAGACGGGAACGCTTCGCCCGCCGGCCCGCGGCGGCGCATTATCGCCGAACGGACCATCGCCAATGTCGAAGTCGAATTTTTCGGTCAAGTTTCGCGGCTTCGCGTTCGTTGTCAGATCGACAATCCACAGATCCGGCTGCGTGTAGGAGTTCACTGGCTGAGTGACCGATGCGACGAATGCGAGTTGCTTGCCATCAGCACTAAGCGAGAAGGGGCCCAAATCCATTTCGATCGTGTTGAGCTTGGTCGCGTTGCCACCGCTCGTGCTGATCGAATAAAGTTCGCTCTTCGGCTGCTCGTAATACGGTTCGTCGATGTGAAGCGAAACAAAGTAAATCTGCGCTCCGTCCTTCGACCAAACGACGTTGCCTTCGTCGAAACGACCGGACGTTAATTGCTTTGGCTGCACTTTTTCATCCGCGTTCCGTGGCGCCTGGATTACCCAGATATGCGCCGGATGTTTTGGATCGGCGTAACCTTCGTTGTCTTCGCGATACACCGCTCGTGTAATCACGCGCACGTCGCTTTCGTGTTCTGATTCCGCTTCCGCTTTTTTCGTGTCGTCGGAGGCGGTCTTCGTCGCCGTGTTTTTCTCAGCAGGAGTTTTCGAAGCGGCCGGCGAAGCCGTGGGCGACGTTGCGCTGGCAGCCTTCTTCAATTCCTCTTCACTCTTCTTTTTCTTTTCCTGTTTGGCCAGGTCCTCCGCATTCGTCTCGCTCGTAAAGGCGATTGTCTTTCCGTCCGGCGACCAAACTGGATTGCTCGCTCCCTTGGGAAGATCGGTAAACGAAAACGAATCGCCGCCGGCCATTGGTAAGATCGACAATTGCGGCGGCTCGGGTTTGCCGTCTTTCTCCGTCGCTCGAATGAAAAGGATAAATTTTCCATCCGGCGACCAACGCGGCGTCGAATCATGATCGCCCTTGGTCAACTGATGCGGTTCTTCTCCGCCGCTCGTGGGAACCGACCAGATTGAGGTGTTATAGCCTTCTTTCTTCTCGTTCACCGTCACGCGCACAAACGCCACGCGCGATCCATCCGGCGAAACTTGTGGGTCGCCGACCCAGACAAAATCCCAGAGATCCTTTTCGGTGATGTTGCGCTTTTGCGCGAACAAATTGCCGGCGGCGAGTGTGAGAAATAAAACGAGTGAGAGAAGCGTGCGCATAGATTTATAAATGACGTCCACGGTCTTGGATTTTTGTATCGGAACAAGGTGGCTGTCGATGTTAACAGGTCCACCTGATTGGATGCGAGCGACGGTTTCTTGGATTCAAGATCTTATGAATCCTGTCGTTGTCACATGTGCTCGATCACATTCGTTCCGAATTCGCTGCATTTGATCTCGGTCGCGCCCTCCATCAGCCGCGCGAAATCGTAGGTCACGCGCTTGCTCGCGATCGCGCCCTTCAATCCCTTTAGAATCAGGTCGGCCGCTTCACTCCAGCCCATATAACGGAACATCATTTCGCCCGAGAGAATGACCGAGCCGGGATTCACTTTGTCTTGGTTCGCATATTTCGGCGCAGTGCCGTGCGTCGCTTCGAACACAGCGTGGCCGGTGATGTAATTAATATTGCCGCCGGGTGCGATCCCGATGCCGCCCACTTGCGCGGCCAGCGCGTCGCTTAAGTAATCGCCGTTCAAGTTCAACGTCGCGATCACGTCGAAATCCTCCGGCCGGGTCAGCACTTGTTGCAACGTAATGTCGGCGATTGCGTCTTTGATCACGATGCCGCCGCCCGGTTTGCCTATCGGAATTTTGGACCACGGTCCCCCGTCGATTTCTTCCGCGCCAAAATAATTTTTCGCAACCTCGTAGCCCCAATCACGGAACGCGCCTTCGGTGAATTTCATGATGTTGCCCTTGTGCACCAGCGTCACGCTCTTGCGCTGATTGAGGACCGCGTAACTGATCGCGCTGTGGATCAGGCGCACGCTGCCGGAGCGGCTGACCGGTTTCAATCCGAGGCCGACCATCACGTTGTCTTTTTCCGGCGCGCCGACTCTTTTCCAAAACTCCGCTGCCTTTTCCTTTGTTCCGAAGCGGATCTTGTCGAATTCTTTCGGAAATTCTTTCTGGAAAAAATCGAGGATCTTTTGTGATTCCGGCGTGCCGGCGGCGTACTCGATCCCCGCGTAAATATCTTCCGTGTTTTCGCGGAAGATGACCATGTCCACTTTTTCCGGATGTCTGACGGGTGAGGGGACGCCTTTGAAATATTGGATCGGTCGCAAACAAACGAAAAGATCGAGAAGCTGTCGCAGCGCGACATTGAGCGAACGAATTCCGCCGCCGACCGGCGTGGTCAGGGGACCTTTGATGCCGACCAGGTATTCGCGGAACGCTTCCACCGTGTCGTCCGGCAACCACGAATCGAACTTGTCCTTCGCCGCCTGACCGGCGAAAACTTCGAACCACGCGATTTTCTTTTTGCCGCCGAACGCTTTCTTCACTGCGGCATCGAACACGCGCTCGCTCGCGGCCCAGATGTCCGGCCCGGTCCCGTCCCCGCGGATGAACGGAATGATCGGCTGGTCCGGGACGTTTAACCGATCGGTGCGGGTAATTTTTTCCCCATTCGGCGGAGCGATGTCTTTGTACGGCATAGGCGGCACTCTGCCGTGAAAGTGGCGGGTGACAAGTGGCGAGTGGCAAACTGTCCCTTTACAATGGGCGCTTCGCGATCCGCGACTTTTTAGAATTGCAGGACGTCTCTGCCAGGCGCCAAATGGCCGATGTCGGCGCGAAGAATGCTCACTGCGGTTGAATGCCCGCTTCGGGTCTTCAAAAAAATTTAGCCAGCAAACTACGCAATTTTCGGCGATTGATTGCAATCGCCACTTCGTTTTTTGTTGGCGTCGTTTCGGTTTCGGCAAACCTATCGCAAAATTCGCCCGAAGTGAACGGTAGCCAGAACCGTGTCATGTTTTCTTGGGAAAATAGCGTCTGGCCGAGCGCGGCCGCCGCACTGCTCAACTCTAACGAGACTGTGTCCACTGGATATTCCGATGCGGCTTATGACGAGTCTGTCAGCAGCGCCTTGAATTCCTCAAACACTGCGTTCGCTCCGATGCTTGCCAGTTCCTACACGAATATCAGGCTTCAGGACCATCAGAATGTGACTCTCTCGGGTGCGCCTGGCGAGACCGTGACACTGAATCTCCGAAATTTTGCGCTCCATAATCACGCCACACTAACACTTGAGGGAACGGCGACGACGTCCTTCGTTATTAACGTTACGAAGCAATTTTCGCTATCGGGAATGTCGAAGATCATTTTGTCCGGCGGAATTCAATGGAATAACGTGTTCTTTAACGTTCTCGGCACCGGAAGCACGGTATCGTTGAGTGGCAAAGCCAGCCTTACTGGAACGCTCACGGCAGCGCAGCGTGTCGTAAGATTGCGAGGCCAAACCGCTGTCTACGGGAAAGTAATTGCCCGGAAAGTTTTGCTGAGTAACGCCGCCCAGATCGTTCTGCCCCCAGTTACGAGCCCCTAAAAGTTGCAAACTATCATTTCAATCGAACTGAAAAGCAGGGGAACACGTTTGAGCGGCACGTCAAATGCTCGAAAACAATCGTGACGACAGCACAAATCCTTCGGGCGCTCCTTTACCACATTCAGAGGTCAATTCTGCTTCCCCCTTGGCGCCGTAAGCTCAAGTCACCCATCCAGCGGGTGCCGCTTTCGCACCCCTTCTAGAAATTTGACTTCGGTAGCGTCCGCTTCTTTGGGGTCCCGCCGATCCTATCGTTTCTCGACAAATTGCGGCGCGACTTTGCTCATTTTGGTTCTGGCTTGGGCGGCTGGATTTGGCCGATCTTTTTGCTGCCGCGCAATCGCCATTTCCTGCTTCGCAACCGCGGATTTTAGCTGAGCGATTGTCTCTTCCAATTCCGCCACCCGGCGATGTTGCTTTAGAAACTCATTGAGCAACATCGCGTTCACCGCCTCGTAACGAACGGTGTAAACTTTGCCGTTGCTGTCACGAGCAACCAGATCCGGATCTACTTTTTCCACTTCTTCAGCAACGAGCCCGAACTGCGGAAGCTGTTTCGGATCCACTTCCTCCTTGTAGCGGAATGTCACTGGCTTCAAACCGAGGACCGCTTCGCTCGCCTTGTCCATCGGTTTGATCTCGTCCTTGAAGCGCTCCGATGAAGCCAGGACCCCGAGCTGACCGTTGCCATCCACCACGACCGGCGTGCCTGTGACCGGGACTCCGTTGATTCCGGCGATGAAGGTCGAGCTCTGGTTGGCATCTCCAATACGGATCGTGTTGGCCTCGCCCGCGTTACCTTGGTTGCCAATATCGATATTGAAATCGCCGGTCGTGAGATTGTACCCGGCAAGATAACCCACGCCGATGTTGTTATTGCCGGTCGTGTTTGCGTTAAGTGCGCTCATTCCCGCGGCGGTATTATTATTGCCCGAAATGTTGTTATGCAGCGCACCCAGGCCGATGCCGCTATTCTGATTACCAACCGTGTTGAAAGAGAGCGCCTGAGAACCAATGGCGGTATTGAGGTTGCCGGCTGTATTATTAAAGAGCGACTGAAGACCGTCCGCCGTATTTTGTAAGCCGGTCGTGAGACTTAAAAGGGCACCGTTGCCCTCAGCTGTATTTCCATTGCCCTGATCGCCATCCGGCTGCTGTTTTGATTCTATTATTGGTAACAAAACAAAACAGGCGAGTGCGGATGCGATGAATGTCAGCCGGCGGAACAAAGCCGCCTGGTTGCTGGAATTTTTAAGGCAGGGAATATTTTTCGATTTATTGTTCATGGAGATTGTTAGGTTGCAGTTGTTTTTTCGCTGCAGTTGCAGGGTAGGGTCTAACATCCTTTCGGGTCCGGATGAACAAAAAGTTGGAATTCTTTTTCGGCCGAGGCGTCTGTTGCTCGGACCGCCAGTTCGGCATCGGGCTTGACTCATTGAGCCGTTTGTAATTGTCCGGCTTTGCAGACGATAAGTGGCACGGGAGTGGCTGAATAAATGGCATGCTTTTTCGCGCCGGCGGCCACCGCCGGAGGATTCTGCTTTTCCTGGGGTCGCTGTTGCTTGCATGTCTCGCGTCGGCACCGCCACTTTTTGCGGTAGACGACTCTTGGACCGGAGGGCACGACACGGTTTGGGGCACGAAGCAGAACTGGTCTACGGGAAGCGCCCCGACCGGCACCGATAACGCAACGTTCAATGGCACTTTTGCCAATGAGCCAACGCTCGGCACCACCATAGCCACCGTCGGCGGGATTTGGATGACAACTGGGATTGGTCAGAATGTTACCATTGGCGGAACGGCCGTTCTCACTCTGGCCGGCAATACGATTAATGGCACGGCCGGGCTCGGCATCCTCGTCGACAACGCGAATGCTTTCACCCTGACCATCAATAGTCCAATCGCGCTCGGGGCCACCCAAACTTGGACGAACAGTTCGGCCAATACCCTTACCATCGGGGCAGTGAACACGAGCGGATTCGGCCTGACCGTGAACGGCACCGGCAGCACAACTGTCTCTGGTGTGGTTAGCGGTACAGGATCGATCACGAAGTCCGGCACCGGCACATTGACGCTCGGCGGCACGAACACTTATACCGGCGTTACGACCATCAGCGCTGGCACCCTGTCGGTTAGTTCCTTAGCTAATGGTGGCAGTAACAGCAACATTGGCGCATCCAGCAACGCCGCCACCAATCTCGTGCTCAACGGCGGAACCTTACAGTACACCGGCGCGACGGTTTCAACCGACCGTTTGTTTTCGGTTGGAACTTCCGGTGGAACCATTGATGCCTCCGGTTCCGGCGCGGTCAACTTTACCAACACCGGATCGATGGGTTTCAACAGCCAGAGCGGGACACGAACATTGACCCTCACCGGCACGAACACCGGCAGCAACACATTCGCGGCAATTATCGGCGACAATGGCGGTGCCACGAGTCTGACCAAAAGTGGTGTCGGCACCTGGGTGCTCAGCGGCACCAACACTTATACCGGAGCAACGAGTATTAGCGCGGGAATTTTGAATATTCAAAATGCGACAGCGCTTGGAACGACGGCGTCGGGCACAACGATTTCCAGCGGCGCGACGTTGCAATTGCAGAACGGAATCACGGTGGGCGCCGAAGCGCTCACCATTAGTGGCACCGGCGCGAGCGGCCAAAACGGCGCGCTCGTGAATGTCAGTGGAACCAATAATTACGGCGGTCTTCTAACTCTTGGCGCGGCCACCACCATTTCTTCCGATAGTGGCACCCTAAACCTGACCAACGCCGGTACAATCACCGGGGCTACTTATGGACTAACTCTGACTGGCTCGGGCAGCGGTAGCGTTTCCAGCATTATCGGCACCACCAGCGGCACAGTTACCAAGAGTGGTAGTGGCACGTGGACACTGACGGGCGTTAACACTTTCACCGGCAGCACGACTATTAATAACGGCACTCTCAGCGCCGCAGCTACAACGGGCAGAGCGCTTGGATCGACATCTTCCATCTCAATTAATTCCGGCGGCACGCTTCTTCTCGGCGCGAGCAATCAAATCAACACCAGCGCTACCATGATCTTGAACGGCGGTACATTTAACACCGGCGGACTTTCAGAGCACGGCGCGAGTAACAACACGGCGGGGATTGGGGCGTTAACACTTTCCGCCACTTCGATCATCGACATGGGCTCGGCCAGCAGCGTGATCGCCTTTGCCGACAGTCATCTTAGCTCGTGGACCGGGACTCTTCGCATTTATAATTGGAGCGGCAGTCAAAGTGGCGGCGGAACGGACCAACTTTATTTCGGCAGCACCAGCGGCGGCCTAACGGCCGGACAGCTCAGCGAAATCAACATCTATAGCGACAACGGAACGACATTGTGGGGTGTGGCCAGGATCCTGGCCGACGGCGAAATTGTTCCTGTTTCCGAGCCCGGCACGTGGCTTGCAGGCGCGCTCCTGCTGGGCGCGCTCGGCTACTCTCAGCACAATCGACTTTTCCGGTGGCAAAAAATCCGCTCTTGCCTGGGGCGATTGCAGAATAATACTGAACGCGGCGTGCCCGAACCGTCTATCTCGGGCGCGGGTGCCTTTGCTCCAGCGGCGGTTATTTATAATCAGTGCCGACCTCCCTCAGGTGTTTGTTCTCCGTCCTCTCTTTAGAGCGATCGACTGTGACATAGTTCGTCGGTGCCTTACCCTGTCGGAACGGGGTTGCTTACGAATTTGATTGAACGTTGGAAGCTGGGCATTGAGCGTTGGATGCTTTCTGAATGCATAGCCCCGAACAGATCCTCGGCGTTCGATTCTTCAACGGCACGGTAGAGGAAGCCGTCGACACGTTTTCCTCGAGCGGTGGTCTGCTCGTTGTCCCGGCCGCACCTGCGCTGGTGAAAATATCTGAGGACGAAGGGTATCGTCGCGCGCTGATTTCCTCCGACATGGCGATCGCTGACAGCGGCGCGATGGTCTTGCTCTGGAAAATTCTTACCGGGCGACGGATTGAACGCATCTCGGGCCTGAAATTTCTCAAACGCCTGGTCGCGCGACTCGCCTCGCATCCAGACGAGCGCGTGCTTTGGATCGTGCCGAGCGAACAAGCGCACGAAAGAACGATCGCGTGGCTGCGCTCGGTCAATCTGGCCGGCACCGCCGATTTTTACATCGCGCCGCGTTACCCGGTCAACGTACGCGACGATGCCCTCATCGCTAGGATCGACAGCCATCAGCCGGCGCACGTCGTGATCGGGATCGGCGGCGGCGTGCAGGAAAAACTCGGATTATTTCTGAAAGAGAATTTGCGCAAGCGACCGGCAATTCATTGTATTGGCGCCGCGCTCGGGTTTCTGACCGGCGATCAACCGCCGATTCCGATGTGGGCCGACCGTTTTTATCTCGGCTGGTTTCTGCGTTTGCTGCGCCAGCCGCGCGTCTTCGGCCCGCGCTATCTCAGCGCGCTCAAATTGCCGGGGCTGCTGCTTCGCCACGGGCGGAATCTGCCGCCATTGCGAAACAGACATCAGAGGTCAGAGATCTGAGATCACAGGTCAGAATCCGCAGCGATGCGATCAGGAACAGTAGAAGAGCCTGCTTTCTTCGTCATTCCACTAAGCATCTTGCCGATTTCAGCGGACATGGAAGCGAGTTCCGCATGCTTGGTGGGCGAGATGTAACCGCAATCTCTGGCAAAATCGAGCGATGATTCAGTTTCGCTATTTTCGCCGTCACAATCGGTCAACTTGTTGATGAAGTGCGCTTCGTACCGTCGCTTTGCCCACGCTTCTCTGAGATTTAGGCAGATCGACCGCGATGAGCGACGAATCTGGCTGGTTAAGGCAAACCTTTCCTCGACTGGAAAACACTTTGATAATTCGAAAAGCTCCATCGCGAGCACGTGGACCTTTTTATAAACGTTCAGTTCTTTGGGGGAGTCGATTTGCATGCCGCGAAGTTACCATCGAAAAATAATCGTTGTCTGCACCGTTGTTGCTTCTCATTGCTGACCTGTGACTTGTGATCTCTGATCTCTTGGCATGAAAATCCTTGGCCTAAACGCTTACCACGGCGATTCCGCCGCGTGTTTGTTGGTCGACGGCAAACTCGTCGCCGCGGCGGAGGAGGAACGGTTTCGGCGGATCAAGCATTGGGCCGGTCTGCCGACGAACGCGATCAACTACGTTTTGGAGGAGGGAAAGCTTTCGTTAGGCGAAATCGATCACATCGCGATCAATCGCAAGCCGGGCGTGAACAATCTGCGCCGGCTCGGATTCGTCCTGACCCATTGGCCGCATCCGAAATTGATGGCGCAGAAAATCAAAAACATCCGCAGCGCCGCGTCGATCAAGGAAGCGCTGGAGGCGACCTACGGCAGCGACCTTCGGGCGCAGTTCGGAACCGGAATCAAAGCGGAGGTGCACCACGTCGAGCATCACCTGGCGCACCTGGCCTCGACCTTTTTGGTTTCCGGATTCAACGAAGCCGCCTGCATTTCGATCGACGGCTTTGGCGATTTCGCCAGCACCGCGTTCGGTTTCGGACAGGGCGGCGAGGTCAAGATCGATAATCGCGTTTATTTTCCGCACTCGTTAGGCATTTTTTACTCCGCGCTCACCCAGTATCTCGGCTTTCCGCATTACGGCGATGAATACAAAGTGATGGGACTCGCGCCTTATGGTGAGCCGAACTATCTCGAGCAGCTTCGCGAAGTCGTGCGCATCCGCCCCGATGGCAGCTTTCGATTAAATTTGAGATTTTTTCGGCACCACATCGGAAACGTTTCTTATACTTGGAGAGATTGCGCGCCGGAGGTCGGCACACTTTATCGCCGGGCGCTGGTCGATCTTCTCGGTCCACCGCGCCGACCGGACGAACCGCTCGAGCAAAAACACAAAGACATCGCGCGTTCGGTGCAGGCGACTTACGAGAAAGCGTTCTTCGCGCTGCTCCAGGCGTTGCATAAACAACATCCGTCCGATCATCTCGCGATCGCCGGCGGTTGCGCGATGAACTCGGTTGCCAACGGCAAGGTTTATCGGCGATCGCCGTTCAAGAAAATGTATTGCCCGGCCGCGGCCGGCGATGCCGGCGGAGCCATCGGTGCGGCGGCGTTTGTCCAATCAGAATTGGACAAAGGCGCAGAAGCTGGGAGTTCGGAGCTGGAAGATCGGGATTCCCAACTTCTACCTTCCATCTACGATCTTCGATCCAAGCGCAGCCTGATCAGTGCTTATCTCGGTCCCGAATCCAGTGAGGAAGAAATTCATGCGCTGATCGATTGGAAGAAGAAGGAGATCTCGGACGGGGGCTGCACCATCGCGTTGGTCGCGGACGAAGCAGAACTGGTAAGCAAGACGGCGAAGGCGATTGCGGATGGAAAAATTGTCGGCTGGTTTCAAGGACGAATGGAGTGGGGGCCGCGCGCTTTGGGGAACCGTTCCATTCTGGCTGATCCGCGCAACGCCGGGATCAAAGACGTTCTCAATGCGAAGATTAAACGGCGGGAATCCTTCCGGCCGTTCGCGCCGTCGATCTTGCGCGAATCCGTGGCCGAATGGTTCGAAACCGACGACGACGTCCCGTTCATGATGAAGGTGTTCCAGATCCGCTCGAAATACCGGGACATGATCCCCGCCGTCATTCATGTCGATGGGACTGGGCGTTTGCAGACCGTCCACAAGGAAACCAATCCGCGGTATCATCGACTGATCGAGCATTTCCGCGACCTCACCGGCATCCCGGTTGTGCTCAACACTTCCTTCAACGAAAACGAACCCGTCGTCTGCTACCCGGAAGAAGCGCTGGACTGTTTCCTCCGCACCCAAATGGACGTCCTCGTTCTCGGAAATTTTTTCATCGAGAGAAAGAGTTAATGGTCATTGGTTATCCGTTCTCGGGTGCAACTCGCATCGAAAAGTTGACTCCAATTTAATAACCATTAACTAATAACCGACAACTCACCGCCCCAACGGGCATATGAAGCCGACTTACTTCTATAAACTGATCGTTGTTTCGATCGCGTCCGTATTCATCTCTTCGTTGGCGTACGGCCAAGGCGCTCTTGATAAAACCACTTTTGGAAAGAGCCAGAATGACTCGCGGGACCTTGTCAATTCGTTGATTCCGGGCCCGCAGCGGCTTAAGCACGAGAAAAAGGAGGAAGTAGACCCCAAAAAACTACAAAGTAAGGCTATTAAAGACCCAACATTCGGGGGAAGCCTTGTCGAGATGGGGCTCGGTTCGACTGGCGATCCGGACGTGCACCTGCAAAAACCGCACAATGCTCCCGATCAGGATTCCAACGCTCCGAAACCGGCCGAGGCAGTCAGCGAGAAGGATTCGAAAGTTTCAAAACAAGCCAATACGTCTGGCGAGAAAGACTCAAAAGCTTCCAAGTCGACCGAGGCTGCTGATGGCCAGAACAAAGACCAAAAAGCAACGTCGACCCGGTCCGACGAAAAGCCGTCGGATAAAGAAAAGGCTTCCCCAAGCAAGCCTGACGGCGATCGCTGATCGGCGGCAATACCGATTACGGCGCGGGCGGCAGAAATATAATTGGCGTGGGTGATGTTGATGGCGTCGGCGAAATAGTTGGCGTCGGCACTTCTGATAATGCGCCGGCGGTTGTCGATGTAGGCGATGATTGCACAACGGGCAGATTAAAAATCCGACCCTCCGAGATGAAGAAGAGCAGTGTCCCGAGCAGCGCAATGCCGCCAATCTTCATCCAAACCTTCTGAACGCCTCGCATAATGAGTAGAAGTTGGAATTATTTAGACCAAAATGAACAGTCGATTTCTATTTCTTTTTTTCGGCCGAACCGCTAGATATCTGGGGTTGAGAGTATCGGGAGAAAATATCCCATTCGAATTATGAACTCGAATCATCTTTGCAAACTGATCGTCGTGCTGGCCGCTCTCAGATCAATTTCGCCGTTGATTGCAGGGTCGCCTTCAAGCGGAGGCACGACCAGCGGTGGCTCCATGCCCGCGGCGACTTTAGAAGGGACGCCGCTTCCTGCCCCGGTGAGTCGGACCGATTCGGGAAGTTTGTTCTCGTCGACGCCGAACGGCGGATCGGCCGCCAGCACCCAGTCGGGTCCACAGGGAAACGGCGGCTTGTCTGCTCCTAGCGGAAGTTATTATGGGCGCGACGCCGCTGCGAGTGGTTCCGGGCAGGCGGCTGGGGCCGGTGCGAGACAAGCGAAGGAAAAAGTGAGCGAAGTTGACGCACGCACGCTGCAAACCAGCGCGACCGACCGCAAATTCCAGCAAAGCCTCTTGGATGTTGGCCTCAAGTCAGATCCGAAATCGGCCAAGGTTTCGGCATCGGCGAATGCGGGCGGAGAAAAATCCGCGCAACAAAAAGCGACGTCGACCGACACCAAGGAAAAATCAAGCGCGGCGCAGAATTCAGCCGACAAACATTAAGACTGCCGCGCTCGCGGTGAGTTGATCACGCGCTTGATTAAGCGCGAAAACTTCCGTCGCTTAAGTGACAATCGCGGAATAAGAGTTTTTGCCCACTAAACACGCGAAAAGACGCTAAAATTCAGAGAATAAAATTATTACTGCCTGGTCCAAACTCTTTCGTTTGTTTGGCGTGTTTCGCCAGGCTACGACGCGACGAGATTGCGTGGACGACTGAACCGGCGACGGGACATTCCGACGAGCCCAATGAATGCTAAACTTCCGGCAAACCAGGTGGCCGGCTCGGGAACTGGAACAATTTCGCCGTCGGCCAGAATTATGGCCGCGCCTAAAAACGACGTGCCGCTATCGCTGTAGATGTTTATTTCGGCTAGCTGACTCGAGGTAAGGCCGGTGCCATCGCTCCCGAAGTAGAGTTGGTCGGTGCCGCCGCCGGTGAGTGGTGTGCCGCTCCAGTTATAAATGCTCAGCGTTCCGGTCCAAGTCTGCGCGCTGCTGTTGGCAAAGGCCACGATGCTGCTTCCCGAACCCATATTGATGATCGAGCTAGATTGAAGCGTCAGCGCGCCGATGCCGGCAGTATTGTTGCTGGCGCCGTGCTCGGAAAGTCCGCCGGTGTCAAATATGCCGCCGTTCAAGGTCATCGTCGCGGCGTTGTTGATGCGATCATTGCTGGTCGTTCCACTGGAATTCGCCATCAACAGCGTGCCGCCGGCGTTGACTACGATGCTCGTTAATCCGGCTAGTCGAGGTGTTGTCGAGCCAGCGCTGTCCAGGCTAAGTTTGCCGCCGTTGATTATTGTCGTCCCGGTATAGGTGCTGGCGCCGGAAAGTGTAAGCATCGCACCGCCAGTCTTAGTCAATGCCAAAGGGCCAGTACCATTCGCAATAACGTTGGAAACGCTGCCATCAGCGGACTGTGTTACAATGAGTGTTCCGGTAGTCGCGCCTGAGTTTATCGAAATTGTCCCTGTGCCAGAACCATTCAAGTTGCCGATTGTCGCGGTGATACCACCCGCGAGCCGAAACTGGCCAGTTGAGGATAACGTGACTGCATTGGAAGAGGTGATCGAGTTGGCGGCTCCGATAGCCAAAGTCCCAGAGGTAACATTCCATTGGCCAGTAAAGCCCGAGTCGTTTCCCTTTAGCGTCAGCCCGTTTGATCCAATCTTGTTCAAGATCGTACTGCTTGTCGCACCAGTCCCGTTTGTAATACTGCCGTTAACCGTGGTCCCTCCGCCGGCGGATGCGTCGAACGTTCCGCCGTTGCTTGTAACCGATATTGTTTGACCGGCTCCCGTGGAAAACGTGGTCAGTGTTTGTAGGGTTCCGCCATCCAAGGTAATGCCATTGCTCGTACCTCCGAGAACGCCGCTCGTAGACGCGCTAGACACGCTTAGTATGCCTTGTTTGATAACCAGCCCTCCAGTCCACGAATTACTTCCATTGCTAAGGGTCAGAGTTCCAACCCCATCTTTCGTTAGGCTGCTTCCTCCGCTAATTATCCCGGAGAGAGTGCCGTTCGTAGTGGCGGTGATGTCCAAATTATTAGTCAGCACGACATTATTGCTGATTGTAAGCAATGGTTTGACTGTTCCGCCCGCCGCGATGCTCATCGTTGGCGTTGTAGCGCCGTTGCTGACGAACTCCAACGAGTTGCCAGAGATTGTCACCGTCGGCGCGGCGCCACTCGCGGGACCCGCGTATGTGAAGTTGAGTACGTTTAACTGGAAATTACCCGCGATGTCGTCGTTGGTAAAAACCGTTACACCGGCCGCGAGTGAAGCCGGACCAGCACCGCCAAAAACAAGTTGCGTGGTAGTGCCGCTGGTAGGTGTCGCATCCCAATTCGTTCCCGCACTCCATTGATCCGCAGTCCCAGCCGTGTTGGTGGCCGTGCGTGTGTAATTCGGGTCAGGGTTCGGCGCAGATGTTGGCGTCGGCGAGTTGCTGCTGTCTGGGATCGCAGCCTGCGCGTAAAGCGGACTCGTTAGGGCGAAAAGGCCGGCGCAAAAAATTGTAAAAAGGGCGTGGGCCGGAGTTAAGAAGGGCTTCATTCGAAAGGCGACAGAGTCGGAGATGGGAACAAATCGAGTAAAAAAAGTCAACGATAATCGCGTGAAGTGTGCGACTCAAATTGGGTTTAAGTCGCTGGAAATCAGGTTGATAGCTGTAGCAATTTCACGAATGGCGAAAGCTTATGCCTACCCGAACTAATTTCGAATTTATTGGAAAACCGTGAGAAAAATACGAAGAGATCTGAGGTCGCAGTACGGTGAAAGCCGGATGCCGAACTCAAATCATAATCGGACAGGACGGAACCTTGGACACCAAGATTTGGACGACACCAGCCTTGGCCGAGCTACGGCTCGGCCGGCGGAGGTCGTCCCTCCAAATCAGAGCGACTTAATCAGCGCGCGTTCTTCGGGCAACATTTTGCTGAGCGGCAGATGCGAAATTTCGGTGTGAGCGTCATCATCCCGGCCAATGGCCGCGAGGACGGCGGAGTGAACCACGACGGCAGAAGGAGTGAGCTCTTTTTGAGGCACGTTCAGTCCGGTGTAAAGACTGAGCGCGCTATAAGGCTGTTTCTCCTTCAACAGGACCAAGCCAAGGACCGTGCGATGCGGAAGACTGGATGGTTCCTGCGCAACCAGTTTCCGTGCGATTGTTTCGATCGATTTCAATTCGGGCGCGTCCGGTTTGGTGTCAGCGGGAAGGAGCAGCAGTCGAGTGTAGGCTTCGTCGTTTTGGAGCGCGGTATCGTTAGGCCAAATTTTCAACAATTCCTCCAGCACCGTGTGAATCTGTTTGGTGTCCCCGCTGGCCTGGGCAACGCGCAACCGCCCAAGGTGCGCGGCTCGCGATCTTGGCGAGATGGCCGCGGCCGCATCGTAGGCGGTGCCGGCGATTTTCTGATTGCCGTTTTTCTCGGCGTAGTCGCCCACCAGAAGTAATCGGTTCACATCCCCGGCGGCATTTTGAATAGCCCGCCGCCAGTTGTTATCGGCCCCGGCTTCTTGTCCGTCTTGCGCGTAACAGCGCGCCAGGTACATGTTTTGAATCGCCGGATCGAGCGGGTAGCGCTCGCTCTCGAGGAGTTTGCGGATCTCCTGCCATCGACCGAGCGCGCCGAGGGTGTTTACGTGTTGGAGAAAGAGTTCCCGGGACAGCACCGCTCGTTCCAGTGGAACCGTGTCTAGTATCCGCTGATATGCGCCGTGCTGATAAAGCCATGTGCCGAGAGCGGCCAGCTCTTCATCGCCGGAATTTTTCCAACGATCGATCTCGCGCTGTTCAATCTGGGCGCGCCGGTCCGGCTGTTGCGCGATTTCCAAATCGGCCGCCAGAAGTTTATGAAGCGGCCTGGCCAGCGGATGATTGTCGATCCTGTGAATTAACTCGTCGACTGGCATCGCCGACACATTGTTTGGGTCGGCCGGACTGGTTAGAGAGTATTGGGCGAGCGCAATTAGGGCATCGAGGGCAACATCGTCGCTTCCTCTGGCGAAAGCGATTAAGCGGTCGTTAACATCCTTTTGATTCTTGACCATGACGGCCGATCCGTCGCGCATAACCGTTTCAAGGATTAGAACGGCTTGGAATTTGTCGCGGCGTGTGGCTTGCGTTTCAGCAAGCGCTTTTTCCGCGAACTGGGTAGCTTTCTCATATTCCCGTTTGCGCCCCCAGATATCGGCTGCGAGCAACGAGTCAGCGGCAGTTGGCTTTTTTTTCCCCGCTTCGAGGAGACGCTGAACTGCGTCGCCGGCGTTAGCGAGGTCATTAGCTTTCAGCGCGATTTTTGCTTCCTCGCGCAGATCATCCGGGCTAAGCGGCGTGATCGCATCAAGATTTTTCCAGAATTCGATGGCATCGACCTGACCCGCCCGCGAGAGCAGCCGGGCGACGGCGCGAATTGCGTCCGGTTCGGTCGGCCGCAAACGATAGGCGGCGGAAGCTTCATCGCGAGCTTCGCGCCATTTTTGCTGGTCGATAAATTCGAAAGCGCGGGCGGCATGGCGTTTTGCCTGCCAGCTCCGGACTCCGTTGCGGACGGGCCGCGCCAGAACGGCGACAATTATGACGAAAAAGAGCGCGCTCATTCCAATCAGAACAATTCGGCGCCGCTTGCGCTGACGGTGCCGCAGTTCCTGCGGCGTGAGCATGAAATCTCCTCGACCCATAGGTGAATCTTATTTTCCCTGACTAACTGGCTGAATCAATTTCGGCACAAGCTGGGCAAATTCTCGCTCGACGCTGGTCTGGCTGTTTTCCGGCTCAACCATAATGAGCTCGAAGACCTGCTGGCCACGGTTGCGAATTCCATTTCGGACGACACGCCAGCGATCGGCCCAATCCCAGTTTGAATAAAAGCCGGCGTTGTCGTCGATAGCGCGCTCACTTTCGTGAGAAACATCTTCATGCAACGTGAAAAATGCGGCGGCGTGCAAGACGAAGCCGCCCTGAGTGTCTTTGACAAAATCGAAACGACGGAAAGGGAGCGAGAAATTGTCGCCAACCGAATAGCTCTCGACCTGACCGTTCCCAATCTGACGCCATCCGGCCGCGGGTAGACAGATATCCGGCCGATGAGCGCGCGCGCGCAGGATTGTTCCGCTTCCGGAATTCCACCGGAAAAAGAAAAGATAATTGAAGACCGAAGGCGTGGTCGCGACTTGCTCGCCGGTTGAAGTCCAGGTGACTTCGCGTCCGGAATTGAACCGCAACAGATTGCGCACGTCGCGGTCGATCTGGATTTCGTGAAAGCCGGCTGCGTTCTCGGGCCAACGGACCGACCAGGAAGGACGGGCAATCAAATCGCGTTCGTGCGCGCGATACCAAAACTCGGCGGTGATCTCGACCGCAAGCAGCCAGAGGAGTAATCCGGCGAAGAGCGACCGGGGCAGAGATAATGGCGAGAACCTTCGAGGTGACAACGCCGGATTGATTTCCACCCCGGCATCACGGTTGGTTTTCCAGCGCGACGCGATCCACATGGTGCCGCCGAAAACAAGAACGACGATGCTGTAGCCAAAGAAATCGTGCCAGCGAGTGACCGCGGCCAGACCGCTACTCGATGCGATCCAGACCAGAAAATTTGTGCGCATAAAATTAGCGACGAGTCCAATCGCAACGGCGCTTGCGAGCAGGAGCAGACGAGCACGAACGGAGAGACGTTTCATCTCGCCGAAAAACAAGCCAATCATGAGAGATGTTTGGAACGATCGCACGCCGCTGCATGCTTCACTCACGCCGACGACTCCGGTCGGCAGTCGAAGAAGATTACCCTGGACTTGGACGGGGATGCCAAAGAGCGCCATGGTCTCAGCCGACGCAGCCGCGATGATTCGCATGAAGCCCTGCACGATCGGCGTTTCGATGGGAGTGATCCATGGCACTGACACAAAAAAGAAAAGCACCGGAAAACTGAAATGCCGGAGCCACGTGTTTCCGCCGGCCAAATATAGAATCGACAATGTGATCGCGGCCGCTGCGCCAACGTGAATCCATCCAAGTGGCCGCCAATCGCCGCTCCCGATTTCAAATACCCGCAGCGGCAACAAGAGCGCGCCCGCGCCGAAGATCAGCAATGAAGCAATAATTTTCCGCTTCGGCGCCGAAGGTTGCGGCCGATCCGCCCATCTTTCCCAAAAAAGATAAGCGGTGAAGAAGGGGACAAACCATCCGTAATTGTACTGCTCGTTGAACGACCATTCCGCGCTGAGATAACGGCAACAAACAAACCAGAGTCCGGCCAAAGCCAATGCGATCAACGCGAGAGAAAGACGGTCTCCTCGATTGTCCGCGCTCAGCTCGCCGCGGTTCCCGACCAACGCGGTTTCCGTTTGCAAGCCGCCATCATATAACAAGCCAAGCGACACAGAAATGACTAAAATCCTGGAAGCCTAATCGATGAGGAAATGACGGCGAGGCGCTGACCCGAAAGTGCTGCGCGAAATGAGCAGCGTCTTTCTATACTGCGATTGGCCCAATTGGCTTAGGCGGGGCGACAGAGTCGGCTGAGTCGGCGGCGCTGGCTGAGGAGCAATCCAATCAAACCGAGGGAGGGGGTGAGCCAGGTGGCCGGCTCGGGAATCATGGTGATGATGTAATCAGCTTCCGGAATGGCGAACGTGTTGCCCAGACTGTCGGTGATGACGGATGTCTTGCCGCCGGAAAACGTATTGGAAATCGTGAATGTGCCGGTGGTCGGCGCGCTCAGCGAAATCGAAACGGTAATGTTCGCAATAAAATACGTGCCCGCTCCGACCGCCGAAACGTTGCCCGGTAGCAAGGCGCCGAGGTCTTTTGCATTGGATGGGTTCAACGTCTGCGGATAAGTGAGGCCCGGTGTTTGCAGATCGGTAAACTGGCTCCCGGTGACATCGCGCAGAGTGATGGAGAATGGAAACGGCGCGATGCTGGGATTAGTTTGCTGAAACCAGTAGGAAAGTCCGTCGAGATTTTGAATCGTGTTGCCGGGAGTGAAGGCGAGATTGATCGAAAAGGTGAAGCTCGAGCCCGGCGTGTAGGTGCCGGCGGCCGGCGCGCCCACTCCATCATTATATATAAAGAGCGCCGTTTGGGCGTTCGTCACCGAGGCAGCGGCAAAGATGCAAGTGAACGCGGCCACTGCGGTCAGGATATATCTTTTCATCATTTTGCTTGGGCGTTGTTCTTTTTTATCACAATCGTCTTTTTATAACAATAGATTTAGGGAGGGAGCGTGTGCCCAGAATTGTTCCGAACGATCGTGGTGTCGCCCACGTTCACCGCTCCATCGACATTCACGTCATTCTGGAAGTTGGTGTTGTTCAAGGTTACGCCTGCGTTGTTACGCACCACAACCGTATCGCCAGCGTTGACCGTTCCATCGCCGGTTACATCCCCGATCAGGAAACCAACCTGTACGCTGGCCGAGAAGAGCGTGCCTGTACCGGGGCCAGAAACGTTGGTTGCCGTCACGGTGCCGGTTTGCTGGTCGGTTACCCCGGTGAGGCCAACGATCATGCTACTGCCGCTGAAGGTCACGCTACCCACGCTCCCATCAGTCGTGCTTGCGCTTCCGCTATTAACCGGCACGTTGAAATTGAACACGATGGTATAATTGCCCGAAAAATCGGTGCGTGGCTCGACCACGCGACTGCTGGTTGACAGCGTAAGGTCGAATGTTCCTGCGCCAGCTCCATGCGTAAACCGCGAGACCACTGAGACAAGGTTTGGTGGCGTTAAACAGGTTGCGAACTTGAAGGCGCCGACACGAGTGGCCCAATTGGAACTGCTATTCGCCGTATAATACTCGTTGGTCATATAAAACGAGCAGCTATCAGAAACATCGACTCCCGTCGCGCTATAGTCGCCCCAGCGGCCGCTGCTGCTGGTTTGATGCCCACCTCCCGCAATTAGAGTGGCTTCACCCTGGGCCAGTGAGTTTGCCGCGTCTCCTGCCAAACGCCCTGCGTAGCGAATTCCGGTGTTAGTGGAACCGTTACCTGCAGTGTAATTGATTGCGAGATCGCCCTGGTAGTCGAGGGCAAGACTCGGCATGAAACGCCACTGCCCATCGTTCCCGTTCGTAAACGTTTGCGTTTGAGCCGCTCCGGCCGGAAGTACGCCGCCGGTCACGATGAACTGGTACCAGCGAATACCGGTCGGATTCGTAAACGCGGTAGCGTTCGATCCTGTATTGACCGTCTGATCGGCCCACAACGATTCAACGCCGTTCAAATTCTGGTAATACAAAGGATACATGAGTTTATCCCCAAGTGTATCCTCGCGGTTCGCTGTCGTAGGCTGTGGGATCTCGAGCGTGGTAGCGCTGGCGCCCGTACCTTCCAAGGCATCGTAAAACCCGGTCACGGTAATCGTTGCATTAGGGGAGTGCGTTGTTGGGCCTATGCCTAAGGTCGACATACTGGGCGTAACAAAGTCGGCATGAAAACGCCAGGCGTACACCGCCGTGTTGAAGGTGGCGTTATCGGTGCTGTCGACGGCAAGAATGTATTCGGCCGCGCCGGCAGGCGGAGCGCCAAAGCGGTAGGTCGCCGGCAGCAGGCTGTAAGCGTTACCTAATGTGGCCGCACTAATAGTAAACCCGATGGCATTGGTGGCGCCGCCGCTGAGCATACTTGTGCGATTGAGCGCGTAAACGCGAACGCCGACGAAAGTCGTGTTGTTCGTGAACTCGTTCATCGTCAGGTAGTAGCCATCGGACCACGCCGCCATCTTGGGATAATCACCCAATGCCGCTGTGTTGGTCGGGTCTACCTGGAGTGCGTAGAGCCACCATCCGCCGGAAACAGGGCTGTTCGTCTTTGAAATGCCGATGCATTGATAAAACGAAGTGCCGGGAAAGGCAGGGAACGCAAAATCAGTAACGACCCAGCGATCAGCCTGAGAATCGTAAATGGCGAGACCATCACCATCGTTGCTGCCGTTGCAAGGTGTGCCGGTGAGCGATGCAAAGAACGAATTGTAGGTGGTGAAAGCGAGGAGCTGAGCGCCGGTAGTTTTGTTAAAGACTTTAATACCGGAATTGACTGATTGAACGTAGTGGCTCGGGCCGACATCGCCGTCGGTATCTGGTGGCAAACAACCGCAACCGCTCGTTGCAGAATTGACACCGAGAAACGAGACCGAAGCCGCAGGAATCAGCGGCGTCGGCACATCTGGCGTCAGGGCCTGGGTGTAAAGATATTCGGTGAACGAGTGTTTGATCGGATGGTGATCCCAATTGTGCGGAGTGAGTCGGAACTCTTCTTCATGGGCGCTCGGCGGGATGTAAGGCAAGGCATTCAAATCCATGTCCTGGGAAACAGGGCCGACTACTTTGACAATATCCGGTTTTTGGGTGCCGGGTTTGTCCTGTTGCCGTCCGGCCGACTGGGCGTTATTGCCCGGGAAAACGCCGGCGGCGAAGAAGGTAATCGCGAATCCAAAGATGCAGAGCCCGAGACCGAATAGGGTCCGCAAACTGAAGAAGGCAGAGTTTGATTTTTTCTTTTTCATTGGGACTTTTTATCGATAAAAAGGGGTGGGCCGTCTACCGCTAGGCGACGTACGTTGGTATTCCGTTTTGGGCTGTCAGGTCAAGCCCACGGCGCCGGGGTCCGTCAGACAAATCTTGTCATGAAAAATGCTACACGCCCCTCGGAAACCGTCCGCTCTCTTAACACACGCGCGAAGTTTGCGAAGTGCGAACCGGACTCACTTTTGAGCTGCCATAAAAGCGCTGGGCCGGGTCCTGCCAGTCCGATTAGGACCACTGAAAACAGTTGCTGCAAGTTTCAGAACCAAATCCGAACCAGAGTTTTCTTTGGGTCTTGCAGCCGGTTACACGAGTGGAATAGTGCAGTTTCAGGGAAAACGATAGGTCATGTCTACCCGCTGGGCCGCACCCGATTGTTGGCAACTGTGCCTTTTTCTTGTCTTGGCGGGCATGTTTTATAGGTCCTTTGGCTCAGTGCGGCGATGACGGGGCGAGTTCGCGCAATTGTTTTTCCGCGTCCGGGTAGTCCGGCTTAAGACGCAACGCCTCGGTTAGCTGGGTCGCTGCTTCGTCTCTCTGGCCGAGATAAGCCAGCACACAGCCCAGATTGTAATGTGCTTCGGGATAGTTCGGATTGATTCGAAGCGCTTCACCGAACTGCCTAAGCGCCTCATCCATTTTTCCAACCTTTGCCAGGGCTGCGCCCAGACTATTATGAACTTTCGCATCATGGGATTGTATCTGGAGTGCAGCCTGGTAGGACGCTATGGCGCCGTCCCAATTGGCTTTGCGGGCTAAGGCGCTTCCAAGATTGTAATGCATGTCCGCAGATCCCGGCTCGATCGCCACGGCCTTTTGATAACACTGGATCGCTTCGTCCACTTCTCCCGTTTTCACAAGGGCGCTTCCGAGATTGCTCCAGGCCTCAGCAAAGTTGGGTTTGATTTGCAGGGCCTTTTGAAAATAGCTGATGGCCTGGCTGGTTTCTCCCATCAGCATGAGGGCGCTTCCGGTATCGACATCGGCATCACCATAATCTCGGTTAATTTGCAGGGCCTTTTGAAATTCGACGATAGCTGCACCTGGCTGCCGTTTTCGAAGTAACACACTGCCTAGATTGTAGTGGGCAATGTCGTTGTTGGAAGTGTTGTCGATCGCATGCGCCCATAGCGTTTCACTACTCTGCCAGTAGGAAGTCTCATGATAGGAGCAGGCTGCCAACACCATTATTATGAGCAGGGCTGCGACGGCTAATATCTTGCGTCCGAAACGCCACCTGGCGAATAACTCCATGGCGCCCCAGGTTGCCAGAACATACAACCCAATTTGAGGCAGATAGGTGTAGCGATCGGCTCGTGTTTGTAGTCCTACCTGGAGAAAGCCAATCATCGGGACGAGCATGCCGAGATACCAAAGCCATCCTACCAGGAGATACGGGTGTTTGTGGCGCCAGAGAAAAGACATCAAGGAGATAACTAGCAACAGCAAAACGCTCAACACGACGACACTAGTGTGTAGCGCATGTTCGTGGTAAGGGTACAGCACCGCGAGCTTTGCCGGGTAGAACATCTGGCCAAGGTAGGTGGCGTAGGAGACCACGGCGTTACCAACGCGCTCGATCAAGGTCAGGTTGAGACTTTTCTCCAGGGCTTGTTTCTGAGCCAGAACCGTAGCCACGCACGACGCAGCCGAGAGCACAAAGAGGGGAAGCTTCTCCAAGACTAGACCGCGGACATTCTGAAAAACTGAAACGCTAAAAGGCTGAAACGCTGAAGTCGCTGGCTCCGGCCTTTGCATTCTGCAAAGGGGCCAATAGTCCAGGAGCAGCAGTACAAACGCTAGCGTGACCAGCGTCGGCTTGCACATCAAGCCGAGCGCGAAACAAATTAGTACGAAGATGTAGTTTCGAATCCTGTTCTTTGGATCGCGGTAGTAAGTGGCGTAAGCCCAAAGTGTGAGGGCGAAAAACACTCCACTCAGAACATCTTTTCGTTCCGAAACCCATGCGACCGATTCAACCCGCAAGGGATGAATAGCAAAGATCGTCGCGACGAATGCACTTGGCCAGAGCGACAACGTGAGTTTGCGCAGCGCTAGAAAGAGCAAGATAGCTGCGGTCGCGTGCAGCAGAATGTTAGTGAGATGATGTCCCCAGGGTTGAACGCCGTAGAGCTGGCCGTCCAACATGTGCGAGATCGTGGTGATGGGATGCCAATTGGCCGCATGAACATGAGTAAACGCCCATAGGATCCCTCGAAATGTGATTCCATCTGTAATGTTGGGGTTTTCATAGACGTAATCCCCATCATCGTAGCTGACGAATCCGTTGTGAATAGCCTGCCCGAAGGCCAGCCAAACAATCACAGCAAGAAAAAAACAAATCGCGGCGCCAACCAAGACCTCCTCGCGAACATAAGGCGACCAAAGTGAAGTCGCGCCAGCTCGCGAGTTCCTGGTTCGCCGCTTCCGGTCCGAATGCATGTTGAGAAGAGTTCGTTGCCGAACCAACAGCCTTAGCCGCTTTGCGGAAGTGAGGCCCTCAAATTGTTGTTGTCCTCGGCGTATTCACCGAATCACGGAAGCCCATGCCTGGGCTTCACTGCCCATCATTCCGACACTTTGTCATGGCTTCCGCGTTATCGTGTTCCTGCATCGCATTCCCACTCAACCTTCGTCATTTTGCCAGCCACCACATCCGCCTCGAACGGACCGAAATGCCCGATGGCAGGCTTCGGACCCTTCCTCGAAATTTTGTAGTGACCGGGTTTCAACGAAATTCGAAATTGACCTGAATCATCAGTCGTAAAGGAAGTGGTCGTACCCGTTTCGCTCTCCACCATAAAAGTAATGTTGGGAAGAGGCACCGAGGCTGGAGCGTCGGCCTTCATTGGCCCCGGAACAGTCGGACTGATCGTGACCACTCCTTCGAGTCCTGTGTCCGGTTCGGCTCGTGTTAGTTCGGAAGAAAGGCAAGCAAACACAGCAAAGAGCGTCCAAACCATCAGGAGCTTTGCAGACCGCATTATCTAATACTCTCGCGGCTTCAGCGCTTTCGCGCAAGAAAATCGCAGATCGATTGAAAGTTTTTTAGCGTTCGTCGTGTTCTTCACTCTCGGTCCTGAATCCCGCAGCCGAAACATCCGATCTGGTGTCGTCCAAATCATAATAGGCGGGACTCGCCGCGGCGAGCAGGCTTCGCCCGTCCCTCTGTTGGCAAATTTCCTACGCCGCGCGGCAGAGTTTGGAAATTCGGCGGCGCTGGCTCAAGAGCAACGCGGCCAGACCGAGAGCGGGGGTGAGCCAGGTCGCCGGCTCGGGAATCATGGTGATGATGTAATCGGCTTCGGGAATGGCGAAGGTGTGACCGAACGAATCGCTAATCACCGAGGTTTTGCCACCCGAGGTGGTGTTGGAGATGGTAAAGACGCCGGTAGTCGGAGCGCTCAAGGCAATCGAAACAGTGATATCAGCAACGAGGTAAGTGCCTGCGCCCACCGCCGATTGATTGACCGGGATGGCACCGCCCAGATCGTTGGCGTTAACCGGATTCAAGTTCTGGGGATAGGTCAGGCCCGGAGTCTGCAGATCGGTAAACATGCTGCCGGTGACATCGCGCAGAGTGATGGAGAATGGAAACGGCGCGATGCTGGGATTAGTTTGCTGGAACCAATAGGAAACCCCATCCAGGTTGGCGACCGAACCGCCTGGAACAAAGCCGAGGTTGATCGCGAAGGTAAAACTCGAGCCTGGCGTGTACGTGCCAGCGCTAGGCGTTCCGGTGCCGTTATCATAGATAAAGAGCGCGGTGGTCTGAGCGCTTGTCGTTGAAACAGCAGCCAGGCTAGAAATGCAAACCACCGCTGCAATCAGGAGATACTTTTTCATAGTGTTCATCTTTCTTGTCCTACAAATACTTTAAGGAGGGGGAAGGGTGTCCCCGGATTTCGCGCGCACAATGATGGTGTCGCCCACGTTGACCATGCCATCGATGTTTACGTCGTATTGGAAATTCGTGTTATCCAGGGTGACGCCGGCATGGTTGCGGACCGCAACAGTGTCCCCCACGTTGACCGTTGCATCTTGGGTCACATCGCCAATGAGGAAACCGATCTCCGTGCTAACCGAGGAAAGCGTACCCGAACCCGGGCCGGAAACGTTGTTTGCCGTTACCGTAACGTTCTGCTGATCGGTTACCCCGGTCAGGCTAACGATCATGCTATTGCCACTGAAGCTCACGTTCGCGCTGCCCACGCTACCCATGGTGCTCGCGGTTCCGCTGTTAACGGGCACGGCAAAATTGAACACAATATTGAAATTGCCGGAGCCGTCGCGTGGTTCGACAATGCGACTGCTCGTTGACAATGGGAGATCAAATGTGCCAGCACCATTGCCATGCGTCAGGCGCGAGACCACCGAAACGAGCCCTGGCGGGCAGAGTGACGGTAGATATCTCTGGTTATCACTGCTGCCGGTAAAACCGCCCGCCGTGGTCTGCCCGCCTATGGAGTAAAGGGCGTTCGAGATCACCCCACCTGCGCCGCGGGTACGCGCTGCCGGCATCGAGCTGGCATTAAGAGTCCAAGTGTTCTGAGTCGGGTTATAACTGTAACTGTTGCTAGACGCAGTGCCGTTAACAAAGCCGCCGGCCACGACCCAATAACTGTTCACAACTCCACTCACACCGCCGAAGACGGTCGCGGGCATATTACCGAGGTTGGCAGACCAAGTGTTAGTACCAATATTGTATCGATAGACGGCGCTCTGTGCGCCAGTCGAGGCTGTGCCACCGGCAAGGTAGATATAATCGACGCCGCCAACGGTTATCTGTGCCACCTGCGGGAAACCCACTCCAACAGGTAACGCTGCGCCCGCCGCCCAGGTGTTGGTGCCGACAGTGTAGATTTGGACGCTCGTCTGCGCGGTGCCGGCGGCGTTAAGGCCGCCCATCAGATATATTTTACCATTGAAAAAGACTGCTCCCGCATTCCACCGGCCGGTAGTGAACGACGCCATGGTCGTGTAGGAGTTGGCGACTGTGTCGTACCGCCGAGTCGCTGTTGTAGCCACCCCGCCCGCGGTGCCGCCCATGATGTAGCAGAACTGCGCGCCATCGCATGCCGCCACAGGTGTTTCCTCTGACGCAGGGAAAGTAGCGAGCGACGTCCAGGTGTTGCCTACCGAGTCAAATTTTCGTGCCGCGGTGGTGAAGGCACCGTTGCCGACGCCGGCGAACATATAGAGATTGTTCCCAAGCACACCTACCGCCTGGTCCAGGATGTTGGCAGGCGCGACCAGCTGCGGCGAGTTGTCCGTCCATGCGTTGGCGGTGCAATTCGTGCAATCGAAGGTAGTGGAGGCCGTGGTCGAGCCAGATCCGCCATTGCTGCTCGATATCATCGCGGTGTTCGATATGGTGGTACCGCAGTTGGCGCTCGAACTGGGACTGACAACGTGAACTTTAAGGCTCGTGCCAGCGGCCATACTGGTTGGGCTGAAAACAAGGCTTTGATTTGGCGGCGAGCCGCTAATCGACCAGCCCGGATCGGTGTTAGGGACATCAATTGACCAATTGATGCCGTTTCCTGAAGGGAGGGGGTCGCTGAAGGACAGACCATTCGCGGTAGTGTTGCCGCTGCTATTCACCTGCACTTTAAAACCGAGGGTCGTGCCGGGGTTTATGCTGGCGTTGTCAGCCGTGTTATAGACCGAGACTGCGGCGACTGATTGTCCTGTTTGAGGGACGCATTGTGTAAAGGCAAAGTTACCTATGCGTGTCCGCCAGTTGAAGGCGCTGGTCGTAGCATAATACTCGTTCGTGTACCAGAAAGTGCAGTCATCCTGGGGGTCAACGGTCAGTGCGCTATAATCGCCCCAGCGGCCGCCAGTGGTGCTCTGACTACCGGTACCGGCGAACAGAGTGGCTTCACCTTGTGACAACACATTTATCGGATCGGTGGAAAGACGTCCGGCATAGCGAATTTGCGGATTGATGGTCGAGGACGAAGCACTAAAGCCGACAGCAATATCACCAGCGTTGTCCATCGCCGCGCTCGCCATCCAGCGCCAGGTTGTGTCGGGCTGGTAGGTACTCTCTTGGAAGACCGTCACAGGACCACTCGTAACATTCTGTAGCTCGAGCCAGCGCACGCCCGATGTCCCGCTTCCGCTCGCGCAAGTCCCCGTTGCACAGACGGTGTAATTGGTCACGACCGATTCGTGATCGCCGAAGTTACGATAGGCAGCCCGGTACATGAGCCGGTCGCCGATGGCGTCCAAGCCACTAGTTGCGACAGCCACTCCTGACTGAGGTACGCAGAATCGCGTATTCGGGCAAACCTGGGTGAAGGCTGCCGCCGCGGGACTGGCGAAAGTGGTCCAAGTAGAGTTGGCCGGCGTCCCAAAATCCACATGGAAGTGATAAATTGGATAAGTGCCGGAAGCAGGAAAACCAACAAATGTTTCGGGCGCACCGCTCGCCGGTAACGTTGACCCATCGATGTCGGCGGGCAGCATCGGACCGACTGCGCTACCCAGTGGCCCTACGGGACTAACAAAGGTGGCCGGGTTACCGGCCAGCATATTCGTTCGGTCAAGCGCGAACGGCTGCGGGCCCTGGTAAGTGTTCGAGATGAACACGTTCATGCTCATGTAATAGGCATCGGGCCAGACGCCTAACTTGGGATAGTCGAAAAAGCTTGTGCCAAGATGAAAACCGTAGCGATAGTAACTGCCGGTAGCGTCGGCCGTAATCGATACTGCGATACACTCATCTGTTGGTGTCCCGGCACCGGCGAATTGGCTGATAATCCAGCGATTGGCGAAGTGGTCATAGAGAACTATTCCATCGCCGTCTCCATTGAACTCGCAGACGCCGCCAAAGCCGCTCCAAATCGAGGAAATCGCGATGGGACCGAGCTCCGATGCGCCCGTACTCTTGTTAAAGACCTGGATGCCTTCGTTGACCTCCGCTACGTACTGGTTCAGACCCGGTGCGCCATTAGGATCGGGCGGCGCGCAGTTGCAAACGACTCCAGGAAAATCGATGCCTTCAAAGTTTAGCGTGGTAGCAGGGATGTTGGGTGACTGAAGGCTCAGCAGCGACAGTTGCCTGTTCTGCACGGCACCGTCGGGAGCATCTAGGTGGAAGACACCTGTCTTGGGGTTTTCTTTAAGCTCGCACTTGATCTTTAGTTGCACTGGTGGAGACGTGATCTCACGCAGTGGCGGAGAAATGTCGTTCTTATACGACTTGATTACAGTTACGGAGCTCTTAAGCGCACTCGCCCCTGCCACCTGGGTCGACCCGGTTTGCGAGACCGAAGCCATCCCGGTAGGTAATGCACCCGCCGCAAACAGCGACAGAATTGCGCCGGACAAAACAAGGACCAAGCCAAGGACAACGCGGAGATTAAAAAACGCCGATTTCGAGCCTGCTTTTTTCTTTTTCATTGGGACCTTTGTTTAAGAGAACGACGGCGCCTGATTAAAAGCGCCCAAGCCGCAGTGATATTGCTTTTCGCCCTTTCTGGTCAAGGCAAAGACATCGGGCTGTGTCAGACAAAACTTGTAGCGAAAATCACGACAAGAATTCTGCGCCGCTGAGCAAGCAGAAGAGCGATAACTCCGAGAGCCGGAGTCAGCCAGGTGACGGGCTCCGGGAGACAGCTGCGAAAGAGCCGATGAGCGCGATTACGACAGTGAGGAAATGTTTATAGCGTTTAAAGCGCCTTCCTTCTGTTGTAACCACAGTCGCTTTTCTCTCATAATTACTTTAAGGAACCGTGTGCCCGGAATTGTTCCGGACGATCGTGGTGTCACCCACGTTGACCGCTCCGTCCGTGTTGACGTCGTTCATGAAGTTCGTGTTGTTCAAGGTCGCGCCTGCGTTATTGCGGACCTGGACTGTATCGCCCACGTTGACTGTTCCATCTTGGGTTACATCGCCGATCAGGAAACCAATTTGTACGCTCGTCAACGGACGCGTTCCAGCGCCAGGACCCGACACATTGCTTGCCTTCACCGTTACGGTCTGCTGATCAGTCACGCCGGTAAGGTTGATGGTCATCGTATTTCCGCTGAAGCTGGTACTGCCCACGCTACCGGTACCGGTCATACTCGCCGTCCCGCTGGTAACCGGCACATTGAAAGTAAAAATGATTTTGAAGTTACCAGTGAAATCGGTCCGTGGCTCGACTACCGGGCGCGGTGTCGCGCCCGGGGTGGGGCTTGGATTTGGATCTGGATACACCGTTAGATCGAACGTTCCGGCGCCATTTCCATGCGTGAAGCGCGAGACTGCCGAGACGATGGTAGGCATTGGCACTGCCGTGCACGATGGGAACTTAAACGCGCCGATGCGCAACGTGTCGTTACCGCTGTTGCCATTCGTCTGGCTTGAATAGTACATGTTAGTGTACCAGAACGTACAGTCGTCGGATGGATCGACTTCCATCTCGGTGTAATCACCCCACCGAGTGCACGCTGCGCCCCCGCAGGTAAAAATCTGCGAGCCGGTGCCCGCGATCATCTGGGTTTCCGTTTGGGGCAGTGTGTTCGCGGTATCGCCGACTAGCCGGCCTGAATAAGCGATACTCGGAAAATTAGGGCTGCTCCCGTTTGAGGTACTGTACCCGAGTGCGACATCGCCAGCATTGTCCGCTGCGATGCTCGGCATCCATCGATACAGCGTCGCGTCGGGGCCGTAGATTTGTTGCTGAGCGGGCGTGGTAGCGATCGCGCCGCCAGTCACGGTTATTTGTGCCCACTGCGGGCGCACGGTCGAACTCGACACTTGAACATTATGCGTCACCCACAGCGATTCTATGCTACCCACTTTCCGATACTGAACTTTTTGCTTGATGCGATCATCGACAGGATCGAGCCGTGTGGTTGTATTCGGTTGTGGTACTACGACGCCAGGCACAATGTACGATGTCTGGCTAACATTTGTCGCGGTGCCGAGTGAACCTCCTCCGCCACAGTCAGTTCCCGCAGTAAACTTTCGTACCTCGTAGGCAAAGGCTGTTTGCGATTCAGAGACAAAATACTCTGGTGTGCCGGCCGCCGGCCGCGACGAGGCAGGGTTACCGTGCATCGTCGCTGGGACCGGAGTAAAAGGATCGCTTGTGTTTGCAACATACGCGACAGCCGCCCCGAGTGGCGCTCCCGCTTCCATGTCCGTATAACTAAAAGACCAGAATTCAGTGCCCGTGAAGGCCCCGGTGTTGCTAAAAGCGTTCGCGCCCATGTAAAGGCAGTCCTGCCAAAATCCGAGCTTGGGATAATCATCCAGAGTTCCGGTAGGCGGAAAGCCGGTGCCCCCGGGATCGACTCGAACTGCGTACAACCACCAACCGCCCGACACTGGATTGTTGGTTTTAGAAGCCGCGAAACATTGGTAAATCGGGGCCTGCTGATTATTGCCGTTCAGAGTGAATGCAAACCAACTGAGGATCCAGCGATCGTTCAGGTAATCGTAAACCGTTTGTGGATCCCCAAAGGCTTGTCCGTCGCACTGCGGCAAGCCTGTTCCGGCGAACAGCGAATTCTCGGTGAACGACGCGAGCAAAGTGCCGCTTTTATTATAAATGCCAACGGCTGAATTCATCGACAGGATGTAGTGGTTCAGGCCGACATCGCCATCGGGGTCCGGAGGGTGTCCACTGCCGCACTGGCCACCCGTGCACGTGTCACTGAAACTCATCCCGTTCACATTGACCGATGGCGTCGGCATTGGCGCCAGCGGACCGGGCAGGCTCGGGCCTTCCGGGTGCACGACTCGGGCTTCCGGCAAAAATTGCTTCAAGTTCGGCGGCGGTATTAGTTCCGGGCGTTCGCGCTCAACTTGGGGAAATCGCGAAGGAACTTGCGCTAGCGTGCGCACATCCGCATCAAACGAGGCCGGCTTGACCGGCTCGATCGCAACGGCGGGAACCGCGACGTTCAAGCCGCCTGAAACGGGACGCACTCCCGATTGAGCTTTGAAACTCGATGCCAGCAAGAAGAACCCAGCAGCGAGAAGGGCAAAGGAAAGTGTAATTCGCAATATAAAGGCGCGGGTGGAGTTTTTTCGTTTTTTCATTTCTGGGAGCTTTTACTGACGGTTAGCATTCAGTTTGATTACTCTAGGGTAAAAAGTATTCGGATTTGGACCGAAAGATGACCTCGTCTCCCGCGTTTTCTTTTTCATTTGGGAACTTTGTTTAAGAGAACGACGGCGCCTGTTCCAAAAGCGCCCGAGCCGCAAGTGATATCGTTTTCGGCCTTTCTAGTCAAGTCGAAGGATCGGCCGGTAGTGTCCTAATTTGGGGATCAAATAATTCCGAAGTGTCGTGAAGGCAAAGAGGCTAAGAACACCACTGTCTTACGAGTGCCGCCGGTCGATTCGCCACAAATGGCCGCCAAAATGGCCATTGCCAGTAAGGCAAGGAAATGATTTTGGTAGAGTAGGCGCGGCACCGACTCTGAAACGATGCCGCGCCGTATATGAACCACGCTAATGGAGAAGCCCAACTAGGACTCTCGTTCCAGCCCAGAATTTAAGTTCAAGCAGCTTCGGTGCCTTTAGTGACGCACGACTCCCGCGATCACGATTACGAAGATGCCCAAGAAGCCTAGGAGATAGTTGGCCATTCATCTGTGCCAAGCAAATCCGACGCCTTCAAAAGAAAGTAGGCGCAGCACCGTCACTCAAAGCGATGCCGCGCCAAGGTATGAAACAGATTAATTGCCTAAACATAATGGGCACGGAAGGCGAGCCTATAATTCCATACCCAAACCCAGGAAATGAACCCCCCGTCAGAGCAACTTCAATAAACTCCAACGGAGGGCTGTCATATGACTGCACTACTAGCGTTCAAGGGACGATTTGGAGCAGGAATGAGGCCGACAGAACCAAATTATGACACTACCGATCGGCCGCGTCCGACAAAATGTGTGGCGAAAAAACACGACAACTAATCCGGTCCGTCCCGTGCGGCGCTCTAGATATTATATATAAGTGCCGCCTGAACTTGAAGTCTCGTCTGAGGAAGGTTCAACCACCCGCGGCGTGATGATACGGATTTATCGTCGGATAGGATCGAGACCGCCGCCCCAAACCTCCACCGGCAATTTCTTAACTCACGCTGCAGAGTTTGAGAATTCTGCGGCGCTGAACCAGGAGCAACGCGATAACTCCGAGCGCTGGCGTTATCCAGGTGGCGGGCTCTGGGATAACGTCGATCGTGAAATCGGCTTCTGGAATCGCAAACGTGTGACCGTTGCTATCGGTAATCACCGATATCTTGCCACCCGAAGTCGTGTTATCGATAATATACTGTCCGGGTGATGCCGTGTTGGAGACTGACACGGTAATGTTGGCTACTGCGTAAGTTCCGGCACCCAGGCCCGGTGTGCCGGTGGGCTGAAGCCCGCCCAGATCGTTGGCATTAACCGGGCTCAAGTTCTGCGGATAACTGATGCTGGCTGTTTGCAAGTCGGTGAATGGACCTACGGACGCGTCACGGAGCGTGATGGCAAAGTTGAACGGCGCTCCGGCAGGAGTCTTTTGTTGGAACCAGTAGGAAAGACCTTCCAGGTTGGAAACACTTCCGCCAGGCGTGAAAGCGATTTCGATCTCGAAGGTGAAGCTCGATCCCGGAGCAACAGCCGGCTCAACGGAGGGTACGTAGATAAACGTGGCAGTCTGACCGGACGCCACCGAGATACCCGCAAAAGAGCCGATGAGCGCGATTGCTAGAGTGAGGAAATGTTTGTTTATAGTGTTTATAACGCCTTCTTTCTTTTTATCACAATCGTTTTTCTATAGCAATAGTTTAAGGGGGAGGAAGCGTGTTCCCAGAATTGTTGCGAACGATCGTCGTGTCGCCCACGTTTACCGCTCCATCGGTATTCACGTCGTTTAGAAAGTTTGTGTTATCCAAGGTCACCCCGGCGTTGTTACGTACCTGAACTGTATCGCCGACGTTCACCGGGGGATTTTGGTTAACGTCGCCAATGAGGAAGCCGATCTCCGTACTAACCGACGCGAGCGTACCCGTGCCCGGGCCGGAAACGTTGTTCGCCGTCACGGTAACGTTTTGCTGATCGCTCACTCCGGTGAGCGCGACGATCATGCTATTGCCGCTGAAGGACGTGGTCGCACTACCCACGCTTCCGGTAGTAGTCGCCGTCCCGCTGCTAACGGGCTCGTTGAAGTTGAACACAATCGTGTAACTGCCAGGGGAATTTAAGTTGGTGCGCGGTTCGACAACCCGACTACTGGTGGACAATGTCAGATCGAATGTGCCGGACCCGCCATGGGTCATGCGCGAGACCACTGAAAGAAGGCCCGGCGGGCAAAGCGATGGTAAATATTTTTGGTTATCATTGGTGCCGTTGAAGGTGGCGTCGTTGCGCCCACCGAGTGAGAACAGTTTAGTTCCCCCGACGGCGGCGCCTGCGCCGCGGCCACGCGGTTGCACCATCGAGCTGGCGTTAAGAGTCCAGGTATTGGTGCTGAAGTTGTAAGTGTAGGTGTTACTGGACGGATTGCCGTTGACATAGCCGCCGGCTAGCACCCAGAAGCCGTTTACTATTCCATTCGAGGCGCTCCAGACGGTCGCCGGCATAGTGCCAACGGTTGCCCAGGTGTTAGCGGTAATATTGTACCGATATACCGTGTTCTGGTCGCCACTCGCTGTAGTGCCGCCGGAAACATAGATATAATTCACACCGCCAACAGTAGCTCCAACTACCTGTGGCCAGGATAGGCCAACCGGCATGGCTGTGCCCGCCGCCCAAGTGACAGTGGGAGGACTGCCGCTAAGCGTGCCGATTTGCAGACTGGTTTGCGCCGTTGTGCCGGCGGAGTTCCAGCCACCCATGAGATAGATTTTTCCGTTAAAGAAGGCTGCGCCCGCGGCCCACCGGCCCGTGGTGAACGCTGTCAACGAAGTGTAAGTATTTGCTACGGTATCGTACCGTCGAGTTGTTGTCTGGGCGGTACCCGTGGTTCCACCCATCGTGTAGCACCATTGTGTCACGTCGCACACCGTTACGGGCGATTCAACTGAAGCAGGGAAAACGGTAAGCGTCGTCCACGTGTTGGCCACGGAGTCGTACTTGCGCGCGGTATTGACAATCGCGCCGTTACTGACGCCACTAAACATGTAGATGGAATTGCCAAGGGCAGCTGCTCCCTGATCCATGATGTTGGCGGGCACGGCCAACTGCGGCGAATTGTCCGTCCAGGCATTAGGTGTGCAATTTGTGCAGTCGAGAACGATCGTGGCCGTAGCGGACCCAGAGCCGCCGTTGCTGCTCGATATCATGGCGGTATTTGAAAGAGTGCTACCGCAGGTGGCGGGTGACGTGCTGCTGATTACGTGAGCTTTAAGGCTCGTGCCGGCAGGCATGGTGGTCGGGGCGAAAACAAGGCTTTGATTAGGCGGAGATCCGCTGATCGACCAGCCGGGATCGGTGTTGGCGCCATCGAGTGACCAATTAATACCGCCACCAGAAGGAAGATTGTCAGTAAAGGAGAGGCCGTTTGCAGTAGCGGTGCCGCTGCTATTCACAGTAACCTTGAACCCGGCGGTCGTGCCGGGGTTTATGCTCGCTGCATCGGCCGTCTTATAGACCGAGACTGCGGCCACCGGCTGTGCTGTTGCCGGGACGCACTGCGTGAAAGCAAAGTTACCGATGCGGTTGCGCCAGTTGAACTGGGAAGCTCCGGTTGGATAGTATTCGTTTGTGTACCAAAACGTGCAGTCATCTTCGGGGTCGACACTCATTGCGCTGTAGTCGCCCCAGCGGTTACCGGTACTGCTTTGGCTACCCACGCCGGCAAAGAGAACAGCTTCGCCTTGGGCAAGAGTGTTAACCGGGTCAGTCGACAGGCGGCCCGCATACCGAATTCCCGGGACGATGGTGGACGACGAGACACTGTATCCAACGGCTATATCACCCGCGTTATCCATCGCGGCGCTGCCCAGCCAGCGCCAGGTTGTATCCGGTTGATAAGTGTTTTCCTGAAATACTGTCACAGGGCCACTGGTTGGATTGCGCAGCTCAATCCAGCGCACGCCTGAAGTACCACTTCCGGTTCCGGCAGCGCCGCAGGCGCCAGTCGCACAGACAGAATATGTCGTTACCACCGACTCGTGATCACCGAAATTACGATAGGCGGCGCGATGTATCAGCCGATCGCCAATTCCATCAAGGCCGCTGACTGAAGTAGTTTCGCCCGATTGCGGTACGCAAGCACGCGTGTTGGTGCCGGTGCTACAGAGTTGAGTGAACGCCGCCGCCGCGGGAGTGGCAAACGTGGTCCAGGTCGAGTTAGCCGGCGTGCCGAAATCGACGTGGAAGTGATAGATGATGTAATTACCCGCCGCCGGAAAACCGACAAAGGTCTCTGGCGCGCCACTCGCCGGCAGCGTCGGCCCATCTATATCCAAGGGCAGTATCGGACCAATGGTTCCTCCCAGAGGTCCCACGGGACTGACAAAGGTCGCGGGGTTACCGAGAAGCATGTTGGTCCGATCGAGCGCGAACGGTTGCGGGCCAAGGAAGGTTGTTCCCGCTGCATTGAACACGTTCATGCTCATGTAGTAGGCGTCGGGCCAGATTCCTATTTTGGGATAATCGAAGTAGTTGGTGCCAAGATGGAATCCGTAGCGGTAATAACTACCGGTCGCGTCCGCTGAGGTTGAGACCGCGACGCACTCGTCCGTTGGGTTGGAGGAACCCGCGAATTGGCTGATCATCCAGCGATTGGCAAAGTGGTCGTAGAGTATAATTCCGTCGCCATGGCCATTGAATTCGCACACGCCGCCAAAGCCAGTCCAGAGCGAGGAAATAGCAATAGGACCCAACTCCGATGCACCGGTGCTCTTATTAAATACTTGGATGCCCTCGTTAACTTCCTCCACGTACTGATTCAGACCCACCGCGCCGTCGGGGTCGGGTGGCGCGCAGTTACAAACTACTCCGGGAAAAGGGATGCCATCAAAATTCAGAGTGGTGGCCGGTATATTGGGAGACTGCAGGCCTTTTAGTGCTTGCGACGCGTCTTGGAGCGCGCCGTCCGGAGCGTCTTTATGTTTGATACCTGTCTTTGGGTTCTCTTTCAGCTCACAGTTGCTTAGGCTAAGTTTAATTGGGGCTGAATTAATCGCCATTTCGCGCAGCGGTGGTGACATGTCGTTCTTGTAAGATGGCACAGAGACGACACCATTCTTGGCGGCCGGTCCCGACACGGCAGCGTACGGAGCCGGAAATCCGCCCGTTTGGGAGACAGGTTGCGGGGCTCCCGACTGCGGCGTGAGACTCGAGGCCAGCAAGATCGCGGAAGTGCATATCAGTACGATCGCAGCGATGATTTGGAGCGCAGAAGCGGATTTGGAGGCTGCTGTTTTCTTTTTCATTTGGACCTTTGTTTAAGAGAACCACGGCGCCTGATCCAAGAGCGCCCGAGCCGCAGTGATATGGTTTTTCGCCCTTTCAGGTCAAGTCAAAGGCATCCGGCCGCGTCAGACAAAACGTGTAGCGAAAAACACCACAGGAGTTAGCGGATAATCCCTATCCGCAAACCGCGGATGAGGTGGATGAAAGAAATCTGGAAAACTGCGGATTACGCAGATTTACACGGAGAAGAACAATCTGGAAGCCATGAATGCAGGAAAAGATTTCTGCTGACCTCGTGGTTTCCTGGTTTCCAGATCAGAATCGTTTTCTCTGATCCATGCTATCCGTGTAATCCGTGGTCAATTCTGTTTCGGTTTTACGTGAGTCAATTTGCTCATCTGTCTAAGTCCGCGTAATCCGCCGTTAAGTCCTGTTCCAGTTCTTCATCAATTATCTTTACCATCCGCGTCATCCGCGAAATCCGCGGTTGGATTCTTCGTGAATTAACACTGTCTTCATCCCTCTAAATCTGCGTAATCGGTGGTCAAGTTCTCAGCCGTCGGACGACGCGTTTCCACTGCAACCGAGCGTTGCCGCAATTCAATCAGCATTGCACGAACGTGCAATCTTTGCGTTATCAGTGTTATCCGCGGTTACGGTCGCGGTACCGATTCGTTAGGCCGCGAAATAAGTCCCGGCTTTTTTGTTCACAATTTACGTTAAGGAACAAAGTGCCCAGAATTGTTCCGAACGATCGTCGTGTCCCCAACGTTAACCGCCCCATCCGTATTGACGTCGTACTGGAAGTTGGTGTTATCCAGAGTCACGCCGGCGTGACCGCGCACCGCGGCCGTATCGCCCACGTTGATTGTTCCATCTTGGGTTACGTCGCCGATCAGGAAACCAATCTGCACGGCCGTCGAAGGCACGGCCACCGTGCCGGGCCCCGCTACGCCGCTAATTGTCACGGTGCCCGTTTGCTGGTCTGTAACGCCGGTGAGGCCAACGATCATACTATTACCGCTAAGGGTCACGCCGCTAACGCTGCCTCCACCGGATCCAGTGAACATCGCCGACCCGGTGGTGACCGGCTGGTCAAAATTAAATACGATGGTGTAGTTGTTGCTGAAGTTGGTGCGCGGCTCAACTACCGGGCGCGGCGTCCCGCTCGGGCTGGGGCTTGGATTTGGATTTGGATACACCGTTAGGTCGAATGTTCCAGCGCCGGCTCCATGAGTGAAGCGCGACGCTGCGGACAGAAGGTTTGGCGGGCACAACCCGGGTCCGGAAGTGAAGTCGAAAAATCCCGACAGAGTGGCATCGAATTCGGCGCAGGTGGTTCCACCGGTTGCGGTCTCAACTACCACAACCAAGTTCTGTCCAGCAGGAACGCTCACAGTATAAGCAGCGTTCGATACGGTTGTTCCGAGACCGGAGATTCCGCTATCGCCGAGATAATTCTTGCAAAGGTTCCCCGCTGCGTCGCCTTGTGCTACGGGCGGCGTATAAGTATTTAGGTATGCCGCGCTGATGATGTCGCCGGCAGTTCCGCCGCTGCCGCAGGCCGCATGCGTGTTTATGGTTATACATGCAGGCGCACCACCGGAGTTAGTAAAGGTAAACGTCTTGTAGTTCCTGGTGCCGGCGGTATTGATCGCCCCCGGACAAGCCTTCCCGCTGCATGTACTCCCATTACCCGTGCGACCGAGGCGATCGGGTTGCGAAAGATCGCCACTAGCGATTGAGTTGGCGGGAATGGTCTGGTTCGGACCACCACTGCACGTTGGGACGCTATACGTGATGGTCTTGCTTCCGCTGGCGTAGGTAAGATTCAGATTTAGCACGATGTTCGTGCCGCAAACGAAGCTGTTTGAAGTCTGGAATTTAAACGGCATCGAGTTAAGGCCGCTGGCGTCAATGACCATGTTCGGATAAGTGGCATTTCCCTGAGTCACAGTCACTCCGGCCGTAGACGTCGTCACCGTCGCAGAGATCCCGGTTTCGCTGGCACAGCCATTATTTTTCACTCCGAGGTTAACGTTGATGCATTCGTTTTTATTGACGACACCGTTTCCGTTTCCGCCCGAGTTTGTATCATCGATGGTAAACCCGTTTGCTTGCAGGTTAGACGTTCCATTCATGCAGAAGTTCTGCATGGAAGTGGCGCCGCTTGTTAGGGTAACTGGCGCTGAAGTAGGCGTGGAGCTGGTACAATTGCGATTCGGGTCAGTCGCTGTCGCAGTGTAGCTCCCCGCGGGAACTAGAATAGAGTAGTTACCGTTTGAATCAGTGGCAGCGGCAAAACCGTTGTTTAAAGCAACATTAACTCCGGAGATCGGCGCGCCGGTCGCGCAAGATGTAACTGTGCCACTAAGTGTGCCCCACGCGGGAGCGGGCGTGCAGCTGCCGCCGAAAGAATAGGAAGCGATGCGCGCAGCCCAGTTGAAGTTGCCGTTGGTTGGAATGTATTCGTTCGTGTACCAAAACGTGCATTGGTCGACCGGGTCGAGCGTCATCGCGCTGTAGTCACCCCAGCGGTTGCCGCCGGAGGTTTGCACGCCCGTTCCCGCGAACACGGTTGCTTCCGCGCCCATCGTGTTAATGGTATCGGTCGAAAGCCGACCGGTGATAAAGATACCGGGCTTTATTGCCGTACTCGATTTGCTGTAACCGAGAGCGATGTTGTGGCTGTTGTCCATCGCGATCGAACCCATCCAGCGATAGGACGTGTCCGGATCCCACGATGCGGCCTGAAACACAGTCACCGCGGTGTTTGAAGCCCCGGCGTTACGGAACTCGTACCATTGAATGTCGTCACGGGTGGTGGCCCCTTTATGCGTTGCATTTGCGACGAGGGATTCCTGCACCGGAGAACCGCCGAAGTTGCGATAAGCCAACCGATACATCAAGTGGCCGCTGAGATTATCCAGATAATCGGCCGTCGTAGCCGGCGCAGGCTCGGGAACACAGGCGCGGCTACCGGCACCACCCGTACAGGGCGCGTTGCCGCCGTTTGGAATAGTAACTGATGTTGTTGCTGACAGCGTCAGCGAAGGCGTTACTCCCCAGTTCACAGTTGCTCGCGTGGAATCGACTGCTGTAAGAAGATTCGGATCGGGGCCAATAATAAACTCGGCTTCCCCCGATGGCGGCGGCGTTAAACTATCCAGGTCGGCCGGGAGAAATCCGAATTGGGTTCCGCCTCCCGGACCCGCCGGAAGATTGGCGCTTACAGAACGCGCCGGCAAACCTTGGATCATTTGTGGCCGCTCGAATGCATAGACTCGTCCTGCGAGAAAACTCGTGCCCGCCGCATTGAACACGTGCGCGCTCATATAATATGCGTCCGGCCACACCCCGATTTTCGGATAGTCGACGAAGTTCGTTCCATCCGTAAGAAAATCGTAAAGGTAATATGCGCCGGTAGCGTCTTGCGTTTGTGAAACGGCGACGCATTGGTGCGAAGCACTTCCAGCAGGGCCGCTCACGACAAACTGTGAAAGGATCCAGCGCCCGGACATAATGTCGTAAGCAACAACCGGGTCTCCGTCGTTATGGGTCGCGCACACTCCGCCGAGTGACTGGAAAAGCGTATTTCCGGCCGCTGGACCGTAAAGCAAAGTGCCGGTCTTGCTAAAGACAGCGAAACTTGTGTTGTTCCATTGCACGTATTGAGTCGCGCCGACGCGGCCGTTTGTATCGGGCGGGTTGCTCGAGGGAACGAATCCGGGAATTCCGACGCCTACGCCTTCAAAACTCACGCCGGTGGCCGTTGGTGCAGAGATCGCAGCTCCAAATTTGGATTGATGAGCTGTGTCCTTTTCAGGAGAATCAGGTGGAAGGGGTGGCTTGATTGGCTCTGGCGCCTCGCGATGAGGAGCCAGGTCCGGCGGGATCATGGGGAGTTCTCTCAACGGCCGAGTATGCACCGGCTCAACGCCTCGCGCGTCGTTATGAGGTGTAGCGTCGATGGTATTTGGTTGAATCGGAGCCCGTGCAGGATCGCCGACGACTTTGCTAAGCGCCGCACTGGCGCCGGTTCCGCGTTGGGTGTGCGTCCTTGAAATCAAACCAGAAGCGAGGAGCGCTAGAAATACCGCGCCAAGTACAAGGACGAAACCAATTACCGTGCGCAGATTAAAGAACGCGGATTTTGGGGCTGATTTTTTCTTTTTCATTGGAGGTTCTTGAGATGAACAAGGCGGCGCCTAACCAAGAGTCAAAAGCAAAGGTGGTAAAAGCGGTCGTCGACTCGGTAATCATCTGAGTCTCTACGTAATTGGTCAAGCCAAAGACTGGTGTTACGGGCAGACAAGACTGGTGGCGAAAACCACGACGTGAACTACAGAGAAAACCTCATCCCCAGCTCTTCCTTAAAACCATCTAGGTTTTGTTCGATCGGAATTTTTGGCGTGGGCCGCTCTTGCGCCGAAGAAAGGCGCCGATTGAGCTACTCGTGTTGTTGCACCCATCGGCTCGCTTCCGAACGGAGCCGGGCAACATTGCTGAGCTTCAATTTTTCTTTGATTCGCGCCTTGTAGGTGTCCACCGTAGTCAGGCCGAGATGGAGCTGTTCTGCTATTTCGCGAGTCGTTAGGCCTTGCCCGATCAATTCAAATACCTCGAGCTCTCGATCAGCCAAGCGGTCGATCGGGTCGCTCGAACTATTGCGGCCGAGCATTAGTTTAGTCATGACTTCAGACGTGAATCGGGAACTGAGATAGACGTCGCCTTTCAATACCTGCCGGATCGCGGTCATGACTTTGTCCGAGACTTCGTGCTTGGTGATGTAACCTCTGGCGCCGGCGCGGAGCGCGCGTTCCGCGTAAAGAGACTCATCATGCATCGATAACACCAGCATTGGCACGTTGACGTGGTGCGCGCGCAGGTCCTTCAACAGTTCCAGTCCGTTCGAGCCTTTCAAAGTAATATCGACAATGGCAACGCTGGGCTTGATCCGTTTGATCAGCGCAAATCCGTCCCGGATGTTGTCCGCTTCGCCCGAAACTGTCAGGTCGTCCGCTTTATTAATCATCTGCGCGAGGTGCTCCCGAAACATCGGGTGGTCTTCGACAATGACGACGCCGGCCTTTTTAACAGTTCGCGACTTCATTCCGCTCAGAGTGATTTGTCCGGGCTCGGCAGGAAACGAGCGTCCCGCCGCTTGGAGGATGCGCGATGTCTAGCTCGCCGCCGACCTGCCGCGCGCGATAGCGCATAATGTTGAGGCCCATCCCGGAGCCGTTCTTCCTGTTCTGAGGGAATCCGATGCCATCGTCCAAAATTTGCAAAGTCGTCTCATCCTCGCCGGCCTGAAGGGAAACGAGGACATTGTGCGCTTGCCCATGCCGGGTCGCGTTGTTGACCGCTTCCTGCGCGATCCGATAAAGGTGCGTTGCTTCGTCGTCGGCGTACTTTCTTTTGGGGCCAAGAGATTCGAAGGTGCAGTGAATATTCTGCAATCGGCTGATTGAGTCGGCGAGCGATTCCAACGCCAGGACAAGTCCCACCTGCGCAACATGCGCCGGGACCAATTCGTGCGCCAAATCGCGGGCTTGGATAACCGTATTTTGCAAAAGCTTCGCCAGGTTCCCGGCGGCTGTTGCTTCGGGCTTGAGATTTAATTTCCGTAGATCGTCGCATAAAGAAGCCGCGGAGCAGGCGAGCGCAGCAATGGACTGACAGAGTCCGTCGTGTAAATCTTGTCCGATCCTTCGCTGCTCGCCATCACTGATACTTACGATTTCGCGCTCGAGACGTTGCGAGCGCTCCAACAGGAAAATTCTCGTCGCGGCAATATCGCTTCGCATACGCAAACCGGATCCGGCCAGGGCGATGAGCAGGAAACTTCCAACGTGCACACTGGTTTCCCACACGCGGATCCAATTGTGCATGTAGGGATGGCCGCCGAGCTGGTCGGCCAGACACCAGGCGATGCTTGCGATCAAGGCCGCGAGAATTGCTAATGGCTTGTTACAAAACCACGCCACGACAAAAATAGGAACACCATAAAAGAGAGTAAAACTGACATCGTAACCGGTGACGAAATCCAACAGCCCGATGACGAGCAAGGCCGCCATCATTTCGGCCAAAATCAAGCCACGTTGTTGGCGCGCGAACGCCCTCAATGGTTTCATGGGAAAATCGCGCTAATGCTATCAGATATCGACTTGGTTCGGCTACAACTTTGTCGTCTATTTAACGACAAACGAGCGGCGGGTCGCCTTGCGCTCGGCGAAGGCGGCGACTGGCAGAAGACCGCGAATCAGCGACGGCGAGAGTAGCGTCGGCGGACAACCCCAGCGACCAGGGCGAACCCGGTTGCGCACAAAGCGAGCGAACTGGGTTCAGGTATGATGGTGATTGTGTAAATGGCTTGGGAAATAGGAAAAGTATGGCCCTGATCGTCCGTAATGACGGAGGTTTTCCCGCCGGTGGTCGTATTTTCGATTTGATAGACGCCAGGCAGAGCCGACGGGTCGATCTTAATGGTCAGATTCGCAATGAAATAAGTCCCGGCGCCCAACGCGGGCGCGTTGCCCGGAAGAAATCCCCCGAGGTCTTTCGCGTTCGATGGCGACAGAGTTTGCGGATAGGTCAGGCCGGGAGTTTGCAGATCGGTAAACTGGCTGCCGGTTGCGTCGCGATTCGTGATGGCGAAAAAGAACGGCGCGCTCGCACTCTGCTGCTGAAACCAGTAGGAGAGCCCATCCAGGTTCGTAACTGTGCCACCCGGAGCAAAAGTGAGATTGATCGAAAAAGTGAAGCTGTCGCCTGGCAGGTAGGTGCCGGAGTCTGGCGCGCCGTTATTATCGTTAAAACCGAAGACGGCAGTCTGGGCCGATGCCATTGACGCGGCTGCTAAAACACACGCGAACGCCGCCAGGAAATATTTCTTCTTCGATAGCTGCATAGGGAGTTGGCGTTTATAGCACAAACATCGGGGCAAAGTCTTCACATTTTTTCGAAAAATGCGTAATTCCCATTGAAAAGCTGAAGCGCTGAAAGCTGAAACTCTGAAAATGACGCCCGGCGTTGCTCTTTGCTCCCTGCTCCCAGCCTCCTTTGCTCTTTGCTCCTTGCTCCTTGCTCGTTCCTCCGGAAATTCCGCGACGGAGCGAATATGAGTTTGATCGAGCCAGAGTCTGTGTCCGATAAATTTGGAGCATCGTCCTGGGTGCGTGCTTTTTTTCAGAACCAGTTTCATTCCGGTCGCGGAGGCCGCGCCAAGCTCGCCATCTCGACGAGTTTCGGCGCCAGGCTCGTGACCACGGCGGTCAGTTTCGTCATTCTGCCGATCACCGTCCGATACCTTGGCAACGAAGGCTACGGATTGATGACAACCATCACAGCCGTTGTCGGCTGGCTCCAATTTACGAGCATGGGAATCGGTCTCGGTTTGCAAAACGCTCTCACCGAAGAAACCGCCAAAGGCAATGCCCAGACGCAGAAAGAACTTCTGAGCACAGCCGTATTTTCGCTTGTTGGAATCGGACTCTTTCTCGTGGTCGCCGGTTTGATCGTGTTTCCACATATCCAATGGCAGCGGGTTTTTCCGCCGACGACTTCGCGGTTTACCGCCGAGATTCCGTGGACAGTGCTGCTCGTTTTCTTCGGCTTTGTCAGTACCGTCGTGCTGGGCTTCGTTGGGCCGGTTTATGCTGCCCGGCAGGAGCTGCACATCGGTAACGTTCAGGTGCTGATTACAAGCGTGCTGACATTGCTCGGCACTTTCATCGCCGTGCACAATCGCTGGGGATTGCTCGGCGTCGTCATCGCCACAATCGGTATCACTTCGGTGATGCAATGGAGCTTCGCGCTTTGGACACTCTACGGCCGCGGGATCCCTGAAGTTCGTCCGGAATTTTCAAGAATCACCCGCGCCGCCGGGTCGCGAATCTACAAAACCGGAATCAGCTTTCTCGTGCTTCAAATTTGCAACATTGCCTTTTTCCAAATCGACGCCTTTCTGATTGCGCGATTTTTGACGATCGATCAAGTGACGCCGTACTCGATCGGACAAAAAGTGTTCCTCCAGACTGCGGGTATTTTCGCAGTTGTGACCGGCGCGTTATGGGCGGCCTACGGAAACGCGAAAGGGCAGGGAGATTTTGCCTGGATTCGGCGCACGCATGGGAAAATGGTGCGTATCTTTCTTTTATTTTTCGGAGGCCTCAGCATTTTCATGGTTTTATTCGGACATTGGGCGTTAGCATGGTGGGTCGGCGCAGCGGCGGCGCCGGGAACTTTGCTGATTGCGGGAATTGCGTTGTATTTTTGCGCGCGAGAGTGGATCTCCTTGCACGCGATGCTGCTCAACGGCCTCAATGTCATTCTTCCACAGGTCTGGAGTTCATCGATCACGGCGATACTTGTCATTACCCTGGATTTGCTTCTGGTGACGCGTTTGGGCCCGCTCGGTTTGGCGATTGGCGGCTTTATTGCATTTGCTGTCACTGGCGTGTGGTATCTTCCATATCTAACGGCCAAAGTTCTCCGTGCCGAGACCGCGACTGCCGCCTCGTGAGATCTGCGTGCGCGCAACCGCCAAACAAACCTGGTTAGAGTTCCTCCGGAAGCAAGAAGATGAAGCCAGTTGAGCGGGCGCGACACGTCTGGACAAGATTTCGCCAGATCGCAGCATTCGGACGGACAGGTTTCGCCACATCGGACAAACTCAAAATGTTGGTTGTTGGTTACGCCCGTGGTCACAACTTCGGAGCGAATGATTTGATTTCGCGAATCGGACGAACGCTCTTTCCTGAAATCGCAGTCCGTCCGTCTTCGCTAGGCGGCCTTACGCTCCATCTCGACCCCTCCAATCTTTCGCACCTAGTCGTAGCAGACGAAATCGTTCGCGAGCAAGTTTACGATCTCAACCTGGTGCCGTTCACGCCGGATCTTATTCTCGATTGTGGCGCGCACATCGGGATGTTCGCTTTACTTGCCGGGGCAACGTTTCCAAAATCTAAATTGGTCGCGTTCGAACCCGATCCGGAGAATTCCCGCTGGCTTCGACGACAAATCGAAGCGAATCATTTGCCGGTTGATGTTGTTCAAGCCGCGCTATCGAACGAAGAAGGCGAAGTTTTCTTTGAAGCGGGTCAAGGTTGTGGTGGCTCTCTCGCGGATGCTTCAGCGGTGTCCTCCACGGCGATTCGAGTTAAGAGTGTCGATCTCGCGAGCTACCTCGCCAAGTGTGATATCAAGAATCTTCTTTTGAAACTCGATGTGGAAGGGGCCGAGGAAAATCTGCTGCCGAAAATCATCAACGTTCTGCCGCAGAACAGTTTTCTATTCTTCGAAACGCATGGCGGGAAGGAGAGTTGGAATTGTTTGAGTGGCATTCTGGAAGAGCGTGGTTTCGTGACGAAAGTCACTCGGGCGCACGACATCTACACGGATGGAATCGCAGTGCGAAACTCCTCAATCACCGCTTCATGAGAATCTTTTGTGCCATCCGGCATTCGAACGATCCAAGTTTTTACTACGGCGGACTGTGGAGCGGGAATTTCTATCCCGCATTGCGCCAACTTGGCCATGAGATCATCGAATCGAAAGTCGACCTTCTGCCGACGAGCCGGTTCATGCACATTCCGAGTAAGTTTACTGACCAGGAGCTGGCAGTTCGCGCTGAGATTACGCAACGAATCATCGATGAGGTTCGTGCGGCACATGAGCAAGAGCCGATTGATTTATTCTTGAGCTACTTTTATAACTCGCATTTCGACTCGGCCGGCTTCGAGGAGCTTCGAGTACTGGCAATTCCCTCGGTTAACTTTTACTGCAACAGCATCTATCAATTCGAAAATGTCGCGGGCATCGCCGCGAAGGCGGATTACTCGTGGCATCCGGAGAAAGATGCGCGCGAGCTTTACCTTCGCGTCGGAGCGCATCCGGTGTGGGTGCAGATGGGCGCCGACTCCAACGTTTATCGTCCGCTGCCGGATGTTCCGAGAGAAGCGAGCGCCTGTTTTGTTGGTCAACGCTACGCCGATCGCGATCGGTGGCTTGCAGCGCTCGACCGGGCGAAGGTCCCTTTTGACATTTACGGTTCTGGTTGGAACGACGCCTCGGTCATTGGCGATGCGGAGGTCGCAAGACGGGATGCGTTTTATCTAGGGCGAGAACATTACCGCCCCGGAAGTTTCGCAAGTTACGCGCATGTAGTTCGGGAGAATGTTGCCCGAAACGGGCAGATTGGTGGACTGCTTCGAACGGCGAAACAATGGAATTATCGGCGCGAAACTAGGAGATTAGCACCGTATGTTTTTGCGCATGCAAAGGGCAGAGCCGAGAGTGTTGCGGCGACGCTCGCCGCCTACGACGTTTGCCTCAACCTCAGCAATGTCTGGTCCGACGGACGACCGGGTTCGAAATTAATTCCTCACGTGCGACTTCGAGACTTCGAAGCGCCGATGTGCCGGAGTTGCTATCTCACCGGGCACACCGCGGAAATTGCCGAGTTTTACGAAATCGGAAAGGAAATCGATGCTTACCGAAGCCAGGATGAATTAGTGGAGAAGACGCGTTTCTATTTGGCCCATCCAGACGCGGCGGAGGAGCTGCGCGAAGCGGGCTATCGCAGAGCCGTGCGTGATCACACTTGGAAACACCGTTTCAAGGAATTATTCCGTAAGATTGGACTCAGTTGAAATGATCCGCAGCTCAGTCCAACTCCCAGAAAGCGTCTGCGCTCTTATCGACCGTTTTTTTTCGCATCCCTTGAAAATTGATCGAAATGGTCAGGTACACAATATCGACCGTTCCTCGCTCCGGCACGATGAGGCGTTAATGCTAGCTTCGCTGACTTGTCATCTGCGTCCGAAGAGATCGCTCGAGATCGGCTTGGCGGAAGGAGGTTCTTGCGTCGCCATCTGCGCCGCGCGGCGAGATTGCGGAATTTTGGAGCCACATCTGGTGCTCGATCCGTTTCAAGAGACGTTGACCGGAGGTGCGGGCTTGCTCGAGTTGGAGCGGTTAGGTCTGCGAAATCTGGTCGACTGGCTTCCCGAGCGTTCGGAAGACTATTTGCACGAAGCAGTCCGACGAAATGAATCAAGTCTGGATTTTGCCTTCGTTGATGGTGGCCATCAGGTTGGTCAAAAGCTCACCGATGCTTTCTACCTGGACAAAGTGTTGCGACCCGGCGGTGTTATTGCATTCCACGACGGGCTGCTCATCTCGACTGCAACTGCTGTGTATTTTCTAGTGAAGGAACGCGGCTACAGCATTGTTCCGTTACCGCCAGATGGTTCTTGTCGTCGACTATTGCGGGGCGCGAAGCACGGCTTGCGACTTGGATGGTGGTACTCTACACAAGTCATTCCCGCGATGTGCCGCAGTTTGGTGGCAGTCAGAAAGGCAAGCACACAATGAACTTAAACGTCCGGTCGCGCTTCTCGTCGCTCCAATTCCGGCCGATTGGATAACGATTTAATCGAATGCGCCTGATGCAGTTCATTGGTCTGCGTCGATTGCTGCCAAAGCGATTGCGAGAACCGTTCCGCGGCAAATGGAACAATCTACTGAAGCGGGAAGAGCATTTTCGCGAACGCCGATTTTATCAGCAGTTCATCGAGCGCGAAGATCTTGTCTTCGATGTTGGCGCCAATCGCGGTCATAAAACGGCGGCATTTCTTTCTTTGGGAGCGCGAGTTGTGGCAATTGAGCCCAATCCGGTTTGTGCAAATTATATGCGCGAAAATTATCGAGGTGATTTGGAAGATGGGCGATTGCGTGTGGAGGAAATTGCAATCGGGTCGCAAGCAGGTGAACTCGTCCTGACTACTTTCGCGTCCGAGTCGGAAATGTGTTCCGGCTCGAAGCGATTTCTGGATTACGCGCATGAGATTGGTTTCATCGGCGCGAAGGTGATAAAAGCCCAAGTGCGAACTCTCGACGACCTGGTTGGCCGCTTCGGTCTGCCAAAGTTTATCAAGATCGATGCTGAAGGCATGGACGCAGACATTCTGAAAGGTTTAGATCATCGGCCCCAGCTCTTGTCGTTTGAGTTCAACACCTCGCCGCGACTCTGGGAAGACACATGCGAGTGTTTTGAACAAGCGTCCCGTCTTGGATTTTGTGAAGCGAATTTTACTTTCGGCGTCGACCCGAAGCTTCGACTGAAATCGTGGATCGGCGTTGACGCCATGCTTTCCGAAATCCAACGGCTAGGTCGATCCGACGAGCTGTGGGGAGATATCATCGTTCGATAAGCGTCGTGTCTACGCCTTCTCCATCGCGTATTCCAGCGTCCGCCGTCATCGCGACGCGAAATCGCGCGGAGAGTCTTTCAAAAACATTCGAGTCGTAGGAGCAAGGAGCCCGCCAGCGCAGGTAAACTCCGGGTAGCGATTCTCTGTGTAACACAGATTGCTTGGCACAGATTGTGTTCTGTGTTATAAACGTTCAACATGAAAACAATCGCTGTTTCTGAAAAAGCCTACACCCGGTTGGCTTCGTGGAAGACCGGCAGGGAAGACACATTTTCCGCCGTAATCGAGCGGCTAATACCACCGAAAGGCACCCTCGGTGCGGCCTTAGAAGCAGTGCAATCGTTACCAGATTTGCCGGCGCATGATTTCGCGTCATTGGAAAAGGCGGTTAACGCCACGCGGAAAAGGCTGCGCACACCATGGAAGTAGTGGCTGATACCACGGTTCTGATCGACCTGTGGCGCTATCGAAAGACGCCACGTCGCCTCGCTGACCTGACCAAAAAAGTGGGCGATGCGGCGATCCTGGTCCCATGGGTCACGCAGGCCGAATTTTCCCGCGGCGCACTGTTTCAGGGCGTTTCTCTGGAAGCGCTGGCTGAATTTTACGAGGGCTTTCATCTGCTGGCGCTCGATCAAGCGACGATGGACGCTTATTGCCGCCTCTGGGTCGCGATGGCGAAACGCGGGCGCGCCCCCGACTATCCAGACTTGTGGATCGCCGCCTGCGCCGAAGCCCGCAAGGTTCCTGTCTTGACCCGCAATCCGAGGCATTTTCCAAACGTCCCGGATTTGGATGTGATTGGTTACTCGATCGGCTGATGGCTGATTCAACCGAGTTAATCTCCGTCTCCGCGGTGGTCCCAACGCGCGACCGCTTCCTGGCGCTGCAAAAAACTCTGGAGAGTCTCGCAGGGCAATCTACTCAGCCGTTGGAAATCATCGTGATCGATGCTTCGAAAGATTCCGAAACGAAGCTGCTCTGCAAACGCGGGATTCCTGGCCTGCAATCGCAAATAAAATGGGCGGCGGCGGAGGTTCCCGGCGCGGCGGCACAGCGAAATCAAGGGGCCGCCTTGGCGGCCCAATCATTCATTTGGTTTTTCGACGACGATATCGTGTTCGAACCGCAGTGTGTCGAGCGCTTGTGGTATGCATTGCAATCCGATCCGCAGCTTGGCGGAGTCAACGCGATGATAACGAATCAGAATTACGGGAAGCCGGGCGCGATTAGCCGATTTATGTTTCGCGTAATGAATGGTAAACGGGAGCCGACCTATGCCGGCCGCGTCATCGGTCCAGCCATCAATCTGTTGCCGGAAGATCGAGAGGATCTGCCGGAAGTTGTTCCGGTGGAGTGGTTGAACACAACCTGCACGATTTATCGGCGAGAAGCTTTGCCTGATCCACCGTTTCGCGCGGAGTTTACCGGCTACTCTTTGATGGAAGACCTGGCCCTTTCGCTTGAAGTCGCGAGAAACTGGAAGCTGGCCAACGCGCGGACCGCACGCATCGTTCACGAGAGTCAGCCGGCCGATTACAAATCGGACGAGTGTTCCAGAAGTTGCATGGAGCTGGTCAACCGCCACTTCATCATGACCCGGATCATGGGGCGACGCGGCCTGGTCGATTATGCCAAGCTCCTCCTGTGGGAGTTGTTCTCGATCGCCTCGGCAGGGGCGGACCATAGCCGGCGCAAAATGTTGCTCTATATATTAAGAGGGAAATGGCGCGCAGTGAGACAAATTGCCTCGGGGGGCGGAAGCCAAGCGCCAAGAGCTAAGAGCAGGGAGCAGGGAGCGGGGAGCAAAGGGCGGAGAGCGTGAGCGACCCTTGCCGCTTACCGCTTCGCCCTTAGCAGATTTTGCCGAGGTCTGTTATTCTTCAGAAGATGCCGCCGAAAGTTGTTCTCGGAATTGTGACCCGCGACCGCGCGGCGATTTTGCCAAAAGCGATCGATTCTGCGCTGGCCCAGAACTGTTCCAACTGCGGTATCTGCGTGCTCGACGACGGTTCGACCGACGATACCAGCGCCTTGGTCCGGCAATATCCGCAGGTCACATTGATTAGCTGGCCGCGCTCGCAAGGCTACGTCGCCGCCCGCAACTACCTGATGCGAAACCTGGCCGCGGATTACTTCGTTAGTCTGGATGATGACGCGCGGTTTCTGAAGGGCGACGAAATCGCGGCCGGAGTAAATTATTTAGAGAGCCGGCCCGACGTCGCGATTGTCGCCTTCGATGTTCTGTCGCCGGATCAGCGAACACCGCGGCGTCGAACTGAGCCCCGGCCCACTCCGACATTCATTGGCTGCGGACATATCGCGCGACTTACCGCAATCAAGAAAATCGGCGGGTACGCGACTGCTCCCGGCGGATACGGCGGCGAGGAGAAAGATTTATCGCTTCGCCTGATGGACGCCGGCTACGGAGTCATGTTGATGCCCGGCGTGCACGTCTGGCACGAGAAGACGACGGTCGCACGCGATTTAGTCGAACAACATCGCTCGGGGGTGTGCAATGATTTTGGCATGACTCTGCGCCGCACACCGCTCGCTGTGCTGCCGCTCGCTTTGCTGGCGAAGCTTTACCGGCATTTTCGGTTCGCCCGCACGCACAACTTGGAGCGACCGTTTTGGGACGGCCTGCAATTATTTCTCCAGTCGATCCCGGAATTGTGGCAATCTCGGAAACCGGTCCGCTTCGCAACGCTGCAAAAATATTTGAAGTTGAGCAAGGAGCAGGGAGCTCGCCACGGCGAGTTCGTCCTTCGGCGAACAGGGAGCGGGGAGGCGCGAAAACCCTCCTGATCTGTGTTATCCGCGTAATCCGTGGTTTCTGGCTCTGCTAGATTTTTCGGTGTGGTGTGGGATCACCAGATTTGTGCCGTCGCTTGTAGTAGTTAAATAATCAGCGTCCTGTAAATGAACCTCGAAGTGATTCTTCTACGAATGCCGCGCGGCCTGCTCAGCCGGTTCCGGATATTTTTCTATCGGATGCTCGGAATGAGGATCGGACACGGCAACCGGATCGAAGGGAAGGGGAGATGCCGGCGGTTGCCACAGATCAGCATCGGCAATTACAATGCTTTCACCCAGGGCTGCTGGCTTTGGCCGATCGACGCGCCTTTTGACGGAACGCGAATCAAAATTGGCAACGGCAATTATTTTAACCGCAATCTGATGATCGATGCCTGCGGCCAGGTTGAAATCGGTGACGGCAACATGTTTGGCCCCGATGTCTATATCGCCGATTCGAACCACACCTTTGGCGGCGGAGTCGCGCCGCACAAGCTTCCGATGGACGTCGGCAAGGTGAAGATCGGAAACAACTGCTGGATCGGCGCTCACGCAGTCATTCTGAAAGATGTCGATCTTGGCGATGGTTGTGTCGTTGGAGCCGGCGCGGTCGTCACAAAAAGTTTTTCAGCCGGCTCGGTCATCGCCGGCGTGCCCGCGAAATTGTTGTAGCCGGATTTGACTGCAACAAATCAACCACGGATGCCGCTGATATGAACATAGGTCAGAATCTGCTTCTGTGATTCGTGTCATCCGTGTAATCCGGAGTTCTGAGTCTGAATACGAAACGAAACCCGAACCAATCTGCGATATCCGTGTAATCAGTGGTTCTAATCTCCTAACTGCTTGAAAGCTCTGCTCGCACATCCGGGGACGCAGTATTCGGGGCAGTTAGCCAGACAACTGCACCGTCACGATTGTCTACTACGCTTTTGGACCAGCTTTGGGTTGGTCGAGAACGGCCTGATTGACCGGGCAATTCGCGGGGCGATGCCGACTCCGCCCGATTGGTTGGGGCACCGAACTGTGACCGGTGTTCCCATCGACAAGATTCGAACGATCCCGTGGCTCGAATTCGCCGCCCTGTTGCGCCTGCGTCTCGGAGGAGAGCCACAGGTTGTCATGCATTGGCGCAACGAACGATTTCAGCGTGCGATTGCGCAAGCTGACATCGAAGAAAGCGACGCCGTGATCGGCTTCGACACCTCAGCGAACATCCTGGCCGATCGTGCGGCTGGCCTCGGTCGTCCACTCATCCTCGATCAAACGATCGCACATCCCCGATCAAAGCACCGCGTCTATGAAGCGATCAAAGCACAATATCCTGATTGGGCAGATGATCTCGACATTCGTCCGGACACAATCGGTGCAGCGGAAGAGTCCGAGCATCGAAAGGCCGCAAAAATTGTTGTCGCGAGCTCCTTCACCAAACGAACGCTGGTCGAGAACGGCATAGCGGAGAACAAAATCATCCTCAATCCGTATGGCGTCGATTTAAAACGGTTCTCGATCCGGCATCAGGAAAGCCGCATTAGACCATTTCGATTTTTGTTTGCCGGATTGGTCTGTGCGAGGAAGGGAATTCCACTCTTGCTGCAAGCGTGGCAACGATTGAAACGCAGCGATGCCGAATTGTGCATTGTCGGTCCGCTAACACCAACGGCTGCGGCAAAATGTCGAAGCGACGGCAACGTCAATGTCCTTGGAAAGCTGCCCCATACAAGCGTCGCGTCGATGATGTCGGAAAGCGATGTCTTTGTGTTTCCGAGTTATTTCGAGGGGTTCGGTCTCGTCTTATTGGAAGCAATGGCTGCCGGGTTGCCCGTAATAACCACGACGGCAACAGCGGCGCCGGATATTATCACGGACGGTAGTGACGGTTTTATCATTAAGTCCGGAGACGCGGATGCGCTCGCAACCAAAATGGAATTCTGTCTCGGAAATCGCGAACGGGTCGCGGAGATGGGATTAGGCGCGCGAGCCAAGGCAGAACGATTCAGCTGGGATGCTTACGGCGATCGCTGGACTAAAATCCTGCAAGAAATTAACCGCGGATGACACGGATATCGCGAATAAAAAACCAGGACAACCTCTCTCTGATTTGTGTCAATCGTGGTTAAGAAATCATAGCTTCGCTCGATGCTCGCGATTCTCACGACTCATCCAATTCAATATCAGGTGCCGCTTTGGCAGGCGCTGGCGAAGGATGGACGCGTGCCGTTTGAAGTCTGGTATCTGACCCTGCACGGCACCCAGCCGAGTCACGACCGCGAGTTTGGAAAAGAGTTTGCCTGGGACCTGGAAATGTTGTCCGGCTATCCGCATCGATTTCTGGACGTTGCTTCCGGAGCAACGCCGTCCTCGTTTTGGAAATGCCGGCTGAAAGAGAAATTGCGCGATCGAATTCGTAAATCCGGGACGCGCGCCTTGTGGATCCAGGGTTGGCAGGTCGCGGCCTATTGGCAGGCGGCCTGGGAAGCAAAAGCTGCCGGAGTCGAAGTTTGGTTGCGCGGCGAGAGCAACGATCTCGCGCCAACACCGTGGTGGAAATCGCCGGTCAAACACATTGCGTTGGGGCGTCTATTCGACAGAATCGATCGCTTCCTTTACATCGGGTCGGCCAATCGGCGGCTGTATCAGAAGTTCGCAGTTCCAAACGAAAAGCTTTTTCCCGCGCCCTACGCAGTGGACAATCAGAGGTTCGCTGAGCAAGCCGAAGCCCTCAGAGGTCAGAGGTCAGTGGTCCGTGGTCAGTGGTCTATTCCCAATGATGCGTTTTGTGTTTTGTTCTGTGGAAAATTCATCCCGAAGAAGCGGCCGATGGATCTGATCGCAGCCGTCCGGCTGCTCGGCAAGGAGCGGGGAGCAGGGTGCGGGGAGCAAGCGAAGATTCACCTTCTTTTTGCGGGTTCGGGAGAACTCGGCGATGCATTGCGCTCGAGGTGCGATGTCGTCTTCGACGCCGACGCGCATCAGAGATCAGAGGACAGAGAACAGACGTCAGTGGCTAGCTCCCAGCTCCCTGCTCCCGGCTTCAGAAACCCTTCGGCTTCGTTCGCTGGCTTTCTGAATCAGACCGAAATCTCAAAAGCCTACGACGCCGCGGATGTTTTAGTTTTGCCAAGCGACTATCACGAAACCTGGGGCCTCGTAGTCAACGAAGCGATGGCGAGCGGCCTCCCGTGCATCGTCAGCGATCAATGCGGCTGCGCGGAAGATCTTGGCAAGATTTCATCAAACGCGATCTACGAATGCGGTAACATAAAATCATTGGCGACAGAACTAACAACGTTTGCGAAGCATGGGAAACGAGAAGTCTTTGCACGCGACCTCCAATATTATTCGTTCGACGAGACCGTGAAAACAGTTGCCGATATTTGGTCGCGTTAAGCCATGCGCATCCATGCGATAGTCCTGGCGCTTAACGAAGAGATATTCATCGAGAATCAGCTCAAAACGCTCTATCCGTTCTGTTCCGGAATCAGCGTTCTGACCCAACACGATCGCGATTGGTACGGAAAACAAGTGAAGCCGGATCGCACCGTTGAATTGGTTTCCAATTTCCCTGATCCAGAGGGAAAGATTCATCTCATTTTGCGAAGATGGCGAGACCAAGCGGCAGCGTTGAATTCGGAAATGGGAGCGCTTTCCTGCCGACCAGCGCGACGAGTCCAAAGCCACGGCACGCCGCAACAGGAAATCCAACGATTTCATTCCATGCCCGACTACTTCTGGATCGTCGATGCCGATGAGATTTACGATCCGGCTACAATCCCAGCTTTGCTCGAGCTTCTGGAAAAACGGCGTCCACGAGGGATGCGCGTTCACGGCTACAACTATCTCAGGACGTGGAACCGGCGGGTTCCGATGGAAGCGGTGCCATTCTGCCAGTTTGGGTTCGTTCGTCCCGGCGTTACCTTCACTTCGATTCGCCAGGTCACATGGAACGAGTCGCGGCTACAAAAACTGCTTCGGTTCCTGCGGTTGCCCGACTTCTCTGCCCGCATTTTCGGTTTCATCGAATGTCCGAAAAGTGTGGCGGTGTTTCATCACGGGTCCTGGCTAGGGAACACTGACCGGTTGCGGGCGAAGGCCGCCAAGTCAGCGCACACCTGGATAGATCGGGACGATTACGCGGACTCGCTCGAGAAGTTTCCTTTCGAGTTTGTTCCCACTTCAGCTCTTCCATCGTCGATCCGGAACGCAGAATGGCCTGATGGATATCTCGAAGCGAATTCCAATGATCGACGCTAAGGCTCTTCTCGGTCGTCTTGAATCTAGTGCTCTACTGTTTTCCGCAGTGCATCGATATGGCGGCGGAGCCGACACAAGTCGGAGGGTATTCGTCAACCTCGTTCACGCTGGCGCTGTCGTGATCGAAATCGGCGCGAACCAGGGAATCTATACGGCCCTGTTCTCGCGTCTGGTTGGAAGAACGGGACAAGTTCACGCGTTCGAGCCGGTAAGTAGCAGTTTCGAACGGCTTCTTGCGCGAGTGCATTCACTGGGCGCAACGAACATTTCGGCATGCCAAATGGCTGTTGCGGATGGGTCGGTGAGCGAGCGGGAAATAATCATACCCGGCGCGGACTCTGAACAAGCCTCGCTGGTCCGTCATACTGCCGCTTCGTGGGCGAGCTCCACCCAAACTCGGAGCGAACTGGTCCAGGTCACATCTCTGGATGCATATTTGAGGAAGCACGACATTTCGCACGTCGACTTCGTTAAACTCGACGTTGAGGGCGCCGAATTGTCTGTTCTACAGAGCGGCCGCGAGTGCTTCACCCGACAGAAACCCGTCTTACATCTGGAGATAGAATCCGAGTGGCTGCACGATTTCGGAGCAACCGCCCACGATTTATTTCAGCTACTGCGGTCTTATGGCTACAAGCTTGCCTACAGGGTCGATGCCAAACGTTTAAAGGGATTCTGCAGAATTGCCGAATCCGAATATTCAGCCCTGCTCAGCAAGCGGGTGTCCGGTGACTTTCTCTTTTCCGTGTGGCCGTTGTAGGGTGGGAAAACTCGATTGGCGCTGGAAACTACCAAATGCCTAACATTGGGAAACAGTCGCCAACGGCGAGGGAGCAGACGATCGGGACTGTTGGCGTCCAACCTTTCCGAATTTTAGCGATTGTTCCAGGCGCTTTTTGCTTTGGACTTCAGAATATCACTCTTGCGCTCTTCGAAAGAATTTCGAAAGAAGTTCCCAGTCACTTTCTCGTCACGAAATGGAACGACGGCGAGTTCCCGGGTCGCTTGCGGAGACTCGACATCCCATTCACGGAAACATGGCTGGGCATGTTCTCGCGCAAGCTCGATTGGTGCAATTTAAGAATGACGATCGAATGTTTGATCAAACTGCCGTCGGCTTACGTTGTGCTCGCGCGCCTTATTCGCCGGTTTCAACCGACGTGCATCTTTCTGGCAAATCATCACGAAGCGATCCTGCTTTGGCCGATGTTATTGTTCCTGAGAAAGAAAGTGGTGTGTCATCTGCACGACGCTCCGCCGGCGATTCCGTTTCAGAAAGCAAGTTATCGGATCTGGCGAACGGGAATTGGCCGCTTCATCTTTATTTCCCAGAGCGCACGCGCGCGGATGGCTGAGCTCGGTCCAATTCATCAGAATGACGCTGTGATCTGGAATGGGGTTGAGATACGAGACCTGATCGTGCCGCGAAAACGGACAAATCGGTTTTCCACAACGTTCGGATGGCCAGCGGACTCTCTGATCGTCGGGATGACCGGGCAGATGACGCCAACAAAAGGACACGAGGATTTTATCGCCGCCGCCGCTTTAGTCGCGCGCGCGAATCCCAGGGCAAGATTTGTGATTGGCGGCAAATCGATCGAGCCATTTTTTTCTACCCTTCGGGCACAGATTGCGGCCGAAGGTTTGCCAGGCGTTATAGAATTTTCAGGCTGGGCCGAGAGCGCGTCGGATTTCTTCGATGGAATCGATCTATTTGTTCTGGCTTCGCGCCATGATGAAGGGTTTGGACTCGTTCTTGCTGAAGCTGGAGAAAGAAGCCTGGCCTCGGTCGCAACTCGCAGCGGCGGCGCAATCGAAATAATTGTCGATGGAGAAACCGGAATTTTGGTGAAAAAGACAAATCCTGACGAAATGGCCTCGGCAATTCTAAAACTGCTTGAGGACGAGCAGCTCCGGCAAGAGACGGGTGGACGGGCCCGCGCCCGGGTGATAGAATTCTTCAACTTGGATCGCCAGGCCGGGAAAATTAAAGCGTTTCTCGCCGGCATCTAGAAACCGCTTCGAACGTGTCTGGTTCACTGAACCTCGTCTTTCTCCAATGCCTGGTTGCTCTCGCCGGGTTCATTTTCCTCCTGATGAAGAGAGGAACAGCGTTAATGGGCATCACCTGCCTTTTCGCGTTCTCTGTCTCAAGCGCAAGTCTGTCCGGTTTCTTTTTCGGACGGCTCTTTGGATTGCCCGAGAATTGGATCACTCCGGAGCACGAGAAAGTCTTCGCCTACTCAGGCTGGGCAGCTCTGGCCATTGTCGTCGCCATGTGGCTGGCTTGGAAACCGTCCAAAAAAGAAATCTCAGATGGGAATTCTCGACCTGACCTTTTCCCATGGATCACGGACCGCTTTGTCTATTTTGCTCTAGCGCTCGGGGCGGTGGGCACGATCGCTCTTGCCTTTCTCTCAACTGTTCCAACCATTGGAACAGCGCTTCATCTTTTATCGAGCTGGTTGAAAGTGGGTCTGATTGCCGCGGTTATTCTTTTCAAGAAGGATGGAAGCGTTCGGCCTCTGCTCGTCGCGCTGGGCTTGTACCTTCCCGCGACTGCGGTTGCCGCGCTGAGCAGCGGTCATAGCCCGGTCTCGCTCGATGCGATTGTTCCGATTGCGCTGGTCGCGACCTGCTTCAATCGAGTGACCATCATGTCATTTTTCAAGCTGGTTCTCTGGATGATCCCGTGCATGTATTTGATGATCGGATGGATGGCATCTCGCAACATGATCCGGTCCGGCGCGTTGGAGCAATTTTCAATTGGTGAGCGAGCGGCGCGATTCGGCGACGCTTTGGTGGATGAGCTGGTTCATGCCAAGGTCACACCCTACGACATTCAAGACCTGCTCTTCTTGCGCATCGACATGAGCGATATCCTCGCGCAGGAAATCGTATTCGAGACGTCGCCTAGCGGCGAAGACGAATTCGCCTACGGAGGAACACTGTTAGATGGATTGTACTCAGTCGTGCCGCGGGCGATTTGGGCCGACAAACCGACTGTGGCCGGCTATGCGGATTTTGTCGGCCATTACACCGGAACGAGTCGTGATGACGACACATCTGTTGGCGTGCCTGTCCAGTTCGAGCTGTTTGCAAACGGGGGATCAACTGCTGTAATCGTTGGCATTTTCATTTTGTTTTACGTGTGCGCGCGCCTCGAGCGCTTCCTGGCCACAACCAGGCGCCCTCTCCATGTGATCATGCCAGCGATGATGTTCCTGGTCTCTTTTGCCGCCGGCGTCGAGCAAATCATGCTGGTCTTCTCGAGCGCGCTGGCGGGCGCGATGACCGTTTTCATCATTGCAAGAATGATTGAGATGCTCTTTCCACAGTTTCTCGGGGGATCCGGTTCTGAGCGAAAAAGAGGCGTGCTGCGAAGACCGTTGCCGGCTGCGGCTTAGCCGCGCGTCGCATGCCGTCATCGCAAACCGCGAGCGGTCCTTCATGCCGAGTGCACGTCTGGGTGCCGGAGCTCATCTCGAAACGCGGCGGCATTCAAACTTTTTCGCGATGCCTGGTTGCGGCCCTGACCGAGATTCTCGGCCGAAACAACGTGCAGGTGATGGCAAAAAATGATTCCGATCTCGATCTTAAATCGGAGCAGATAGTGGCGCTTTCGCGCGGATGGGGAAGCTGGCATTCCGGCTTGCGCACCTTCGTTTTTTTCTCGGGAATTATCTGGTCGGCGATGCGCTTGCGACCACAAATCGTCATTGCAACGCATCTTAATTTTGGACTTGCCGGCTACGTTTTGAAACGCCTTACCGGAATTCGTTACTGGTGTGTCGCCCACGGCATCGAAGCCTGGAATCTGAACCGTCCAGCCGCGCGATTTGGCTTGCTCAGAGCGGACCTGATCCTGGCGGTGAGCAATTATACGCGACAGCGGCTTTTGACCGAGCAGCCGCTTAATCCGGAACGAATTGTCATTCTGCCAAACACGATCGATCCGGAAGGTATGAAGGCGCGCCCCAAACCGGCTTATCTCATGCGCCGGCACGCGCTGACGGTGCGGAACAAAATTGTGCTGACCGTCGCGCGCCTGGCCGAGCCGGAACGTTACAAGGGCTACGACCAAATCGTGCGCGCACTTCCGGCGATTAAGAAGAAGATCCCCGACGTGAGATATGTCTTGGTCGGTGAAGGCGAGGACCGAGCGCGGATTGAAGGATTAATTCGCCAGTTAGATCTTTGCGGCGCAGTCGTTCTGGCCGGGGCGGTGCCGGCAAAAGAACTCGCGGACTATTACAATATTTGCGACGTGTTCGCGATGCCGAGCAAAGGCGAAGGTTTTGGCATTGTCTATCTCGAGGCCCTGGCCTGCGGTAAACCAGTGCTGGCGGGAAATAGCGACGGCTCATCTGAGCCGCTGCAAAATGGGAAGGTGGGAGTTCTGGTCGATGCTGATGATGTGGATGGAATTGCGTCCAGTCTTACGAACATCCTCGACGGAACTTATCCGCTCGATGCACTCTACTCTCCGGAGCGGTTGCGCGAAGCGAGCTTGCGAGAATTCGGCTTTGACGTGTTTAAAGAACGGCTCTCGAGTTTGCTGGAAGCAAACGCCAAGAGCTAAGGGCCAAGAGCTAAGAGGCACGGAGCGGGGAGCCAAGAGCTAAGAGCCAACGGCGAAGAGCGACGAGGCGGACCTCTAAAGCGTACGGGAAAAATTGGTGATTTTGCGACTTAGGCTGTCGCAAGCAGTGAGAAGCGGGTCAACTTCAGAACCTGCAAACAACTGTAGCCTTTCGAATACCATCAGCATCGAAGCGTCTTCAAACAACGATCGTCGGGCAATATTCAAGAACTGGACGAATTCTGCCGTATGAGAACTTGCGGAACCCTCGGAAATGTTATTCGAAATCGACAGCCCGGCTGCGCGGAGCTGTTCGGCGTAACGAAAGAGTTTTCGCCGGTCGAGTTTTTCCGCGAGCTTGTGAAACTGCACTGCCAAATCAGCAGCCAATTGCCAGATTTCTAGATCTTCAAATCGAAAATGGGGGCGCATATTTACCGAGTTACACGAAAGTCATTCGTTAGGAAAGCCGTTCGTTATCTCCTTAGCCTGCCCCTAGCCTTTCGCCCTTTGCTCCTTTGGTCTTCGCCGGTCGCTCTTACCCCTTCGCTCGCTCCGTTCTTCGCCCTTGCCCCTTTGCTCTTCGCCCGCCCGCGCTTAGCTTGAGCGCCATGTGCGGGATCGCCGGAATAATTTTGTCTGAATCGAGACCGGTTAATTTGGAACCGGTTCTCGCGCGGATGCGCGACGCGATGAAACATCGCGGTCCGGATGACAATGGGATCGTTCTGCTTCCTGAAACAACAGGCGGCTTCGTAAACACCCGCCTCGCGATTCTCGATCTTAGCTCGGCCGGTCATCAGCCGATGAGCACACCGGATGGCAGGTTCTTCATCACTTTCAACGGCGAGATCTACAATTTCGAAGAGCTGCGAAACGAACTCCTGGCCGATGGAGTTGAGTTGAAGTCACATTCCGACACCGAAGTTATACTGCGACTTTTTGAGCGCGATGGTCCGGCCTGTCTGGATCGACTCGTTGGGATGTTCGCGTTTGCGGTTTGGGATGCTCGAGAGAAAAGCTGTTTTCTGGCGCGAGACCCTCTTGGAATCAAACCGCTCTACTATTCGGCGTTTCCCAAAAATCTCGTTTTTGCGTCGGAGCAGCGAGCTCTGCTCCAGTCAGATCATGTTCCAAAGCAACTGTCAGCCGAAGGTCTGTTCAATTATTTCTTGAACGGAACAGTGGCCGAGCCTGGAACATTACTCGAAGGCATCAGGGTCCTGCCGGCCGGCCACTATCTTTTTTGGCAGGACAACCGGGTGACCATTCAGCGCTACTGGCAGATTGCCTTTTCCTCGACCTGGTCGAATGGCGCTGAACCGGCTGCATTTCTAAGAGATGCGCTGTTGCAATCGGTGAAGCGGCATTTTGTCAGCGACGTCCCGGTCGGAGTCTTTCTTAGCGGCGGAGTCGATTCTTCCGCGATTGTCGCCTTGGCCAAGACCTCGGGCTATGACGATCTTCGGACGTTTAGCATTTCACTGGATGATCCGGATTTGAACGAAGGCGATGTCGCGGAGAGGACGGCGAAACATTTCCAGACCAGACACACAGATTGGCGACTGACCGGGGCGGCGGGGGCGGGTTTGTTGGATGAATTTATCAAGAAGATCGACCGGCCAACCATCGACGGTTTCAATACTTTTTGTGTCTCAAAGGTGGCGCACGACGCGGGGCTCAAGGTTGTCCTTTCCGGACTCGGCGGGGATGAACTGTTTGGTGGATATCAAACATTTAAACGAGTGCCAACGGTGCTGGAGTGGGGGATGGCGATGAACAAATGGCCCTACCTCAAACAATGGATTGGCCGGGTCCTGGAGCGAACTCTGCCAAGCAGTCCGCTGCGACGAATTGGAGCGTTTCTTGAAGGACCGCCGACCATTGAATCGGCTTATCAAACCGTGCGCGGAGTGTTCACGCCGGCGGAGGCTGCTGTCTTGTGTCAACACTATCTCGGAGACGACGTTGTTTTTGAAAAAACCACGGTCGATCCATTGATCTCCGGTATTTCCGCGCACGATGCAGTGGCACAATTGGAAATTGAGCGTTACATGCGCAATCAACTGCTGCGAGACAGCGATGTCTTCAGCATGGCCTTCAGCCTGGAGCTCCGCGTGCCTTTCGTGGATCGACAGCTAGTTGAATCAGCGGCCCGCATTCCGGCGGCGGAAAGATTGCGCAGCGGCAAGCAGCTTTTGGCCGAAGCCGTGCCGGAAATTCCGGAATGGGTGGTAAAGCGAAAAAAACAGGGGTTCGTTTTTCCATTCGCGCACTGGATGAAGGATGAATGGCGAGCCATTCTCGCCGAAAGAAATACACTGGCCGATGTCACTCTTGGCAGTTGGTATCAAAAATGGTCGATATTCGTTCTGGAAAAATGGCTGGCCGGAATGCAGATCAAACTGGAGCCAGCGGCCCACTGAAGGTCCTGCACGTTATTCCATCCGTTTCCCGGTCCGAGGGTGGACCGAGCTACGCAGTGTTCGCCTTTGCGCGCGCCGCAAATGCGGCCGGCAATGAAACATTAATTGCTACCACCGGTGATGATGAGACGGGTCGAAACAAGGAGATCGAATGCATTTTTTTCCGTCGCGATTTTCAGCCTTACAAAATTTCATTTTCACTTCGCCGCTGGTTGGATCGACATGCTCGTGAGTTCGATCTGGTGCACATCCACGCGTTGTTTTCGTTCAGTAGCCGGACGGCTGCGCATGCCGCGCAAAAGCAGCGCGTCCCGTACATAGTTCGCCCGCTCGGCGTTTTGAATCGCTGGGGTCTGGCGAATCGCAGGCCATTCTTAAAGCGGTTCTGGTTGCGATTCGTTGAGCTGCCGATTCTGACAGCCGCGGCGGCGATTCATTACACAACCGACGCCGAGCGCGACGAAGCGGCAATGATCGATCCGAAAATCGCGCAGCTGAGATCGTTTGTTGTTCCGATCCCGGTGGATCTTCAGATGTCAGATGTCAAAGGTCAGGGTTCAGAGTTTTTGCAAAAATATCCGCAGGCCGCCGGAAAAAAAATCGTCTTGTTCCTGGCGCGATTGGATGAAAAGAAAGGCCTCGACCTTCTCCTTGAAGCTTTCGCCTCGGCCAAGCAAGAGCATCCTGATTCGTTGCTCGTCATCGCCGGCGATGGGCGTGCGAGATTCGTCCGCGGGCTTCATCAACAAGCTGAACGATATGGGATCGCGGAGCATGTCCTTTGGACCGGTTTTCTGGGTGAATCGGAAAAAGCAGCTGCATTTTCGGCCGCAACCATTTATGTGCTGCCTTCGTATTCCGAGAATTTTGGAATTGCCGCGGCGGAAGCGCTTGCGTCTGGTGTCCCGACGCTGCTCAGCGATCAAGTGGCGATTGCGCGCGATGCGGCAAATGCCAAGGCCGCGTTCGTAGTCCCCGCGCGGGTTCCTGAGCTGACGAGAGCGATTGGGCAATTGCTGAGCGACCCGAAAGTGCGAGAGGACCTCGGTAGAAACGCGAAGCTCGCGGCGCAACGTCTGTTTTCGCCAGCGCGCGTCTCAGATCTGCTTGTCTCGGAATACCGCCGAATTCTAGGATCGAACCGCACCGCTTGAATGATTTCACGACAGACCAAGGCATTTTTTTATGCAATCGCCGGTCCGGCGATGAAATTGAATGGCGTTTTCTACCGCGCCTTCCGGGCGCCAACGCGCGGAGTGGTAAGAGTGCAGTTAGGTCCGGGCAGGGAACATTATTTGAAGAACTGGATTAATCTCGATGCCAATTTGTTTACCAGAAATTGCGACGTCTGGGTTGATTTCAGAAACAGATTTCCATTCCCGGATGCGAGCGTCGATGCTTTTTATTCTCATCACGTTCTCGAACACCTTCCGGACAATCGGTTGTTAACTCACTTCCGTGAGATTTTCCGTTGCCTCAAACCTGGCGGCGTTTTCCGCATCGGAGGACCGAATGGCGATGAAGCAATCAGGAAGTTTCAGGAGGGCGACCGCGATTGGTTCGGCGATTTTCCCGACAAACGCGAGAGTCTGGGCGGTCGTTTTTCTAACTTCATTCTTTGTCGGGGCGAACACCTTGCCATCCTGACCTTTTCCTGGCTGAGCGAACTCGCTGGTGCGGCCGGATTTCCTTCGTTACGGCGCTGTCGTCCAGTGACTGAGACAAATTTCCCGAACATGTTTGACGCCAACGTGCTGAACAATGAATGGGAATCGACGCCGGACGCGCCGCACACTCTGATTGTCGAAGGTCAAAAGCCGTAATTTGGGCGCACGAACTCCATGACTCCCATCACGGCGCTGATTTTGACTTGCAACGAAGAGAAAAACATTGGCCCAACGTTGGCTGCGCTGTCGTGGATCTCTGAGGTTGTGATCATTGACAGTGATAGCACGGATCGGACGCTGGAAATTGCGCGAGCATCGCATCCGAACGTGAGGATTGTTACGAGACCCTTCGATACTCATGCCAAGCAGTGGAACTTCGGTCTCGAACAGGTTCGGACGGCATGGGTCCTGACATTGGACGCCGATTATCAATTGTCGCCTGAGCTGAGTTCCGAAATACAGAATCTGAATCCCGACCAGGAATTGGCGGGTTACGAAGCGGGATTCGAATATCGCGTTTTTGGTCACCCACTCAGGACGTCGGTCTACCCGCCGCGCGTGGTATTGTTTCGCCGCGAGCGCGCGAGTTATTACGATGACGGGCACACTCAACGCCTTCGACCAAATGGTCCGGTAAAACCGCTGACGGGATTGATCTATCACGATGATCGCAAATCGCTCAGCCATTGGCTTCAGTCGCAGGACCGCTATGCAACACTCGAAGCTCAACATCTGCTTACCGTCCGGTCGGACCAGCTGGTCTTCGCGGACTGGTTGCGTTTGAAAGTCTTTTTCGCTGCGCCAATAATGCTTTTTTATCTTTTATTCGTCCGCGGCTTGATTCTCGACGGATGGCCGGGCTGGTTTTATGTGTGCCAGCGAACTATTGCCGAGTTCCTCCTCTCGATCCGCCTCTTGATTGAAAGGTTAAGAGCGAAGAGGTAAGGGCGAAGCGGGGAGCGGGGAGCAAAGAGCAGGGAGCAAAGAGCGAAGGGGGCGAGAAGCGGGGAACGGGGAACGGGGAACGGGGA
>DATMON010000012.1:0-186818 GCA_035568175.1 Chthoniobacterales bacterium
AAAAACGCCTAACCAATCGCTGGAGCCAACCGCTGGCCGTCACGATGCGCAAATCTGATTTCATGAAACAGTTTCTCACGTTTGCCACCCACGATCTCGAGCGGTGGCTCAGCTCCGTCTCGTTAGGCTAGCACGACATGACTCTGTTCGAACTGACATTTACTCTGTCGGCGTTGATTCTGGGGCTGGCACTGACGCACATGGCGTCATCCTTATACCGGCTGGTGCTGGCAGGACGGCGAGTGCGTTGGGCGCTGGAGCCTCTGATGCAAGCGGCGCTCGTGCTCCTCATCGTGGTATTCGTCTGGCTGAATGAGTGGAACGGACGTGGCGTGACCACAATCATTTATGGACGCGTCCTGCTACGCTCGCTCAACCTGCTCGTCCTTTATATCGCCGCGGCGGTGTGCTTACCCGAGGCGAGGGAGGGAGCGGGCGAAGTCAACATGCACGCCTACTATGACCGCGCGCGCCGGCTGTCGTTCGGTGCGTTAGCTATCGGGCTCGTATTCTTCAATCTCTACAATTGGACCGGCGAACAGTCGTTTCATTGGCGCTGGCAGATGTTGAGAGGTCTGACCTTTCTCCCTCCCTATGTCGTGATGATGTTCGTCAGATGGCGCTGGCTCAACGTGTCGTTACTCGCAGCGATGCTAATCTATTTTAGCATTATAACGATGGGTTATCGATTGAGCGGATGAAAAGGGCTGACGCGAACCCAAGGCCGGCGTGAAAACTTAAGACAACGTGACTACTGACCACAGACCACAAGCAGAGCTCGCTGTCGTCTCGATTTCATCTCGGTTCCCGGCTTCCCTAGTGCGATTCGCGTCTTCGCGGTCACGCACTCCCGCCGTAAAGTTGTTGCACAACGATAGCGGTCGCTCAGCTTCGTCTCGTTAGATGACATGACAGCTCGATTCGAGACGACCGACAAGGTCGCGCTAGTGATTGCCGCGCTTTTAATTTTCGGTGGCTTTTTCGCGCTGTTGCTGCCACAAGATTTCACATTCGGTCGTGCGACGAATTTCCCGAAGAACCGGCAAGAAACACTCGTCGAACACGTGACACCACGGCAGTCTCGCGTTTACGGTTTGCTTGCCGTCCTCGCCGGAGCCGGCTTATCCAGTTATGTCCTTTGGGCGTCACGCTCATCATAAAGCGATGCGTGTCATCTAACCAATCGATGAAGTCTCTATCTTCTTTGAGGTATTCTGATTTGGTACAAAACAGGGGCAGGTGCGAGATCCTCGATGAAGCGGCTTCTGGTTAGGCCAAGGGCGACCGGCTAGTTCGATCCGCGCCTGCCCTTTGGCGTTGGAAGTAAAAATCGCGACCGAGGAAAGATGCATCCGAAAACTGCTGATTGTGCTTAACAGCGCACTCAAGCCGGATCTAAGTTATGGTTGAAATCAAGATAGTTAGTAACCGCGGCTTACCATGCATTTCTCTTCGCCAACTCTTCATCCAACTCTCCTCACCGATAAGCAACATCGGATTCACGTGCACGGCAGGATGAGCGCCGTCCTCGCGCTCAGACCGCGCCTCGGTGTCCCGCGAGCCGCCGACGGCGCTCCGGTCTCGATTCCGTTGACCACGGTATCGCAGCAGGGAAGCTTCGATGCGTCGATCGAAGTCCAATTTCCAACCGCCAACGCACCAGTGCTTGCCTCACTCTTGGTGGACTCGGGTAACTCCACCATGATCATTCCCTACGGTGAGAATCTAGTGGGCGCACCGGGATACACCGTGCTCGGCGCCGCCATTGAGCCGTGGGGGTGCAGGGCAAATGTCATGAGGGGCCCCGTGCAGATCATTACTTCGGACGGCAGCATCTACCAGATCGATAATTGCGTCTTCTATGCATGTATCGCGAACAATGGGCAACCCGAACGAACGGCAAACTTCGGCACGGGGCGCGTCTCGCCGTGGTCGGCCAACGGATCGAACACCGGCGACGGTCCCGGGGTAACTATTCAGAGCCCGCTTTCCTACAATACCGCGTATCCGTATGCCGAGTTCGTCTATGCCCCGGCGGAAACAATGTTCTCAAGCGCCGCCATGCCGCACGTGACCGATGGCTCTTCGTTGATACTGCATGCAACCCGACCCTCCGGGTTCACGATGCTGGAGATCATTCCAAATCTCGGGTGGATGTCTGTGGTTCCCGCGGCGCTCGCGATTGGGGGCAGAGCGACTGCATGGCCGGGAAGTATCGCCTCACCCATCGCGATGGTCGACACCGGTGGTGGCCCTGTTTTCTTGAGTGACCCCAACGGCGTCGTGTGGCGCGAAGCGTGGCCCGATCCTGTCCGTTGTCCGTCGTGGACCGATGACAGTTCGCCAGAATCGAAAAACTGCAATTGTGTGAGCGACCGATTAACACTTAGCCTTAAAGGGTCTGATGGGACGACCTCGTACACCTACACCATTGACACCAGTGCGATGCCGGCCTCGGTGCAGGGACTCACCGCGGTAATGTGCGAGCTCAATGGTTACATGATGGGGCAGGAAGGAATGAATATTGGTGGCATCACCGCACTCTTCAATCGCATCCTCATCGACTACGCAGGAACTCAGGTGGGATTCGCGCCCAAATAGCCTAAGGTCCGAGCTCGCCACCGGACGAGTCCGTCCGATTGGCGGACCGGACTGGCATCAGCGACCTCGGGTCTGTTACGGAAAAAGATTGTAACGCACGATCGCGTAGATGGCGCGGAAGCCGTCTTTCCAATTCACTTTCTTGCCTTCGCTGTAAGTGCGGCCGTTGTAGGAAATGCCGACTTCGTAGATGCGGCATCGGGTCTTGGCCAGCTTGGCGGTGACTTCCGGTTCGAAACCGAAACGGTTTTCGCGAAGATCGAGACTCTTCACCAACGGCGCCCGGAACGCCTTGTAACACGTTTCCAAATCGGTCAGGTTCAAATTCGTAAACATGTTCGAAAGCAAGGTGAGAAATCTGTTCCCGACCATGTGCCAGAAATAAAGAACGCGATGCGGCCGGTCGCCCATGAAACGCGAGCCGAAAACGGCGTCGGCTTGGCCGGAAAAAATCGGCTCGAGCAAAGTCGGATAATCGCTCGGGTTATATTCGAGATCGGCGTCCTGGACTAAAATGACGTCGCCGGTGGCAGCGGTGAACCCCGCCCGCAACGCCGCGCCTTTGCCGGCATTGCGCGGCTGATAAATGATTTGATCAGCCAGGGACGAAATTTTTTCCTTCAGCACCTGTTGCGTTCCATCGGTTGAAGCGTCGTCCACAACAATGATTTCAATGCTCTCGATCGGCGCGGCGCGGACCGCGTTTACAACCTGCTCGATCGTTTCGCGCTCGTTAAAAACGGGAATGACGACTGAAACTTTCATCGATGTTCAATAACCGCGGATTACGCGGATTTAAACGGATCAGAGAGTAAAACTACAATCAGGGAAGCAGGAAGGGAAAAAAAGTGCACCGTGCAGGGATCGAACCTGCGACCCAGTGATTAAGAGTCACTTGCTCTACCAGCTGAGCTAACGGTGCGTTTTACCGATTTTAGATTTTAGATTGCCGATTGCCACAAGAACCGGGCGCTGTCCGAAAAGAATTTCTTCAGAGCCCAGTCCGGTCGGCCAATCGGACGGACTCGTCCAGTGGCGAGCCCGGACTCAAGCCTGAGTATGCCGCGCGAAATGACGATCGACGCCTTTTGGCAACAAACGTTTGCGGCCGCGCTGACGACGACGCGCCAGGGTAGCGCGTCCGCCTTTGGTCCGCATCCGGGCGCGAAAACCGTGCTGCTGCTTGCGCGTTCGTTTGGATGGCTGATAAGTGCGTTTCATAAGGCCGAAAAATAAACACGGCGCGAATTGAGAGCGGTTACATTAGGGTGGAGGAGGGTATTGTCAATTTAGTCGGGCGCAAGATGTCGATCTTCGATTCGTGGGTTGCCAGCGTCCTCGATTTCTGCGAATACCAATGCAAACGGTGAGCGAGAAAGTCGTTATTGAGCCGGCTACCGAGGCTGATTTGGACGAGTTGTCCGAGATGCTCGGCGGTTTGTTTGCTCAGGAGGGTGATTTTCGCCCGGACAAAGAGAAACAGCTCCGCGGTCTGCGTCTGATTTTCGAACAGCCCAGCCGAGGACGCGTCTTCGTGCTCCGCCGCGACGGCGCGATCGTCGGCATGATCAATTTGCTTTTTACCATCAGCACGGCGGAGGGCGGCTTCGTGGTCCTGCTCGAAGATCTGGTCATTCATAAACAATACCAGGCACACGGTTACGGTTCGAAGTTGCTCAACCACGCGATCGAGTTTGCGCGCCAGAAGAATTTTCTCCGGATAACCCTGTTGACCGACCGACCGGAGAATCAGGCCCAGGAATTTTTCCGGCGTCACGGATTTCACGAATCGTCGATGATCCCGATGCGGCTCTTGATCACACCCGAACAAGATCAGTCGCAATCGAATTTATAAGAGATCAATTGTTCGCCTCCCCCTTCGCGAAGGGAGAGGCAAAGTTAGGAAGCTAAAGTTTTTGCTTGGTAATCCAGGCCGCGAGCTGCGGCACGATCCGTTTTTTGAATTCACTGCGAAACTCAACTTCATCGACTACTTTGGCGACTTCTTTCGCGCTCTCAGCCGGCAAATTTGATTTGGCGTAGGCTTTCAATTCATCCGCGCGCGATTTTTCAGAAAAGAAAACGAACAGACTCGGCGCAAAACTATTAGCGCCGACGGCGTCGGTTTTCTCGAGCAGCGCTTTCATGTTCGCCTTGGCAAAATCCCAGGCGAGATCGGGATGTCCGGTGTAGCGGGCGACTCTGCCGACCAGGTGAAGTGCGCGACTGGTAGGCAGTTCGTCGGTCAACGAGATTTGCAATGCTCTTGTGGCGAGCTTCGGATCTCGTGCCGCGGCTAGCGCGTCGTAGTAGTCCTGCTTCTCCTCGATGCTGGTCGTCGTCAGTCCAAGCTGATGCAGCTTGTTCCAGGTCGTATCATCGGCGTTTTGACCAACCACCAATAGAACCGACGCTCGTAAATCCGGCGCGAGCAAAGCTGGATCGACAACGAACGTTTCAAAACGTCTCTTACAGCCGGCAATGGTTTCCTGATCGTTCAAATCTCCAAGCGCGACGATCAAACTCGCGCGGAGCAGTGAATCGCGCGGCGATTCGTGTTTCTTCGGTTCCCAGCCGAGCTCGTCGAACGTTGGCCGCAAGATCGCGCGCGCGTAGGCCCGAAATTTCTCGCGATCCGGTTCGCCGAGCAGCAGACGGTTAATGTAATCGAAGGTGTTAACAATCTGATCGCGCTCGGCCAGTTCGTGCCTGCGCGGCAGTTTATCGATCATTTCCAAATAGAGTGAAACTTCAGCGCGGTTCGCCTGCACCAGCGCCCACGAATCGCTCAGCAAATTGACGCGATCCTCAATATTTAATTTCGGCAACGCACCGAGCAGCGCTTTCCACGACGATTCATCATACTGGACGCGATAGTTGCCGGCACCGTTCGCGTTCAACTTGATGACGCGATTGGCTGAGACATTTGGGAGATTGTCGATCTTGCCGGTCATCAAACGGCTCTCGATCTTGTTTTCGCCGACGACGAAATAGGTAAGGGGAATCTTCCATTCCAACGCGGGCGCGTTTGGGAAGTCGATGGTGAACCGCTCCTGATTCAGCGAAATCTTGTCGCCGTCGCGCTTTACGATCACAACAGGAAATCCGGGCTGTTCGGTCCAGGCTGCCGCGATTTCAGCGACTGGTTTACCCGAAGCTTCGCTCAATGCGTTCCACAAATCCGCCGTGGTTGAGTTGGAGTATTGATGCGCCGCGATGTAACGACGGATGCCGTCGCGGAAAGCGTTTTCGCCAAGAAAACTTTCCAGCATCCGCAGAAAACTTTGGCCTTTGCGATAAGTGATGTCGTCAAACGCGCTGTTGGCATCGGACTCATTCGCGACCGTCTGTTGGATGGCGTGCGTTGTCGATCTGGCGTCGCCTTCCATCGCGACTTCTTTGGCGATGCCGCTGCGACGAGTCGGGTCGCGCTGAATATTTTTCGCCAACCAAACTTCCCAATCGGGATTGAAATGGGCGGTGCACTTGCTGCCCATCCAGGAGGCGAATCCCTCGTTCAACCAAAGATTTTCCCACCAAGCCATGGTCACGAGATCGCCGAACCATTGGTGGGCAGTTTCGTGGGCGACGACCTCGTAGATGCGTTGGCGCGTGGCAGCGGACGATCTCTTTGGATCGAAAAGCAGCGCCGATTCGTAGTAGGTGATGCCGCCCCAGTTTTCCATCGCGCCGCCGAATCCGCCTGGAATCGCGATTTGGTCTAACTTTGGAAGCGGATAACGAACGCCAAAGTAATCGTTGTAGTACTGGAGAATCTGCGCGGTGCTCTCGAGCGCGTATCGGCCCCATTCCGCCTTTCCCTTGGTCGCGATCACGCGGATTTGCGTCCCGCCCACCTTCGTCTCGATAGAATCCAACTCACCTGCGACGAACACGGTCAAGTAACTCGACATCGACGGCGTTGCTTGAAAACGGACCTCTTTCCCGAGGCTCGCCGCGGCGAGTCCGTCCTTTGGCGGATCGATCTTGCGTTCGGACTCGACTGGCATATTCGAAACGGCCAGCCAATTTTCCGGAACGACGGCGGTCAGTTGAAAGCGGGCCCGAAAGCTCGGTTCATCCCAGCACGGAAAAAACCGGCGCGCATCGCTCGGTTCGAATTGCGTGCCGAGCGCTATTTTTTTCGCGCCCGTGCCCTGCTCTTGATAAGGCATGTAATAAAAGCCGCGGCCTTTTTGGGTGATCGTTCCGCTGAATTCGAGAGCGAGCGCGTGTTCGCCGACCGTCAGCTCATTTGGCAGCGCGATGGTCAGGAGCTCGTTAATTGGATCCAGCCTGATCGTGGCGCGCGATAATTGAGTGCGGTCGACCGAAGCTTGGGTGATTTCCAGCTCAGCCGAATTGAGCACGATCTCATGCACCGGCGTGTTCACCCTGATCTTTACGGTTTCCTGGCCCGAAAACGTCAACTTATTCAGGTCAGGAACAATTCGGATGGAGTATTCGAGCGGGACAACCTGCTTCGGTAATTTACCGGGCGTGTTTGAGAAGGAGTAGGGCTTTTCTCCGTTCATGGTTAAGGGCAGCGCAAACAGAGTAATGAGGCCAAGGCGAATCCGCATTTCTGCCCTTAGCCGAATTAGGGCAAAGGTTCAATTGCGAGACACCGTCAACGCATTCAACGACCGACTACGGCGTCAGGTTGTGAATGATTCGGCGCAAACGATACCAGCCAGCGGTGATTGGGTTCGCCGGCTGCGCGTGACGCCGCCGATGCGCTTGGTCGTCCTCTTTTACCACCAACACGAGCAGCAGCTGTCCGCTGCCGACCTGTGGGCCTTTGATAATAAGCGGACTGCTTTTGCTTAGGTTTGCGTCGGTTTCGAGCAGGACATCCTTTTCCTTGTAGAGCTTGAGGTTCAGAGTGTAACCGGCGTCGTTCTCGCCCCGAGCATCAACATGCAGGCCAAAATACTTACTGTTGGCGAGCCAATCTTCCTGACCCGTCTTGAGCGTCTTGTCCGATTGGCCGATCACCTCAAACTGATTGTAACCAAAAAGATCCTTTAGGGTTTGCTCAAGCTTGATTAGTTCTGGAGGAATTGGCGCGGGTTGCGGAACGTTCTCCGCGATCACGAGTCCGCTCCAGACGATGCGGGCGGCATTAGCCGACGCTCCGCTTACCGCCAGCACCAAGAGCACGGCGAGAAGCAAAGGCCTCAGCTGCATTGTCGCTTTATTTAGCTGCGTAGTCGGCCGGCAGCGTTTGTAACCCCTCGGTCCAAAGGACGGTGACCTTGTTGCTGTTTTTGCTTTCGAAAATGTAGATAGTGGCGTTCGGATTGGCTGCCGGATCGACCCGCGAATTCAAAATTTGCGTGAGGTATTCCGACTGCTCTCCCGCCGGGTGCTGGCTCATGAGTACAACCGTAGTCATGACGAACAGCGCGAGCGCGGCGGCGCCGGACCAGACCAGGCGCGGAATCGTCCACCATGTCGATGTTGAACGAGGCTCGCCGCGCCGTAGCCAAGCGAAGGCGGGTCGATCTTGCGTATCGCGCGCGATCCGTTCCTTCAGTTGATGACTAAAGAATTCCTCGTTGCTCAGCGCCTGAGCTGCGAGTTGTTCCTTCAAGAACGCGCCAAGCCTAAGCGCCTCGCGCTTTTCGGCCTCGGCCGCCGCCAAATCCGGCAGCGACGCCTCGAATTCAGTCAATTCTTTGCCGCTCAATTGTCCATCGAGCCAGGCTGTCCATTTTTCTTCAAACCTTTTCATAAACGTCCCTCAGGGAATTCTGCAATTTCTTGCGGGCATAAAACAGTCGCGACATCACCGTGCCGATGGAGCAACCCAGGCTCTCGGCGATTTCGTGATACTGCATTTCTTCAATTTCTTTCATCAAAATTACTGCGCGATGTTCGGGAGAGAGTTGAGAGATGGCGTGATCGATCCGAGCGCGGATTTCCTGCCGCTCCATGCGCTGGTGTGGGAGCGGATCTGCCTTTGGCACCGTCTTCGATGCGGGATCGATCTCTTTCAACTGGATCGCGTCGTCAAACTCGGCCCCGCCGGCTTTGATCTGGCGCTTACGCAGCCAGTCGATGGTCACGTTCATCACGATGCGATAAATCCAGGTGTAAAACGACGACTTGCCGCGAAAGCGCCCGATCGATTTCCAGGCTTTGACAAAGCTCTCCTGCGCCAGGTCCCAGGCGTCCTGTTCGTTGTGGACCATGTTATAAATCATAGCGAATACCCTTGTCCGGTAGCGGGTTACCAGCTGGTCGAATGCCTCGGTTTCGCCGGCTTGACATCGTCTCACCAGTTCCAGTTCCGACACATCGGCTTGAGCCGGAGTCGTTTCCGTTTGCATAATTCGACGGAACTGGCTCCTATTTCATTCAACCCCGATAGCCTTCGGAGCCGAACCGGCGACGCCATTCGCCGCGATATTCCCCCATCAACGTGATAATGCCATCGCGGACTTGAAAAAGTCGTTGCTGGAGAACGGCATACTGCCGGGCCGCGATCAGCTTCTCGGAGAGCAATTTGGCCGCCGAATCCAACGAAACCGTGATCGCCTTGAGGGCGCGTTTTAAATAGGCGATGGTCATTCCTAGCTCGTCCACGTCGTCATCGCTCAACGCCGCCGCCAGTTTTGCGCTCGCCAGCGCGGCGTGGGTAGCGAGCTTGATCGCGGCCGGTTCGTTTTGGAGGGCGGCGTTTTGGTCGAAGAGTTTGTCGATCCAAACCGTCAGACCGAAGGCCGCGCGATAGAGAATGTTATCTTCAAAGCTTTCGATCGACTTGGAGTCGGCGCCGCCGGATGTCTCGTCATTTTGTAAACGCCAATCCTCGTCCAGGAGCGCATCGACCTCCGCGCTCCAATCGCCGTCGCCCAGAACCTGCGTCCAACCCATTTCCCGGGCGATGATTTCGTCGCGCTGCGGATCGTCGATATACCTCTCCAGCAGCTCCATGTATTTTTCTGTTCGCTGGTCCTGCTGCTTGAGGAAACGCTCCCAGTCGTATTCGTCCCAGATTCCTTCTCGTTCGCCCTCGAAGTCGGACATAATCTGACTAAACGCAGCTTGGCCTAATGCGCAAAAATTTTCCGCGATTTACGAACTTGCTGTTTCCAGTTCGCGTTTGGTCTGCAATCGCAGTTGGCCGCAGGCCGCGTCGATGTCGTGGCCTTTCTCGCGGCGCAACGTCGCAGCGACTCCGCGTTGGCGTAAGATCGACAGGAACACTTCCTGTCGATCTTGGGACGGCCGCGACCAGGGCAGGCCGTGAACCGTATTGTACGGAATCAAATTCACCTTGGCCGATAGTCGTTCGGCGTGGCGGGCGAGAAGTTTCGCTTGCTCATCGGAATCGTTCACGCCCGCAATCAAAATGTATTCGAAGGTCAGACGCTGTTTTTTTCGCGCGGCATAATAGTCGCAGGCCGATAGCAATGTTTCGACATTGTAACGGCGGTTGATCGGCATGATCTGGTTGCGCACCGCGTCCGTCGCGCCGTGCAACGAAATGGCGAGCCGGATTTGCAGCGGTTCATCGGCCAGCTTGCGGATCTGCGGCGCAAGTCCACTGGTCGAGACGGTGATGCGCCGCGCGCCGATCTCCAGTCCCCACGGCGCATTGATAATTCGAATCGCGTTCATTACGTTCTCGAGATTTGCCAACGGCTCGCCCATTCCCATGAACACGATATTGTCGATCTTTTCTCCGGTCTCGCGCTCGACCGCGACGATTTGATCGACAATTTCGCTCGGTTTCAGATTTCGGCTGAATCCTTCCAGACCGCTTGCGCAAAATTTACAGCCATAAGCGCAGCCGACTTGGGTGGAAATGCAGAGCGTCCGCCGGTCCGAACGGGATCCATAAAGCGCGGGTGAAGCCGGGATTAAGACGGTTTCGATTAGGCTTTCGTCATTTAAGCGAAAGAGAAATTTGCGCGTGGTGTCGTGCGAACCGAGCACGCGCGCAGTTTCGATTCTGCTGAAGTCGAATTGCTCCGCGAAGCGGTTTCTAAATTCGCGCGGTAAATCGGTCATTTCATCGAAGGTCTGAACGCGCTTTTGGTAAAGCCAGCCTGCGATCTGCCGCGCTCGATAAAGTGGCTCGCCGAATTCGCGAACCTTGCCCTCGAGTTCGTTAAGCTGGAGCGACCTGATATCGATCTTTGCGTTCCTGGCCACGACGAAAGTTACGGCGCTGGCCGTTCCCAGCAATCCTGTGGAAGCACACAATTTTTGTGGAGAAAAAGCCGGCCTTGATTAGGTTTCGGGGCGAATGAAATATCTTTTGATGTTAGCCATTCTAACGACTGCCATTGGCGGGTTCACTGGTTGCGCGTCGACTGGCACGACCACTGCCAGTGGTGATCCAGTCCCAGGCGAAAAGACCACCGACGAAGGCCGTCTCCAGCCGGGGGCCGGCGCCGCCGGTCCGAACGCGAGCGTGAAGTGGTAGAGCGCCGTTTCGGGCTGACCGCTTAAGATTTGCGGCGATGCCAACATCCCGAACGCCGTTGATGGTCGGCTGGGAAGCGGCCCGCGCAAACGCGAAACCGGCGCTCATTATTCAGGCGGTCATGCTCGCGCTGGCGATCGCGTTTTACACAAATTCCGCAGCCGCTGATGCGCTCCACAACCTGGCTGAATTCAAACGCGCGCACGGTTTGGTGTTTGTCGTTTGCGCCTCGGTCCTTGCCGGAGCCATTCTTCCGGAAATTTTTCTGGTCCTGTTCTTTCAGCGCGGCCGGCCGCAGCGCGCCAATCTGCGCAATCTGGCTTTCACCATTCCGGTCTGGGGATTTGACGGATCACTGGTCGATCTTCTCTATCGCGCGGAAGCGCATTGGTTGGGCGATGTCGCGACGCTGCCGGTGGTGCTTGAAAAAATCTGCATCGACCAGTTTGGCTACAACGTTTTGTTCGCCGCGCCCTTCGGCGTTCTCACTTATGAATGGAAGAACAGCGGAATTTCAATGCAGCCAGTGCGCGATCTCTTCACCTGGCCGCATTACCGCGACAAAATATTTCCGACATTGCTCGCGACCTGGGCTGTTTGGATTCCGTTGATGGCGATTATCTATTCGCTGCCGCTCGCATTGCAATTTCCGCTGTTTGGACTCGCCCTTTCTTTTTGGGTCTTGCTTTTGACCTACATGACCAATCGCTTCTCCGGAAAAGTGGAGGCCGATGCGCCGATGGCGCTGGCGACGGCGGGGTAGGGGCGATTGACCCCAATCGCCCGCAATGCCAATCCGGCTCGGATCGGTTCGGTAAACCGCCCCTAACTCAGAAAATATTCGAGCGCTTCGCGAACGCCCGCGCCGTGGTGGCTCCGGGCAACATAACCGCCGGCATCGCGCACTGCCGCTTTTACTTCTTCAATCGCGTTTGCCGGGCACGCCGGCATGGCTGCGACCTGGCCGTCCAGCATTGAGAGATCGTTGTGATGATCGCCCGCGGCGAAAATGTTCTCGCGCGGGATGTCGATCAAACGCGCGAGCTCAGCCAGGGCCGCGCCTTTGTGGTAATCGGCGTGACAAAAACGAAGATAAATCGTGTTCCGCTGATAATTGAACTTCGGCTCTCTTGCGCGCGTCCTTTCGATGAACTCAACGATGCGGTCCATCTCTTTCTCATTCTCGGCCCGCAAGCCTTCCAGTCCCTGAGAGTGATAAAGGAGCTGAGCTTTGGTTTTCTGGCTCACGAAGTCGACGACTTCGGCCAGAATGGATTGGGCGGACGAAAACAATTCGGCGTGATCACGCGCGCAGCGTTCGTTCCAATCACCGAACGATTCCCATTTTTCGCCGTTGGTGCCCGGTCGGAAAACTTCGCGTTCGGTCGTTAAAATAAAATCAGGACGCAGCGGAAATTCCAAATCGGTCAAACCGGATTCGAGCAGATCGACCGAACGGCCGGTGTTGATCGAGAAAAGAACGCCGCCGTTTTGCAAATCACGGATCAATTGCATGCAGCGCACGTCGACGACCGGTTCGCTCACCCGCGAGACGAGCGTGCCGTCGAAATCGATGCTGAGAAGCCGAATCTCCGAGCCCATGGAAGCGCTTAACTTAGAAATTGATTTCGGAAACGCAATCGGCCCACAATTTTTGATTGGACGCCGCGCCGCGGAGTCCTGGACAGCGCAACGCGCTGTCCCTACCTTAAATCGAAAATGAAATCGGCCTATGAGCTGGCAATGGAGCGACTGGCGAAGGGTCAACCAACCATCAAGCTGACCGACGAGCAGAAGAAACAGCTCGCGGAGACCGATTCAACATTCAAAGCCAAAACCGCGGAGAGAGAATTGTTTCTCAAAGGCGAAATTCAAAAGGCGCAAAGCGCCGGAAAATTCGAAGAAGTGGAATCGCTTGAAAAACAACTCGCGAACGAGATCAAGCGATTGCAGGAAGATTGCGAAGCGAAAAAAGAAAAGCTGCGCGCGAGTTTCGCAAAATAGGTAGGGGCGGTTCACCGAACCGCCCGCGGGCGATTGAGGTCAATCGCCCCTGCCTGCGCGGAATGGCCTTCTCCCCGTTTAGGCAAATCCGGATCGAGAAAGCCGAGCATGTGCGCGCGTTTGATCGTGCGAACGCCTTCCTGTTTTTGCAGGTCGGCAATGCTTTGGTGAAACGCTTCCATTCTCGTCCAGTGCACTTTGGGCCGGAAATGGTGCTCGGCGTGGTACCCGTTGTAGAAAAAAAGCCGGTTGTAAATCTTGCCGTAACTGCTCACGCCCCACGCGATCGGTTTGTCGGGGTTCGCGCCGTAATGGCGGTAATAGCCATTTAGATAACTGAAGCAGTGGCCGAGATACCAGAACGGCACCATAAAGAAGATCACGTATCGCCAGTTGAAGAAAAACATCACGAGCAGCGTCGTCGCGAACGCAGCGAGCTCGAGGTTCCCCCAAAGGACGTCGCCATTCCCGCGTTTGCGTAGTTCACGACGAATTGCACCGACATCGTCGCGGAAGAAACTTAGGAACACATAACGCCACGGACTTTCCGCCTCGCCGTCGTGGCTGTGCCGATAGATCGACAACCAGTCAATCGTGTCACCCTGTTCGTCCTGCCGGTCCGAATTCCCTTTGTGATGCTGCATATGCACCGCATCGTACATCGTCTGCGAAAAGCAGCATGCGACCGATTGAGTGATTCCGAATGCGCGATTTAGAAATTTCGACCGGAAAAACGGGTTGTGAATGAAGTTGTGACCGATGCCGTTGATGTTGGCGTTCACCATCAGCGAGTAAACAAATCCGAGAATTAGCATCACCCAAAGCGGCGCGTGCGGGTACAAAAAGAAAAGTCCGAGAAAATAGGCGAGATGGAAAAGCCCGGCCAAAGCGGGCACTGCGTCCCAACGGGTGTGCGCGAACAACCGCGAATTGGTGGCGGGTCGCTCAGTGCGAATTGCGTCTGCGTTCATGGAGGCGGGTACCTTTCGCTAAAGAGTTCCTTTCTGGCAAGTTGTTCATTGCCAATGTTCACTTCGCACGCCTTATTTAGCCCTCATGTTCGCGCTTCAGCCAGAAATGAAAGTGTTTAGCGGAACGGCCAACCGCGAGCTGGCCGAGCGCATCTGCAAATACATCGGCGTCCCGCTCGGCCAGGCCACGATCAGCTCGTTCCCCGACGGCGAGACCTACGTGATGATCGAGGAGAACGTCCGCGGTCGGGACGTCTTCCTTATTCAACCGACATCGCCGCCGAGCAACCAACATTTAATGGAATTGCTCATCATGGTCGATGCGGCGCGCCGCGCCAGTGCTGATCGAATCACCGCGGTGATTCCGTTTTTTGGCTACGCCCGCCAGGACCGCAAAGACAAGCCCCGGGTGCCGATCACGGCGAAGCTGATTGCGAACCTGTTGTACGCTGCCGGGGTCAATCGCGTGTTGACCATGGATCTGCACGCGCAACAAGTGCAGGGCTTCTTCGATATCCCGGTCGACCACCTTTACTCGTTACCGGTACTTATTAAGTACCTGCGGCAAATGCTGACCGGGAAGACGGTCGTCGTTTCGCCCGACATTGGTGGTTTGAAGATGGCATCGGCCTATGCGGAAGCGCTCGGCGCGAACCTGGCCATTGTGGCCAAGGAACGAAAAAGCGCGACTGAAACCGAGGCGCTCTACCTGATCGGCGAAGTTAAAGATCACGATGTGCTGCTGGTGGACGATCTGACCGAGACCGCCGGAACGCTCACCTCGGCGGCCGAGCTTTTGAAAAAGCACGGGGCTAAGAAAATTTACGCTGGCGTCTCTCACGCCGTTCTGGTCGATGTCGCCATCCCCCGGTTGCAAAAGTCTAAAATTGAGGAATTAATAACGACCAACAGCACGCCGGTGCGCCCGGTGGAAGGATTTAAGACCACCGTGCTCTGCGTCTCCGAGCTTCTCGGGGAGGGGATGAAACGAATCCACAATGATGAATCCGTGTCGTCGCTGTTCAAAATCGACACCTAACGAACATGGCAAAGCAAGTTAAACTCAAAGCAGAGCCGCGGACCGAGACCGGACGTTCGGCAGCGCGCCGATTGAAAGCGCGCGGCATCGTTCCGGCCGTTGTTTATGGCGGGAAGGAAAAATCCCAGCCGTTGCAGGTTTCCGCACGTGATATCAACGCCATGCTCAGTCATGCCTCGGGCGAAAATATTTTAGTGGAGCTGGAGATCGCCGGACAAAAAGCGACCCGCCCTGCCCTTTTGCAGGAAGTTCAGCACTCGCCGGTCGGCGGCGATGTTCTTCATGTCGATTTTCACGCGATTTCTATGGACGAGAAAATCCAAGCCGACGTGCCGTTGGAACCGTTGGGCATCCCGAACGGCGTGAAGAATTTCGGCGGTTTGCTGGAGCAAAATTTGCGTGTTCTTGCGATAGAATGTTTGCCGCGCGATTTGCCGGACAAAATTACGGTCGACGTATCGGCGCTCAACATCGGCGATTCGATTCACGTTCGTGACATCAAACTTCCACCGGGTGTGGCGGCAAAGGTTCAACCCGATCTCACAGCGTTTTCAGTAATGGCGCCGGTCATCGAAGAGGAGCCGGTTACTCCGGAGGCCGAAGCTGCCGCTGCGGCTGGTCCGGAAGTGATCACGGCGAAGAAGGAAGAAGGCGAAGCTGCGGCCCCCGCTCCGGGCGGCAAAGGCGGTGCCGCTGCTGGGGCGAAAGGCGCTCCTGCACCTGCGGGCAAGGGTGGCGCCCCGGCTCCGAAAGAAAAAGAGCAGAAGAAGTAGGTCCGAGGTGCGAGCCGCACGGGCGGTTGACCGGTATTATTCTGCATTTTCAATTTTGCGGCTGTGGACGAAAAACCGATTCGCTTGGTTGCAGGGTTAGGAAATCCTGGTGCCGAATACGCGCGCACTCGCCATAACATCGGCTTCATGGTTGTCGATCTTCTCGCGCACGAGTCCGGACTGGCTTGGGAGAAATCAGGCAAATGGGACGCAGCCACGACAAAATTTCGCGATGCTCTGCTGGTTAAGCCTGCGAGCTACATGAATCGGAGCGGCCATCCGCTTTTTGCGATCGCTCAATTTTTCAAAGTCACACCAGAGGAGATTCTTGTGGTGTTGGATGATTTTTCGCTGCCTCTCGGACGGTTGCGAATTCGGCAGAGCGGTGGTCCCGGCGGTCATAACGGCCTCGAATCGATCATCGTCCAGTTTGGGACCGAAGGAATCCCGCGATTGCGCGTTGGAATCGGTCCCGCGCCGGCTGACGGGACCACCGATTACGTGCTCAGCAATTTCTTCGAGGAAGAAAGAGAACTCGTAAGGTCGACAATCACTCGTGCGGCCGACGCGGTGAAATGCGCGATTGACAACGGCGTCGTTTCCGCGATGAACACTTTCAACAAAATCGAAGAAGAATCATGAAGAATCGTTACGAAGCACTGCTCGTCCTCAACTCGCAGGGGAAGGAGGACAGCGTGCATGACATTGTCGAGCGTTTGGAGTCCGAATTCAAAAAAGAGGGCGCCGAGATCGAGCAAGTGCAGAAAATGGACAAACGGCAGTTTTCTTACTCGGCCGGACCGCTCGACGCCGGATTTTACGTGAATTTTGTCTTTCACGCCGACCCCGATTTGATCACGAAGCTGCGTTCCAAATTTAAGCTCGACCCGGAAGTTTACCGTCAGCATTACCAGCGGCTGCGCGAGAAGACCGAAAAGAAAGAGCGGAAGGAAAATCCGGCGAAAAAGTTGGCGCGTTCTAAATAATTCCGGTAGTACTGGCGCATGGCCAGTTTCAATAAAGTTATTCTCCTCGGAAACCTGACGCGCGACCCCGAAGTGCGTTACACCCCCAAAGGCAGCGCCGTTTGCGACCTCGGCATTGCCATTAATCGTCAATACACCCTCGACAGCGGCGAGAAACGCGAAGAAGTCACCTATGTCGATGTTGTTCTCTGGTCGCGGCTGGCGGAAATCGCCGGCGAGTATTTGAAGAAAGGCCGGCCGATTTTTATCGAAGGCCGTCTGCAATTGGACACGTGGGACGACAAACAAAGCGGGCAAAAGCGAAGCAAGTTGCGCGTCATCGGTGAAACGATGCAATTGCTTGGCGGTCGTCCTCCTGGCGCAACCGGTGGCGCAACCGAAGGCGCCGAAGGCGCACGAGAATCGCGTCCGGGTAAGCCTGCTCCCCCGCCGAAAGCCGGCGCCGCAGCCGAGCCGGACGACGACGAAATTCCGTTTTGACGCTCTTCGTGAACTCGCTTTGAACGTTGTAGCGGTGCTTGTTCTCAAGCACCGAACCAAATAAACAGGCGCTTGAGACAAGCGCCTCTACAACTCCCCACATGAACTCCACCGAAGCGTGCATCGCGCTGAACATGCTGCCGACCGTTGGGCCGGTGCGATTGCGCAAATTGTTGCAGGTTTTCAAGGAACCGCAGCAGATTCTGGCCGCCAAACGGACGGAGCTTCGTAAAGTCGAGGGGATTGGCGGCGAAGTGGCCGATCAAATTTCAAACTGGGAATCGATTGTCGATCTGCCGGCGGAGCTGAAACGCGTCAAAGGATTCGGCGCAACGGTCATCACCCAGAATTCGCCATCTTATCCAAAACCGCTGCGCGAGATTCACGCGCCGCCGATCGTTCTTTATGTTTGGGGCGAAATTCAGGAGCGCGATCAGCATGCGCTCGGAATTATCGGCGCGCGTCGAACCACGCATTACGGAAGCGAGTCTGCCAAAAAACTCGCGTATCAATTGGCTTATGCAGGTTTGACTGTGATCAGCGGTCTCGCGCGCGGCATTGATACAGCGGCACACCAAGGCGCCCTGGCCGCGAAGGGGCGCACGATCGCGGTCATCGGCTCCGGATTGTCGAAGTTATATCCGCCCGAAAATCGCGCTCTGGCTGAAAAAATTTGTAACGGTAGCGGCGCAGTGGTGTCTGAGTTTTCGATGGAAATCGAACCCGACCGGCAAACGTTTCCGATGCGCAACCGGATCATCTCCGGCTGGAGCCACGGGATCCTTGTGGTCGAAGCGGGCGTGAATAGCGGCGCGCTAATTACGGCCTCACAGGCGTTGGAGCAGGGACGCGCGGTTTATGCTGTGCCGGGACACATCAACGTGCCGAGCGCGATCGGGTCGAACCGACTCATCCAGCAGGGCGCGAAACTGGTCATGGATGCGAACGATATTCTCGATGATCTCCAAATCCTTTTGCCAGAAACAAAACCGTCCCCACAAGCTGCCGCCCGTCCGTTGCCTCCGCTCTCGGACGAAGAGCGCCGGGTTTATGATGCAATTGAGCCGACTGAGACGGCGATCGATGAGATCGCCACGAAATCAAATTTGCCAAGCGCCACAGTCTCTTCTACTCTCCTCGGCCTTGAGCTGAAGCGGCTCGTGAAGCAGTTGCCCGGAAAATATTTCGTGAAACTCGCCTGACCTCGTCCGCGACCTGCTCATCCCCCCGTTTGCAAGGTCTTCATCATCAATGTCTAAATCCCTGATCATCGCGGAAAAGCCGAGCGTGGCGAGCGATCTCGCCCGCGCTCTCGGCGGCTTCAAAAAGGAAGGCGATCATTTCGAAAGCGATCGCTACGTGATCTCGTCCGCGCTCGGACATCTGGTCGAATTGGCCCTGCCGAGCGAGCTCGATGTAAAGCGCGGGAAATGGAGCTTCGCCAATCTCCCGATTATCCCTGACGAATTTGAGCTCAAGCCGATCGAAAAAACCAAAGCGCGCTTCAACATGCTCAAGCGATTGATGCAGCGCGACGATGTCGATCTTCTGATCAACGCCTGCGACGCCGGCCGCGAAGGGGAGTTGATTTTCCGTTATCTGGTCATGCTCAGTGGCGTTAAAAAACCGATCCGCCGTTTGTGGTTGCAATCGATGACGACGGACTCGATCCGCGAGGCGTTCAATCATTTGCGTTCCGAAGAGGAAATGGTGCCGCTCTCGAAGGCGGCAGTTTGCCGATCCGAAAGCGACTGGCTGGTCGGGATCAATGGCACGCGCGCGATGACGGCATTCAATAATCGCACCGGCGGCTTCCAGCTCACGCCGGTTGGGCGCGTGCAAACGCCAACCCTCGCTATTCTGGCCGAGCGCGAAGACAAGATCCATCACTTCAAGCCGCGTAACTATTATGAGGTGTTCGGCGATTTCGAAGTCAAAGCCGGCAATTATCGCGGCCGCTGGTTTCGGGAAGATTTCACGAAGGACGGCGACGAAGACGCGCGCGCAGAGCGGATTTGGGACAAAGCGACGGCGGACGAAATTAAGAGCCGTTGTGACGGCAAAACCGGCATCGCGACCGAAGAACGCAAGCCGACAACGCAGGCGCCGCCGCTCCTTTACGATCTGACCAGTTTGCAGCGAGATGCGAACGGGCGCGGCTTCAGCGCCAAGCGCACTTTGCAAATCGCGCAGCAGCTCTACGAGCGGTTCAAAGTAATCACTTATCCGCGGACCGACTCGCGCTATTTGCCGGAGGACTACATCCCGACGGTAAAATCGACCTTGAGCCGGATCGAGAATCCGCACGCGCGCAGCGTTCTCGACAACAATTGGGTCAAGCCATCGAAACGGATTTTCAATAACGCGAAGATCTCAGATCACTTCGCCATTATCCCGACCGGCACCGCGCCGCACGGGCTCGATGAAGTGCAGCAGAAAATTTACGACATGATCGTGCGCCGCTTCATCAGTGGCTTTTTCCCAGCTGCACAATTCGAAGTCACGACCCGGATTACGCGCGTCGACAAAGACGCGTTCAAGACTGACGGCAAGATCATCAAGGACCCGGGTTGGCTGGCAGTTTACGGACGCGAAGCTGCTTCGGAGCAATCCGAAGGCGAATCTCTGGTGGCGATTTCACCTGACGAACCGGCCAAGGTTCTCGACATCGAAGTGGTCCAAAACGAAACCAAACCGCCGGCACGCTTCTCGGAAGCGACGCTGCTCTCAGCGATGGAAGGCGCAGGCAAACTCGTCGAAGACGAGGAATTGCGCGAAGCGATGCGCGAGAAGGGTCTTGGTACGCCGGCAACACGCTCGGCGATTATCGAAGGTTTGATTCATGACGGTTACGTTCATCGCCAGGGGCGCGAGTTGATCGCGACCGCGAAGGGTTTGGCATTGATCACGCTTTTGCGCGGCATCGGCGCCACTGAATTGTGTTCACCGGAGATGACCGGCGAATGGGAATCGAAGCTCAAGCGCATGGAAAAAGGCGCGATGAAGCGCAACGATTTCATGGCGCACATCAAAAAATTCACCCGCGAGATCGTCGAGAAGGCGAAAAATTTCGAAGGCGACAGTGTCAGCGGAAATTTCGAGACACTCGAGGTGAAATGTCCAAAGTGCGGCGAAGGACCGTTCGATGAAAGTTATCGCACGTTCAAATGTCGATCTTGTGGATTGATCGTCTGGAAAACGATGGCCGGACGATTGTTCGAACGTTCGGAGTTGGTAAAACTTTTAACCGAAAAACAAGTCGGTCCTCTCGAAGGTTTCCGGAGCAAAGTCGGTCGCAAGTTCAATGCAACGGTCAAACTCAGCGAAGATTTCAAACCGGCATTCGATTTCGGCGAGAACGGTCACGATCAGCCGATCCAGATCGACACCGCGAAGCACGAAGCGCTCGGGCTCTGTCCAATTTGCCAGAAAGGGCAGGTTTACGTGCTTGATCGCGCCTATGCCTGCGAGAACGCAGTCTCGAAGGAGAAGACCTGCACCTTCCGTATAAGCAAGAACATCCTGCACCGTGAAATTCCGGTGGAGCAGGTGCAAAAATTAATTACCACGGGAAAGACCGATCTGCTCCCGAAGTTTGTTTCCAAGAAAGGCCGCCCGTTTTCGGCGCACCTCAAATTGGAGAACGGAAAAGTCGGCTTCGAATTCGCCGAAAGAAAGCCGAAAAAAAGCGCGCCGCGCAAAGCGGTCGCGGCTTAAGCGGAAACAACAATTCCAAGCGTTAAAGATCGTTGACGCCACAACGCGTGGTGTGTTATTTAGCCCTCTAACACTATGCGTTGCCCCAAGTGCGGCTCGCGTGATGACAAAGTTATTGATTCACGTCAGTCTCGCGATAGCTCCAGCATTCGCCGGCGCCGCCAATGCCTCAAATGCGGATACCGCTTTACCACTTACGAAGAAATCGAGCGCTCGGACTTGCGCGTGGTGAAACGAGACCGCACCCACGAACCGTTCGACCGTCGCAAGCTCGCTGGCAGCATTGCCAAAGCTTTCGAGAAACGTTCCACAAGTTTGCTCACCCTCGAACAGCTGGTTGATGAAATCGTGCACGACTTGGAAACCGGCGGCCGCGAAGTCCAATCCACCGCCATCGGCGCAAAGGTCCTCGAGAAATTGCGCGGCATCGATGAAGTCGCGTATTTGCGTTACGCGTCGGTCCATCGGCGCTTTGAAGATGTCGACCAATTCGTCGACGCCATCCATGCCCTGGGCAAGACGGCGAAGCCTGACTCGAAGCAGCGTGAATTATTTCCACCGGATCAAATGAATCATGGTCGCGTTTAAAGAAGAATTCCCATATCTGCGCTGCGACTCGGGCCAGCTCTTCGAGTTCGACCGCGATTGGCTGCACGCTGCCATCAATCGAGCGGCCGATAAGGCGGGTTACCCGAGCTGGTGGTTGACCGAGCACGTCACTGAGAGCATCGCATTTTATTTACATCTGCGGAACGACGAGAACGTTGTCGCGTTCAAACAGCTTCAGGAAACCGTGCAGTACGTCCTGAAAGCAATCGGCTACAAGGAAATCATTCCACATTTCACGCCGGCGCCGCCCCCGATCTCGCTTTCGTTGGTCGATATCGCGCATCAAGCGGGCAGCGGTTACGAGCTCGCCTTCTTCGATCTTCTCGAGAAACGACTCAATTCGCTGATCGAGACCGGTGTGGACAATCTGCAACTTTGCTCGTTGCAGGCTTGCGTAAAGCATTTGCGCTGCACGCGGGTTTGGACCCGCGCCTGCGATGCTTTACGGGAAGAAATTGTCTGCTTCATTCGTGAACGACTGACATCGACCACGAGCGAGCGATTGAAATGCTCGCTGCGCTGATTGCTGATGCCTGATCTCTGACCTCTGATTTGCCATGACGATCTTCGAAAAAATTATCGCTCGCGAGATTCCTGCGAAAATCATCTGGGAAGACGACGACGCGATTGCCTTTCACGATGTAAATCCGCAGGCGCCGGTCCACGTGTTGATCGTGCCGAAAAAGGTGATTCCCAGATTGGCAGTCGCATCCGAATCCGAGCGGGCGATTCTCGGAAAGTTGTTGCTCGTTGCCGGTCAGCTCGCGAAAAAGCTCGGCGTCGAGCAATCAGGATACCGGGTGGTGATTAACAGTGGGCCTGATGCGGGCGAAAGCGTCCCGCATCTTCACGTTCATTTGTTAGGCAAACGCGCTCTCGCCTGGCCCCCCGGATAGGACTGACAGCTTCCATGGCGGCAACGTTCGATCCCGTCCGGCCAATCAGGCTGGACGAAATTAAGCAAGCGCGCGAGCGCATCGCCCAAACTATCGTGCGGACGCCGCTCGTTCGTTTGGAACTCGGGCCGGATTTTCCCGACGTCCGACTGAAGCTGGAAAATCTGCAGCCGATAAACGCTTATAAATTGCGCGGCGCCGCGAACGCGGTCGCCATGTTGTCCGAAACGGAACGTAAACGCGGCGTCTGGACAATTAGCGCCGGCAACGCCGGGCAGGGGGTCGCTTACGCCGCTCGACGGGCCGGCGTTCGCTGCACCGTTGTTGCAATCGAGACGGCCCCTGATTCGAAACTCGAGCGAATGCGCGCACTCGGTGCCAAATTAATTCTGGTCTCGTACGATAAAGCCTGGAAAGCGCTGGATGATCGCGCATTTCCCGGAGCTGAAGGAACCTTCGTCCATCCGTTCGACGATGACAATTTCATCGCCGGACACGGCACGATGGGTCTGGAGATATTGGAAGACGCGCCGGACACGAAAGCGATCATTGCCAGCATCGGCGGGGGCGGATTGATCACGGGAGTGGCGAGCGCCATCAAAGGGATCAAGCCGGAGGTAAAAATCTTCGGCGCCGAACCCGAGACCGCCGCGCCGGCGGCGTTGTCGTTCGAGAAAGACTCGCCGCAAGTTTTTAAAGATTGGAAAGCGTCGTTCGTAGATGGCGCCGGCGGACAAAGCATGTTCCCGCGAATGTGGGATCGGATGAAGCCGCTGGTAGACGACTACATCGTCGTCACTTTGGAGGAGACGAAGAAAGCGATGCGCTTGATGGCGGAGAAGACGCGAGTCATATCCGAAGGCGCCGGCGCGCTGCCGCTGGCAGCTGCGTTAACTGGAAAAGCTGGCCGAGGCCCGATTGTCGCCATCGTTTCGGGCGGCAACATCGACATGAACAAATTCTTCGAACTTATTGCGTCGTAGGTTTGGAGGGCGCCGCGCTGTCGGCGCCTTAAATTTGGGACACGACAGCGCGTGTCCCTCCAATTCAATGCGAATGGATCATGTCGCGACATCCCGCGACATTGCCGATAAGCAGGATAACGAGAACGCCGTAGAGGATGACTGTGCGCGTCGTCGTGTTCGAGCGGAAATAGAAAAAGCCGTGGACTAGGTAAACGGCGTAGCAGCCAATGAGCACTACCCAGCCGCCATCGTTTGCCGTGTGGCGATCGATGACGGCAACAAGACCAAGCGGGAACATCCAGGCCAGCGGCCAAAATCCTGGCGCGGTTAAAAGCAGCGCAACAATCCAGATCGCGGCATAGCCGATAATCTTATGAAGCGGTCTGACTGAATTACTTTCTCCGACTACGTCTGCGTCGGTTTCGGACATTTATTCCTTTACCGTCATCGGCGTGCCTACGGGCGCATTATTATAGAAACGCTCCGCCATCCCTTCGGGCAAACGAATACAACCGTGTGACGCCGCAAACGGGGGCACGTAGCCCTGGTGCATCGCATAGCCGCCGTTGAAGTGCATGCAATATGGCATCCTCGCCGGATCGAAATGCGCCCCCTTTGGTTTGGGGTCTTTCCGGACATCGATGTTTTGCACCATGATGTTGCCCGCACTGTCGATGTAGTCGCCGAATTCACTCGAGAAATGGTTTTTGTCTTTGGAGACGATGGAATAATGCCCGGGCGGAGTTGAGAAACCCTTCTTACCGGTGGAAACGGTCGATTCGCCGACCAAATGCTTTCCTTTGTAAAAGTAAGCCTTTTGGTCAGTCAGATAGACAACGATGCGCGCCTCGCCCGAAGCGCCTTCGTCATTCCACCAGCCGGGCATCGGGGTGGGCGTCGGCATGATCGCAGCAAGCGGGTTTTGCACTTGTTGGGGCAGTTCCTCGCAGCTGCAAAACAAAGCCGCGATCGCCGCCACCAGCGCGAATTGGAGTAACTGGGCCCGTTTCATAAATCGGCGAATAGTAACGCGCAGTTCGTTAGGTGGTGCAATCCGAAACATTGATGTCGATCTTGGGTGGAGGGACGACCTCCGTGTCGTCCCATGAATCTTACGAACGAGACAAGGGCCCGTCCCCCTGGCAAAGTTGACGCTTCGTCACCACGGAAATACGCTCGTTTTATGGCCACGCTCACCAAGCCTCCATCCTCATCTTCAAAAGAACGCACGAAAAGAACCGTTCAGCCGCCAATTAATCTGGAAAATTGGATCGAGGAAAACCGCGAAAAATTCAAACCGCCGGTCAGCAATCGCTACCTTTATGATGGACGCGATTTTTTCGTGATGGTGATTAAGGGCCCGAACGCGCGGAACGATTTCCATCTCGTCGACTCGGAAGAATATTTTTATCAGCTCAAAGGTGACATCAAAGTGCGGATCCGCGAGGGCAACCGCATTGTCGATCATCTCGTGCGCGAAGGGGAGACGTTCTTTATCCCGCCGAATGTTCCGCATGCGCCGGTCCGTCCACCGGATACGATCGGCGTTGTGGTGGAGCGGCGTCGTCCACCCGGGGAACGCGAACATGTCATCTTCTACTGCGAAAATTGCGGGGCGCTGGTCGAAGACATCGATTTTGATTGCGCCGATATCGTCGAGCATTTCAGCAAGGCGATGCTTGATTTCTGGAACGACGACGCGCGCCGCACCTGCAAGAAGTGTGGCACCAAGGTTCCGCAGCCGCAGCCGGTGAAGCCGTTCGAAGAACGGCAGTGACAGGTGACAGGTGACCGGTGACGAGTGACGAGTTTTCACTAGCGCCACCGAGTCTTTCTTGTCACATGTCACTCATCACCCGTCACTTTCCATGAAGATCGACATCCACACTCATATCCTGCCGCGGCAATGGCCGGATCTGGACGAAAAGTTCGGATATTCCGGATTCGTCAGGCTCGAGCACTGCGATAAATGCAGCGCGCGGATGATGATCGGCGATCGCGTGTTTCGCGAGATCACCGACAACGTCTGGAATCCCGAGCGGCGCATCGAAGAGATGGATCGGGCCGAGGTTTCGATGCAGGCGCTCTCGACCGTGCCGGTAATGTTCAGTTACTGGGCGAAACCGCGCGACGCGCTCGATCTTTGTCGTTTGCTGAACGACCATATCGCTGAAGTCGTTCGCGCGAGTCCGAAACGGTTCGCCGGTCTCGGAACGATTCCGTTGCAAGATGTCGATCTTGCCGCGCAGGAACTGGAACGTTGCGTGCGCGAGCTCGGATTACGCGGGGTCGAGATCGGCACGCATGTCGATCCAAACGATCATTGCCACGGCCCCGATTGCCGCAACCTCGATCATCCATCGCTCGACGTCGTCTGGAAAACGGCGCAGGACGTGAACGCGGCAGTTTTTGTTCATCCCTGGGACATGATGGGCAGGGAACGGATGCCGAAATACTGGCTGCCCTGGCTTGTCGGCATGCCGGCTGAAACTTCGCTCGCAATTTGCTCGATGATTTTTGGTGGCGTGTTCGAGCGCTTCCCGACGTTGCGTGTCGCCTTTTCGCACGGCGGTGGCGCGTTTCCCGGGACAATCGGGCGCATCGAACACGGGTTCCATGTTCGACCGGACCTGGTCGCAATCGATAACAAAACCAATCCGCGAAAATATCTCGCGAGTGGAACGACTCCAGCGCGGTTCTTTGTCGATTCACTCGTGCACGATGCCGATGCGCTGAAGATGCTGATCAAGCTCTTTGGAGCGGAACGTGTCGCGCTTGGGTCGGATTATCCATTCCCGCTGGGCGAAGCGAGCGCCGGCAAACTCATCGAATCGATGAAACTTCCCGCCAAAGAGAAAACGCAGCTTCTTTCCGGAACAGCCCGGGAATTCTTAGGATTGAAACCTTAACCACGGATTACCCGGATTTCACAGATTCAGAGTTGTGGCTCAATGGCGGTCCGCGAGCAGCTGAAGATATTGATCGATCAACTCCGGGCCGTGAATCGGTGACCAGTGTCCGGCGACGATGGTGGTGAAACCGAGATTAAGGCGCTTCAGTTTCTCGAGTGTCTTCGGATACTCAGTGAGGTTGGCGAAGTCGAGATTTCCGAGCTGCTCTTTGAGAATGCAATTGCCATAGAGAACTTTCTCTCGCGGGAAAAAAACAAAGATCCCGTCAGGCGTGTGCGAGGGACCGAGATAGATCGCCTTTACCGCGCCGCCTTGTAATTCAAAGTTGCCGACAAATGTTGTGTCGGGGGAGACCAACGGCAACGTCGGATAACTTGGAAATCCCTTTTGCACGTAGTGCACCATCTCATCCCAATGCTGGTCCAAAAGATCGGCCGTTAACTTCGTTGAAACGATTTTTGCGCCAATGCTTTTGAAATAGACGTTCCCACCGACGCGGTCGGGATGATAATTCGTGTCGATCACCTCCGTGATTGGCTTTGGTGTGATCTTACTGATCTCGGCTGCTAATAATTTTGCCGTCTCCGGAGTCCAGGTCGCGCCGATCACGCTCACGGAATCGTCGCCAACATAAACAACCGAATTCTCTTTCGAATAAAAATAATCTTCAACGACGTAAACGTGTCCGCGTAGTGGCGTTAATGTGACTTTTGGATTCTCAGCGGCGACGAGCGATGCGGGCAGAAGTAAGAGAATCAGCAGGCGGTTCAGGCTCATGGCTGGATTACGTGCCCCAAACCCGAATCTTACGCGAATTCTTCGGGCTGTTTAGCGGTGCTTGTTCTCAAGCACCGAAACTTAATAGACAGGCGCTTGGCACAATCCTGCCGCTCTGCGGCAAACCGAAAACCGGGCTCATTATGGATGCACTAGCGGGAGCGTAAGCGCCTCTACAATTCACATTTCGTGTCGGATGGCCCAGAGATCGTGAAAGATTGGTCGGAAGAGCGACTCCTTTAAAAACGGTACGCCCGGCGATCCGCCGGTGCCTTTTTTCGCGCCGATCGTGCGCTCGACCAGTTTGATGTGGCGATAACGCCATTCCTGTAATCCCTCATCAAAATCGGTCATGAGCTCGAAGAGGATCGAAACTTCGGGCGAGGATTTATAAAGCTTTAGAATTTCCTTTTGCACCAGCTCGTTCGGCCCGTTCGGTTGCGTCAGGTCGCGGTTTTTCAATTCCGCTGGAATTTTTGCGCCGCGCTTTTCCAGAAAATCATAGAAATGATCGATCACCGTTCGCTCGCCGATCCGCTCTTGCAGCCGGTCCGCGCCGGGGAAATCCGGCTTCACGTATTTCAGTGTCGATTCCCGTTTGTATCCGAGCACGAACTCGATCTCCCGGAACTGGATCGATTGAAATCCGGAGGCGGTTTCGAGCCGGTCGCGAAAACTGGAAAACGACGATGGCGTCATCGTTTCGAGAATATCGATCTGCGCTACCAGAACTTTCATGATCGTCCGGACACGCTTGAAGGAATGGATTGCGCCGAACAAATCCCCCGCGGAAAAATCTCCTTTTATTTTTTCGAACTCATGGAGCAGCTGCTTAAACCAAAGCTCGTAAGTCTGATGAATGATGATGAACAACATTTCATCGTGCTCCGCTGGCGTTGACCGCGGTTTCTGGAGCGTGAGCAACTTCTCCAAGTCCAAATAATTGGCATAGGTTAAAGGAGGCATCGGCAGCGGAACGCTGCAATGACGAATGACGAATGTCTAATGACGAAATTCGCTATTTGAGCACCGCTTGGTGAAACTCGTGCCAGTCGTCGAGATTGTTCAGGTTCACCGCGTCCTTTGCCGCGGAAGCATCATCCGCGATGCCACACGATTCCAGAATACCTTTCCGGGTTTCGTTGTCGTGATTATAGCCGCGCACCGCTGCGTTATGCTTTTCGATCGATTGTCGATGTAACGACTTCGCGTTCTTGTTAACCCACGCCTCGAACTGTGGATAGGTCGGTTTGTTCTGCTTGATGTAATCCTTTACCGCGTGTTCATCGAGTCCGAGCGCGGCGCAGGTCATCGCATCGTAGCCACGGCCGATGCCAGGATAACCAGCAGCCAGTTTGCCTTGCGCTTCGAGCGAAATTTTCTGCCACATCCGCGGCAGATGCAGAACTCCGAGTGGACCGGCAGTGCCGGAACTAATCATTGGAACGTATGTGTCAGCCATAAGAAGAAGTTGAGAGTTGAGGGTTGATTGTTGAGGAGTTGATAAAATTCTTACGGCACAGCTGTCCGGAGGCGATCTTTAATCTCGGCACTTGTCACTGGTCACACGTCACTTCTGCGAATCATTTCATGATTCGCAGATAATATTCGTCCCACGCCGCTGGAATTTTTTCCCGCGAAGAGTACGGCCCCGGCTCATACGCGCGGGACGCGATGCCTTGCTGGCTGAGCTCACAGACGTGCCAATCCTGCTTGTTCGTCATGTCCCAAAATTCGATCGCGTCTTCCGGTTTGAAATCTTTTCGGGTGAATGCGTCCGGATGAAAAAACCAGTCGCACACGATCAATGTCCGTTCCGGCGACTGCGGCCAGAGCTGATGCACCATCACGTATTCCGGATGCAACGAGAGCAGCATGTTCGGAAAAATGGAATAATAGAATACAACTTGGTAATCATGGTCAGGTCCGCCACCGGACGGACTCGCCGTGGCGAGCTCTTTATTGCCCGCTCTGATTGGCAAGGCACACGTATTCCCGCTCATACTCAGGCTTTTGCCGGGATTGATCTTCATGAATCCGCCGAGGAACGGTCCTTCCGCCAAATCGTTCTCCGCCGAATCGTATGGCGAAACTTTGGAAAGCATCGGATGCACGCCCGGGCAGTGATAACACTCCGAGTAATTCTCAAACATCAGCTTCCAATTCGCCCGCACGTCGTACTCAATCCGTTTCGCCGGTTGCAAGATCGACATATTCCAGTGCGAAAATTTCCCATTCAACGGCGCGAACCAATGTTCCAAGGAGATGAAATCTCCTGAACGTTGCCGCGCCGTAGCTTCTGAGCGAAGGCGGGCCTCACCGTCATTGAGATTCACAAAAATGAATCCTTCCCAAATTCCGATGTTGACCGGATGCAACGGATAATCCGCCTTATCGAATCCTGGAACCTCATCCATGTGGGGCGCACCGATCAGTCGGCCATCGAGTCCGTAAGTCCACGCGTGATACGGGCACTGAATCGCGGATGCGTGTCCGCACGAATCTTCTTTTAACCGTGTTCCTCGATGTCGGCACACGTTATAAAATCCTCTGACCTGTGACTTCTGATCTCTGGTCACAATCACGCTTTCGCCCGTGATTGTGGCTAGGAAAAAGTCTCCCGACTTTTTCAATTGGCTCTGATGCCCGACCAGCAGCCATTCTTTCGGAAAAATCTCGGCCTCCTCCTTCGCAAAAACTTCCAGCGAAACAAAATATTTCTGCGGCAGCGTGTTCCTAGGATACTGATGAGATTCAGTAATCTTGACCTCGAGTGAAGGTGTCGCAGCCTCTTTCATTCTTTCAATATAAAACTCGCGCAACGATTGGTCTGGCTGGGAATTCGCGTCCAGTGCTCGGAGATTGAGTGAACAAATTCCGGTCGAACCAGTTTGGCCCTACTGTTGACATAATCGTTGCCTTCCTTCCGAAGGTAAAGTCCTTCTACAGGCCCCGAGTAATAGGATGATTGTCGATCCAGCATCGCACGTAATTGCATTTGCGTGAATCCCCCGCGGCGAATCTGCGCTACAACAGGCAGCTCCATAGTTGCGCACAAGGCATTCCGACGCTGAACACTCCAGAATTGTTCGGTTCCGAGATCAAAGACATCGAATCCAAGAAACCAGTCCGGTAGCATTGTATATAAGATGCTATGTTTGAGATAGCACCATTCGCCGAACAGAATAACGTCGGCGGGTAGATATTCTTCAATGCGTGCGCGGTTTTGTGCAATCCAACCGGCTAGCGGCTTCCATTGGCCTGTAAAAGGACGTCTCAAAAATTGTCCGCGATTTTGTGCCCGAACATGACGATGACGATCGAGCGAGATCCCCAGATTGGAACCATCAATCTTTTCCTCGACGATTATTTCGCCGTTTAGGAAGTCCGCAGCTTCCGGCGGGCTCATGACCTTATCGTCTCGAAGAGCCGTTTGCGAAAGCCAATACAGGTGTGGCGTCCTGGGAAACTTGTGGATTTTCTGAGATACATTCATTCTTTGAGCTCATCAGGACACAGTTGGAGTACCGGAATTCCGATGGAATTCAGAGTATCTTCATGATGCTTCCAGTCACTATCGGTGGCGTTTAATACGGATGTCGGTCCCAAGCAGGCCAACGCCGCGACGGCAACGGCAACATACTTGCGATCCGATTTGTCGAATGCCCCCAGCGATGGGTCTTTTGGAAATTCCTCGAAATCACCTGTGGCTGCCAAAGTGATTGGCACTCGTTCGCAACGATCGCCGGTCCACTGGTTTTCATGAATCCATCTTAAGAATTGATCGCCCATGCCAGGCTCGCCAGCGATTGCAAAATAGCCCATGTACTCGTTCCAAATAAGATCGAGATTATCAATTGCAACGCGACCGCGCTCCATGATCGACTGTAAGGTTTCGACACATTCAAATTCGCATTCTGCACACACGTCAGCTTGGCCGTTAGCGGCAATACCAACATTTACATCGACCACGCACAACGGCGGGATATCCGTCATTTCCGCTATCTTATTTCACGACTTGGTTGACGTACCGGCGCTGCTCATTTCTCGCTGCAGGCCGGCCTTACGCATCTCCGCAATATCGGTCATTTGATCTCCGAAGAAGTTTTTCGGCCAGTTCTTGATTCGACCAAAATCATCAAGGTCCAATGGTTTAATTGACGACCCGCTCTCGCGAGTAGCCGGTTCGCAAACATATGCTGCGAGATCATTCGATGGCAGAATCTGCTCTGCGACGCGCCGCTGTAACCGGCGAAGGAAATGCTCCGAATGGCTTTCTATCAAAAATTGAATCCGCCGCTCTTCGCCATTCTCTCTGGATCGAATTGCTTCAACGAATAAATCGGCTAGATCCGCCTGAACTTTGGGGTGCAAATGTAGCTCAGGTTGCTCGATTACGATTGTTGCGTTCGCCGGCGCACAAAAAGCAGCTGTAACTACAGGCAAGACCTGTGATACGCCGAACCCCACATCCGGCAGAGTCACCTCCTTTGTTCTTCCCGGCATTTTAAGTCGCACTTGGTACGATCGGGTTAACTTAGAGACTTGGACCAAGCGGAATCCTTCAATTACTCCAAGTCTTTGAAGCCATGCACCGACAAACCCTTGAAGTGGCTGATAACGTTTGTTCTTGCCTGGACTAATTGAGCGTTCGGCACCCGCCAGTAGAGTAGCAATGCTGTTTTCTCCCTGAAATCCGACGTCTCCAGGTGTTTGACCGGTCCATGTGTATTCCCTTCTAGGATATTGCCGAAGAGGACCAAGATAGTGGAGACTTTTCAAAACGCGCTCAAGCTCTAGCTGAAGATCCGCGAAGCCTGCGACATTTTGGTAGTACGCAAAGAGCTCATCAGGGAACCCGTAGAATCGATTGGGTGGAGGAAGAGGCCAAACGCGCATTTGTTTGCGCACCGCATCGAATCCTTCTGAAGTCAGATGGTATTTCGTGCTGCTAGGTTCTTTCGTAAGAGCGATACGGACATCCTGTTTGCCTCCTTTGCTCGGATTGACGCGATATGTGAGCGACTTCGTGATGACCCGTTCTTGTTTTCCCTGCGTCAGTCCAACGTGACCATCAAATGCCAACTCACGAACAACAAAAACGCGATCATGCAGCGGATCTTTGAGTTCTAGGGGAGTTGCGCACTCCGAGCTGATAGTAAACTCGATGTCGCGCTTTTCGTCATTGTCATAGACGTACGTCAGATAATTGCCCAGATCGAGGGGATTGCGTTCGTCGGATGTGTGGAAAACCAACCTGCGGTCTGGTTGTTCCACTGTTCGGCGCAGCATAAGCAAGAATTGGCCAAGGCTGGATTTGCCAGAACTGTTTGTGCCAAACAGAACTGTGATGGGAGCGAGCGGTAAACGGCCAGTATCTTCCCATGTTTTGAAATTCCGGAGCCGGAGTAAAGTCAGCATACGGTTGGAATACCCTAAACGGGGAGCGTTAAGAATAAAGCCTCTATCCAGGTGGTAACGAGCGCCATCCAATACTGCGGAGTGCGTTTGACACCATGACGAACCGTCAGTGGACCGCTTGGCAATTCAACTCTGCTCTGCGGGGGCGACTTCTTCGGGGTGAAACTTAAACCCGCAGGGCGCGGACGGGATCGATGCGGGTGGCGCGGCGGGCCGGGAGAAAACAGGCAACGAGCGCCACGGCGACCAAAATAATCAGCGCTCCGCCGAACGCGATTGGATCGCGCGGGCTCACTTTGTAAAGCAGGTTCCCCATTAATCGCGTCAGCAACAAGGCCGCGCCGCCGCCGATCACGACTCCGGCGATGGTCAGTCGCAAACCGCGTGAGATGACCAGGCGCAAGAGATCGCGCACAGTCGCGCCGAGCGCCATGCGGACACCGAGCTCGCGCGTGCTTTGCGAAACCGAATACGACATGACGCCGTAAAGTCCGATCGCGGCCAGGAACAGCGCCATCCCGCCGAAAAGCGCGAGCAATGTGGCCGCGAGTCGCTGAGTGTAGCCCCGTCCGTCCACTTGCTCTTGCAAACGATCCGCGGCGTACGGCGCCAAGGTCGGATCGAGGGCGTGGACTTCGCGCACCAGCGCATTCGTGATCGCGCCCGGAGTTTCACGTGTTCGAATGAGCAAGGCGTTCCCGACAAAGAAATTCTGGCGCACCGGCACATAAAAGAACGACCTCGGAGGCTCGAGCTTCGTCTCGATCTTCACGTTTTTCGCCACACCGACGATTTGCATCCAATTGTCTTTCACTTTGAGTCGCTGGCCCAGAGGATCTTTTCCCGGCCAATATTTCCCGGCCATTGTTTCGTTGATGATCGCGACGCGGGGCGAATTCTCGTCGTCGTTCTGTGTGAACTCGCGGCCGACGACAAGCGGGATCCCGAGGGTGGAAAAATAATCCTCGCTGACCTGCAAATAGTCCGCGTTCGGTTGCTGATCGGGCGGGGGCTGGTAACCGTCAATCTCGATGGGCGCGGAAGAAGGAGGGTTGTAACTGAACGGCGTCACTCGGGTCAAAGCCGCAGACTCGACACCGGGAAGCGCGCGGACGCGATCGAGCAGCTGCGTATGAAAAATTTTCGCGCGATCGAGTTTGTACCCTGCCGAAAACAAATCCACGACCGACATGATCACGTTGTTGGTTGAGAAACCCGGACTGGCGTTTTGCATTTGCTGCAGGCTTTGCAAAAGCAACCCGGTGCCGGCGAGGAGAACAAAACTAAGCGACACCTGCACGAGCACCAAAGCCGAGCGCAATCGCGATCGACCGCTGCCGCCGATTACCCCGGCGCCTTCGCTTTTGAGCGCGCCGGAAAGATCGACATGGCTCGATTGAATCGCGGGCATGAGCGCGAACAGCATGGTCGATCCAACGCAAATCGCGACGCTGAGCAGGAGAACGCGCCAATCCAGTTGTCCGGGATAATCAATCGTAATCCCGGGCACCGATACCGGAAAGGCGAGCACGAGCGCGTTGCGGCTCCAATAGGCGACCGCGATTCCGCCGATCGCGGCGATCAACGAAAGAAGCAAGCCTTCGGTGAAGAGTTGCTTGATCAAACGGCGGCGGCCGGCGCCGAGCGCAAGCCGCATCGTCATTTCATGCCGGCGCAAGAGTGATCGCGCGAGGAGGAGATTGCTCACGTTCGCGCAAGCGATGAGGAGGACAAAGAAAACAACAGCCGCGGTGATGCCGAGCGTGGTCGAAATCCCGCCGGCCGCGTTGAACGGCGTTTTCCAGAGCGGGAAGATTTCAATGCCGTGGCCGCGATTTGTTTCGGGAAAATCGTTCTCGAGCCGTTTCGCGATCGCGGAAAGTTCCGCCTGTCCCTGCTGCCGCGTGACGCCTGGTCTGAGAAACGCGTAACCTTCAACCCAGCGCGCGCCCCGGTCCTCGAGTTTGTAGCCGGTGTTATCGAACGTCTCCTGCATCGACGTCGGCACCCAGAAGTTGAAGGAGTAGCCAATGAACGTTCCATGGAATTGTTCCGGCGCCACGCCAATGATGGTGTGCTGAACGCCGTTCAGGTATTGCGTTTTGCCAACGATATCGGGATCACCTTTGTAACGATTTTTCCACGTCATGTAACTGATGACCGTGACCGGATGCGCGTTGCGTCCGGTGCCTTCTTCGGGTCGAAAACCGCGCCCGAGAATCGGTCGAACACCGAGCGCGTCGAAATAGTTCGCGGAAACAATTCCTCCGACCGACCGCTCGGCGCGGTCCCCAGCGCTCAGCGTTGTGCCAGTGATTTTATCGACAATGAACGACTCAAAGAGAGTCGAGTTCTTTTCGAAATCGAGAAGGTCGGGATAGGACAATCCGCTTCTTTCCGCGCCGCGGATCGTGCCGCTGAGCGCTACCATCCGGTCCTGGTGTGCGACGAGCGGATAGGGGCGAATGAGAATCCCTTCGATCCAACTCAAGGCCGCTGCGTTGGTGCCGATGCCGAGAGTCAGACAAAGGATTGCCAAAATGGAAAATCCCGGAGTTCGCCGGAGCATTCGCGCGCCGTAGCGAATGTCCTGAACAAATTCGTCGGCCCAACGCCAGACGCGTTGTTCGCGCGCGATTTCTTTCGTCTGCTCAATTCCGCCGAACTGACGCAGCGCTGCGTTACGCGCTTCGTGCGGCAACATTCCAGCCGCGATGTTTCGTTCGGTTAGAAGATCGAGATGTTGCTGAATTTCCTCCGCCATCTCGGCGTCACGGCTGCTTTTGCGAAACAATCCGACCAGTCGAGAGAACCAGGCGCGGAGTTGCGGCATAAATTTGTTAGCCCTCGGCGAGAACGAGATCGATTCCCTTCGTGATTCGCAACCAATGTTCCTTTTCGGCAGTGAGCTGTTTTCGTCCGGCCGCGGTCAGCTTGTAATAGCGCGCTTTGCGATTGTTGTCGGACACGCCCCACTCCGCTTTGATCCAGCCTTGCGCTTCGAGTCGATAAAGCGCCGGATAAAGCGAACCTTGTTCGACGTGCAGAATGTCTTCCGACATCTGCTGAATGCGGTCGGCAATCGCGAGGCCGTGCCGCGGATCGTGCTGGAGCGCCTTCAAGATCAACATATCGAGCGTTCCGTAAACCAGGTCTGGTTTTTCCTTCGCCATAAAATCTTTCAAGCCTAGACAGTCTTGGTAAAGGATTGTTCAATCTTTTGCTTAAACTGTCAACCGGGACGGCAACATCTGTTTCAACAACTGCATCGGGTCGGCAGTCGCAAACGGCCGCTACTTCTTAATGCCTTCCAGGCTCAGGATGATAGTGACCTCGTCGCCGACCTCGCCGAGCTCGAAGTTCATCCCGAAGTCGCTTCGCTTGATCGTGAAGCGCGTTTCGCCTCCGCCGCGCATTTCGCCAAACACACCTTTGCCTTCGCCACCTTTCTTGAAATCGACCGTCAGCGGCTTGGTCACGCCGTGTATGGTGAGGTCACCCGAGACTTTGAGCGTGTCCCCGGAGCCTTCGACCTTTGTGCTCTTGAAGGTCATCGTCGGAAACTGTTTCGCGTCGAAGAAATCCCGGCTCTTCACGCTTCGGTCGCGAATCGAATTGTGCGTGTCGAGGCTTTCCACCGCCACCGACAATTCGACCGAACTCTTCGCAGGGTTGTCTTTGTCGAAAACGACAGTCCCCGAGATGTCGTTGAAGCGGCCATAGGTGTTGGCAATGCCGAGGTGTTGCACGCTAAAGAGCACGAACGAATGAACCGGATCGAGCTTGAATGTGTCGGCCGCGTTTGCGGATAGAACGAATGCACTAAGAAGTGCGACGACGAGGGTGACTGATTTCATGTCAAACCTAGACAGTCTTGGTAAAGGACTGTTCAATCTTCCCCTAGACTGGCAAGTGGACGCGCAGGAGCTACTTCGGCGGCCTGGATTTTGCGGTCAAAACCCGTCGAATTGCCAGGGCGTTGAGAATTTCCGGATTACCCTGGGCCCAGGCGTTGTCGATGGTCATCCGTTTGAATCGCCATTTTTCACCGTCGCGGACCAGCTCGCAATCGTAACGGTTCATCAACAGCGCGTTCTCCGATCCCGGACGCGGACCTTCCCGCGGCATGAAATGTTGAGCCATGACGTATGCATAGAGCGTGGCCGAATCGCCGCTGATCTCGACCTGGAGATTGTTGACTGTGTGACTGGTATCCAATGGGCCGAGTAGCGGAAGCAGAGCATCCACGATCGCTTGACGGCCGGTCAATTTCGGGAAATCGAGTCCAAGCTTTTTGCCGGCGGGCGTGAAATCGAGGACGCAACCTTCGGTAAGCGTCGATGCCAGCGAATCGGCGTCGCCATGATCAAGACCGAACGCATAGCGATGCAACGCGTCGGCAATTTCGTAACGGTCGGCGGCAAGGTGCGCGAGATCGTTGCTCATGAATTAGCAGCTTAGTGGGTCACCATCGCAAAGCTCAGACGAACTAGAAGACTACTGAGTCGTGTCCGTGACCGAAACTAGAGAGGAACTCTTGTAAATATCCTCGGGTGATATCGCTGATTCTTGCGGGTCGTATCCCTTGCCGTTCCGGTAGGTATCTTTCTCGGCCTCGAGTTTCGCTTTGATTTGTTGGGCGAGGTTGTCGGGAACACTGTTAACGTAATGTGCCATGATCGGCAATGTGCCAAGTGAGAGCCCGCCTGCTTGGTACGATTTCCAAACAAGTTCCGAACAGTAGGCATGATCATCCGTCCAGGAAAATCCCTGATCGTAAGTGGTGTTGTGTAGAATTTTTGCCTTCTCAAGGATTTTGCCGATCGCTGTCTGTAAATCCGGCTGACCGTTCCATCGACGGACATAAATGTTGTGGAGATCGGTCATCGCTTTGCCATTAACTGTTCCTTTGGATTCCGCCGTCTGCCATTCTGCCAAGCTCAGGTAGCGTCCTCTGCCTGCTCCCTCATAAACTTTAAGTTTACCATCGCTGGCATCGACAAAAAGAATTCCACAATGAGTAAACACATCGTCGGCGTCGTCTTTCGCCGCGACGTTAGATAATGCTGCAATCAGTGCCGCGTTGGAACTACGCGACCTGATAAAGACGATATCGCCGGGTTTGAGCTTGGACCAATGTTCCGGTGAGAGAGATTGGCGCTTCGGCGTCGTTTCTTGACCGAACGAAAGCAGGGTCAACAACAAGAAGGCTACCGAGAAGAGGGAGATGCGAGATTTCATGGGAGGATGAAAACGGACGTTATGATAATGCGCGTGCGGTGTAAATAACTCTGCGAAGCATTATCCTCCGACGATCCGGCCGCGCGAAAAAAATTGCGTAACCGTTCCGCGCGCACACCGGTCACTTCAATTGTGTACCGATCTCTTTTGCTTGCCTTGCGAAAAAGAAAACTGAGGTTGCTTCTCTTTGCCTGTGCCTTGCTGGCCGCCGGGTGCGCGCATGACGCCTCCGATAGTTCCGAGGATCATCCACATCATCATCACGGACATCGAGGAGGGGAACAAAGCTTCACCAGTCCCTCGCCGTCGCCGGGCGGCTTTTAATTCAAGGCACGAACCAAAGAAGGATCTCACTCAATAACGGCGCGGTAGCGGTCAGACCGGTGTGAACCGCCCCGTATTGTCTCGCTAAAAATCCATTCGTGTTGCAGTGCCTTGATTTGACGACATCGGATATTACGATATCGTAATATAATATGAGAGAAATCTTAGTAATGTGGGGATGCGGACTGGTACTGACTCAGGTTGTGGCTTCGGGAGACCCCGGCGCGGCCAAGCTCGAACAAAGGACGCAATCGTTCAGGATTGTCCTGAATGGATCGGTTGCAGATGTGACGCCGCTTTTCGGGCCGGCGCGCGAGGCAGAGTGGGCGCCCAGTTGGAGACCGCATTTCGTTCAACCGGCCGACGGTGGGCAGCACGAGGGAGTGGTGTTCACGACCGCCAGCGCCAGTGGCAGAGAAAGACTTTGGTTGCTCACGGCCTACGACGTGAAAGAGGGCCGCGTGGAGTACGTGTTCGTAACACCGGGGTTCACGGCCAACGAGATCAAAATTCAAGTCGTAGCGGAGGGCGAAAGGAAGTGCCAAGCAACGGTTACGTATCGACATTCTGCCCTGGCGACGGAAGGAAACCAAGAGGTCGCCAAACTGGACACGCTGTGGGCGGAACAGCAACGCGTTCACTGGCAGACTGCGATCAACGCACTCTTGGCAAAAGGAGCTACCCATGAGTGATGTGGAAATGACGCGCGCGCTCGAGCGAGGAGAGATCGCGAACGAGAATTTTCGTCACGCGTCGCACTTGCATGTGGCCTGGATTTATCTGTCTGAGACAACTTCGGTCGACCAAGCTTCCGCTAGAATGCGGGATGCTCTGCGGAGATTCGCTGCTTCAGTTGGGAAACCGGAAAAATATCATGAAACCATCACGCTTTTCTGGGTACGCCTTCTCGCTCTTGCGCGCGAAGCATCAGGCGAAACCCTGGAAAAGCTTGTCGCAGCAAATCCGCAGTTGCTGGAAAAGAATTTTCCGCTCGCTTACTATTCACGCGAGCGACTTTTCAGCGACAAGGCGCGGACCAGGTGGTTGGAACCCGATCTGAAGCCGATTTCTCTCAATGCCATTGCATCTTGTTCATCCAGTTCACCGGGCAACGCACCGGATCGGCCTCTACCTTGATGCTTTGCGCGAACCCGGGCTGACGCAGGGCGAAGCGCACATTCTGGCGCTGCTCGCGCAGCGCTCCCCGGCGAAAGTGGCCGACCTCCATCGCGGCCTCGCCCACAAAAGATCGACATTGACCAGTATTCTCGATCGTCTTGCGAACCGCGGCCTGATCACGCGGCAAGTTGGCAAAACCGATCGCCGCACTTTTCTGATCGGGCTGACGGCGAAGGGTCGAAGACTGGCCCGCCGCGTCAGCGGGCATTTGGCCGATTTAGAACGCAGTGTCGTGCGGCGTGTAACAGCCGCCGACATCAAAGGATTCAACAATGTCGTGACAGCTTTGGAACACCAAGCGCATCACGGGACGCGAGCGCAACGCCGCTAAATCCTATTCGTAACGATGAGCGCTTAGAGCAGCCAATGTTCGGAGCGTGATCAACGCACCATGATAAAAATGAGTAGCGCGACCAGCGCGATCAACGCGACCAGGCCGGAATACACGATGCCGTCTTGAAGCCGGGCGCGACGCGCGGCTTCGGAGTACGGAATGCGCGTAAAAGTCACCATGGTGTAAAGCGGCAGATAGATTCCGGGCAACGTCGCTTCGAGGAAATGATCGAGTTTTTTCTTCGCGCGGAAAGTGCGTGAGGCAGTTTTGTCGCGCATCTCGGTGAAATTTTCCAAAGCGAGATCGGCCAGCGCATCGGCGTTTATTTTCCGGCGCTGGAAATATTCAGCGAATGCTCGTTGTCGATCTCGTCCGCCGCCGGACGGACCCGCCGTGGTGGGCGGGAATTGGGCCAGGCATTCATCGAGCACGACGCAATCTTCGAATGCCGCGTTCATTCCCTGTCCGTAGAATGGCACGACCGCATGGGCGGCATCACCCACCAACGCGACTTTGTCCTGATAATACCAAGGCGAACAACGAATCGTAACGAGTGAGCCGGTCGGATTATTCTTAAAGTCGTCGAGCAGGTTTGGCATCAGCGGCACGGCATCGGGAAATTCTTCGTCGAAAAAACGACGGACGTCGTCGTCGGTCTTCGTCGTAGCGAAACTGCGCGAACCTTCAAATTCCCAAAACAACGTGCAGGTGAACGATCCATCAGGATTTGGCAGAGCGATCATCATGAAACTTTTCCGCGGCCAGATGTGGAGCGCGTTCTTTTCCATTCTCCACGAACCATCCTGCCCGGGCGGGATCGTCAGTTCTTTGTAGCCGTGGGCGAGATAACTCTCGTCGTACTCGAAATTGCCGATCTTCAGCTGCATCGATTGTCGCACCGCTGAAAACGCGCCGTCCACGCCGATGACAGCGTCTCCGGACGCGTGGATAATTTGATTCTCGGAACTCGCAGGCAAGACGCCTGGCTCCACAGAAGAGTCCACAAGTTGAGCTGTTGCGGAATCGAGATCGACATCGGTGCACTTGTGATTGAAATAGACGCGCACGTTCGGATAACGCTGGGCCGCTTCGATCACGGTTGTATTCAGCGCGGCACGCCCAATCGAGTTGATGTGTTTGTTTGGATCGACATCATACGGCGTAAATATTGGCGCCTGTCCCGCCTTGGCGGGATGGATCATCCGGCCGCGCATCGGGATCGCATGTCGCAAGACTTCGTCCGCAATTCCGATTTGTTCGAGCGCGTGAATACCACGCGTCGAGAGCGCGAGATTGATCGAGCGCCCGCCGACCATATTGCCTTCGCGCGGATCAGGCCGGTGTTCGTAAAGATCGACCTCGTATCCGCGGCGTCCCAAATACGCCGCCAACAATCCGCCGGCTAAGCCGGAGCCAATCAGGACGAACTTAGGCACAGTTCAGATTATCAGGAATCCAGGAACACGGCGAGCGGGGACGCCGTCGGGTAGATGGTCACACCGCCGAGGGCAAGCAGTAAATGAACGGGAGTGAATGAATCAAAGCAGGAAAAGATGTCGAACCACGGATCCGCCTTCGCGTTACCTACGGCGCGACAGGTTACGCGGATAGCGCGGATTAAACCGCAGACAACTTTGCTGGAAGTTTCGCCCAATTCGCGGCATACCAGTGGAATGAACAAGTTCACTTCCACTCGCGACATTATTATCCACACCGGCGAATTTGAGGAAGCCGTGCGCTTCTACGAACAGGTCTTGGCGTTGCCGGTGACGATGAAGTCCGGGAAGCTCGTGGGATTCGAGACCGGATCGTTCCAACTGTTTGTCGATGGGCGAAGTCCGCTGAGGACAGGTCCGGTGTTTGAATTGTGCGTGGCGGATGTCGACGCGGCGAAAGAGAAGCTGCTGGCCGCTGGTTGCGAGCTCGTTAGTGAAGATGCGTCCATTCCTCGTTGTTACATCAAAGATCCCCACGGTTTCATGTTTAATTTGAACCCGGAATGAGCCTCGCTCTAACTGATCTCAAAATGAGAAATCTCTATCTCAGCCTCATCATTCCGCTGCTTTGCGTCGTCGTTCAACCGTTGGCTGCTCAAGCGCCGACGCCGGCGGCTAAACCGAAACAGTTCATTTACGTATTGCATCTCGTGCCGCGTCTTTATGATGACAAAGCTTGGACGGCCGAGGACAAGGCAGCGGTGGATGGGCATCTCGCCAATTTCAAGGCAGCGGTTCAGTCCGGTCAGCTGATTCTGGCCGGTCGCGCCATGGAGAGTGGCGACAAAACATTTGGGATTGCGATCTTCGAAGCCGTCGACGAAACGGCCGCGCGAAAATTCATGGAATCCGATCCTGCGGTTGCGGCGGGCGTGATGACCGCCGAACTGCATCCGTTCGCGGTTGTCCTTCAGCGCAAGAATCCTTAGGCTTCGTCGAGGACTACTCGCTCCACGTGCGAATAGATGTTGAACGACGGCGGCCGGAGAAAACCGATTAATGTCTGATTGCTTTCGCGGGCAAACTCCATCGCCAACGTCGATGGCGCCGAGACCGAAGCAACCATTGGAATTCCGGCCGCGAGCGCTTTTTGCATGATCTCAAATGAAGCGCGTCCGCTGACCAATAACAGATGTCGATCCAGCGGAAGCTTTCCCTCGAGAAACGCGCGTCCGATTGCTTTGTCGACCGCGTTGTGCCGGCCGATGTCTTCGCGAACAATTTGCGCTTCGCCATCGGCTGCGAAAATCCCGGCGGCATGAATCCCGCCAGTGCGCGCGAATTCGGATTGGTTCGCACGTAATTCGGTTGGCAAACGCAGAAGCGTGTCGATGTCGATCCGGATCGGTGCCGATGTAATGGGCGGAAAATTTTGCCGGATCGCGTCGATGCTTTCCTTACCGCACAACCCACAACTGGTCGAAATCGTGCCGAACCTCTGTGCCGAGTTCAATTTTGGTTTCGCATTCGCCGCCAGATGAATAGTGATGATGTTCTCGCGGTTCCGGGCTGACGCCGGCCGTGAGAATTTCTCAATCTTATCGGTGCTGCGAACAATCCCGTCGGAAAGGAGAAAGCCCGCGGCTAGCTCTTCATCGTGACCAGGCGTGCGCATCGTCGTCGCCACCGTTTTGCGGCCGATGCGGATTTCGAGCGGCTCTTCCACGGTGAGCTCGTCGCGCTGATACTCAAGCGCGCCGTCGCGCGTACGCCGGATGACTTGGCCGGGTCCGATTCCGTTTTCTTTCATCGATGCGGTGCAATGATATCATTTGGCGCGGTGAAAATCTGTCATCTTTACATCTCGCCGGGACACAACTTTGTCGGACACTACGGTCAGGAGCCGGATGAATTTCCGATGATCGAAGTGCCGATGGTCGAGTGCGTGGCCGGCCGCGGGTTGCGGGGCGATCGTTATTTCGATTTCAAGGCGGATTACAAAGGACAGGTGACTTTTTTCTCGCTCGAAGTTTTCGAAGAGTTCTGCGACGCGTTGCAGGTGCAGGGGATCCCGCCAAGCGCGGTGCGGCGAAACATTTTCACGCGCGATGTCGATCTTAACAGCTTGATTGGGCAAGAATTCGAAGCGCAAGGCGTTCGCTTTCATGGAACGGAGGAGAGTCGGCCATGTGATTGGATGAATCGCGCGATTGGGCCGGGCGCGAGAGAATTTCTCAAAGGCCGCGGCGGTTTACGCGCTCGAATTGTTACCGACGGCATTCTGCGCTCGGCGGCACCAGTCCCGGCGGCGACGGAATGAAAATTAGCGCGGTGCTGGTGGCCGGCGGCAAATCGCGCCGAATGGGGCAGGACAAAGCAACGATTCTGTTTCGAGACGCGCCGCTCTGGCAAAACCAACTTCAAATTCTCCGAAAACTTTCGCCGAAAGAAATTTTCGTCTCAGCCCCGAGCCAGCCGGCGTGGCGTCCGTCCGACGTGACGTTCGTTCCCGATGACCAGCCATCCCGCGGTCCGCTCAGTGGAATTGCCGCGGCCTTGTCTCGGATCACAACGAACCATTTGGTCGCTCTCGCGATCGATATGCCGTTCATGACGGAAAGTTATTTACGTAGTCTTTGCGAGAGAATTGAGCCTGGCCGCGGGATTGTTCCATTGATTGAGAATCGGGCCGAGCCGCTGGCGGCGATCTATCCGCGCGAGGCGCAGGACGATGTCGTCGCCGCCCTTTCCGGCAGCGATTTTTCACTTCAATCGCTGATCTGCCAGCTGATCGCAGCCGACAAGCTCGTGGCGGTTGAAGTTTCGACGGAGGAACGGGCATTGTTTCGAAATTTGAACGAACCTCAGGATCTCATTTCTGATCGCTGACCTGTGACCGCTGACATCTGATCTCTGTTCCGTGGCACCGAGGTTGCTCAAGCAGGTGCCGCCGACATGAGAAAATTTGAGCCGTTGCCGGAGGAACTTCAGCCCGTCATCCATAGTCTCGAGCTGAAAGCGCTTCTGGTGGTCGATGACGACAAGCAGCTGGCTTCGGCGCTGCAATGGATCCTGGCCGACGAGAATTTTCTGGTCGATATCGCTTTCGATGGCGAAGAAGCGATGCTCAAGGTCAAGGCGCACGAATACGACGCGGTCATCTGTGATCTGAAAATGCCGAAGCTCCGCGGCGACGAATTTTATATGAAGGCCAAAGACTTGCGGCCGTCTCTGGCCGACCGCTTTATTTTCATCACCGGTTTCGCCGCCGATCCGCACATCGCGCTGTTTTTTAACAAGCACGAGGTGAAATATCTGGTGAAGCCGTTTTCGATCTCGGTCCTGATCGATTGCGTGAAGCAGCTGCTCTGCTAGTCCGAGCCGGACGGGCCTTTAGCTGAACGTCTACTTATGCGAACCGAGAATCTCCGCAAAGCGCCAGACTTCGTGGAACGTATTGTAGAGCGGCGTCGGCGCGACGCGGATGACATCCGGTTCGCGGAAATCGCATTTCACGCCGGCGGTCTGGAGTTCCTTGAAGAGTTCTTTTGGATGTTCGTGCGCCAGGATCGACAACTGGCACCCGCGCGTATTCATGTCGGCCGGCGTGATCACAGTGAATTTTTTTGATCCGATCTGCTGGATCAAAAATTCAAGATAACCCGTCAGCTTGACTGATTTCGCGCGCAACGGTTCCATTCCGCCCGCTTCATCAAAGATCGACACCGACGCCCGCAACGGCGCCATCGAAAAGATCGGAGGATTACTGATCTGCCAACCGTCGGCCGACGGGACCGGAACAAATTCGGGTTCGAGCTGCATTTTAAAGCGCGTGTTCGGATCGTTCCCGAACCAACCGGCGAGCCGCGGCAATTTAGTATTCGTCGCGTGACGCTCGTGCACGTACGCGCCAGCGACCGCGCCTGGCCCGGCATTCAGATACTTATAAGAGCACCAGACCGCAAAATCGACATTCCAATCATGCATCGACAACGGAACGTTGCCGACCGCGTGTGCGAGATCGACACCAACGGTGACGCCTCGCTTTTGTGCCGCTCTCGTAATCGTCGGGATGTCGAACAATTGGCCGGTGAAAAAATTCACGCCGGCGATCATCACCACCGCGAGCTGGTCAGCATTCATGTCGATAAGATTGGCGATCTCTTCGGTGCGCACGGCAAACTCGCCTTTGCGGGGACTGGCCAGAACGAGCGCGTCTTTCGGATCGAGCCCATGATGCACGATCTGCGTTTTGATCGCGTAGGTGTCGGAAGGGAACGCCGGATCTTCCATCAGGATTTTAAAGCGCGCTTTCGTCGGCCGATAGAACGTCGCCATCATCAGGTGCAGGTTCACCGTCAGGCTGTTCATGCAGATCACTTCGATCGGTTTCGCGCCGACGAGGCGCGCGATCGGTTCGCGCAACGTCTCGTGATACGAATACCAAGGCGTTTTCCCGTCGAGATGCGCGTCGACACCGAGCCTCGCCCAATCCTCGAGCTCCTGATCGACAACTTGTCGCGCCGATTTCGGCATCAGGCCTAACGAGTTGCCGGTGAAATAAATGAGGGGTTTGCCATCTTTCCCGAGCGGCAGGTGAAATTTGTCGCGAAATCGGCGTAACGGATCCTCGGCATCGAGTTGCTTCGAGAAATTTTCTTCCTTGGAAAATTGCATCGCTCTAATGATACAACGGAATTATTAGACGCGTGGTTTATGTTCTTAAGGCTGGACCTTGCACTGGTTCAAGTCGGCCCAATGGATCTTTCCAAATACCACTGGTTATGAAGTCGCGCCCAAACTCTGCGAATTCCGGCGTAACCCAATTCATTTCAGCAAAGGTCTCGAAGATGTTGCGATCAATTTCCGGTCCAAAAAGCCGCGCATCAGCCAATGCATGGCGCGCCAGTGATCGTCCGCGACGAGGTCGGCCTTTCGGGCGAAGAACATCTCCTGAAGCTGTTCGACATAAGTGCGTACGCGAAACAATACCTCCCACCTTCCGTCGAGCAGTTTCAGGCAACGTTCCAGCGAAGGTCGAATTATCGGCGGCGCCCATTCACTTTTAAAATGAGCGGCCCAGGCTTGTCGCGCTTCGATCGCATCTTTCATTAGCGTGTGACTTGTTTCGAAGTGCTGCGCACGCCGTAGCTGGTCGGTTTGCCGCTGCATTTCCTCGACCTGAAGACGTTGTGCGTGAACTTGCGAGCGCGCGTAGATGAGAGAGACAGTCACGAGAAGGGCCCCCGCAACGCCGGTCCAGATTCCGACATCCATGTTGATGTTAAGCTTCGCCAGAAATCGTAGCGACGATCAATCCGTATCACCCGGCGCTTGCATAAATTCGATGGTTGATCCGTCGGGATCTCGAACGTAGATGACGCGTTTGCCGGCGTTGGGGCCGGCGGTCAGCGTCTGCGGATTGCCCGCCGCTTTCCAACCCGACGCCGCGATTTTTTCCAAGAGCGGCTCCAGATTCTCAACTGTTAGCGCGACGTGGACGTGCCCTACATCGCACGGCCGAAGATCGACATGTTGTTTGCGATCGGCTGGCGCGAGATATTCGAGCAGTTCGATCTTGTGTCCGCGCGGAGCTTTCACGACTGCGAGTTTGAGCTCTGCACCTTTTACACCGGTGATCTGCTCCGCCGTCTCGCCGCTTTGATGCGCGCGATGCGAAAATTCAAAGCCGAGAACGTTCTGCCAGAAATCGAGCGAGCGTTCGAGATTCGAAACCGTGATGCCAGTGTGATCGGCCGCGATGATGCGGAAAGACATATTTTCTAAAGTTTGTGGAGGCAGGCGTCTCGCCTGCGGGGGGAATAATTGCAGCCGGGGACGGCTGCCGCCACAGAAGAGTTTTATTTGATTGCGGCGATGACTTTCAGCTCGATCGCGATAGGCGTTGGCAACGCGGTTACCTCAACGGTCGTGCGCGTCGGATTGGGTTTGCCGTCGCCGGCGAAATATTCGGCGTAGAGTTTGTTATACGTCGGGAAATCGCTTTTCATGTTGGTGAGGAAGACCGTCACATCGACAATGTCGTTCCAATTCGCGCCGGCGTCTTCAAGCACAAGCCGCACATTTTCGAAAACAGCGCGGCATTGTTTCTCGATATCGTAACCAACGATCTTCCTGGTCGAGTCGAGCGTGACTCCCGGAATTTCTTTGCTGCCGCGCGCGCGTGGTCCGATTCCGGAAAGAAAAAGAAAATCGCCGACTCGCTTCGCGTGCGGAAACGCGCCCACCGGTTCCGGCGCGCGCTTGCTTTCGAATGACTGGCTCATCCTCCGCGATAACCACTCGCCGAAGTTTTATTTAATTCTCTCGGATACATTATACCAATTCCACTCCCAGGTCTTGCCGTTGTCCGGAGAAAAGGCCTGACTCCAAACCGGGCGATCCTTGTTCCGAGCGTCCCAACGAAACATCATAATGATCGGCTTTCCCTTGAAAGTGTCCCTGGCAAAAAAATGTCCGACGCCGTTTTCAAATGAGCCGACCACGGGCGGATCGAGGGCGCCGACGTTGCTCGCGACCCAATACAAGCTCCATAACCTGGTTTTCGGGTTAAAGAGTCGCAGGGTGAGGCCTTCGAAGCGTTTTCCCTCCATTCCCGGCATCTCGGTCGTGGAATAAGTGTCGGCGTCGGCGGTGCCGCTGAGAATTTTGGAATTCTCATCGTAGGAATCGAATTCCGTCCACTCGTTGTTGCCCTCCAATCGCTTGTTTAGTCGGCGATTGTGCATCTTCCATTTCCCGACCAGGAAATCGAAGTCGTTAGGCGATGATGTTGCCGAAGCGGTAACCGTTAACTCGCCCTTTTCATCAAAAGTCAGCTTCGGGATGGCAAGCGTTGGGTCTGTTGTCAGGACGGTTTGCTGCGCGTTTCCAAAATAACAAATCGCAAGTAACAAAATGGCTATCAGATATTTCATTTCTGTCGGTTTATGATCAATCGACACGCCGCATCATCTAGCCTCCGGCAATTGCGCCCATGACGAAGAACGGCTCGCTGCCTTTTACGATCGCGTCGGGCAGGGGAGCGTCCGGTGGTTCGTGCGAAATGTCTTCGCCGCATGCAAAGAAGCGGACTAGCGGCCGGCGCTTCAACGTTCCGTGATCGCGGATTGTTCCGCGCAACATGGGATACTTTTCTTCCAAAGCGTTGATAACTGCATCCACCGTCACGGTGCCGTTAAGATCGACATGAACTTCGTCGCCGACTTTCGCCAGCGTGCGCAGATGATGCGGAAGAACAATCCGAATCATACGGGGAGTTCAACCACGAATAGACACGAATCCACACGAATCAGTTGGTGTCCATTTGTGTGCATTCCTGGTTACTTCATTGTCTGCGCTTCAACCGACAGAACGGCCGGCAAATCGCGCACGATCGGGTTCCACGAATCGCCGGCATCGGCTGATCCGTAAACTTGTCCGCCGGTCGTTCCAAAATAAATCCCGCACGGATCGAGCGAATCGACCGACATCGCATCGCGCAGCACGTTTACGTAACAATCTTTTTGCGGAAGCCCTTTGGTCAGTTCTTCCCATTTGTTTCCGCCGGTGCGGCTGCGGTAGACGCGCAGTTTTCCGTCGAGCGGATAATGTTCGGAGTCGCTCTTAATCGGCACCACGTAAATCGTTTCCGGCTCGTGCGCGTGGACGTCGATCGGGAAACCGAAATCGGTCGGCAAATTATCGCTCACTTCGCGCCACGAATCACCGCCGTCATCGCTCCGCATCACGTCCCAATGCTTTTGCATGAACAGCGTGTTCGGTTTCGACGGATGCATCGCAATCCGATGGACGCAGTGACCAACTTCCGCGTTCGGATCGGGCATGAATTGCGAATGCAAACCTTTGTTGATCGGCTTCCACGTTTTCCCGGCATCATCGGTGCGGAACGCGCCCGCGGCCGAGATCGCGACGAAGATTCGCTTTTGATTTTTTGGATCGATCAGAATCGTGTGGAGACACATTCCGCCCGCGCCCGGTTGCCAACGCGGACCGGTATCGTGTTGGCGTAGCCCGGAAAGTTCGCTCCACGTCTTGCCGCCGTCCTTCGATTCGAACAACGCCGCGTCTTCCACGCCCGCGTAAACGTGGTCGGGCGAATCGAGGCCGGGCTCGAGATGCCAGACGCGTTTGAATTCCCACGGATGCTGCGTGCCGTCGTACCATTGATGCGTGCCGGGGATTCCGTCGTAAACGAACATGTTGCTCTCGCCTTTGGGCATGCCATCCGGACCCTTCAGATCGTCGGGGCTGCTGCCTGGCGTTTCCCAGGTTTTGCCGCCGTCGCTGCTCCGCTGAATGACTTGCCCGAACCAACCGCTGGTTTGCGAAACGTAGATACGGTTCGGATCAACCGGCGACCCTTTGGCGTGATAAATTTCCCAGCCGGCAAAATGCGGCCCGTCCACGTTCCAATCTTTGCGCTTCGCGTCCGAGGTCAGGACAAACAAACCTTTCCGCGTTCCAGCCAGTATTCGTATTCCGCTCATAAAATCTTCCTCTTCCGCTTAATCTTCTTCCAAATGCTCGACTCTCACCAATCAACTTCCGAGCAATAACCGCGGATTTACGCGGATCAAACGGATTTCTAAGAATGAGATGAAACCAATGGCTGAGAAAAACGCTTCGCCGATCGCGCTCGCGCCTTCAACGCTTCCGTCTCGCGATTGCGCGGCGGCGAGTTCGTCACTAACGATTCCAGTAAATGATGCGCGACGTGCGCGACTTCATCTACCGCGCGATTGAATGCGTCCTCGTTTGCTTTCGAAGGTTTGGTGAAACCGGTCAGCTTGCGAACAAATTGCAGCGAGGACGCCCGAATCTCATCATTCGTCGCCGGCGGTGAAAAATTGTGAAGTGTTTTAATGGCTCGGCACATGAAGAATCATTAACCGCGGATTACACGGATGCACACGGATTTTCTTCTGACTCAACGCCTCGACCTCTCAACTACCTGTCGCGCCGTAGCCTTGGCGAAGGCGGATCAACTCTCAACTGTTCAACAACTCAACCTCTGCGGTAGCCGTATTGCGGATTGCAATTTTCAGTTCAGCTCGCAATCATGAAGTGCGTAGCGAGGTTATTCGTTTCCCGAACATGTAAGTCGTCGACGAGCGCGTATGGAACGTGAACTTGGCTGGTGGCGAAAATACGTTTTCTCAACCGACCACAAGGTCATCGGAATCCAGTACGCGATTTCGGGATTCGTTTTTCTCTTCTTCGGTTTCTGCCTGATGATGCTGATGCGCTGGCAATTGGCCTATCCCGGCAAACCATTGCCGATCATTGGGAAACTGTTCGGAACTTCCATGCCGGGAGGAGTGATGACAGCCGATTTCTACAACTCGTTAGGTGCGATGCACGGAACGATCATGGTCTTCCTCGGAATTATCCCAGTCGCATTCGGTGGTTTCGGCAATTACATCGTCCCGCTGCAAATCGGAGCGCCCGATATGGCATTTCCGAAGGTAAACATGTTTAGCTACTGGGCGCTCGTTCTTGGGGCAGTGACCTTGCTGAGCAGTTTTTTTCTCCCAATGGGAGCAGCCGCGAGCGGTTGGTCGTCTTACACGCCGCTGGCCGATATCGAACACCTGGGTCACGGACACTCGATCCTGACCGGTCAAAGTTTTTGGGAGATCGGAATGGTCCTTCTCGCCACATCGTCCGTCCTCGGTGCAGTCAATTTCATCACCACCATCGTGCAGTTGCGAGCGAAAGGAATGACCTGGATGCGACTGCCGCTCTTCGTTTGGACTGAATTTGTCGCCGCGTTCCTTCTGTTGCTGGCGTTTCCGCCGATGGAAGCGGGAACGATCATGCAACTGATGGATCGAGTAGCGGGAACGAGTTTCTTTTTGCCATCCGGTCTCGTGGTAAATGGCCAGAATCTGCTCGTGGCAGGCGGGGGCAGCCCACTTTTATGGCAGCACCTGTTTTGGTTTCTGATCCACCCCGAGGTTTACGTGTTGGTCCTGCCGGCGATGGGGATCGTTGCCGAGATCGTGGCAAACAACACGCGCAAGCCGCTCTGGAGTTACAGGGGGATGGTTTTTTCTGTTTTCGGTATTGGTTTTCTATCTTTCATCGTCTGGGCCCACCACATGTATCTCACCGGGATGGGGAGAACGGTGAGTTCGTTTTTCCAAACCACCACCATTCTCATTTCTATCCCGTCAGTGATTATCCTGAGCTCCCTGCTCTTATCGCTTCGGCGCGGTTCGATTCGGTTCCCGGTGCCGATGCTCTTTGCGACTGCGTTCATGCCAATGTTCGGAATTGGCGGTTTAACCGGCATCCCGCTGGCATTGGCTCCGGCTGATCTCTATCTGCACGATACCTATTATCTGATCGCGCATTTCCATTACCTTGTCGCACCCGGAACGATCTTCGCCTTATTTGCCGCGACTTATTATTGGTTCCCCAAAGCCACCGGAAGAATGATGAACGAGTTCTGGGGCAAAGTGCATTTCTGGCCGACGCTCGTTTTGATGAACGTGATTTTCCTTCCAATGTTTCTTCAGGGGATGGTCGGTATGCATCGTCGTTGGTACGACGGCGGCCAAGGCTGGAGTCTTGCAGGCGAAAAAGTCTGGGGCGTGTCCGGCTTTGGTTGGAACGTTCCGATCTCAACCGCCGCATGGCTGATGGGGCTCGCTCAAATTCCGTTCATCGTGAATTTCTTCTGGAGCATCAAACACGGCCGCAAAATAACATCGGATAATCCATGGGGCGCGACGACGTTGGAATGGGCAACACCGACGCCGCCTCCGCACGGCAACTTTACTCAACCGATCATCGTTTATCGCGGACCGTACGATTACAGCGTTCGCGGAGCGGAACGAGATTTTTGCCCGCAAACCGAAGCTGTTGTTGCCCCTTAACCGCGGACGTCGCGGTGAGCGAAGTCGAATCCATTACGCGGATGAAAACGGATTTTGTCTAAATCACTTGGATTCGTGACGAATCTCGAGAGCACGCTTCGCATCTGCGAGCCGTTCGAATGCGATATCGTAGTTAGGATCGAGCGTAATTGCTTTCTGATAATGTTCGATCGCTTTGGGATAATTCTGTTCCGAGAGATATGCGCCTGCTATGTTGAAATGAGCTTCGTCAAAATCGCCTTCTGGACAATCGAAAGCGCGGTTTAGCCACTCGCGCGCGGCCGCAAACTCGCCAACGCGAAGCTCCATCACACCGCGATAAATTATCGGTATCGTGCTGTCCGGAACCAATCGATGCGCTTCGTCATACGCGCGTCGGGCGTCATCAAACCTTCCCATCTCTTCGAATGTCTGTCCGAGCTCACGCTGGCACTGATATTTGCATTTCTCGGAAGCGTTCCGATCGGCATATGTTTGCTGCAGCAGAGTCACTGCTTCTTGGAATCGATTCAGATGTCGAAGAGCGACGGCTCGCGGGATTTGAGCTTGGAGATGTTCTGGATTCTGCTTCAGATGCACGGCGCAAAGCTCGAGAAGCGATGCCCATTGACCTTTTTCGTCAGCTTCGTGCATTTGCTCCCAAGTGTCTTCGCTCATTGGATGTTACTTTGCGATACAGGCCTTCTTCGGCTCAGTGAAGAAGCCCGCCTTCGCCAAGCCGCCTTCGCTTCGGCGCGCCAAGGGCTACGGCGTGACAGGCTCCGCGCTTCATCAGATTGGTTATTTCGCTATGCAAACGTTCTTAGCCTCCGTGAAAAAGTGTAACGCTTCGTCGCCGCCTTCGCGGCCGACGCCGCTGGCTTTCATGCCGCCGAAGGGGACGCGCAGATCGCGCACGAGCCAGCAATTCACCCAGACCGTGCCAGTATGGATTTTTTCGGCAACGCGATGGGCGCGATTCAGGTTTTGGGTCCAGACGCTCGAGGCCAGGCCGTAGTCGGTGTCGTTGGCGTAGCCGATCACTTCTTCTTCGTTGTCGAACGGCGTGATGGTGACGACCGGGCCGAAGATTTCTTCGCGATTGGTGCGGCATGAGACCGGCAAACCGGTGATGACCGTAGGCGGAAAGAAATAACCTTCGCGGCAACGATCGTTGATCGATTCCGGCGCCTTACCACCGAGCGCGATCTTGCCGCCTTCTTTCTGCGCAAGATCGACATAGAATTTCACTTTATCGAGCTGAGCCTTGTTTACGATCGCGCCCTGGTCGGTTTTCTCGTCGAGCGGATCGCCTTGTTTCAATTGCGACGCCTTGTCGATGAAACGGTCGACGAAATTTTTGTAAGCCGAACGCTCGACGAATACGCGAGAGCCGCACAGACAAACCTGGCCCTGGTTCGCGAACGACGAGCGGACGCTTCCGGCGATCGCGGCGTCGAGATCGGCGTCGGCAAAAACGATGTTTGGATTTTTGCCGCCGAGCTCGAGCGAAACTTTCTTGAACAACGGCGCGGCGGCTTCGGCGACTTTCTTTCCGGTCACCGTTCCGCCGGTAAACGAAATCGTGTTGATCTTCGGATGCGCAGTGATTGCCGCCCCGACATTTGGTCCGGTGCCGTGGACAACATTCAGCACGCCATTCGGCAAACCAACTTCGCGCGCGATCTCGCACAGCAAATACGCCGTCATCGGTGTGAGCTCACTCGGTTTGGCAATGGCGGTGTTGCCGACCGCAATCGCGGGCGCGATTTTCCAGCTCAACAAATAGAGCGGCAAATTCCACGGTGAAATCAGTCCAGCGATACCGCGCGGCTGACGCAGGGTGTAGTTGAACGCGACGCCATCGGTGACGTGCGCCTCATTTTCGGTATGCAAAATCGCGGTCGCGAAGAATCGGAAATTGCTGGCCGCGCGCGGAATATCCAGAGAGCGCGCCAGCGAGAGCGGCTTGCCGGTATCGATCGATTCCGCGCGCGCGAGTTTCTCAAGATCGCGCTCGATCAAGTCGGCGATACGCAAAAGAATCTTCGAGCGTTCGGCAGCCGGTTTCTTCGACCAATCAGGAAACGCTTTCTCCGCTGCAGCGACTGCAAGATCGACATCGTCTTTGCCGCTGTCGGCGACTTGCGAGTAGGGCTTGCCAGTTGCGGGCTCAATGTTGTCGAGATATTTCCCGCCGACGGGTTCGACGAATTTCCCGTCGATGAAGTTCTTAATTTGAGGAGGTCTAGTTTGCACTTCGCCAAGGCAATAAACGTTGTAGCGGTGCTTGTCTCAAGCACCGAACTAAATAAACAGGCGCTTGGCACAAGCGCCTCTACAACGCGTGAGAAATTGCATTGCGCTTGTATTGAAGAGCGTCCTGCCTTGTAATCGTGCAATGAGAAACATCAAACAAGCATTGGGTCTTGCCGCAGCGATCAGTCTTGCGCTGGCCGCCATGGCACTAGCTGCAGACGCGAAATTTCGCGCCGACGGCTCTATCCAGCGAATAAGCTCCGATATGATTTTGTTGCGCACCAGCGCGCAAGACATTGAAATCAAACGCGACGCGAAAACCAAAGTAACCGGCGAGCTGAGAAGGGGTGGGTCCGCTACGGTGGTTTACATGAAAGTAGCAGGAGAAAACGTTGCCACCGAAATCGTTATGGGTGGCCCCACGAAACCGAATAGACAACAGTAGAGGCGCTCGTCGCGGCGATCTCCTGTTTACTGTTTAGTTCGGTGCTTGAGAACAATCATGCCGCTTTGCGGCAAACTACAGGCGGGTTCATTATCGATGCACTAGCTGTTCGCAGGTGCGAACTCTACGGCGGGAGGTCGTGAGCTTTTTGCGAATCGGCCTAGGGAAGCCGATGACTCGGTTTTGGTGAAAACCGAGCGGGAGCGTAAGCACCGCTACAACGCTTCGTTACTCCAGGTCGCAGCGTGAGCGCGGACAGGATGATCGAAGCCTTTTAGAGTAAGGTCGCCGAGGTCTTCGAATGGAAGCAATTTCCCTTCGCATAACTCGGCGACGACGTTCGACACCAGAATTTGCTCCGCTTGCGCGTGAGAACAAAGGCGCGCGGCGAGTTGTACCGTGCAGCCAAAAAGATCGTTATGATGTTCGACCGGTTCGCCGGCGGCGACACCCGCTCGAACTTTAAAGGAACGATCTTGTTTTTCCCGGCAGTGTTTCGCGACTTCGCGCTGGACGCGGGAAGCACACTTCACGGCCGACGCAGCCGACACAAACGACGCCATGATTCCGTCGCCGAGATGTTTCACTTCGCGTCCGCCGAGCTCAGCCAGCGCGTCGCGCACAATTTTGTCGTGCACGCCGAGCAACTCCATGGCGGCTTCGTCGCCCAGTTTTTGGGTAAGCGATGTCGATCCAACAATGTCGGTAAACAAGATCGTGCGAATTCCCGGATCGCGATCGTTTGACCCGCCCGGAAACACTACTGCGCCAGTGTTGTTCACGTCCGCTTCGCCCATGAAAAGCTCGGCCATTTCCGGTTCGACCCGGATGACTTTGTTCGGCATAAGTCCATGAGCTTCTCGATGAACTCGCTTGGCCACTTCGGCGTCCGGTGCATGACAAAGACAGAAAACCTTGCCGGCTTTTTCATTGACCCAATACTTGTGATACTTCACGCCATATTTTTCCTGAACGGCAACGTCTTTGTTGTGCGCGTCGGCGACGTCCTTCGCGCTCACGCCCCCTGGGATCTCATGGATGTCCATGTACGTCGGCATACGACATTTCTAAGTTGATAATGTCCGTTCAGCAAATCTATCGCGGCGAAACGCGATGAGAGATGTCGATCTTCGGCGGATGGGCGAGCGTTTGATAAACAACGCAATAGCGCTCGGTGAGCTTAAGAAGCGTCGCTATTTGCTCTTCGGTCGCATCTGTATCCAAATCGAAGCGCAATCGGATTTCTTGAAAGCCGACCGGGACTTCCTTGGAAACGGCGAGCGTTCCGCGAAAATCAAGGTCGCCTTCGGCGCGAATGGTCGCGTCGCGCAACGGAATCTCGAGAGCAGTTGCGACCGCGCGCAAAGTGACGCCCGCACACGCGACCAGCGCCTCGAGCAACATGTCGCCTGAACATGCGCTCAATCCATTCCCGCCAGTCGCCGGATGAAGTCCAGCTTCCACCAGCGCTTTTCCAGTCGCGATATTGCAGGTGACGCCTTCGCCGATTTTTCCCTCGGCGCGCAGCGTAACCATCGCCGACTTCGGTTCGTGCCGGTATCGCTCCTTGATCGGCGCCTGCAACGATTTCAATTCGCCCGCGTTCACGATCAGGCCGCGCGCTTTGCGCCGCTCGGTTTGATATTTTGATTCACGCGAAAGAGATTTTCCGGATCGTATTTTGCTTTGATCGCAACCAGCCGCTCGTAGTTGTCGCCATACGTTGCTTTCACTCGGTCTTCGCCTTCGTCCATCATGAAGTTTACGTACGCACCGCCGGCCGAGTACGGATGTAGCGCATCGAAGTAGCTTTTCGCCCAAGAGATTGTTTTTTCGTTGTTCGCCGGATCGGGATCGACGCCCACCATGACCTGGGCCCAGTTTGCATCGCGGTAAGTCCAAGCCGTGTCGTGTTTGGCGACTCGTGAGGCCGCGCCATTGATCGGATAAAGATGCATCGTCGAGTGCATGGACGGGAGTTCTTTGCCGAAACGAACGTGCTCAGCGATCGCTTTATCGCTCAATTCATTCACGAAATCGGCGCGCCAATACCATTGCAGTCCCGGCGGATAAATTGGATCGAACATACTTTGTAACGCCGGTTGGGGCAGGGGCCCGACGAAATCGAGCGCCGGTTTTTTGAAAGCGCGAATCGGTTTGAATATTTCCTCCGCTTTCGCCTGCGGCGCGGTGCAGCACCAAATGATGCCGCACATCTTTTTCAGGTGAAGATTTTCCGGGAACGGCGGTCCCGGTGGAACGGTAAGAAAAGCAAACCATCCGTTGAGATCGTCCGGCGCGTTGACGATGAAGTTGCGATACCACTTCATCACCTCGGCTGCTTCGTTCAACTCGTAAAACATTGGCCCGCCATAGATCATGTCGATCTTGTGGAGCTTGAATGTGAAAGAAGTGACGACGCCGAAATTCCCGCCTCCGCCGCGGAGCGCCCAGAACAAATCGCCGTTTTCGTTCGCGCTCGCTCTTACGAAACTCCCGTCAGCCAGGACGACGTCCGCCGACAGCAGATTGTCGATTGTCAGCCCGCACTTCCGGGTGAGATGTCCAATGCCGCCACCGAGCGTCAATCCGCCAACCCCAGTGGTGGAAATAATTCCGCTCGGCACCGCGAATCCGAAGGCGTGGGTCGCGTGATCGACGTCGCCCCAGGTGCAGCCGCCTCCAACTGTTACCGTGCCAGCGGCTGGATCGACCCGCGTATATTTTATTGGCGTAAGATCGATCACCAACGCGTCATCGGCGATTCCCAAACCCCCGGCGTTGTGCCCGCCGCCGCGAATGGCGAGCAACATATTTTGCTCGCGTGCAAAATTTACCGACGCGATGACATCGGCCACATCCGCGCAACGCACAATCAGGCGCGGCTTCTTGTCGATCATCGCGTTATAGACTTTGCGCGCCTGGTCGTAACTTTCATCGCTCGGCTCGATCAGTGCGCCTCTCAAACCTGCCTTCAGGCTTTTGATGGAATCCTGGTCCAGGGCGTTGCTCATTGATGAGATGGGTCCGCGATGAAGGGCGATGGCAGCATTGTTGCAAATGCGTCCGGGTCAAGCGACCGCGACCGAATCGATTCACCCTACAGGTGACTTCCGCGGAATCGGACTTGCTGTATAGTGGCTCCATGAAACTCTTTCAACTCATGGGCTCGCTCGCTTTCGCCGGACTCGTTGTCAGTTGTGAGACTACTCAGCCCACTGGGATGGGAAACCAGGAGCAAAAACGTCTCGCCGCGATCCAGCAGCAGCAACAGGAAGATGCGCAGATTGACGAAGCCGACCGCAATCTGTGGAACGCGCACCAAGACTTATTGAACACCGGGACTAATCCGGCGATTCCGTATCGGCAGTAGGTGCGAGCCGCACGGGCCGTACTAATGTAGAGGCGCCCGTGACGGCCGCGAATCCGAGTCAATCGCCCAACAGGACTCTTCTGCTGGGAAAGTTTTGACGATTAGGAGGACACATGAAGACAATGATGAGCGGAAGAAGGAACCAGAACGCACCGACAAATTCGCAGACGCGACGGCAAGTGATCGCCGGTGTGGCCATGACCTTTGGCGGTCTAGCTCTAGGTTTAACTAAGCTTCGGGCGGCAACCGGAGAGGAGATTTCCCGCACGGCGGAATCCATTCATCAAGAAACCGTTTTCAAAGCGAGCCGGAAGCGCGTCTACGAAGCGCTCACCGACGCCAAGCAGTTCAACGAGGTCACAAAGATCGTTGCCGCCAAGGAGCCGGCCATTTCGCTGGAGAAGTCGCCGACAGTAATCGGTCCCGATGTGGGCGGCGCCTTCTCGCTTTTTGGCGGCATCATCCTGGGACGACACGTCGAGCTTGTGCCGGAGACGCGAATCGTCCAGGCCTGGCGAGTGGCTTACTGGGCTCCGGGTATTTACTCGATCGTGAAATTCGAGCTCGTCGAGCAAGGCACTGGAACCAAAATCGTCTTTGACCATACCGGCTTTCCCAAGGGCGACGCGGAAACTCTCGCGACGGGATGGAAGGCACATTACTGGGAGCCGCTGGCGAAATTCCTCGCTTAGGTCGGATACGCCAAAAAAACGCATCGGTGAGGGAGGGATTACGCTCCCGCTAGTGATCCGAAAGTGTACCCGCTTTTGGCTTTCCCTCACCTCGCCTCAGGCTCGGTGAGGGAGGGATTCGAACCCTCGGTACCCTTTGACAGGTACGGCGCTTTAGCAAAGCGCTGCTTTCGACCACTCAGCCACCTCACCAAAAATTGGCTGCGAGAATATGGCGAAGAATTGTTGATTGCCAACAGGTCGATTCTGTAGTGGCCGTCGTTTGAAGAGCAAAAATAAATGCGACGCTTAGAGAGCGCCGCTACAGTTTGCCCGAATGATCAGCGAAACGTCCGCGCGCGCGAAGGTTTTGGAAACGATTCGACCGTTGCCGGCGAAAAAATTGTCGATCTTAAAAGCGCTCGATCACTTTGCGGCCGAAGATTATTTTGCGCGGTTGCCGCTGCCGATGTTCGACAACTCAGCGATGGACGGATACGCCGTGATCGCGAGCGATTGCAAGCCGGGCAAACGATTGCGCGTGATCGGCGAGCAACCGGCCGGTGTCGATCGACAACTTCGCGTTTCAAATGGAAATGCGATCCGGATTTTTACCGGTGCGCCCATGCCGAAAGGCGCGGACGCGATCGTGATGCAGGAAGATGTCATGCGCGACGGTGATGAGATCGTCATTAACGCGGATGTCGATGTTGATGAGTTTGTGCGAAAGCGCGGTTGCGATCTCGGCGAAGGCCAAAAGATTCTCGGGAAAGGCAACCGAATTCTTGCCACCAAGCTGGCTTTGCTGGCCTCGCAAGGTTTCACCGATGTCGTGGTCGGCGGCGAGGCTCGGGCCGCAATCATTTCGACCGGCGATGAGTTGGCGAAGGCCGGAGGAAAGCTTCAGCCGGGACAAATTTACGACAGCAATTCGATCTTGTTGCAATCGCTGCTGGAACGCTGCGGCGCGGTCGTGGCCTCGACTCAACATTGTGGTGACGATGCGAAGTCATTGCGAAAGGCGTTTCAAGCGGCTGCGAAAAACGAAATTGCGATCGTGAGCGGCGGCGTTTCGGTAGGCGAGCACGACCTGGTTCAATCCACCCTGCGCGATCTTGGCGCGAAGATCGACATCTGGCGGGTGGCAATCAAACCCGGCAAACCGTTTCTGTTTGGGGCGCTCGACAATTGTTCTGTCTTCGGCCTGCCGGGCAATCCGGTCTCGGCGTTCGTCACGTTTTTGCAATTTGTGCGACCGGCGATTCTGAAAATGATGGGCGCGAGCGATCTGGAGCTGCCGAAAATGCCGGCGAAGTTGACGGTCGATCTAACGAACGAAGGCGACCGCGCGCATTATCTTCGCGGAAAACTGGAGGACGGAAATTTTGGGCCCATTGGCCGGCAGGAATCACACGCACTATTTGGTTTGAGCCAATCGAACGCGCTCTTGCGAGTTGAGACCGGCGAATCGTTTAAGGCCGGCGAAACGGTGCACGTCCAAGTTTGGGAATGACTTTTTCACGCCGGCGGTTTGACAGTCCATATCCGCATTTTAGCTTAGAAGGCTTTGAATACGGAAACAGCGTTTGCACAGGCTCCTCCCAATGAATTCCGTGCCGACGCCGAGCGACTTTCCAACATCGTGCTCGAGATGCAGCGTTGCTTTGTCCTGCATCTCTGCAAAGAGCTGGCGCCCGGCAACGTTTCGTTCCCGCAATTTTTTCTGCTCGCGTATCTCGATCAAAAAGAAGTGCTGACCATGACCGCAATCGCGCAAAAGATGGGGCACACGACCGCGGCGGCCAGCGGATTGGTGGCACGACTGGAAAATCTGGGGATGGTCGTGCGCTCGGTGGCGCGGGACGACCGCCGCAAGGTGATGGTTTGCATTACACCGAAAGGTTCGGAGTTAGTGCGGCGAATTCGTCAAGAAATGGTGGGCAACTTGATGAAGATCATGGAATATCTTTCGCCGGATGAACAAAAAGCCTGGCTACACATCTACAGCAAAATTTATGATTACTGCCAATCGAAAGATTGTCGTTCGTTCACCGGCAGTGATATAAAACGAAGATAACAACATCGGTTGAATCCATGCGCGGCCTTTGGCGCATCTAATTTTTCGAATTTCACATTTTAATGCGAAAACACTTTGCTTACGGAATTTCCGTAGTTGCACTTCTTGGAGTCATTGTTGTTGCCTTCGGACAACCTCCGATTCCGACTGAATCCCCCACAGTCACGCCTACGCCGACCTCACCGCCGGTCCTCGTTTCAACCGCGACGCCGACACCCACACCCACGCCCGTCCCCAGTCCGACAATTACGCCAAACGACACGGGCACTGTGTCTGTGCCGTCGACTTTGGGCGCGTCGCCGAGCATCTCACCGTCGCCTTCGGCAACGCCGATCGGTGTCCAAGCCACTGCACTGGGCGAGAGTGATCTCGGCTGGTCGGAGAAAGGTGCACCCATTTTCCGGCTTGACCAGGCCGTTATAACGGCGCTCGCTCAAAATCCGGTCGTTCTCCAGGGGCTCGAGGAAATCCGTCGGACCAAAGGCGTGGTCATCGAGATTCGGGCGCAGGCGCTACCGCAGATTGGCCCGACCTCTACATGGGGTTGGACGGATCCGAATCTGCGCGAGAACTCGACGGGTTTTACAACGTTTAGCGGCAGCGGCGGCAGCGGCGGCGGCGGCGGTGGCGGCACTACCGGCTTTGGCGGCATCAAAAATTTGCGCAGTGATATCTCCTACAACATCAAGGTAACAGGAACGCAGCTGGTTTTTAATTACAGCACGCTCCGCGCAATTCGTGGTACCTTCTTCCAGCGTGATTCTGCCTACTTCGCGCTGCGAAACACGGTCGATCAAACGATTGCGAATGTAAAAACGCAGTTCTATCAGGTGATCGTCAATCGCGAGTTGATCGTAGTGCAAGAGGAGTCGGTAAATCTGTTACAGAGTCAGTTGAAAGATCAGCAAAACCGTTTTGAGGCCGGAACCGTTCCGCGCTTCAACGTTCTCCAGGCGCAGGTCCAACTTTACAATCAAATCCCACAACTGATTGCGGCGCGGAACGCTTATCGCATCTCCGTGCTCCAGTTGGCCAAAACGCTCGGCCTGGATTTTAATCCGGCGCGCGGAAATGCGGCGCCTCTGCGCGCGGTCGGTGACATCGCTTATATTCCACGCAACATCGATCTATTGGCGGCGATCGAGGCAGGCAAACGCAATCGGCCATTCTTAAAACAACAGCGCGCCAACGTTTTGAATGCGATCGAGCAAGTCCACGTTGCGATCGGCGGCTGGTTGCCGAATATCAATGCCAACGGCGGCGGCGAGTGGCTTAGCAATCAATTCAGTTCAAGTTTTGGCGATGTTTCAAAGGGCTGGTTGACGACAATGACCGGTAGCTGGCCGATTTGGGACAGCGGCATTGCTTGGGGCAAGATCCAAGAACAGCGCGCGATATTGTCGCAGCAAGAGATCACTTATGATGACGATGTGCGTCAGGTGGAGTTGGAGATCCAACAATCGGCCTCGAATTTGGCGCAAAACCGGGAGCTCATTCAGGCGACGGAGAAAAATCAGGAGACAGCTGAGGAAGCTGTGCGTCTGGCAAAAGCGCGATTGGATGCAGGCGCTGGCACGCAGCTCGACGTCTTGAACGCTCAAGTGCAACTGACTACAGCTCAATCGACCTACTTGCAGGCGTTGTTTGGCTATGACTCCAGTCTCGCCGAGTTTGATCGAGTCACTGGAACGCAGAGTTCGTACGCGGAACGGTTCGATGGCATTGCTCCGCGCGCCACGCGGTCCCGAACGTATTACACCGGCAGCGACGTTGACGCTCGAGGAAAGCCGAAGCGCACTAATCCATTTGAGCCGGGGCCCGTAACAACGACAACAACAACAATCTCCGAGCGACCATCCTCGAAGTAGGAGGTCTGCGATTTTTTGGTGACTGCGGAAGTTCCGATCGAATATTTTCCAGCCCTCCGCGATATCAGGTTTTGCCGTCACGCGTTCATTGAGCGAATTCCCGGCATCGACGTTTCGCACCATAAAGCGGAAGCATTGAAACGCCTTGACGCAGTCCATCGCAAAATCCGACGCGAAATTGGAATGGCAGAATGGCCTCTTCTCACTGCGCAGCAAATTCACGGCGATAAAATCGCGATTGTCGATCGCTCAATTGATCACGAGACGGAATTCGCCGGTTGCGACGGTTTGATTACGAATCAGCGTCGCACCGCGCTTGGCATTCACGTTGCCGATTGTTGCGCCATTTACATTGTCGATCCAAAGACGCCGGCGATCGGCCTCGTTCATTCCGGCAAGAAAGGGACCGAGCTGGCGATCGTTGCGAATGCGATTCAGCAGATGCGCGAACGTTTCGGGTCGAATCCAGCGGAGCTGATCGTCCAACTCAGTCCATGCATTCGTCCACCGCATTACGAAATCGATTTCGCCGCGAAGATTATTGAGCAATGCCGCGCCGCTGGCGTGAAAAAGATTCACGACTCGGGCGTTTGCACCGCCTGTGACATCGACCGCTACTATTCCTATCGCGCCGAAAAAGGAAAAACCGGTCGCATGCTCGCGCTTCTCGGACTTCTGTAGGCGCGTCTCTCTGAGACGCGCCGTACACGCTTCGCAGAGCGAAGCGGCTACAATTCCTCTTCGCTCCTGCGTCTGAGCGGGCAGATGCCGCGCTTTTTTGCGTGCGCGACGAAATCGAGAAATTCCTGGGCGGCCGCCCCGAATTTCATGGTCGCCGCCTTTTCGATCGCCTGGGCGATGTTCAATCCGCTCGTGTAAATCAGCTTGAACGCAGCTTTGATTTCGTCGCGATCTTTGGCGCTGAATCCTGCGCGGCGTAATCCAATCACGTTCAAGCCGAAAACGTAATTGTGTTCCGCGGCGATGACGAAAGGTGGAATGTCTTTGCTAAACGCGGACGCGCCTTGCGTGATCGCCAGCCGCCCGACGTTGATGTTTTGATGAAAAACGCAACCGCCGCCAAGAAACGCGCCGTCACCGATGCGAACGTGCCCGCCGAGCAGGCAATTATTCGCGATGATCACGTTGTTTCCGATTTCGCAGTTGTGACCGACGTGCGCGCCGGCCATGAGAAAATTCTTGTCACCGATCTTGGTGGCGCTGCCGTCGGCGCTACCGCGGTGAATCGTGCAATGCTCGCGAATCACGTTGTCATTCCCGATCTCGACACGCGTTTTGCGTTCGGGAGAAAAGGAAAGATCTTGTGGCGCAGTGCCGATAATCGCGCCGTGCCCGACAAAGTTTCCGGCTCCAATCGTAACGCCTGCATCAATCGCGACGTGTGACTCGATTGTCGATCTTTTACCGATCACGACATTCGCGCCGATCACTGCGTACGGTCCGATCGCGACGTCAGCGCCAATCTTCGCCGTTTGATCGATAATCGCCGCTTTGTGAATCTTCACAGCACGCCTGCTTCTTTGAAACTGAAATAACCCTGGCCGTCATTTGATTGCGCTCCGATGATGATGTGATCGAGCAGTTTGATTTGCATCAGCTCAGCCGCCTCGGCCAGACGCCGCGTTAAACTGTGATCGGCCTGACTTGGCGAAGGATCGCCGGAGGGATGATTATGCACGACGATCACGGCATACGCCGAAGCGATGACCGCCGGCCGAAAGACATCGCGCGGATGGGCTATACTCTCATTCACAGTCCCGGTAGAGACATCCTCGGTTCGGATCAAATGGTAACGCGTATCGAGGAGCACGACGCGCATCGCTTCTTTGCGCAGCATCCGCATTTCGCCGCCCACAAGGTCATTAACGAGCTCGGGCGAATCGATTTTTTGATTGGCCAACACTTCACGCGCCAGACGATTCCCGAGATCAAAAGCCGCCGCCAATTGCACCGCTTTTGTGAAACCGACGCCCCGGATTTTTTTGAGTTCATCCACCGTGCATCGGCTCAATCCGCGGAGCGAGCCATATTGTTTCAAGAGATCGCGTCCAACTTCGACCGCATTCTTTCCGGTAATGCCCGTCCGCAACAAGATTGCGATCAGTTCCGGGTCGGTTAGAGCCGACGCACCATGAGCGGCGAGTTTTTCGCGCGGCCGCTCTTCCTGCGGCATCTCGCGAATCTTGACCTGCGACATCGCTACGCGCGCAACTGCTCCAGCATTTCGCGCAGCGCATCGCCCAATCCGAGAAGACCGTCGGTATAGGCATTCGGACGAAGCGCTTTCATTCCGGCCTGGGCGCTGCGAATGAGATCGTTTGCAGTCGCAATCGATTCGCTCAAGGGGCCGTTACCCGCGCCGTTTTTCAGTAGCTGGCTGACTTCGTCGCATTTTCCTTCCAGGATAAGACTGGCAGAACGTTCGCGTTCAAATTCGGAGGCGGACCGCAAAAAAATGAGAACAGGCAACGTAAATTTACCCTTGCGCAGATCGGTGCCGAGCGTCTTCCCCGTCGTCCCTTCATTTCCGGCAATGTCGAGGCAGTCGTCGTAGATTTGGTAGGCGGTGCCGATCCGCATCCCGAAAGTTTTCAAGATTTCAGTCGATCGCGCGTCTGCTTCGCTGATTATCGCTCCCAATTCCGCGGCCGCCGCGAAGAGCGAGCCGGTTTTCATTTCCACGATTCGCACGTAATCCTCGACCTCCAGTTTCAAATCGAAGCGGCGTTGCGTTTGGATCATTTCGCCCGAGCAAATCTCGCTGGCCGTTCGCGCAATAGCGCGGCTGATATCGGCGTTTTCAAAATTGGTCGATAACATGAGCGCATGCGCGAATAGGCAATCGCCCAATAAAACGCTGAGCGAATTTCCCCAGCGCGCGTTCACCGTCGGCTGGGCGCGGCGTCGCTCGGCTTCGTCCATGATGTCGTCGTGCACCAGCGTCGCGACGTGAATCAATTCAACAATCACGGCCAGATCGACGTGCCCGGTGTTGATTTGGCCGGTCGCGCCGCCGGCCAGAAGCGCCACCAGCGGTCGCAGACGTTTTCCGTGTCCACCGATGGCGTAGCTGACGTAACCCTCGATCGCCGGATCAAAAGCGGTCGCTTGTTTGATGATTCGTTCGACGACCTGATCGAGCTGCGGTTGAACTAACTGCGTGACTCGCGCCAATGGCGTAAGAGAAGAAGCACTCCCCTTAACCCCAGTCCGGCCCGGACCTGAGCGTGCAGAAATTTCCACCGACGCAGAATAGAGGGGCAGTTTATCGGTTGTCAAAGCAACACGAGCGCTCCGAGGAGAATATTTCTATCGTGCCTGCTTTCAGCGGCGTTGAAGCCAGCCGGCACCGCCGTATTTCTGCTCGGCAATTTCGTGGGCACGCGCAATCAAACGTTCATCCAGCGTCTTGTGGTAACAGTTGGAGCAAAGTTCACTCGCGAATTGATCCGCGAATTTGTTGGTAAGATCGACGCCTTGGACGCTGCCTTGCTGCAGAAGTCCGCGTCGTGTCCGGCGTTGAGCAGCGCCGGCGATTTTTCGACCATTAGACAAAACATCAGCGCGGACCGGGTTGGCAAAGCAGTTGTTGGTAGGGACAGCGCGCTGCGCGGCGTCCGTACCCTCCGCCAATTGAGCACTCTGCCCATTCATGACCAATGCAGCCCGAAGCGCGCGATGGATTTTTTCATAGATCGACATCGGCGATTCAGAAAACGCCGACGCGGCTTTCGGAATTACGATCGAGTAAGTCAGGTCATCGCCGTGAAAGACAATTCCGCCTCCAGTCCAGCGGCGAACGAGATCGCGCTCTGTCGAATAAGTCGCGACTTCGCTAAACTTTCCAAAATATCCGAACGAAAGGGCCGGATGATCCCATTTATAGAACCGAATCGTCGGTTCAGTCGCATTTTCCAAAAGCGCCTCGTCGATTGCCATGTTCAGCGCCGCGCTTCGCGATGGTTCGTCGTGATAAACGTCGAGTGACCCAAAGACCGACATCTCAGTAATTGAGTTCGCTCAAAATCTTGGCGACTGCCTCTCGCGGATTCTTGTGGGCGGTAATCGGCCGGCCAATCACCAAATAATCTGCGCCGGCTTCCAGGGCCTCGCGCGGCGTCATGAATCGCTTTTGATCGCCGGGCTCCGACTCACTTGGCCGAATGCCGGGAACAACGATTTTGATTTTGTCGCCAAATTCGCTCCTCAAAAATCGTGCTTCGAAAGGGCTGGCAACCAAACCGTTGATTCCAGCCGCGACACCGAGATTGCCCAGTCTTAAGACATGTCGGTCGAGTTGCTCTTCGATTCCGATCTCATCGAGAGTGTGCTGCGTCGAACTGGTCAAGACGGTCACGCCCAAGATCGAGGTCTCCTTTTTTCCTGCCGCCACCGCAGCGCGAATCATTTCGCTGCCACCGCTCAGGTGAATTGTCAGCATTTGCACACCGAGTTCTGCTGCCGATTCGACCGCGCGAGCGACGGTGTTTGGAATGTCGAGCAGTTTGAGATCGAGAAAAACTTTTGTGCCGGTCGCGTGGATCGCGCGCACAATTTCGGGACCTTCGGCGGTATAGAGCTGCAGTCCGATTTTGAAAAACGAAATCTGCTGGCGCAATTGCTCGACGAGAGCAAGCGCTTGCGCTTTCGTGGCTACATCAAGCGCGACGATTATCTTGTCAGCTGCCTTTGTCATCTCGGTGGGACTGGCATTTCGCTCGGAATGACCGACTAAATTGCAAACGATGCAAGTTCTCGCTCCGGCAAAGATCAATCTCTCCCTGAAGATTCTCAGGCGCCGTGCGGATGGCTTTCACGAAATCGAGACACTGATCTCGCCGATTTCGCTGGCTGACAAGATCGACATCGAGCCGCAATCGCGATGGATTGATTTCAGTTGCGACGATCCAACGCTGCCAGGCGGCGACGAAAATTTAGCCGTGCGCGCTGCGAAGGCTTTTTTTGAGAAAACGAAGATCAGCGGCGGCGTCGGAATCAAACTTCATAAAAAAATCCCTCACGGCGCCGGACTCGGCGGCGGCAGTAGCGACGCGGCTGCGACGTTGCGCGCGCTCAATCAACTTTTCGAAACGAAATTGTCGCGCGAAGAATTGGCGAAGATTGGATCGACCATCGGTTCCGACGTTGCTTTTTTTCTCTTTGACTCGGCGGCTGTTTGCAAAGGGCGTGGCGAAATCATCAGTCCAGCAAAACTGAAAAAGAAATTCTCGATCTTGCTGTTGAAACCCGGCTTTTCTGTTTCGAGCGCGTGGGCTTACTCGCGTTGGCAGGATTCAAAGGAGATTCCGGGAATTTCGTACCAGCCGCAGAATTTCGACGGTCAACGGTTTGTAAACGATCTGGAGCGGCCGGTGTTCGAGAAATTTGTTTTTCTCGCGCAGTTGAAAGCGTGGCTGTTGAAACAAGCGGAGGTTGGAGCCGCTTTAATGTCAGGATCCGGTTCGACTGTTTTCGCAGTGCTTCGCGAAAATCCAGATGTCGATCTTGTCGTTCAGCGCGCGCGGGAAGAGCTCGATCGCGAAATTTGGACGTGTGCGTGCGAGACGATCTGATTATTCGCCGGCGCTGCGACGCAAAGTTGCTTTCGAATATTCGCGATTCAGTTTCGCAATGAAGGTCGCGCTGATTTCCGCCGGGCAAACTGCTTCGCATTCATAAGTGTTGGTGCAATTGCCAAAACCCTCTGCGTCCATCGCTTGAACCATGCTCACGACGCGCCTGGTTCGTTCCGGTTCACCCTGAGGCAAAAGCGCGAGGTGGGAAACTTTCGCGGCGGTGAACAACATTGCCGAGGCATTCGGGCAGGCCGCCGCGCACGCGCCACATCCAATGCACGCAGCTGCTTCCATCGAAAGATCGGCATCGTGCTTTGGAACTGGAACCGAATTGGCTTCCGGGGCCGAACCGGCGCGCGCGGAAATGAAGCCGCCAGCCTGGACGATGCGATCGAGCGCGCTGCGGTCGATGACCAAATCTTTGATCACCGGGAAACTTTTCACCCTGAACGGCTCGACCACGATGGTCGCGCCATCCCGAAATTTTCGCATGTAAAGCTCACAGGCCGCACCCGGGTGATCTGGTCCGTGGGCTTCTCCATTCACTGTCAGCGAACAGGTCCCGCAAATTCCTTCGCGACAATCGGAATCGAATGCAATCGGCTCTTCACCGCGCAGAAGGAGGCGTTCGTTCACGATGTCGAGCATTTCGAGCAGCGAAGCCTCTGCGGGAATGTCGGGCGCGTCGTAATCGACAAGCTTGCCGCTCGCCTTCGCGTTCGGCTGACGCCAAACTCGCAGCCGGAAGTTCATGGTTGATAGTTGATGGTTGATAGATGCACAAAGGCTATTTCCCTGATAGAGATTTGCGCAGTCCGCTGAGCATCCGGCCGACTTCTTCGGCCGAAGAATACAGGGCCGCAAAAGCCTCCTCTGCCAAAAACCCCTGTCGGCGCCCAACAAACGCTTGCGAGATCACTTCGAAGACAGAACCCGTAGCGATTTCCACAAATCGCCTAAAATCGCTCTGCGACATTCGCGAAGTTCCCTCCGCAATATTCGACGATATTGAAACAGCAGCGCGTCGCATTTGGTTTGTAAGCCCGAATCTTTCGTCCGCTGGGAAATTTCGTGTGTGATCGTAAACCAGATCAGCGAAATCAATCGCCTTTTGCCAAACATCTAATTTTTCAAAGTTAAACATAGGGGGTTTTGTTTTGCTCTGTTTTGTTTCTATCAACAATCAACTCTCAACTAACAACTTCATTTGTAGCTGCGCTGAGTTAAGTGAACGGTTTCGAAGTGGAGCGGTTCGCGGTGCAATTTCGGTGGAGCGATTTGTCCATTGCCTTGAAATTCCCACGCGAAGACGTCGGCGAACTTATCATCGTTGCGGAGAGCTTCGCCTTCAGGCGTTTGATGTTCTTCGCGAAAATGCGCACCGCATGACTCATCGCGAGCGAGGGCGTCGAGGCACATCAGCTCGGCGAATTCGAGGAAGTCGGCGACGCGCCCGGCGCGCTCGAGCGACTGATTAAAATCTTCGCCGTCGCCGGGAACACGGATCCCGCCGTGGCGGGACCAAAATCTTTCACGCAGCTCGGGAATTTTTACGAGCGCTTCTTCCAAGCCATTCTTGTTTCGCGCCATTCCGCATTTGTCCCAAAGGAGCGTGCCGAGCTCGCGATGGATCGAATCGAGCGAGCGATCTCCATTTATCTTTAAGAGATTGTCGATCTTTGCACGTATATCGCTTCCGGCTTTTTTGAATTCAGGATGATCGGTTGCTGGTCGCTTGCCCATTTGGCCGGCTAGATAATTCGGAAGTGTGTAGGGCAAAACAAAATAACCATCGGCCAAACCTTGCATGAGTGCGCTCGCGCCGAGCCGGTTTGCGCCGTGATCGGAAAAATTCGCTTCTCCGATCACGAAAAGACCTGGGATATTGCTCATTAAATTATAATCGACCCAAAGCCCGCCCATGGTATAATGAACGGCCGGATAAATCCGCATCGGGACCCGGTAAGCGTTTTCTCCGGTGATCTTTTCGTAAACTTCGAACAAATTTCCGTAGCGTTCCCGGATCGTTTCTTCGCCAAGTCGCTTGATCGCGTCGGCAAAATCCAAATAAACGCCGCGCCCGCCCGGTCCGACGCCGCGACCTTCGTCGCAAACTTCCTTGGCCGCGCGGGATGAAATGTCGCGCGGGGCAAGATTGCCGTAACTGGGATATTTTCGTTCGAGATAATAATCGCGATCGCTCTCCGGGATTTCGTTTGGCGATTTCTTCGCGCCTTCCTTTCGCTTCGGCACCCAGACGCGTCCGTCATTACGCAACGACTCGGACATCAACGTCAGCTTCGATTGATAATCACCGGAGTGCGGAATGCAGGTGGGATGGATTTGAGTGAAACAAGGATTGGCGAAGAGCGCGCCTTTTTTGTAAGCGCGATAAGTCGCGGTCACGTTGCAACCCCGCGCGTTGGTCGAAAGGTAAAACACATTTCCGTAACCGCCGGTAGCCAACACGACCGCGTCGGCGGCGACGTTGTCGACCTTACCAGTGCGCAAATTTCGGGTGACGATTCCCTTGGCGTGACCATCGACAATCACGACGTCGAGCATTTCGGTTTGGGGAAACATTTGCACGGTACCGGCGGCGATTTGGCGGCAGAGCGCCTGATAGCAGCCGAGCAAGAGTTGCTGGCCGGTTTGGCCCCGCGCGTAAAATGTTCGGGAAACCTGTGCACCGCCGAACGAGCGATTGGCGAGCAAACCGCCGTACTCGCGCGCGAAGGGCACGCCCTGCGCGACGCATTGATCGATGATGTTCGAACTAACTTCGGCGAGCCGATAAACATTCGCTTCGCGCGATCGAAAATCGCCGCCTTTGATCGTGTCATAGAACAAACGGTAAACGCTGTCGCCATCGTTCTGATAATTCTTCGCGGCGTTGATTCCGCCTTGCGCAGCGATCGAATGCGCCCGGCGCGGCGAATCCTGGTAACAAAAACATTTCACGCGATAGCCGAGCTCGCCGAGCGTCGCCGCCGCCGATCCGCCGGCGAGACCGCTTCCGACTATGATGATTTCAAATTTGCGGCGATTGTTTGGACTAACGAGGCGGGAATGGTCTTTGTGACTCGTCCACTTGCGATCGAGCGCTCCAGCTGGAATTCGCGCTTCCAAATTGCCGATCATAATTGTTGCGCCGGCTTGATGAATCCGAGCAAGACGGCGACGGGAATCGACGCGTAGCCGATGAAAAGCAGCCACGAGAAAATTCGTCCACCGATCGCCAGCCGCGGCGTCAGTCTGTGATTATTTAGACCGAGCGATTGGAAGAAACTCGATGAGCCGTGAGTGAGGTGAAGGGTGAGTAGAAATAACCCGAGGATGTAAAAGCTTGACACGTAAATGTTTTGGAATCCGTAAACCATCATGGAATAAACGTCGAAGCGATTGAGCGGATCGAGTTTGAGCAGCGGAAACTGCGGATTGAATTTGCGCGCGGTGAAATGGAGCAGGTGGAAAACGATGAAGGCGAGCACGACCAATCCGCTGACGACCATGTGACGCGAGGCCCAGCTTGCTTTCACGTATTGCCTGTCGATGTACGGTTGGGGACGGGCACGGCGATTTTCGATCGCAAGCAAGATCGTGAAATAGATATGCAAAATCACCGCGGTCAGTAGAAACGCGCGGATCAGCCAAAGGAGCGGACCTAAATCGCGAAGATGTTGCGAGTAGGCGTTGATCCATTCGGGCCCGAGAAAAATTTGCAGATTGCCCAGGAGATGGCCAATGACGAACACAATTAGAATCACTCCGGTCACAGCGACAATCATCTTTCGGCCGACCGACGAATGACAAAAATCCGAAATGAAACCGCGAGGTTTCGTTCGAACCGTCGCGGCAGCGGTAGATAGCGGTTCCGATTTTTGATCGATCATTTGCTTCCAGGTTTCACCGCCGGAATCTTGGCGAGATCGGGCGGCAATTTGTTGGCCGCAAAATTCTCCACGTTCATTTCAACCAAACTGACGAAGGGACAGCCGAAATCCGGTTTGTCTTGGCCGCTACGATCGACGATGACTCCGACAGCGCTCACTATTCCGCCGTGCGCGCGGACGATGTCGATCGTTTCCTGAACGCGACCGCCGCGGGTCACAACATCCTCGACGACGAGAAATTTTTCGCCGTTGTCGATCTGGAATCCCCGCCGCAGCGCCAATTTGCCATCTTCCTTTTCAGTGAAGATGTGGCGTTTGCCTAACGAGCGGCCGACTTCTTGTCCGACAATGATTCCGCCGAGGGCAGGGGAAATCACGGAGTCGTAGTCAAAATCTCGCAATTTATCGGCGAGCATTTTGCATACGCGTTCGGCAATGTCGGTGTGCGAAAGAAGGATCGCGCACTGAAAATATTGGCGGCTGTGCAATCCGGAACGCAGGATAAAATGGCCATCGAGTAGCGCGCCGGTTTTTCGAAAGAGAGCGAGCAAGTCTTCGCTCATCCCGACGTGTCCGCGACTGTTCCGTCTCCGCCGCCGGCGACAGCGATCGCTTCGATCTCGACGCGCGCACCTTTGGGCAACGCTCCGGCCTGGATGGTCGAGCGCGCGGGCGGCGCTTGTTTAAAATAACTCCCGTAGATCTCATTGACGGTTTGAAAGTCGTTGATGTCGGCCAGAAAAATTGTCGTCTTCACGATGTTGTCGTAGCCCAATCCTTCGACCTTCAATAAACCACCGATATTTTCCATCACGCGCCGCGCTTGAACATCGACTCCGCCGGAGACAATCTGTCCGGTCTTGGGATCGAGCGGAATTTGTCCCGAATAATAAATGATTGATCCGACGCGGACACCTTGCGAATACGGGCCGATGGCTGCTGGCGCGTCAGAAGTGGAGATGATCTTCTTCATAATTTCAGCTTAAACGTCCAACCGCGAGACGCAATCATTCTGGCGATGGCATCGGGGAAACGGCCGCCTTCTTCTGCACCTCGAGCTTGTCCTGAAATTCCTTTTCGTACTGGGCCACAAAACGCTTGTAACCATCGGCATCGATGAATGGGTTAGGGGTTTCCCCGCGCACCAGGCGCTGGCGTTTTTTTTCGAATGAAAAAAACGATCCGTGATCGGACAGAAAGATGTCGCACGGCAACTTCTTCAACACGGCAAAAGTCTTTTCAAAATCTGACCCAATGCCGGGGTAACTTTCTTTTCCGACCAATTGATAATCGAGTGCCGTCGGGCTCCCTGCGAAAACGACATCGTAAGATTTTGAGCCATCATTGACTTTCGTCGTCCAAGTCGTGTTGCCTTTGGTGTGGCCAGGAGTCAGCCAGGCGATGAGCTTTTGGCCGCCGAGGTCAATCGATTGGCCGTCTCCGATGATTTGATCGACCGCGACCGGTGGAAACGTCAGGGTATCCCCGAAACGAAAGTCTCCGTGTCCGCCATTACGCAGCAACTCCGCGTCGCGGGCGCTCGCGATTAACTTCGCTCCGCTTTTCTGTTTGAGTTCGGACAAGCCGCCGGCGTGATCAAAATGCGCGTGGCTGTTCAGGAGAATCTTCACGTCCTCTAGTTTGAAGCCGAGCTGGGCGACATTTTGCTCAATTTGCGGCGCGGTTTCGACAAAACCGCCGTCGAGCAAGATGTGACCTTTGGCCGTCGCGATCAGGAAAGATCCGACTTCGGTTGCGCCGACATAATAAAGATTTCCCATGATTCGGAATGGCGGCACCGGTTTATTCCAGCTTCGGCTGGTCGGATCAGCTTGAGCCATAGCCGATGCGGCTAAGGCGATGAGAAGCCCAAAAGATAATGAGGATTTCACGAAAATGATTCGTCTGCGAGCAGTCGTTCTTGCAGAATTCTTAAACTCCACGATACGAATGAGTTCAGTCCTATTGCCCCGGTACGCACTGTGCGAGGCATTGCTACCCGCTTAATCTCATCGATATTACTCTCTGATGGTTGGTTGGATTTTAAAGAAGATAGTCGGTTCGAAAAACCAGCGCGAGCTAAGGCGATTGGCGCCGACGGTGCGCCGGATCAATGAGTTCGACGAACAGTTCAAGAGCCTGTCCGACGACGCTTTGCGCGCGAAAACGGCGGCTTGGAAGGATGAGCTCGCGAAAATCTCGGACCCGGAAGAGCAATGGAATCGGCTGAATGAGATTTTGCCGGAAGCGTTCGCCGCGGTGAAGAACGCCGCGCGGCGTTTGAAAGAGCGACGCCACAGTTTCACGGTCTGCGATCAGCCGATGACGTGGGACATGGTGCACTTCGATGTGCAGTTGCTCGGCGGAATGGTCTTGCATCGCGGCCGCATCGCGGAAATGGCGACAGGCGAAGGCAAAACTTTGGTCGCGACTTTGCCCCTTTATTTAAATGCGCTGACCGGCCGCGGCAGTCATCTCGTTACGGTGAACGATTATCTCGCTCGCCGCGACGCGGAATGGATGGGTGCGCTCTACAATTTCCTTGGACTGACCGTGGGTTGCATTCAACACGATCAGGAGCCGGACGTCCGCCGGCAACAGTACGCTTGCGACATCACTTACGGGACGAACAGCGAGTTCGGTTTCGATTATTTGCGCGACAACGGAATGGCGACCACGCGCGAGCAACAGGTCCAGCGCGGTTATCATTACGCGATTGTCGATGAAGTGGACTCGATCTTGATCGACGAGGCGCGCACGCCGCTGATCATCAGCGGCCCGGCCACGATTTCGACCCATCAGTACGACAAATGGAAGCCGTTGATCGAGCAATTGGTGCGGAAGCAAACGATGTTGTGCAATCGAGTCGCGAGCGAAGCGACGGAGAAATTCGAGCAGGGCGATATCGAAACTGCGGGGCGCCTCATGTTCAAAGTGAAATTAGGCCAACCGCGCAACAAGCAATTGCTTCGGATGATGGAGGATCCGGACAAGCGGCGCGCGATAGATAAAGCGGAGCTTTCGTTCTACACCGACACCCGCAAGGAAGAATTGTTTCTGCTCAAAGAGGAATTGTTTTTCACGATCGACGAGAAATCGAACGAGTCGGATTTGTCGGAGCAGGGCCGGATGTTTTTGAACCCGGACGATCCGAATGCATTCGTCTTGCCGGACTTGATCAGTGAATTCACCGAGATCGATCTCGATCCGAGTTTGTCGGATGAAGAGAAGGACAAAAAGAAATCGGAACGACAACAGCATTGCGACGAGCAGGCGGAGCGGATTCATAATATTTCGAATTTGCTCCGCGCCTACTGCGTTTTCGACAAAGATGTTCAGTACGTCGTTGAGGAGAACAAGGTCGTCATTGTTGATGAATTCACCGGCCGCAAAATGCCGGGACGTCGTTGGAGCGATGGATTACATCAGGCAGTGGAAGCGAAAGAGGGCGTGCAGATCGACCGCGAGACGCAAACGCTGGCGACGATTACGATTCAAAATTATTTTCGACTCTATCAAAAGCTGGCCGGCATGACCGGCACGGCGGAAACCGAAGCGGCCGAGTTTCACGACATCTACAAACTGGACGTGAACGTGATCCCGACGAATCGGCCGGTGGCGCGCAAAGATCACAACGACCGGATCTACAAGACCCGGCGCGAAAAATACAACGCAGTCATCAACGAAATCAGGGACCATCACACCAAGCAGCAACCGGTGCTGGTTGGCACGGTGAGCGTGGAAGCTTCCGAGTTGCTCAGCCGAATGCTGAAACGCGAAAAAATTCCGCACAACGTGTTGAACGCAAAGTTTCACATGCAGGAGGCCGAGATCGTAATGCGCGCAGGCCAGCCAGGCACGGTCACCATTTCGACGAACATGGCCGGGCGCGGCACCGATATTAAACTCGGGCAGGGTGTGCCGGAACTCGGCGGGTTATTTGTTCTTGGAACAGAACGCCACGAGGCGCGCCGGATAGATCGACAACTTCGCGGACGTTGCGCGCGCCAAGGCGACCCGGGCGGGTCACGCTTTTATGTCAGCTTCGAAGACGATCTCATGCGCAATTTCGGTGCGGCTGATCGGATGACCAAGATCATGGAACGCTTCGGTCTCGAAGAAGGACAGGAGCTGGAGCATCGCTGGTTGAACAAATCGGTGGAGACGGCGCAAAAGCGTGTCGAGCAGCGCAATTATCTGATCCGCAAACGCACGCTCGATTTCGACGACGTGATGAACATGCAGCGCGAGGTCGTTTACACCTATCGCAATGAAGTGATCGACTCGGAAGATCCGCGGACGCTGATCTATGAAGTAATTGATGAAGCCGTGCCGGCGAAGTTGAAAGAATATCTCGAAGGCGACGAGCCAAACTACGCGGGGTTGATGAATTGGGTGAACACAACCTTTCCTCTTGGCCTAACGAAAGACAAAGCGCAATTCGAGACGCGCAGCGCGGATGAAAATGCACAATTTCTAATTGGCAAAATCAAAGAATCTTACGAGCGCAAATCGAGTCACGAGGAGCCGACCGCGGTGAAAAGTCTCGAACGTTACATCATTCTGAACGCGATCGATCGTCTCTGGCAGGAACATCTCTACGCCATGGACGCGCTGCGGGAAGGCGTTTATCTCCGCGGTTACGCGCAAAAAGATCCATTGATCGAATACAAGACCGAGGCTTACGACATGTTCGTGGACCTGATGGCGAACATTAAGAATGAGGTTCTCCACAATCTTTTCCGGAGCACATCGAACTTGCAGGCGTTCGAGAATTTCCTCGCGAGTCTTCCGCAATTCTTGCTACGGGAAGACGCGCCGACTGCGCCAGCGGCGAACGTCCGGGCGCGGGCGCGTCAACCGCAGCCGGTTGGCGCAATGGCCGGAGTCGCGATGGACGGCGATGGTGCCGGCGAAATGTCGATTGATCTGCCAGCGCGACGTTCGCTGCCAAAAGTCGGTCGAAACGAACCGTGTCCATGCGGGAGCGGTAAGAAATACAAGAACTGCTGCGGCCGCACCGCGTAACTTCGAAAGTGCTCGCTTTCGAAATCGGAGATTTGTTTTATTCTAGACACCTTTCCGGTTGATCATGCAAACAATTCATTCTCGACGCATTATTGGGCTATTGCTGGTTGCAACTTTGTTCGCGGGCTGCGCGATCCATCGTCCCACGATCCGGGAATATCAGACCGACCCGGCCGGTCGAATGAACGTTTCGAATGTTACCGAAGAACAATATTGGAAGGAACGCGTTGACGAACGGATCGCGGCTGAGGTCGCGAAAGAGAAGCCCGAGTCGGGCTATGATACGTGGCAAAATTACTGGCGCTGGTGGTACAGCGTTTTGCGTCGAAAGAAGAACCCGCCATTTAAATCCGATGAGTTCAAAAAATCGGAAGACATGGTGAATTACATCAAGGAAAAACGGCGCGCCAAAGGACTGCCGACGTACGAAGACTGAAGAGGAGAATTACGAAGTAGAAAATTAGAAAGTAGAAAACTTTCGTCGCGTTGGACACGCTAGCGGCCAGAATGGCAAATGGCGAAACGATCGAATCGTACGTGCCGGCGCGGTTGGACCGAATGCCGTGGAGTCGCTGGCATTGGTTGATCGTCGTCTCGCTCGGGGCGACTTGGATTCTTGATGGACTTGAAGTCACGCTCGCCGGTTCGTTAGGCGGGATTCTCACCCGACGCGAAACACTCGGCCTGACAGATACCGAAGTCGGCGCGACCGCAACATGCTATCTCGCTGGAGCGGTGATCGGTGCGTTGTTGTTTGGCTACGGGACAGATCAATTCGGCCGAAAGAAATTGTTTTTCATTACTGTCGCGGTCTATCTCATTGGAACAGCGCTGTCGGCGTTCTCATGGAATTTTGCGAGTTATGCCTTCTTCCGCGCGGTGACCGGCGCCGGAATTGGCGGGGAGTACGCCGCGATCAATTCGGCAATCGACGAACTGATTCCAGCGCGGCTGCGCGGCCGCGTCGATTTGATGATCAACGGTTCCTATTGGGTTGGCGCGGCTCTTGGTTCAGGCGCGACTCTCATTTTGCTCGATCCGAATCGATTTCCGATCTCGTTAGGATGGCGTTTCGCGTTTGGGATCGGAGCGACACTCGGCCTGGTTGTGATTCTCTTTCGCCGTTGGATCCCGGAAAGTCCGCGCTGGCTGATGATTCACGGACGAAACGCTGAAGCCGAAGCGATCGTCGATGAAGTCGAGCGCCGAATTGTGGGTGATCCAGGAACGTTGCCGGCACACGATTCGCCGCCAACGCGGATCCGAACACGAACACACACGCCTTGGCGGGAGATTTGGAACGCAGTCGCGCACGAACATCGACATCGTTCATTCCTCGGTTTCGTTTTGATGACGACACAGGCATTTTTCTACAACGCGATCTTCTTCACCTACGCCCTGGTATTGATGCGCTTTTACCGCGTGCCGGAACAAAGCGTCGGCCTATATCTGCTGCCTTTCGCCGTCGGGAATTTCTTTGGTCCTCTCGTGCTCGGACATTTGTTCGACACAATCGGTCGCAAAAAGATGATCGCCGCGACCTACGGGATTTCTGGAATTCTCCTCGCGCTGACCGGCTGGGTGTTTGAGGCCGGACTTTTGACCGCGCAGACACAGACGCTGGCGTGGATGATTATCTTTTTCGTCGCTTCGGCGGCGGCGAGTTCGGCGTATTTGACGGTGAGTGAAATTTTTCCGCTCGAAATTCGCGCTTTCGCGATCGCAATCTTTTACGCAGTTGGGACGCTTACCGGCGGGGTCTTCGCGCCTTTGCTATTCGGCTGGATCATCCAAACGGGATCGAAGAGTGCGCTCTTTGCGGGTTATCTCGCGGCTGCGGTTTTGATGATTGCCGGCGCGATTGTTGAACTTTGGATTGGCGTGGCGGCCGAACGCCGGCCGCTCGAAGATGTGACCGCGCCTTTGTCGAGTCGCGGACTTTAATTATTCGGCTTTAGTAGCCAAAATCGACATCTCACAAGTGTGAATTGGTCCGGCCGGTGTCAATTCGCTGCAATAAAGATGAAACGCATCGACCCGAAACATCCCGGCGTCGAGTTCGGCATTCGACTTTAGAAATTTTCGAAGCACGCCGCCACGAGCGCTATGACAACGCGCGAGCGTGATGTGCGGATGCCACGGGCGCAGATCGGCTTCGAGTCCGACGGCAAGTGCCGCGTCTTGCACCCGTTTGTGAAGTTGAAAAAGATGCGGATGACCCTTCCCGACGCCAATCCAGATGATTTTTGGCGGACCTTTTGGTGGAAACGTTCCAATGCCTTGAATCGGAAGAAAGAATGCGCGGAACTCGATCGCGCTCAGGTTTTCGCGCAATGCGTGATCCATATTTTCGGAGACATCGGGAAAGAAACCGAGCGTGAGATGCATTTGATCACGCTCCGTCCAGCGCACACCGCGAATACGTGGATCAAGATCGACGAGGGATTGCTGGATAACTGACGGCGGGCTGATCGCGACAAACAGGCGCTTGGGTTTCACTTCTTGTCGCGAACTTCCGCGCCAAAGCGCGCTTCGTCGCCGCTTTTACTGACCCGCGGCGGCATCGACCGGTTCACGATTTTCATGACGCGCGCGGTTAGGTTTGGAAACAACGCATTCGCAGCGATTATGAAATAAGCTGACGAGGGCATGACAAGGTTAGGTTTACCGTGCTTACAGGCGTTCAGGATTTTCCGCGCGGCGCGCTCCGCGGAAATGGAAGCGAACGGAATTTTGCGGGACCAGTCGAACCATTGGTATTCGGCAGAATGATCTCCTTTAAATGTCGCGTGAATGTGTGAGCCGGTGCGCATCAAACCGGGCGTAACAGTTGTGACATAGATATTGTCTCGGGCGACTTCCGCGCGTATTGCATCGGAAAAGCCGGTGAGCGCGAATTTGCTGGCAGAGTAGGTCGCCATGTGCGGGACGGCGATTCTTCCTCCGATGGAAGAAATATTTACGATGCGGCCGCCGTTCGTGCGCATCTGGGGCGCGACGAGCAAGTACAAGATAAATGGCGCCCAAAAATGCAGGCGCATGGCCCGATCGAAATCCTTGAGCTGCATATGCTCGATCGGACCGATTGCAATAATTCCGGCATTGTTAATTAAGATGTCGATCTTGCCAAAGCGCTGCAGCGTTTGCTGGACAGCGGATTGAATTTGCGCGGTCTCGAGCAGATCGCAGTGAATTGTCAGGACTTCAGTAGCGAAGCGATTCAGATCAGTCTTGGCCCGCGCGAGTTCGTCGGCATCCCGTGCGATCAAAGCGACTTTGCCTCCGCGCACACAAATCTGGCGCGCAATTTCGAGGCCAAGGCCGCGTGAGCCGCCGGTGATGAGTGCGATTTTATCTCGATAGGAGAAACGAGGCATACAGATTGTCGATCTAACTATGTTTGCGATTGAAGCGCGCGACTTCACGTGCCGTTTCACGTTCGACGGCGCGCTTTTTCAAGTCAGCACGTTTATCGCGAGCGACTTTGCCTTGCCCGACACCGAGCTCGGCTTTGAGTTTGCCGTTTCTCCAATAAAGCTTGAGTACGACCAGCGCCCGACCTTTGACCTGGCTTTCGCCGTAAAGTTTGTCGATCTCCTGACGGTGCAGCAAAAGTTTGCGCACACGTTTTGCCGCCGGAACTTCATGACTGGCTTTTTCGTAAGGTTGAATGTCAGCGTTATAGAGAAACGCTTGGCTGTTCTCGATGCGTGCGAAAGCGTCGCTGATATTGGCTTTGCCGGCACGAATCGATTTAACCTCGCTGCCTTTCAATTCGATACCGGCTTCGTAGCGCTCGAGAATGTGAAAATCGCGGAGCGCCTTGCGATTAGTGATCGACTCGGCGGGCATGATCGCGTGTGAAACGCGATGGAAGCTTACGCGTTATCCGGGCCTTTAAGAGGCTCGAATGCAAGCTTACCGGCGATGATTTCCTTAAGTGCGATATCGGTCAGCGACATACGCGTCGTCGTTTCAATCATCGGCCGGTGTCCGAGACCGAGCTGGCGAACGCGCTTGGAAACGACGTTGATCAGGAGTTGCTGATTGGGAATAACTTGAGCTGCTTCCTGGAGGAGTTGAGTCGTCATATGGCGCAAGGATCTGACGGTGCGGTTGGTTTCCGTCGGGAATTGAAGAACGGTCGGCGCGCTGGTGGCAAAAGCGGCGGGTGTGAGCTGCGACGCGATCATAAAAACGGAGCGGTGACATTGCGAGCGGTTGAAAACGTTGTCAACCGTTTTGTTCGACGCAAAGTCAGATCTCGTTTGTGCGAGATCGACAATAAAAGCCAGTCGTCCCTCGATTAGGGAGCGACGTCCTAACGAACGTCTTCGACGTAATTAATAATACGATAATCGACCGCTGCGCCCTCCTTATCGAGCTCGCGATCATAGTGCCAACTGGTGTTGCCATTACCGTAAAACGTCTTACAAACAATCGCGCCGGTGATATCGGGGTTGCCGGTGAGACTGAAGGCGGCGCTGGGGGCATAAAAGGTTGCGGCATAGCTTCCGGGCGGCCCGATGGCTATTGACTGAGAGACACTCGGGTCCGTTGGGCTGATTCCGTAGAACTGAAGATTCGAGGCGATTCCGCTTTCATTGACGACGTCGCGGGCCTTTACATTGACGTTGCCATCAAAGTAAATCCTCGCGCGAACATTTTGGGCGATGTCGATTGTACCGGTGATATCGCTGGTGACGTGGATATCCACGTACGTTTGGGAACTAGCGTATTGATTGACGACCAGATGCCCCGTGAAAGAGGAAAACAAATAAGAAATCGGGTTCTGAGCTGTTCCAGCGGCGGGAGGGTTAACCGTGACAGTGGAATTGCCGGGAACCTTGCTCGGAGACATCTGGGGAGTCGGAAAAGTCGCGGGCAGTTTTAAGGGCGGGACGGTGAAAGGAACGTTGTTGTCGATCGTGCCGGTGATTTGGTTCGAACGGACGATGGTGCCGCCGTTCGTGGCCACATTCCCGTAGAGCATGCCTCGGATCGTGGCTACGGAGCTATCGATCTCAACGTTGCCGCTGCGCGAATCGCTGTAGTGCGGATCGGCAGGATTGTTGGCGGCGAAATAATAGGCGCCGTTGGCGGAGTTGTAGCTGTCGATCATCGCGGCGTCGCCAAGACCATAAAATGTTCCGACAGCTTTGATCGCTGCTTCGAACGGCGTGATCGGCGCGGCGATCAGCTCTACTCTGCGGGTGACTTGCGGCTGTGAAACCGGCACAAGGGCTTTATTAAGCCCGTCGCCATTCGGACCGTAGGTGGCAACAAAGTGATCGTAAGTAAAATCAACTTTTCGGAGCAAACTGTCTCCGCGCGTGGTTGGACCCATGCGATCGTCCATTCCGACACGCTTAAGACCTTTAACCGGGGCGGTTCCGTTAGTTCGAATCCGATACCAGGGATTTCCGTTACTATCGTAGTAAAATGTGTCAACGCGGGAGCTGGTGCTCAGATTGTCCTGCCCGTAGGTCACGGAAGAATTGGGAGTATAAACACCACCAGTGTAATTCCAGCCGGTGAAGGCGTGCGACGGATCGAGGATTGTCTTGCGGATCTCAGCGTAAGCGATATCGCCGCCAGTTTCGGCAGCATCGAGGGACTCCTTCCAACTACGCACCTGGCTCGAAGCCACATTGTATCGCGTCATGCAGTTGAGGAGCACGTTTCCACCAATGATTGACACAACCAGGATCGTGCACAAGACACAGAGAAGCACGTTCCCGCGCTCAATTGATCGGATCGAGATTCGCAGATTCGCTCCCATTGTCGTTTAACCGCGACGCTTGTTCCGCAGATACGCCGTCGCATAAAGGCTCGTTCCGGTGCGCGAGGCGGCGCTGCCACTGGAAGTGAAAATCGGCATGAAGGTCACGGAAGTGTTGGCGTATTCGGTATTGGCCAGTTCCACATCAGTTGATTGCGGCACCAACTGATCAGTGCTGGAAGCGATAGTCGTGACCACACCGTTTTCACTTCGTAAAATCGAACTGCCACTGATCGAATATACGACAGTGACGGGGGATGCGGTATAGTTGACCTGCCAACCGCTCGAGGTGTAAGCGACAGTCGGCGTGCGCGGCGTGCCTACCAAAGCTGGATTTGCAAGCGCCTCCGGATCCCCTGATTGAATGATGTAACTGGGAACGGACATCGTGACCGTTTGTAGATCGACTGAAGTGGTCACGATCAATCCGCGTTTCACATCGCGATTCAGGTAATCGATGATACGGATCTGCTGCATGTGAGTGGTGAAATAATTGTCCACGGCACTGAAGCTCTTCTGAAGCGAAATGCCTGAAGTGATTGCCGCCGCGAGAACGATTGAGCTGAGGCTGAGACTGACCAGCATTTCACTAAGGGTGAAGCCGGCGATTGGTTGCGAGGTTTTAAGTTTCATTTTTTGGTTCCATTAGAGATAATAGTGCTGGTTTGTTCTGAACGTGCCCGACCACCGAGCATGTTCCATGAGGTTGAGACATCTACTTGAACGAGGGACGTGCCGAGGTCCGTGGCGGTCGAGTCGTTGGTCACTGTGCCGTTCGGTGAGCGGGTAAACTGCGTAACGCCATTCGCCGTCGGGTAGGCACTGATTTTTACGACCTCGGTTGCCTTGCTACAAAAAGCGGAGCCGTTGGGGGGAGTTGCCAGGAGCGATTGGACATAGCTCTGTGTCGTCAGGTCGGTGAAAGCCGCGTTACGCAAGACTTCGCAGCGGTCGTGCACACTTTCCAGCGCTGCGATTGATTCTTTGCTCGAATCGATATAACGGAGACAGACGGCGTTGAGTTCGAAGACCGACGCGCAAAAGATAGCGAGGAGGGAAACGGCGACAAGAACTTCCGGGAAGGTCATCGCAGCGGTGGGTTGCTTCGGCTGGAGTCGCATGGTTTTGTATTGGCTATGGTAATTAGCAGAGATTATGCCTATTTTCTCGCCCCTGCGATAAGCTTCGGTTTAAATGAGAAATGTCGGATTTTCTCTCAAAAATGAGATAAAATGTGTTTCCATATGGCTTTTGGTGATAAGTTTTTGAACACTCCAGACCGTTGCCTCTCGTCCCCGCGGTCCGCCCTGCCGCCGATCAAACTTCTTCTACTCTCTTGCCATGAGTAGCTAAATGCGCGAAGTAGTGCGTCGCTTATTGGAAGGTATTGACGAAGCGAAATTCGGGCTGTGGCTCAGCTTGGTAGAGCGCCTGCCTCGGGTGCAGGAGGCCGTGGGTTCAAATCCCACCAGCCCGATGGAAACACGCTCTGTATGAATTCTAAGCGCATGGTTTCTCGAGCAATCTTCCCTAAAAGGCCGTTTCGCCCTTAAATAATCGTCGTTCGCGAAGGCGCTGTTTGTCATAACAACCAGTTGAAATCGCGCGTGCTTCGTGGTTGGATCGACATCAGCGGCGCGCAAGTTACTCCTACTCTATATGGGTTCTCTGAAAAAAAGACGGAAGGCGAAAATTTCAAAGCATAAGCGCCGGAAGCGCATGCGGGCGAACCGCCACAAGAAACGCTTGCGATACAAATCATAGTTTCCCATTCGTTAGGCCACGCTGGAAGGTTTGCGTGCGGGGTTTCGCGCGATTACAGTCGGCAACATGATGGAGCCCAACGGCTGGCTTGAGCGGATTCTCCATCCCCTGGTATTCGCGGCATTTTTCCTGGCCTTAGCCACGTCTCTCGTGGCTCGACCGCGTTCTGTTGTCCCAAGTCCACAAGCTTCTCCAAGCGCGGCGCCGACGAAAAAATCCGTCCGGCAAGAGGACTCCCTGTTCATGACGCCGGCCAAAGACCTGGTCCTTCGTGCCGATGGCGAACATAAAGCAGACGCCCTGGCCCACTTTGTTGAAGGGATGTCGCTGGAGGAAAACGGGGAAATGGACAAAGCGTTGGCCGCTTATCGCAAAGTCCTCGACGTCGATCCGGGACAGGCGGATCTAGCCTCCCGAGTCGCTGCGCTGCTCACACGACAGGATGATTTTCCGCAGGCGATCGATGTTTTGAAGGACGCCATCAAAGCAAAGCCGAACGCTCCCGGACCCTTGCTGCAGCTTGCATTCATCTATGCAAAATATCTTCGACGGGCTGATCAAGCCATCGATTATGTCAATCGAGCCATTGCGCTCGATCCCCGCAACATCGACGCCTACGAACGCCTGTGCGAAATCGCGTTGGAAGCCGGAGATGAAAAGAAGGCGCTCCAATCCCTTGATCGCGCAGCCGAGATCAGGAGTGACGACCCCGCGTTCTGGGCCCGGCTTGGGAAACTTTACGCGTCGATTGTTTTTAAACCCGACCGCCCGCCCAACCCTGATGAAATAGCGCGAGTAAACGAGATCTTCAAAAAGGCGGCCGATCACGCCGGCGACGATCCGGCTGTTCTTAAAGATGTCGGCGATTATTATGCGTCCACCCGACAAGTTAAAGAAGCCATCCCGCTCTACTTGCATCTGCTTGAGCTCGAACCCGACGATACCAATGCGCGAGAGAAGCTCGCTACCGGTTTCGTTTTAACGAATCAACGCGATAAGGCCGTGGAGACGCTGGAAGGAATCATCAAGGAACATCCCGAGAAATATCAACCTTACGATTTGTTGGCTGGGTTGCTGGATGACGCCGCCAGGGTCTTGGAACGCGAAAAAAAGAGTGATCAGGCAAAAGCAACGTTTGCCAAAGCCGCTGCGAATTACGAGCAGAGTTTGACCATCAATCCTGGTCGAGCCAGTCCATATCTTCATTTGGCTGAGCTGCTTCTTGGCCCGTTGAAGGACAACGAGCGCGCAGTCAAAATTCTGAGCGAAGCACGGCAACACTTTCCGCAAACCCCGGAAATCGTTTACTATCTGGGCATCGCTCAACGCGAAGCGAAGCATTTTCAGGAAGCGGTGGCCACTTTCGAAGAGGCTCTGCATGAAGCTGAAACCGATGGGGTCGAAATCGCCAACGCGCGCTTTTATTTCGACTACGGCGCGACTGCCGAACAAGCCGGTCTTTACGACAAGGCGGCGGATCTTTTTAGAAAATCAATTGCCGTCGATCCGGCCAATTCCGCTGACGCTTACAATTACCTGGCGTATATGTGGGCCGAGCACAACACGCATCTCGATGAAGCCGAGCAAATGATTAAGCTTGCGTTGCAAACCGACCAAAATAATGGCGCTTACCTTGACACGTTGGGATGGCTCGAGTTCCGGCGGGGTAAGTTCGATGAAGCATTGAGCGATCTCCTCCGGGCTGCGCAAAAGTTAACTCGCGACGACCCGGTTGTGCTTGAACACATTGGAGACACCTACGCAAAATTGAACAAATCGGCGCAAGCTTTAGATGCGTGGCAAAAGGCGTTCAACCTTGACCCGCAAAACAAAAAGCTGGCCGACAAGATCGACAATGCGAAAACAAAAATGAGCAAAGGTCAGCCTCCTAGTGCGAATCAGATTCATTAAGACCACTTCCGTTAACGGCTTCTCGCTTTCAAGCGCCGGCGTGGAATAAGCTTCCTGGTGGTATGAGCGCGTATCCAACCCCTTGGCAAAAAAGAACGATGTGGGCGGCGCTCACCGCTCTCTTTGTTGTCCTACTCATCGTTATAGCCGGCGCGGTAGTTTATGTCGGCGCAAATCTGATCAGTTTTCTTCAGCCAATTCTGATTCCGGTTGCAATTGCGGTCATCCTTGCCTATCTGCTCGATCCCCTTGTGACCGAACTATGTCGCCGCAAGATGGGACGCGGCTGGGCGATCGCCGTGATTTTTGTCAGTGTTCTCATTTCCGTGGTCGGCTTGGTCGCATGGGTCGCACCGACCATTTCGATGCAAAGCGCGAACTTCGCGCGGGAGCTTCCCAGTTACACGCAAAAAGCGCGCGAACGCATTGTCGATCTTATCGTTCAGTACAATCGTGTTGTCGGTGGGAGCACTGGCCGCGGGAAATCCCCATCGTCGGGACTCGTCAATTTCTTGCTCGGAACCCCACCGCCTCATGCGCCTTCTCCCACGCCGGCCGCGGCACCAACTCCTTTGCCGGAAACAACGGCATCGCCGGTGGAGACGATCTCCGCGACGCCGGCCAAAATGAGTTCGGCCGAGCGGCAGCAACTAGAAGCCAAAGCCGACAAGATTATTCCGAATCTCGAACGCTATCTGCCGACGTTGACTGAGAAAATTTGGAATATTATCAAGAAAAGCATCGGTGGATTTCTCGGTATAACCGGGTTTCTGCTGAGTTTGATTATGGTGCCGATCTATCTCTTTTTTCTCTTGAAGGAGCGGCCGCGGATCGAAAAAAGATGGAAGGATTATCTGCCTCTTCGTGCATCGCCCTTGAAGGACGAGATCGCCGCGGCGCTATCGGAGATCAATAATTACGTAATTGCTTACTTTCGGGGGCAATTGCTGGTGTGCCTGGTCGACGGAACGCTCATTGGAAGCATCCTTACGCTTTTCGGTCTCAATTTCGCACCGCTGATCGGCCTTCTCGTCGTGATTCTAACAATGATTCCGTACATTGGCATTGTGATTTGTTGGGTGCCGGCGGTCCTGATCGCGGCATTTCAATGGGGCGATTGGACGCACCCGCTCATCGTTACCGTCATATTCATCGTTGTGCAAAATCTCGAGGGAATGTTTTACGCGCCGCGCATCGTCGGGAAATCCGTCGGGTTGCATCCAATGACCGTTATCGTCTCCATCTTTGTTTGGGGATTGTTGATTGGCGGTTTGCTCGGACCCATTCTGGCCGTTCCATTAACCGCCACAATCAAAGTGCTTCTCACGCGTTATGTTTGGGGACCTCGCGTGCGCGAGCGAGTGCGGGGTCAGATTGAGAATGTTCCGCTCGTTCGCGAAGCGGAGCAGACCTAAGCCGGTCTGCTCGGATTGTTCTCCACGCGCCAGTTGCATTCTAGGAGTGCGCAACGCATAAAGATTAGATGCCGGAAAAAATCAGACGCGTGCGGCGCAAAAGACGCAGCCGATCTTTACCCGGTGTCGAATCGTTTTCGAGTCTTCGATTTCATTTACCGCCGGTGCGAGTTGCGCTCTATCTCACCGCGGCCGCCGCCGCCGTTTTGCTGATTATTGTTTTTGGAACTTACGGCTCCAGGCTTTACGCCGGTTGGCACGAATCACGTTTGCTCAAACGCGCGAGCGCAATGCTCGAGAAAAATGATTTTGTTACAGCGAGTCGCCTGGCCCGCCAGGTCGTTGAGCGTCACGGCGATTCGCTTCCCGCTTTTTACATCCTGGCCGAAGCGACCGAAAAACAAAACTCGGAGGAAACCGTTTCCTGGCGGGCCCAGATCGCGCGTCTGCAGCCGGACAACATCGACAGCCAGCTTAGCTTCGCCTCGGCCGCGCTCCGGTTCGGCCAGATCGATCTCGCACGCAAAACATTGGAGCGGGTTGCGCCGCAGGCACAGGAACAGGCGGCTTTTCATGTCGTGGCCGGCTGGCTGGCGCGGGCTGAAGGAAACCTTGCCGAACAAGAGCAGCAGTTCGATATCGCCTTAAATAAAGATCCCCAAAACGATCTGTATAAGTTCAATCTCGCTGCCCTCCAGATCCGCTCACAGGACGCGGAGAAAAGTGAGCAGGCGCGCGCCAATCTGGAGCATCTCACCCAAGTCCAGGAGTTTCGGACCGGTGCACTGCGCGCATTGCTTAACGACGCTGTCGATCGCAATGATATCCAAGCCGCCGATCGCTTCGCGCAACAATTGCAAATGTCGCCTCAAGTGAGTTTCGGCGATTACCTTCTCTGCCTCAATTTCTATCGGAAGCTCGACGCGAAGAAATTCGACGCGCTTCTAGAAAAGGTGAAACCGGTCGCAGCGCGCAACTCGGGCGACCTCGGGCTGTTGATGGATTGGATGAATGAAAACGGCCTTGCACCTGAGGTTGTAAAATGGATGGATAAATTGCCGGCCGCCACAACCGCGAAGCCGCCGCCGGCTGTCGCTATCGCCGCCGCCTTTGCCGAACAAAAGAATTGGTCGCGCTTGCGGCGTTGGACACGCAGCGAATCCTGGGGAGAAGAAGATTATCTCCGGCTCGCGTATCAAGGCTATGCCGCGCGGCAATCACGCCAATCCAGCGCCGATGCCGAATTCGACACGCTCTGGCGCGCCGCCCTTCATGCCGCGGCCGATCGACCAGAACGCGAAATCAGACTCGCGCGTCTGGCCAGCAAATGGAATTTGCCGATCGAAAGCGAAGAACTTTGGTCGCGACTCTCCCGCACTCCGCCCAGCCGGCGCGAAGCGCTCGACGCGCTTTATCGTCTTTATCGCGGGAACAACAATCTCAAAAAGCTTTACGAAGTTCTCCAGCACCTCCATGAAGCGTCGCCTAACGAGATTGGTATCATCACCAATCTCGCGCGGCTTGGCCTAAACATTGAGCAGAACACGAAACAAGCGCAGCAGTTGGCCAAGCAAGCTTATGAACGCGCGCCGAACGACGTGAGCTCCGTGGTGACTTACGCATTCTCGCTTTATGTCCAGGGTCGCACCGCCGAGGGCCTCGAGGTTCTGCAAAAGCTGCCGCCCGAAGCATTGCACGAATCGCATGCCGCGGTTTACGCCGCGGTTTTGCTTCTCGATGTAAATCAAACGGACGCCGCCAAGGAATTCATTCAAGCGGCCAAACGCGGTCCACTTTACGCCGAAGAAAAACGTCTTCTCGAAGATGAACTGGCGAAAATTGCCGGCGTTTCACCCAGTCCAACTCCATTGCCGTCGCCATCTCCAACTCCGGCGCCGAGCGCAACATCGACATCTCCATCCGAGACCCCGGCTCCGAAGTCTTCTGTCACCGCGACGCCCTAAAAATCGAAGTCGCGCTCAGTCCTTATAAGGATCGACAATATCGCGTCCGGCCATCGCCACACCAAGTGGTCGCAAGGTGTGCAGGATTCGAATCGTTCCCGCATGAGCGTTCAAAACGTCCGGCAATCGTCGATATGCTTGCGGTCCTTCGTCCAGATCGCCGCCACGCAAAACAATTCCGCGGTCGTGTAACCATTTCATCATCTCATCGTGACGAACCAATCCTTCCTGGCGGATTCGTTTGTTGCCCACTTTAACAAATTTTCCTTTCGCTGCCGTGCGCGACATAATTCGCCCGGCGCCGTGGACGGTGGAAAAAAGCGCTTCGCGTGAAGCGGGCGAATCGACGCCTTCGATAATCACCGCGTCGTCACCCATGCTTCCGCCGACAAATCCTTTTTGTCCGGGAAATGCCGGCGTCGCGCCTTTGCGTACGACCCAAAACTCTTCGCCATCATGTTTTTCGCGCCAGGCAAAGTTGTGATGATTGTGAACTTCTTCCACAATCTGCGCGCCTAAAATGCTTTTCACCACATGTCGCGCGACCGCTTCCCGTCCAGCATACGCGTAGCGCCCGGCCAAATGCATCCCCGCGAGATAATCGTGACCGATCTCCGATTTTTCGTCGACCACGGTCGGCGGTACGTCCATTCCGTCTTTTCCGCCAGCCGCTTTCAAAAAATGCGTGGCCGCCTTGTGCCCGAGCCCGCGCGACCCGAAATGCACACCGACCCAGATCCGGTCATGCTCGTCCGCGAAAATATCCACATAATGATTTCCACCGCCCACGGTGCCGAGTTGCTCGGCCGCGGTTGATTTCAAATCGCCGATCGGTTTTAGCTGCCAAGCCGGATCGTCGAACAATTCGTGTTCGACCCGCGTTTTACTTTTGCGTCCGATCCCGAATGAAATTTCGCGCACCACGTCGTCCATAATCCTGTCGATCTTCAGCGCAATGTCTTCGCGCTTTGCGTCAGTCAGGATCGCGAGATTGCCGCAGGCGATATCGAAACCAACACCGCTCAGGGAAATTTTCTCTTTGTAAGCAACTACGCCGCCGATTGGTTGGGCGTAACCTTTATGGCCGTCAGCGCAAAGCACGCCGCGTTCGCCACCAGTTGCAACGCAAGTCTCGATCTGCTTGATCGTGGCCGGGTCGTGCTCGCCGAAAATCTTAGTTTTCGATTCCATCGGCAGATAAAAGTCGAACCGATGGAGAAGATTTCAATCCGCTACCGACGCAGCGATTTTTTGGCCAGAATTTTCCAAGCCTCAACATCGGCGTTGGTCCGCGATGGTAAAGGGCAACGCACTGCCGCGATCGAATTGAAAACAACAGTGCGAAAAGGCAGCTTCATCACTGCGGCAAGCTCCTTCTTCGCCGCGCGCGGCAGTTTCTTGTAAAGCAAACTCACGTGCGCATCACTTGGAGCTTTTGCCGGCGATTTTGCGGCGCGGCTAAGTTCATCCACCAGTTTTCGCAGCGCCGGACTTGATTTAAACCGGACAAAAAGCGTTCTGGTAAACTCGGCCGAAAAACCGACTCCGCGCGTTCTCAGGCGAATTCGTCGCAGAGCAATCTGTTTCAAAACTGCTTTCGGCGATTGTCGATCTTTCTTTGTCGAAAATAGTGTTATGTGCGGCTCAAAACTCGGCGCTCGAAATTCTTTGCGCAGAATTCGCACCATTTCACAAAATAGGTCGCGCTCCGGTTTCGCCGGAAGCAGCCAGTAGACAGTCGCCGTTTTTTTCATTCTTGGAGAGACGCGCTCCGTCGCGTCAGCCGAATTGGGGACGGCACACAGGTCGTCTTTCCATTGGTAATTCTCGAGATTATGCGCCGCTCTTTTCTTTGGCCGCGTCTTTAGAATTGATGTCGATCGTGATCATGAAGCCGTTCGTCCCCTTGAATTCGAACGCTTTGTCGCCGGTGCGGTAAGCTTCGACGTCGTTCGGCATCATGATGAAGCCGTCATTTCTGGGCGCGCCCCAATACTTCAGATTTTTCATCACAATCGGATCGTCAGTCATACCTTGGAATTTATTGAGAACGATTTCTCCCAATTTGCCGTCCGCCAATTTTCCTTCGGCGTGATCGCGGGCCGCGGCCCAATTGACACTGGCGTCAGGCGCCACCGAAAATGACTTCCACTTCGCGGGGAAGACATGAGGCAAAATAGTTTTAATTCCTTCACGTTGCTCGCCGGTGACCGACGGATCAAAAGTCAGCACCGCCCAATCCATCTCGCCCTTGGAAAAATCGCCGCCTAGATCGCCCGCGATCCAGAATTTCGCACCATCGAGTTTGGTCGCGCCGTAATTTCCGTGGTTCACCTTGTAAGCCATGTTGAATTTACAGAAATGTTCGCCGCCTTCGCCATGGGAGTGGCCGGCGTGCTCGCTGTGCGCCGCGGGTTTCGTACTAAAATAACATTGGCAAAACATCGGGCAGCTACAGGCCTCGATCGCCGTCGCGTTCATCGACCAGTCCGCCGCCGGCGGTTTTTCCGCCCCGCAAAAAGAAACGCGCGCGCCCATAAACAAGAGAGGAATCGTGAGATAAAAAGCTCGCATATAGACCTCCGGGTTGACCTTCGTTGACACGAAGGTTGTAGCGATTTGCCTGACTAAAAGTCAAGCCAATCCACGCTATGTCGATCTCGCGAAGAGCGTTATTTCTTCGCTGCCGAAACCATTTCCAAGTCGAGCTGCACCGGAGCGCTCTTCTGCCAGCCATCCGCGCCCGGATCGACTTTGAAATCGGGAATGTCGGCGCGCGCGGCCTTTATCGCGCTCGAGTCGCCATAAAGTTTATCGCGCTCGGCCACGATGTTCGCCTTGGCCTGCCCATCTTTTGTGAACGCAATCATCAATTGCGGAATTCCCATCGGGATTTTGTCGCCGCGATCGATCTTAGCTTGGCCGGGAATAAACTGGCGCGAACCGGCGCATGGAGCAGATTATCTCATGCACAAGGCGGCGACTAGTCGGGTGGATTGGGCCGCGCTCCGTGAGGATTTTCCGATTCTACGGGAGCGCGTGAACGGTCATCCGCTGATTTACTTCGATAACGCGGCCAGCTCGCAAAAGCCGAGCGCCGTGCTCGATGTCGTCCGGAATTATTACGAACATGAGAACGCCAATGTGCATCGCGGCCTGCATGCGTTGAGCATGCGCGCGACTGAGCATTACGAAAAATCACGGCAGCGCGTGGCCGATTTTATCGACGCGGCGAGCGCGGATGAGATCGTGTTCACACGCGGCACGACCGAAAGCATCAATCTGGTCGCGCAAGCGTGGGGCGGAAAATTTCTCCGCACCGGCGACGTGATTCTGCTCACCGAAATGGAGCATCACAGCAATCTCGTCCCCTGGCAGCTGCTGGCCGAGCGAATCGGCGTGCAACTGCGGTTCGTCCCGGTTCGCGACGACGGCACTCTCGCGCTCGAAAAACTCTCGTCGCTGCTTACGCCGGAAGTGAAAATGTTCGCGTTCACTCACGTCTCCAATTCTCTCGGCACGATTAACCCCGTTGCCGATCTCTGCCGAAAAGCGAGAAATGTTGGCGCGTTGACTCTGGTCGATGCCGCGCAAAGCATCGGGCACATGCCTCTCAATGTTCAGGAGCTTGGCTGCGACTTCCTTGCCTTCTCCGGTCACAAAATGTGCGCGCCGACCGGAATTGGCGTTCTCTATGGACGATCGGAGGTTCTTGAAGCGACGCCACCGTGGCACGGTGGCGGCGAAATGATCGTCAGTGTCACATTGGAAAAGAGCTCATTCAAAAAACCGCCGCACCGTTTCGAAGCGGGCACGCCGAACATCGCCGGCGCGATCGGGCTGGGCGCGGCGATCGATTATATCGAGGGCATTGGACGCGCGGAAATTTTTCAGCACGATGTCGATCTTGCGGGATATGCCTTGAAGCGGATGGCCGAATTGCCAGGACTGCGCGTGATCGGACCTGGGCACGACCGAGGTGGAGTTATAAGTTTTGTGATGGATGCGGCCCATCCGCACGATCTCACCACCTTCGCGGATCGCTACGGTCTCGCCATGCGCGGTGGCCATCATTGCAACCAACCGTTGATGCGCCGTTTCGGCGTCACCGGAACCACGCGCGCCAGCTTTTACTTCTACAACACCCGCGAGGAGATCGATCGGATGATCGACATCCTCGAAAAAGCGGCCCATTTTTTCAAATGAACCCGGAACTTGTCGACCTCGAAGAACTTTATCAGGAGGTGATCCTCGATCATTCCCGGCGGCCGCGGAATTTCGGCGAGCTACCCGACGCAGCTGTGCGGGTCCACGGCGATAATCCGTCGTGTGGTGACGAAATCCATCTCTCCGTGAAATTCGATGGCAACGGCGGCTTGCAGGAAATCAAATTTACCGGACACGGCTGTGCTATTAGTCAGGCCTCTGCGTCATTGATGACGATGAAATTGAAAGGCAAAAGCCGCGCTGAAGTTGAGGAAATGTTCCGCGCATTTCACGATTTGGTGACAGCGGAAACAAATAACGATGCGCCGAAGAAGCTCGGCGATCTCCTCGTGATGCGTGGTGTCCGAAAATTTCCGCAGCGGGTGAAATGCGCGATGCTTCCGTGGCGCGCAGTGGAGCAAGCACTAAAACAAAGCGAAGGCGAAGCGACCGTTTCGACTGAGGAACCGGAGTTTGCCTGATTTATGCCGACCAACGTCCTGGGCACCGAGTTGAAGTGTTGTTGTCGCGACCCGGTGACCGGATTTTTTCGCGACGGCTTCTGTCGAACCGGACCCGAAGACGTCGGCCTGCACACGGTTTGCGTGCAAGTCACGCGCGAGTTTCTCGATTTCTCCGTGCTCGACGGGAACGATCTTGTCACCCCGGTTCCCGAATGGGGATTTCCCGGACTCAAACCCGGCGACAAATGGTGCGTCTGCGTCACGCGCTGGAAATCCGCACTCGAACGCAACCGCGCCGCGCCGGTCGATCTCGAAGCAACGCACGCTTCCGCCCTCGAATTCGTTACGCTGGAAGATCTAAAAGCGAACGCGCTGAAATAGTTGGCCTAAAAGCAGCTTCTGAGGCGGTGCGTGTCAGAGTCCCGCATCGTAAATTCGTCTAACCGCTGGCTGGTCATTCTCGCGGCCGGTGTGCTTCTCGTGCTCGGCGTTGCTCCGTCTTACGCGCAATCCTGGCGCACCCGCGAAAATGTCTATTCATCACAAACTGTCGATGGCGTACCACTTCAGCCGTTCTCGTTCGATCGACAACCTGCGCGCGCACAAGCGATCCAGGTCGCGTATTACGTGCCGCGACCGACGCGCCCCGCTGAACCAATTCAACGTGATGAATACGATTCAGAAGCACGGACACCCGGATTCGATGTAGGCGCTTCGCATCCGATGGTTCCAGGAAATCGCGCGGTGCTGCGGAATGGAATTGCTTACGCGCCAGCGAACGCTCCCGACAGCGTCAAACGCGCAATCTGGGCGGTGAATTCCATTCACAATCGACCTTATGTTTGGGGCGGGGGACACGGATCGTTTCATGATTACGGTTACGATTGTTCCGGCACCGTTTCGTTCGCATTGCATTATGCCGGCATGCTCGAGCAACCGTTGCCCTCGAGCGATTTTCTTCGTTACGGCGAGCGCGGCCGCGGCCGATGGTTCACGATTTACTCCCGTCACGGTCACGTCTTCGCGATGATCGCCGGTCTGCGGTTGGACACGACCGATCTGCGCTACGGCAGTGATGTCGGCCCACGTTGGCACCTCGATGGCCGCGATGCCTGGGGTTTTCAAGCGCGGCATCCGGTTGGGTTGTAAACCGTCGCGTTCGCAGCCAACATAACGGCAACTTGAAACTGCCGTTCAGCTTTTTCCTGGCGCTGCGTTATCTCAAACCGAAACGCACTTTTCTCTCCATCATCACTTTGATCTCGATCATCGGCGTGACCCTCGGCGTGACGGTGCTGATCTTGGTGATCGCGGTGATGACCGGCTTCGATCGCGAGCTGCGGCAGAAGATCATTGATTTCGACGCGCACATTCTCGTGAAAAGCGAAGACGTCATCCATGACTGGCGCGCACTTCAGAAGAAGATCGACAACACACCGCACGTGGTCGCGACTGCGCCGTTCGTGCAAGGTCCGGTCATTGTCGAATTTCAAAACCAGCGTTTGGCGCCGGTGATTCGCGGAATCGATCCGGCCCAGGAAGAAAAAGTGATTCCGATTCGCAAGTTCATAAAAGAAGGTCAGCTCGACCTCGACGGCGAATCGGCCGTGCTCGGGAGCGACCTCGCCCGCATCTTGCGCATCAATGTTGGCGACAAACTGACGGTCTATTCCCCCGGGAATCTCGGCCAAATTCTCGATGAAATTAAGAACCTTGAGAGCGCGAAGGGACCGGACGAAAAGAAGGCGCTCGAAAAACTGCGTGAGGTCGTCTTGCCAAAAGACCTGATCGTCACCGGTATTTTTGAGACCGGCCGCTATCAGTACGACTCCGAGTTTGTCCTCGTGCCGATCTACATCGGGCAGGAGCTTTATAATCTGGGCGATGCCCTCCACGGCATCACCGTTCGGACGGACGATCCTTACGGCGCCGATCGCGTGAAAGAATCACTCGAGCAATTCCTCGAGCCGCCGGTGTTCGCCCAAACCTGGACCGAGATGAATCATCAATTCTTCGAAGCCGTGCGCCTCGAGCGCAATGTCATGTTCTTTCTGCTCTTCTTTATTGTCGTAGTCGCGGCGTTCGGAATCATGAGCACGCTCATCACCGTCACCGTCCAAAAGCGGCGCGAGATTGGGATTCTGAAAGCGCTCGGCGCAAATATTTCTCAGATCATTTGGGTTTTTCTGGGGCAGGGGACTGTCGTAGGACTTTTTGGAACGCTCACCGGTCTGGGCCTGGGCATGACGCTCATTCGCTATCGCAACGAATTCAGTCACTGGCTCGCGTCGGCGTTGCACATCGAAATTTTCCCGCGTGAAGTCTACCAATTTTCCGAGATTCCCGCCGAGGTCATTCCCCACGACGTCACCATCATTTGTATCAGCGCGTTTCTGATTTGCTCGCTCGCCGCCTTGATCCCGGCTTACTTCGCCGCCCGACTCGATCCGGTCAAAGCTCTCCGTTACGAGTAGTTCAACGCCGTCGTCCGCTCATTCTTAATCTGGTCAGCAGAATATCGATCGCCCGAGAAGCGTAGGCATAGCCGCCTGCCCACTCAGTCTCGCGTGGACCGGCGACGTTGAGGATTTCGATATCGTGGTCACGAACGAAAGAAACCATCAAGGTGGCGGCGTCTTCCGCCAAATATTTCGCCGCGTCGATTAACCGGTGCGGCTGGCGAGTTTCAATGCAGCAACCAACCGTGTATGCCGTCCCACCTTCCAACTCGTGGAAGTAAATAACAATCGTTCCATCTGAGTCGCGCACATTTTGAAATGTCCGCTCTTCATTTCCGCCGTTTTTCAACTCCTTCAATGGATACCGATCCGGAATCTTTCCATCCTCGTCGAGGCGTCCGGCCGGACACCAGCCGCCACAGGTGACTCGCTGTTTGAGCGCGACATCAAGCGCCGCGCGATCAACTCCAGTTTGTCCGCCGGAAATAATCTTCAAGATGTCGATCTTATACTGTGGCGCCAGGCGTCGCGCCTGCATTTTTTCTGCGTGAGGTAGGGGCGGTTCACCGAACCGCCCGCGGGCGATTGAGGGCAATCGCCCCTACCTGATTAACTTCAATCGCCTGTCGGAACGATATCGGCTCGCTCCACCATAAGAATGACGGTTTTTTTCGGCGCACGTGTGCGATGCCGAACCCCTTTCGGCACCACAAAGCCCTGACGCGGCCCAAGATCGACAACTTTGTCTTCAAGATCGATCAAGAAATGGCCGTCGAGCACAAAGAAGAACTCGTCGATATCGTTATGCTCGTGCCAGTGATATTCACCCTCTAAAACGCCCAGCCGCACGACCGAGTCGTTCACCTGACAAAGAGTTTGGTTGTACCATTTGTCCGTGCACGCATCGGCCAGCTTCTGAACATCGACAATTTCCAGCGGCTTGTGAAGAATGTTGAGAAAGGTTTTGTACGGAAAATCTTCGGGTGGCGTTTTCGTGGCCATGATGCCGATCTTAGCACGTATTCTCTGGGGAGCGCACGCGCCTCGCGTGCTGGCGATTGCGCCCTCGCAATCGCGAACTTTTTCGGTCTTCTGAAATAATCTTCGCAACAAAGGCTCTGTTCGGCGAGGCGCCGAACAGTGCACGCGAGGCGCGTGCGCTCCCCAGAATCATTCCTCGCCGTCGAAATAATCTGTCTCGTGACTTTTGATCACGACCCGATCTGCGGGAGACGTTTTGTTCACTTTCCATTTCCCACTATCGGGATAATAAGCCGATTCGCCGATCGGATTATCGGCAATCACGTAGTAGATAAGATCTTCCTTGCCGGTGTTAGTGATTTGATGCGGCTCATCCGGTCCGAAAATGAATGCATCACCGGCGACAACGTCGGTCGTCCCATCTTTGTCGCGCACACTGCCTTTGCCGCTGATGATTAAGTACATCTCCCAAGCTGCTGAGTGCGCGTGATACGGAAAATTGTGTTTTCCTGCCGGCACTCGCGTCCATTCCAGATCGAACGGGTGCCGTTTCACAAAATCGAGCGAGTCCGGATCGCGCCCGAGCGCAATCGAGATCCCTTTGAAACACGCGGCGTACTTTCCGCCCGGCGATTGCCACGGCTCTTCCTTGATCTCGCTGACGTTTACTTTTTTCATGTCGATCAGGTAGGGCGATTGACCTCAATCGCCCACGGGCGGTTCAGGTGAACCGCCCCTACCTATTCTTCCCCCTCGAAATAGTCCGCGTCCTTTCCTTTCACGATCGCTTCGTCCAGGCCTTCCTTCCAAACCGCGAACTTGCCGCTGTCGGGATAAAAACAGGAATCGCCGCGCGGATTATCGGCGATCACGTAATAAACAAAATCTTCCTCGCCGGCGTTCGTTAGCTGATGCGCTTCGCCCGGTCCGAAGAAAAACGCGTCGCCCGCGCCGACGATTGTCGATCCATCTTTGTCGCGAATGCTCCCTTTGCCCGAGACAACCAGATAAAGCTCCGATTCACTCGAGTGCGAATGATATGGGCACAGCGATCTGCCTTTCGGGATGCTGACCAGCGCGAGATCGAACGAATGCCGCTTCATTAAATCGAGCGACTCCGGTTCGCGCCCAAGCGCCACCGAAATATTTTTCGAGCGTCGCCCAAACTTTCCTTTCGGCGATTGCCGCTCCTGCTCCTCAACGTCTTTGATGTTCACTTTGCGCATGAATTAATCTCTCTCAGGGGTCGGGGCGAATTTCCAGCTTTGTGCGTCAGAACGAGGAGCTGGTATGATTTTGCGATCTGTGATTCGAAAGTAACAGGCGCGCCTTTGGCGGTCGTAATAACGAGAAGATTGAACATTATCGAACTTCAACTCGGCTAAGACTCTTCCGTCTCGTGTTGTCACACTTAGGGTATTTCTGCCTTTATAAAGGTCAGCAGATCCCACTTCGCCTCGGTCAACCGGCAAGGATGTCGCCCAAGCACGTGCATTAATCTGTACTTGCACGTCCTTCTGCGTTTCGTTTTTGAACCATGCCAACGTGGAAAGAAATTGCTTCAGCCGCGGACCCGGAAGCACTTCGATGTTTGTCTGTCTCAATCCGAAGGGCTCGTTTCCGAAGTGTCCATGAAAGCTTGTATCTGCAACGCCGGTTATCTTCACCCAATGCAGATTTGCCGGTGCGTCTGGCGCAAGACCTCCATGCGCATCGGGTCGATTCAGATCCGGAAGAACATGAATCCAAACGCGCTGGCGCTCGCGGCCCTGAATGTCACGATACAGATAATTGTCATTTCCTGCCACTTCTAGAATACCCTTCACTGTCACTTGCTGGCCATCGTAGTGCTTGAACTTCGCGCACAGATCATCGAATTGAACGTCCGCTGCGAAAGCGGACTGATTGAGAGCGAGCATGCAAATAATGAGCGAGCGATTCACATTCTCCATTTCTTGGGCAGTTTTTGTTTCAGTTTCTCGACCGGGGCGAAGAGGTCGCCCAGTTTTTCAACGCGAGCGAGGACTTTGTCGGAGCGAACTTTCATTTCGGTGCCGGAAATATAACCAGGGTCATATCGCCGAGTCGTCGACTGCAAAGAATTTTCGTTCCGTCTGGCGACCATCTCGGGTTTACAAATTCACCGGGAGCGTCGGTCAGCTGGCGGACGCCGGTGCCGTCGCGGTTCATCACAAAAAGCTGGAACGCGTCTTTAACGCGTCGCGAAAAAATAACCCGCTTGCCATCGGAGGACCACGCCGGCCAACCGTCGATGTTTCCTTCGCCGGAAATGTTGTGATCGTTCGATGCGTCCGCGTTCATGACAAAAATTTGCGATGCCGCTCCGTTGATGTGGCGGTGCAAGATCGACATACCATCCGGGGAGTAAGATGCGTAAGTGAAGCCACCCCCGGTGGTGATGCGCTGTAAATCGGAGCCGTTAGGCCGAATCGTTGCGAGGTCCATTTTCTTGTCGATTTGTTCGCCGATCACTTTGTTATCGCTGGGGACATTTGTCCCGTCCGCCGCCGTCGCTCCAACAAAGTGTGTCGTGTTAAAAAGAATCCGGTCGCTGTCCGGCGACCAGGTCGGATGAATGTTTTCGGCTTTACCCTGAGTCAGCTGCCGTACCTCAGTCCCATCAGCTTTCATCACAAAAATTTGGGAAACGCCGTTGCGAATCGACACAAACGCAATTCTCTTTCCATCCGGCGACCACGCCGGTGTATCGTCTTCGGCGTCACCGGTCGTTAGTTGGCGCATGTCGCTCCCGTGATTGATGCTGCCTGCGTCCATCACGTGCACCTTCATCCCGCCATGACGGCTGGAAATTAGAACGATTTGATGTCCATCGGGCGACCAGAACGGCTCGTAATCGACAACATAAGTGAACGGTTTAACGCTCTTGAGTGGTAAATCTTCGGCATCTAGTCCCGGCGCGCTAACTAACGATAGAAGCGCGACAACCAAAAAGTTAGAATGCTTTGTCACTAGAGTTTCCACTTCTTTGGCAGTTTTTGTTTCAGTTTTTCGACCGGTGCGAAGAGGTCGCCATTTTTTTTGACGCGCTCCAGAGTTTTTTCGGAGCGGAATCTGAGGAGATCCGCTTTTTTCTTTTTCAAGCAGTTCGCGACCTCGTCCCAGGTCACCGGTGTCGAAACGGTTGGTTCTTCCTTGGCGCGGAGCGAGTAAACGCAGATGGTCGTTTTGTGTTCGTCGTTCTGGCTCCAATCGACGAACACTTTTCCTTTCCGCACTGACTTCGACATGTTCGACGTGACGAGATTTCCATGCGCTTGCTCGAGAAGCTGCGCAAGCGCGCGAGATAAATCTTTGGTCTGATCGAACGTGACGGGCGTATTAAGCGGCACGTAAACCTGCAATCCTTTCGAGCCGCTCGTCTTGGCGAACGATTTCAATTTCATTCCGCCTAACAAATCGCGCAGCCAAAGGCCCACCTGGCAACATTGGACAATGTCGGCCGGCGCGCCCGGATCGAGATCGAACACCATCATGGTTGGTCGCGCGACGTTGTTCTTTTTCGCAAGCGAGCTGTGCAGTTCGAGATCGGCCAGGTTCGCCGCCCAAACCAAAGTCGGCAGATCTTGAGCGAGGCAATAATCCATCGTCCGATTGTTCCCCTCGCTCCAAACCTTCGCCGTTTTCACCCATTTCGGGCGATGCGTTGGGCAATTTTTTTCGTAAAAGAATTCCTTATCTACACCGTTCGGATAGCGCTTCATCGTCAGCGGGCGATCCTTCAGATGCGGCAAGAGCACCGGCGCGATCCGGATGTAGTAATCGATCACCTGGCCTTTGGTGAACCCGACTTTCGGGTAAAGCACCTTGTTTAGGTTGGAGACGGAAAGCTTTTTGCCTTCGACAACGAGCTCGGCTTTTTCAGGCATGCGATGTCACAACGATACAGGTAGGGGCGATTCACTCAATCGCCCGCGGGCGGTTCGGTGAACCGCCCCTACCTTGACTCGACTTTAAGCAAAAAATCTTTCGGGCGAGAGCATGGGCTGCGGTTTGCAGATGCGAGCGACGCATTGCTCCCAGCTTTCGTGACCGCTCAGGATGTCGATCTCTACCCGCATGAAATAAATCGGCACCTTCACGTCTGCATCCGGCAATCGTGGCATCCGGACAGCGTCCTTTTCGGTGGTAATGATCATGGCCAGATCGCGCCGGATGCAGCGATTTATGAATCTGCGCAGTTCGGCTTCGGTGTAGTAATGGTGGTCGATGTAGTGCAGTGAAAGATCGACATTCGCGCCGAGATTTTTGAGAGCGCCCTCAAAGCTTTCGGGCGCGGCGATCCCGCACATCGAACCGATGAAGGCGCCGCGCAAGCGATCGAGCATTAGTCGTTCGCCGGTGTAAATATTTTGCAGATAAAGCGGCCGGTGCGCGCATTCGATGATCTCGGCGGTGCGGTTGTAGCGGCGAATTCGCGCGATCAGCTTTTCATTTAATTCGCCCGTGCTTTTGGTGATGAAAATGTAACTCGCGCGCCGGAGATTCCGCGGCGACTCGCGCAAGGTGCCGCGCGGCAGCAAGAATTCATTGCCGAACGGCGCTTGTCGGTCCACCAGGACGATGTCGAGCCGATGTTTTAGATGCAGGAATTGCATCCCATCGTCGAGCAGAAGCGTGTCTACTTTCCATTTGTCGATCGCGAATTTCCCGCTTTTCACCCGGTCTTTGTCGACCAGAACGATCACGTCTTTCAAATTGTGCGCGAGCATGTAGGGCTCGTCGCCCGCGGTCAGGGAATCGAGCAGCACAAATTTTCCGTCAGAAACAACGCGCGGAGGATCGACATCTTTGGTCAGCAACCGGTCGAACCAATTTCGTTTTGTCGGTTTCGGCACGCTTTTGTAACCGCGACTTAGGATCGCGACGCGCCGGCCGCCAGCTTGAAGAGCGCGCGCGAATTTTTCCACGACCGGCGTCTTACCCGTTCCGCCGACCGTGAGATTGCCAATGCTGATGACAAGGCAGCCGAGCGTGCGCTCACGGAAAATTCTTTTCCGATACAAATAAAGCCGGAGCTGGACGATTCGTTCGTAGCCAAACGAGAGCGCGTAAAGAATTCCGCGCAGAACGGTCGCGCGAAATCCGCGACGCCGGCCGAGGACGACATCGATTCCGAACTGCTCCAGATTTTCAAGCGCGCGTCCCATGCGGTTAATGACGAATGACGAATGACGAATGACGAACTTGAATGCCGCGATTATCGGCAGTCGTGATGATTGTCCGCGCGGATGTCGATCTCGCCGCGCGTTTCATTGCTGCGGCAACGCGTTGTGAACTGCGCAAAGTTATCGCGCAGATGGTTGATCCAGAGCCGCTCAAGAACGCTCCGAGCGCGCCGGCTTTTTCGGCCGCGGCAACGACGCGTGGCAGAGATGGGATTAGTCTTGCACGAAACGGCTGGTGGAAGTGATCGGTGAAAGCGCCGCGCAATTTTTTGTAATCACGTGAAGCGAACGCGGCGGTGATCGCGCAGGCGTTGCCAACGCTTGCGACAGCATCCGGGTGCGGAATTTCCGCCGGCAGAATTTTTCGGGCGGCCGCCGTTCGAATTTCAAAATCAGGGACCAAGAGAACGAACTTTAATCGCGGTGACACTTGAAAGCGCTGAACATTTTCACCGCCCGCAACCGTGAAGCCGCCAAACGACGACGGCGCGGCATTGTCCGGATGTCCTTCCAATTCAGCGCACAAGCGAAAGATCGACAATCGGTCGAGCGGTCTGCCAGTGAGTTCGTTCAAACCGTGCAAAACACCGAGGCGGATGGTGGCGCTGCTGCCGAGACCGCGCGAGCGCGGGATGTTTTCCAGCGCCGAACAAGAAAACGTGAAGCGTCGTTGCTTGGTTCGCTTGAAGAAAAGATCGGCGGCCTTGGCTGCAATCGGCGCGAGCGATTCATGTTTTGTCGCGCGCGAGACGGTCATAAAATTGTAAATGCGAAGCGCGACGCCCAGACAATCGAAGCCCGGGCCGAGATTGGAAGTACTGGCTGGGACGCGGACGGTTACTTGTTGCCTCATTGCGAATGTAAGGTAGGGGCGATTGACCCCAATCGCCCGCGGGCGGTTCGGTGAACCGCCCCTACCTATTCGACAAAACAAAAGGATGAACAAGAACGAATGGATCGATCGCCGGTTGCTGGACGCATTCGAAGCGGAAGGGACCGACGCGCATCGGCTTTGCACGGTCGATAACGGCTGGGCGGAGCGTTTCGGCCGGGACGTGCTTGTTTCGTTTAGAACGACGGCAGCACAGGATCGTCTCGTTCACGAGCTCAATGCGTGGAGTAAATCGACTGAGTTTCCGATCAGTCGGGTTTTCGCCCGATTTTTGCCGAGGAAAAATGAAGAGCGCGAGACGCCAAAGCTCGTCATTGGCAACGAAGGTGAAAGTCTGCAAACGGTCGCGACCGAAGAGCACCTCAAGTTCGGAATCGATTTCGGGGCGGGGTATTCGGTTGGATTATTTGTCGATCAACGAGAAAATCGCCGATTCGTCAGGCAGTCCAAGCCGAAGCGAGTTTTGAATTGCTTTGCCTACACCTGCTCGTTCTCGGTGGCGGCAGCATCGGTTGGCGCGCAGACGGTGAATGTCGATCTTTCCAAGAAATCGTTGGAGCGGGGGCGGCAGAATTTTGTCCTCAATTCGCTTTTGACTGAGGGACACCAATTTATTGCCGACGATGTCCGCCCTGTTTTAGGACGTCTGGCGCGACGGGGACAAAAATTCGACATCATCATTCTGGATCCGCCGACGTTTTCGCGGACAAAAGGCGGCGACGCATTTCATGTGGAAAAAGATTTCGAGGAGATCGTTGTTGCGGCGTTGGAGGTAGTCGAGCGCGATGGACGCATTTTGCTTTCGACAAATTGCGAAACGCTGAACGAGCAAGCGCTGGAACGAATGGCGCGTTACTGCGTGAAATTATCGCGCAAATCCGGCGGGCTACATCGACAGCCGTCGCCAGTTGATTTTCCGGCCGGAACTGCGGCGAGCACGATTTGGCTGACTTTGCGTTGACCAAGTGGACTCCGCGGACAATCGTTAATCAAAATGGAACCACGAGGACATGATGATATAGCGGAGCGCGGCCTGCGATATACGCGGGAGCACTTCGACGAGATAGTTAGCCAGACGGAAGCGTACGTCCGCCAGAATCCGGCGCAGTCGCTTGCTTACGCGATCCTGGCAGGATTTGTTTTAAACCGGTTGGGCGTCGGAAGAATTGTGCGAGGTATCCTGCGCCTAGTGTTGTTCGCACTGAAACCAGCAATCCTGATTTACGGCGCGACAAAATTATACGAGGCGGCGCAGGAAGAAGAATAGATCGACTAAACCGCTCCGCGGGCTGCTCGAGTCAATCGCTCTACCCTTCCAGGGTGAAGCCGACTTTCAGCGTTACCTGCCAGTGCGCGATGTTTCCCTCTTCGAGATAACCGCGGGTCTCGGAAATTTCGAACCAGCGCATGTTGCGGACAGTTTTCTTTGCCCGAGCAAGAGCGTTCTTGACGGCGTCTTCAATTCCGTTCGGTGAGGAACCGACCAGCTCAATCTTTTTGTAAATATGATCGCTCATAGGTTTATTCTTCCGTTGCGAGCGAGCGAATACAACAACGTTTAGGTGCGGCTTGCCCTACAATTGGCTTCGGCCTATTAGAAATTGCCCATGCACGACAACATCGAGTCGCATTTGAAGGAGAAGCGCGTCTTCAAGCCGTCGAAGGAGTTCGGGCAAAAGGCGAAAATCAAGGACCTCGCGCAATATCAGCGAATGTATCGCGAGTCGATCAAGCAACCGGACAAATTCTGGTCGCGCGAGGCGAAGGAGCTTTCCTGGCAGAAGCCCTGGCGGAAAGTTTTGCAATGGAAAGCGCCGTTTGCGAAATGGTTTATCGGCGGAAAACTCAATCTTTCCGAGAACTGTCTGGATCGGCATCTCTCCAGCCACCGCCGGAACAAGGCGGCAATTTTGTGGGAAGGGGAGCCGGGCGAGAAACGCACTCTCACTTATCAGCAATTGCATCGCGAGGTTTGCCGCTTCGCGAATGTTTTGAAGCGAAACAAAATCGGAAAAGGCGATCGGGTGATCATTTATATGCCGACGACCCCTGAGGTCGCCATCGCGATGCTCGCGTGCGCCCGGATCGGTGCGGTTCACTCGGTCGTCTTCGGCGGATTTAGCGCGGATTCAATCCGTGACCGAATTCATGACAGCGGCGCGATCGCGCTCATCACTACAGATGGCAGCTATCGGCGCGGTGGAATTGTTCCGCTCAAGAAAAATGTGGATGACGCGCTTCGTGGCGGGACTTCGGTAAAACGCGTGATTGTCTTTCAACGCGCACACAATGAAGTCCACATGGAAGAAGGTCGCGACGTGTGGTGGCATCGTGAACTCGAGTACGTGGACGACAATTGCCCGCCGGCGGCGCTCGACAGCGAACATCCGCTTTACATTCTTTACACCAGCGGTTCGACTGGGAAACCGAAAGGCATTCTGCACACGACCGGCGGTTATTTGGTCGGAATCTATTCGACCACGAAATACGTGTTCGACATTCGCGACGAAGATATTTTTTGGTGCACCGCGGACGTCGGTTGGGTGACTGGGCACAGCTACGTTGTTTATGGTCCGCTCGCGAACGGCGCGACCACATTCATGTATGAAGGCGCGCCGAATTGGCCGGAACCGGACCGATTCTGGCGAATCATCGAGCAGAACCGCGTCAACATTCTCTACACCGCGCCGACCGCGATTCGCGCTTTTATTCGCTGGGGCGACCAGTGGGTGAAGAAACACGACCTGTCGTCGTTGCGTCTGCTCGGCACGGTCGGCGAACCGATTAATCCCGAAGCATGGATGTGGTATCAGAAGATGATCGGTGGCGGACGTTGCCCGGTCGTCGACACCTGGTGGCAAACAGAAACGGGCGCTATCATGATCACACCGTTGCCGGGAGCGATTCCGACAAAACCGGGCAGCGCCACGCTTCCGTTTTTCGGAGTGGACCCGGCGGTTGTCGATCAGAACGGAAAAGAAGTCGCCGCGAATGTCGGCGGAAAATTAATTATTCGCCGTCCATGGCCATCGATGTTGCGGACGATTTACGGGGACAAGGAACGTTATCAAAAACAGTATTGGAGCGAATACAAAGGCAAGTATTTCACCGGCGACGGCGCCCGGCGCGATGAAGACGGCTATTATTGGATCGTTGGGCGTATCGACGACGTGCTCAATGTTGCCGGACATCGGCTTGGCACGTCGGAGATCGAAAGCGCGCTGGTAAGCCACGTTAAAGTTGCGGAAGCCGCTGTGGTCGGGAGGCCGGACGAATTGAAGGGACAAAGCGTGGTCGCGTTCGTGACGGTGAAAACCGGAGTCGACGCTTCGAACGATTTGAAGACCGAATTGCGAAACCACGTTGGCACACACATTGGCGCGATCGCGAAGCCGGACGAAGTGCGCTTCGCCGAAGCCCTCCCAAAAACGCGCAGCGGGAAAATCATGCGCCGACTGCTAAAGGAAATCGCAAGCGGCGCAAAGGTTACCGGTGACACCACGACGTTGGAAGATTTCAGCGTGTTGGCAAAACTGGCCGAGTCGGACGAATAAATCTCATGCTTCAACGAATGCTTTTGCTCAGTTCGATTCTGGTTCTCCAAATCGATGCCGCACTCGCGCAAAAAACCGTCACCGCATTGAAGACCGAAGATAAGCCGCAGATCGAGGACATTACTGGATATCATTCGACCCAGGACAAGACCAACAATCTGGAACTGCGAGTTTTGGAAGCGGACACGAGCGTCGACGTTGCCCGCAATCCCGTCGTTCTGTTTTTAGTAATCACAGACAACGGCCCCGGCAACGACGCCCAGACCTATGTTTGGCGCCTGCCGATGGAAGTTTCGGAAGTAACCGGCCTGTCCGCGGCGAAATCGCTTTTGAAAATCTCCGCAGTTGTCGATGACGTGATGGATCAAAAGACCGGCCGCTTTCCGACCAGAAAGGAGACGATTAACGTCACCTATTCGATGGCGAAGGGAAAATTGAGTAACCGAATCGCGGTCGCGACATCTTCGCCGTAGATTCCCGCATGAGTTTTATTCGGACAGGGCTGCGCGAGATCGGATTGAAAATCCGCCGGCAACGCACGCGCATGATATTGCGGCACGAGAAACGATTGCTGCAAAAAAGCGAAATCGCTCTTGGACGGGAAGGAACTTCGCAGGCGTCGAATTTTCCGGAACTGCGGAACGAGATCGTGGCCTTGAAGAAACTCGAGCAGGAACAAAAAGAAGTGGCACTGCGGATCGCGCAAATCGAGGAAGGAATCAAAAAGATCGAGGCGCAGCGGCAAGCGAACGCGAAAGAGCAAAGCGAAGCGATGGCGAAGTTGGAAGCTGAGAAAAAACCAATCTTGGAGCGTCGCAACGATGCCAAGCGCGCGGCAGAGTTGTGCGAGCGGGAAGTAAATGCGGTCGAGCGCCGGATTCACGAGAACGACGCTGCCGACCAGGAGTTGTTGAAGAAATTGTCCGAACTACAGGCGCTGACGCCGCCGCCGGCGGATCTGGAAACGAAAACTGCCGGCATCAGCGCGCGTCGCACGCGCCTCCCGGAAGAGCGCGCGGAACTGGTCCGCGCCCGACTCGGCAGCACGGACGCTTCCCGGATCGCGAAGGAAAAACTGGCCGCCGCTGACGAAGAACTTTCCGCGATCGAAAGGAACATTGCGAAAGTGCGCGGCGACTATGAAGCGCGCGACAAAGGTTTCGCGGACAGCATTCGTTCGCAGCAGGACGCAGTTGTCGAAGCCAAACAGCACCATCAAGTCGTCGAGGAGCGAAAAAATCCGGCGTATCTTAACATTGGGCGCCATCTCGCTTCGCAAGGCATCGCTCCGCCAAATGCGCCGCATTTGCTCGAGGATGTGCGGAAACGCCGCGTGGCGGTGGATCGACATCAGCAACACAACGACGAGCTCGCGTTGCTCTCCCAGGGCATCGACAAGCAGGAGCTGCGGCAATTCTATTTCAGCGTTGTTTCGGTGATTGCGCTCCTGGCGATTATTTTGCCGCTGGTCGCGAAATCGCCGCGCAAACGCGAGTGGCTGCCGCAACAAACCGAGGCAATTCTATCGATCAATACCGAACAATTTGAGCGCGACGATTTGCCAAAACGTTGGCACAAAGAGCAGGCCGATGTCTGGCAGAATGTGTGGAATGGATTGATCGGCCCGGCCACGCGCGTGCCGGCGCTCAATCTGTCGCGAGACACGCTTCGGATCACGCGCGCAACAACGAGCTCTGACTCCGGGACGGTTCGCGAATTTATCTTGATTGAAAACCGGAGCGATGTTTCGCAAATCATCCGCTCGGTTCAAACTGACAAAGAGTTTCACAAACGCACCGTTAGTGGATTGCCCGTCTGGGAAAAACCTGATCTCGCGCTCGCGCGCGTCGGACCGTCAACACTTGCCGTCGGGAGCTCGAGCGAAGTGGACGAACTGGTCCGGGTTCGGCTCGGAATCGATCTCGACCTGAAAATTACCGGACAATTGTTTGACCGGTTCCAAGCGTTGGACCGCGAGAGCGCGCTACGCCTGATCTCGCGCAGCCCGTCCGACTTGCCGCGCATGTTTCACCCGATTTTCGCACCCGAGCTGTTGGAAAACTCGCAGCTCCTCGGCCTCGCGTTGACGCTGCAAAATCCGGTCAAAGCGCGTTTGTTTCTAAAGATAAGATCTCCCGAATCGGCGTCGGAACTCGCGCGCAATTTGAGCAATGAACCGCAGCGATGGCTGCATTTGCAGGACTCCAATCTCGTTCTCTACGCTCAGCCACCGGAAATTACGCGACAAGGGACCAACCTCGAGCTGCATTTCAACGTGCCGGATGAAACGGCGCGCCTTCTCCTGCAGCGGATCGCCAAGACCGATATCGCCAGCTCGGTCGCTGGCGATTAACTCCGAAAGGGTTCGGGTTGATTGCAGCCCAGGGCAGTTTGCGCTTATAATGGCCGCCCAATGTCTCGCTGGCTAAGTTTGACAATCACCTTCGCTGTCGCGATGTCGATCTTGCCGGCATCGCGAGCGGCCACTTTGGAACTGGTCGACATCGCAAAGGTCGATCCGACCATCGTAATCGACCTGCGCTACGCGACTGAGCACAATGTGACCGGACACGCGTTGTATCCGTCGGGCACCCGCGCCTTGATTTTACCAAGTGTCGCGCAACAGCTCGCCGGCGCCCAAAGTTATCTCAAGCAATTTCGTTACCGGTTGAAAATTTGGGACGCGTACCGGCCGATGGAAGCGCAGAAGCTGCTCTGGAAATACGCGTCGAAGGACCAATACGTCGCGAATCCGGAAAAAGGTTTTGGCTCGATGCATTCCTACGGTGTGTCAGTGGACGCCACCTTGGTGGACGACTGGAGCCAGGACGCGAGCATGCCGACGAAATTCGACGAGTTTACGCCACAGGCGATGATGGGTTACACCGGCCGCGATCCACTGGTGAAACAGCATCTGACTCTTTTGCAGCTGGCGATGGCCCACAACAATTTCTACGGCTTGCGAGTCGAGTGGTGGCACTTCACCACCGCGGATTGGAAAAAATACGTTCCGTATTGGGAAGACAAACAAATGTCGCAAACGGGCGAAAGTTCGTCGCCAAAAGGTTGAAACGCGACTTCGCGTTTAAGAATCTGGTGAAGTCATGATTGACGCGATTCTGCGCGATCTCCGCCAGCCCGAATACATCCACGTCTTGATCAATCCGCTGCCGGTCTACGGCCTGGCAATGGGATTGCTCGGATTAATCGTCGCGTTTTTTTTGCGAAGTCGGCGCGCGCAGATCGCAACGCTCATCGTCGTTCTTGTCAGCGCAGCCTCGGCCTGGCCGGTTTATGAGTTTGGCGAACAAGCATACGACCGTGTTTTGTCGATGGCCGACGAACCCGGGCAAGCATGGCTGGATGAACATCGTGACCGAGGCGAAGATTGCATTTGGTTTTTCTACGGTTTGGCCTTGTTGAGCGCGGTCGCGCTGGTCGCGCCGCGCAAATGGCCGCGTTCCGCCACGCCATTGGTCCTATCGGTGATTTTGTTGAGCGCTGTGACTTTGGGATTTGGCGGCTACATCGCTTACGCCGGCGGCAGGATTCGGCACCGCGAGTTTCGCAACGTCCCGCCGCCGCCGAAAAAACCGGAACCAGAGCAACACTAGGATAGATTTTAACCGACCGTTGTGACCACGGATCTCGAGCGCGCCGAGCAGAACGTCGAAACGCGCAGCGAATCGCTCAAGAAGCCGCTCGGGCTCTTCGATCTTGTTCTCACCCAAATTCTTTTCGTCGTCGGTTCAACCTGGGTCGGCGCCGCCGCGAAACTCGGACAAGCGCATCTCTTCTTCTGGTTGCTCGCTATTTTGCTCTTCTACATTCCGCAGGCCGCGGTCGTTATTTATTTGAATCGCCGGATGCCGCTCGAAGGCGGGATTTATCAATGGACGAAGCTCGGCTTCAACGAGTTCGCCGGGTTTATCGTCGCGTGGAATCTCTGGCTGCTCTCAATCACTGTCATCGCGCTGGGCGGAATGTTTACCACGACGAACATTTCTTACGCGATCGGTCCGAGCGCCGCGTGGATGCCGAACAGCAAGTGGTGCGTTTCATTGATCAGCTCGGCGCTCGTCGCCGGTCTTGGCTGGACTTGTGTGCGCGGTCTATCGTTAGGCAAATGGCTCCACAATATTGGCGCGTTCGCAATGCTCCTGGTTTATGGCGCGCTGATTTGCCTGCCCTTGCTCGGTCTCGCCCGCGGCGAATTGAAAAGCTATCACCCGCTCCAGCTCGCGCTGCCAACGATGTCGATCTTCTATTGCTTCAACATTTTCAGCAAACTGTCTGTCGGCGCGCTGAGCGGATTTGAGTACGTCGCCATTCTTGCGGGCGAGACGCGTTCTCCTGCGCGCGACATCGGCCGGTCGGTCTTGATCGCTTCCCCGATCATTGCGCTTATGTTCATTCTCGGCACAAGTTCGGTCCTGGCGTTCATCGGCAACAATCCAATCGATCTCATCGGGCCGGTGCCGCAAACGTTGCGACTCGGTTTGCATTCCTTTCCAATAGCCGGCGCGGTCGCTTCGATCGGCATTTTGTTGATGACCACACGCACAATTTCTTCGACCAGCGTTCACGTGACCGGTAGCTCGCGGTTGCCGATGGTCGCGGGCTGGGACCAACTCTTGCCTGGGTGGTTCTCCCGTTTACATCCGCGCTACAAAACGCCGATCAATTCGATCATCTTTGTCGGAGCGACCGTGCTCGTAATCGCTATCGCCAGTCAAGTCGGCGCCGGCATCCAGGAAGCGTTTCAATTGGTCGACAATGCCGCCAATGTTTTCTATGGGATCGTTTACTTCATGATGTTCGCAATTCCGATCTTTGGCGCCGGCGCAATTCGGTCCGGTGCGCCAATTTGGTTGCGTGTCGCCGCGGTCTGCGGCGCGGCGGTTTCGTTGTCCGCTATCTTTTTTACAGTCTATCCGATCATTGACGTTCCAAGCCCGCTGAGTTTCGCCGTGAAAATTATTGCCGTAACCGCGATCGCGAACGCAATCGGTGTGGGCATTTACGCAATCGGAAGCAGACGGCGCGCTGTCAAAACTTGACTGCTTAAAACAGTCAGGTCTAACGAGTGCAACTCTCAGCTACCCAGCCCAAGTATTCCGGCAAGCCGCTCGATATCGGGAAGAAGATGATCTCAGGAATTTCGTAGGGATGGAGCGAGCGCAGTTTATCCTGAAACGCCGACTGTCGATCTTCGCTTAACTTAAAAAAGACGAGCGTTTCGTTCCCGGTCTCGATCTTATCTTTCCAGCGGTAAATCGATTCGATCGCGGGAAGTATATTTGCGCAGGCTGCGAATTTTTCGGTGATAAGCTGATTTGAAATTCGCTGCGCAGTCTCGCGATCTGGGAACGTGCTCAGTGCGAGAAGAATTCTTTCCGCCATTTGTCAGGCAGGAACGAGCGATTCACTCTGCCTCACCGGCTCGGTGCGACAGATCCAACCGCCGCCGATAACCACATCGCTGTCATAAATTACCGCCGCCTGTCCAGGTGTGACCGCGCGCTGCGGTTCATGCAAGCGAATCCGAGCGCAATGATTTTCAAGTAAAGTAAGAGTCGCTGGTGTTCCAGGATGGCTGTAACGAATCTTGACCGTAACCTCCGCCTTCGCTGAGCGACGGCGTGACAAGTCGATACCTTCGTCGGGAAGCTCAGATGTGATCCAGTTCGTCCGATCGATTTCAAATTGGTCGCAAACCAAATCCTCGGCGTCGCCAACGATTACGCGGTTTGTCTCCGGATCCAAGTCGACAACGTAACGCGGCCGCGCTGATCCGCCCGGAAGTCCTTTGCGCTGACCGATGGTGAAGAGTTCGATCCCGTCGTGTTCGCCAACAAAGTTTCCCGCGACATCGTAAATCTCGCCGCGATGAAATTCGTTTTCACCAAGATGCGATCGCAAAAACGCTTTGTAATCATTTCCCGGAACGAAACAAATTTCCTGGCTGTCGATCTTGTCGGCGACCTTCAGGCCTAACGAATGCGCGATTTTCCGGATCTCAGGTTTTCGCATCGTCCCGAGCGGTGTGAGCGCGCGACGGAGCTGCGGCTGACGCAGGCTGAAGAGAAAATAGGATTGGTCTTTGCGCGGATCGACGCCTTTGCGCAGCGCCGCCCGGTCGCCGTGATGTTCGATGATCGCGTAATGTCCGGTCCCGATGTAATCGCAGCCGAGCGCTTCGGCTTTGCCCCAAAGATTGCCGAACTTCAGTTTCTCATTGCACATCACACAAGGATTCGGCGTCCGGCCGGCTTGATACTCGCTCGTAAAATAATCGATCACCGTGCGCTCGAACTGGTCTGCTTCGTCGACAACGTAATGTGGAATGCCTAACGAATGGGCGACTGCGCGCGCGTCCGCGACCGCTTGTGGGCCGCAGCACTTGTCCTCCGCGCGCGAGATGCAATCCTGCGGCCACACTTTCATCGTCACGCCGATGACGTCGTAGCCTTGCTCGCGCAGCAAGTAGCCGGCAACGCTGGAGTCCACTCCACCGCTCATGCCAAGCAAAACGCGTTTCTTGTTCGAATTCATCGAGGCGAAGAATTTCGATCAATCGCCGACCGAGTCAACGAGCGAACCGGGACACTGACGAATTTGCTGGCGCGCATCGTGAATCGCCACGGATGGTGCGCCGAACGAGTGATTCCGATTCGTTCGTCGGCGACGACATCGACATCTCCGGCTCCGCGCGCAAAGCAATGGCGCGGTTCGATGCAGAGGTTCATTTCATGATGTCGATTAGTGATATCAAATGCCTGCGTAAGTTTCCCTGGCCCGGAGCACAGTCGGCGTTCGTCCTCAATTTTACGCCGCCTTTTCATCAGCTCGATTCCGCGAAGCGGTTCCGCCGCGCGAATCAAGACGAAACCGTCGACCTCGCCTTTCACAAGCACGTTCAACATCCAATGCGCGCCGTAACTAAAATAGATATAGGCGGCGCCGGCTCTGTTTCGTTCGATGAACGCGCGCGCGGTCGGACGCGAAAATGTGTGGCAGGCTTCGTCGTTCTCCGCCAAATATGCCTCGGTTTCGACAATTGTTCCGGCGCATTTTCCCCAGATCAGCTCCGCTCCCACAAGTTCGCGGGCGCATCCGATCGGATCGCGTCGGAAAAAAGTTGCCCGAATGATTCGGATTTTCACCTTCCACCTCAGTCGGCCGTCAGCTCGAGATTGAAAGCAAAAAGATCCTAAAACCCTTGTGCCTTGTAATAAACCGGGATCTTCACGGTGCACGCCACCGGTTTGCCGTTCCGAAATGCAGGAATAAATTTCGCTTTACTCATATCCTCGAAGGCGGCATCGCCAAATCCGAGAAACGGCGGCTGCTGACTCAGGAGGTGGAGATCTTGCAAATTGCCGGTGGCATCAACCGTTAATTGCAGCTCGGCCGACCCGTCCACCTGCACCGGCGCATCTTCTTGAGTGGGATAACGAAAACCGTTGAATTTCGACTCTCCCCCCCAGAATGGCTGAGGGCCGATGAAATCGCTTTCTTTTTTTAGCTCCTCACGCTCCTGATTGGAAAAAATACGCAGCCGCGGCTTGTCGTTCACGATCGCGAAAATTACCGTTCCATAATAAATCGCGCCCACTGGCATGTGATTGTAGATCGCCGGAATAAATTTCGGATTCGCGGCGGCCGACAATTTCTTCAGAACCTCTTGTTCCAGCAATTTCGAATCGGGCGTGCCCCGATAAGTCGAGACCAAAAGGACCGAGCCGTCTTTCTTCACCAAACAGGAGAACATGATAGCTGCGTCCTTTTGCCCTTGTTGAATCAACCCCGCGGTGTCGATCCGGTTGATCAACGCATCAGGCCCGGTGCCGAGCAGGACTGGCCGATACATCGGCAAGTTCGCAGTCTGTGACGATGGAACGTCAACCTGCGACCACCCAAGATCGACAATCGACAATAGAATAACCGCGGAAATTGCGAAAACACGCATGGGACAGATACGCAACCGAAACGGCGGGCATTTTCAACCGCAATCTCGCGTAAATTTAAGCTGCCGCCGATTTTGAGGGACGATCTTGTCCACGACCTGATGGCGCCGGAAATAGTCGATCAGCGCATCGCGCGTTTGGACCGGATGAAACGTGCAACGCGTCTCGGGCATTTCGAGCAAAGCGCGTAATTTTATGAAGCGGTGGCCGCCGCTGCGCGAATCAAAGGTGTTGAAGGCGATCGAGTAACGTTTGTCGCGCTCGAGTGTTCGCCCATCGGCAAGTCGCATTGTCGTGATTCGCCGCTCGTAACCAACTCCTTCAGCTTCAATTTCAAACCCCAGCAGGTTTCGTGGCTCCCTGCTCGCAAAAACGTCTTCCATTACGGTTTTGATCTCCTGGGATGTGAGCTGCGCCGTGACCAGATAATTTTCAAAAGGAATGAGACCCCAAATGTCACTGATGGTTTTGGGACCGGCGACAAAGTTGTTCCTCTCGTCGAAGACGCCGTGCATTGCGCCGTCCACAGTGGTGCCGCGCTCCCGCAGCGCTTCCAGGATCGCCTCGCCGATCAGCGCTTCGACCTCGCTCGGTTCACCCGGGCGAGAGTGCACGTGAAGTGTGTCTACTAAAGTACCGATCGGTTGCGCGAGGGCGCTGGCCGATTCATCGAGATGCTGCTTGGCGCGTGAAAGGACAATATGATCGAGACCCACGCGATTGTTCATCAATTCGCATCGTGCGGCGCGATGGAGCAATTTTTTTGACGCTCGATCGAATGTCAGATCCAGTCGGCCCATGTGAATTCCGAAATGATCGGCCTGGGTCAGAAGCACGCCGCTTGTCAGACGACTCGGAATCGTTTGGTGGGTGTGACCGGCAATGAAGGCGGGGATCTCGGGAAACTCTGAAGTTAATGCGACCACATTATTGGCGAAATCATCGCCGCCGGTGCGCGGCTTGAGGCCCATATGGCCCGCCAGCACGATCGCGTCCGCCCCGTCGCTCTTAGCCTTCATGATCGCGCGGCGGACTGGTTCCACTGAATGTTCAAAATCGAAACCGCGAATGAATTCCGGGCGAAACCAAAACGGCATTCCCGGCGTCGTTACTCCGATGATCGCGATCTTGATTCCATCGATCTCTTGCAAAATGAACGGCTGAATTTTGGCGAATGGCTTCGTCAAATTTTCGCCGCTCGGCTTTCCTTCCATCGACATGTTCGCCGCCAAAACCGGCATGTCCGATTTTGCGACCGCATTCATGAACGGTTCCACGCCCCAGTCGAACTCGTGGTTCCCGACGATCCATGCGTCGTAATTCAAATGATTGAAGAGATCGATCATGAGCGCGCCGTTTGTGCGCAAGCTGACATCGGTGCCCTGATAAACGTCGCCGACGTCGATCAGGATCGAATTTCGATTTTGCCGGCGCCAGCGCCGGATTTGAGTGACGCAACGCGCAAGCCCGCCGAGATCGGTGTTTCCTTCGTAATCAGTGGTGGGCAGAATGTGCCCGTGCAGATCGGTCGTGTGGAGGATTGAGATCTGAACCGTGTCGCTTGCCGCGCCGTAGCCGGGCGAAGGCGGGTCGTTTAGCGCCGCCGCGGAGCGCGCGATTGGCGGCGCCGCGCAAAACAAACCCGCTTGCCCGATTGTTTTGAGAAACGCGCGGCGAGTGGGGGAACTCACGCGAATGAATTATCAGGCTGGACGCTGGGAAACAATTCCGATTTCAGATGGAATGGAGCGTTCGGGAGACGCGACGTGGCCGGTGAAGCCGCGAGGTGGGGGGTCGAGCGCCGCGGGCGCGGCCGAGATACAATCAACGAAATTCACAAAATGATTGGCCTTACTGGCAATTTGCCCTCTTTCGCCGATTTCAATTCTGTAGATTTTGTGCATTCTGTCTTTCTTATGGAACTCGAAGGCATCGATCACGTCGCGATGAGCGTGCGCGATGTCGAACGGGCCGCCCAATGGTACATCGACGTTCTTGGTTTTGAGCATCGCTACAAAGACGTATGGAACGGCATTCCCACGTTTATCGGCAAAGGCACAACCGCGATCGCGTTGTTCCCTGCGCAATCAAACACCCCGTCGAAATCCGAGCGCGCCGGCGTCCGGATGCTTCACTTAGCGTTCCGCGCGAATCGGAAAAATTTTCTGGCTGCTCAAGAAGAGTTGAAGCAGCGCGGCATTCGGTTCGAATTTCAGGACCACGAAATTTCGCACTCGATTTATTTCCCCGACCCCGACGGCCACCAACTCGAGATTACGACCTACGATTTGCCGTGACGGCGACCGGTGCGATCGCAAGGATTAGACCTGAAAAATCTGCCTTTAAATGCAGATTAATTCGGCCTAATTCTCGTTAGGCGTATGAGAACGTCGCTATGTTTCTGGCTGCTTCTCCCATTGGCTACTCTCCGTTGCGAGACACCGGCGAAGACGTCTGCAACCCATTCGCTGCCGGCGCTCGCGATCGTAGCTGTCACCGTGGAGCTGGATATGTCCATTGAAGTCACCGATGCAGACACAGGCGCGCCGATCCGCGGAGCGACAGTCGAATTAGTTCGCTCCGGTGACGGCAAGGAGCTAGCACCGCTCGAAGCTCGAAAGACGCCTCACACCACAACAAGCAACGATCGCGGCGTAGCGCACCTTGAGGCGGCATTTGGTGGCCACTCGGTTATCGGCAGGTGGGTTCAGGCGTTCACAGGGAACTCGTTCGTGGCGGTCAAGGCCCCGAAGTACGTTGCCTCACGCGCATTCGTCTCCGCACCTTCTGGTCGACTCGAAATTAGCGGGCCCGAGCACGGCAAAGCGGCGGTCCAGGATCTTAATAAGCTGAGCTTCCACGGCGATGACACGCGTCGCAAAGTCTCCTACCATGTCACCTTACATCGCGCCCCAACGCCTAACCATGCGCTCCAGCCAGCCGCTGGCCGTTCCGATGTCTAGTTTTCATATGATTCTTAGTTTGGAGGAAAGATAAAAATGAAAAATTGGAAGGCAGTTGCAATTCTCGTAGTCGTCATCGCATTGTTCTTGGCTTGGTACGCATTTCGGCCGGAGCGTCTTGTCGTCAATCGTCGCGTCCATGAGGAATTCCCGACCGCGAAAGGAAGCTCGGCCGAACAGACGTTTGCCTCCGGGACATTTTACGGTGTGGCGCACCCGACCACGGGCACCGCAACCGTTTACCAGATGGGGGACGGCAGTCGCATTCTCCGTTTCACGAACTTCAGGACCTCGAACGGCCCTGACGTTCACATTTACCTCGTGGCTGCCGACGATGCAAAAGACAGCGCAAGCGTCGAGCGCGCCGGCTTCATCGACCTGGGGTCGATCAAGGGCAACATCGGCGATCAAAACTACACTCTCAGCCCCGACGTGGACTTGTCGAAATACCGTGCCGTTTCGGTGTGGTGCAAACGCTTCAGTGTCAATTTTGGAACCGCGCCGTTAATGCCCGACCGCATGATGTCGCCGAAGTAGTACCTTGAATAGTTGTCGGAACGCGCGAGGTCTAACCAAGCGCTGGAGCGAACCTGCACCCGACGCGCGTTCACATTTCAGATGATTAAATCACTTCCACTTCGAGCGACGCTCGCTCTTGTTGGCCGTCGCTCATCTTATTCTCGTTAGGCCCAAGACCCAGAATCCTCTCCACACTCTGCTTGTTGTGTAACGGTCATGAATCAGCTCCTGCGGTTCTCCGGTTCAGTTAGGCGTGATCCAGCCATTGAGACCTGGATGACGGCGCATACGGGGGACTTGGGTGTAATCGCGCAGCATTGGTTTGGGGTTATGCGTAAGTGTGGAGATGATGTGCGAGAACTGTTGCATGATGGGCATCCGACGGCGTGCATAGCTGACGCAGCATTCGGGTACGTCAACGCCTTCAAAGCTCACGTAAACGTTGGGTTCTTTCGCGGTGCCGAAATTGCCGATCCGGACGGTCTATTGGAAGGCACAGGCAAGTTTATGCGTCACGTGAAGCTCCGACCCGGCCGTGACTTCAATGCTACGGCTCTAACGAAGCTAATCGAGACTGCATACACCGACATGAAGGAACGCGTGCAGGCGGAGTTAGAATGAGCGCGCCGAATTGATGTAAAGGCGACTCGGGGCCGTTCGTCTGGAGAAAAATTCCTTAAAAAGGGCTTGCCAGAGCACTAGTGATATAGTTAACTATATCACTAAATGAAACTGGATCGATCAACACGAGATCTCGAAATCCTCTCGCAAAGGTTGTTTGGAGCGCAGGATGAATCGTGAATGGAATGACGGACAGCCGATTTATCGACAGCTGCGCGATAGGGTCGTCCACATGATACTCGACGGCGTACTCAACGAAGGCGATCCGCTCCCGTCCGTCCGCAACGTTGCGGCCGAGCATCGGGTCAATCCGCTCACGGTCTTGAAGGCGTATCAACAACTGGTCCACGAGCAACTGGTCGAAACGAAGCGCGGCCTCGGCATGTTCGTCAAAGCTGGAGCGCGCGATCTCTTGCTCAAAGGAGAGCGCGAAAAGTTTTTGGCGGAACATTGGCCCAGAGTTCATGCGACCATTCGGCGACTCGGCCTAACGACTGAAGAATTATTGGAAGCCGCCACGAAGAGTCAGAGGTCAGCGGTCAGAGGTCAGCGGTCAGATGGGGGAAGCCGAAAATCATGAACGCCCATCCTTCAACAATCAGCCCTCAACCCTCAACCATCAACCGTGAGACACCAGCTATGGCATGTATTGAAGCTCGCGGTCTTCGGAAAGTTTTTGGCGCAACCGTCGCCTTGGACAATGTCGATCTTCGCATCGAAGAAGGACGCATTCTTGGACTGATCGGCCCCAACGGCGCCGGCAAAACCACCGCGCTCAACGCGATTCTCGGTCTCACCTCTTACGAAGGACAATTAACTGTCCTCGGCCGCGATCCTTGGAGCGCACGGGAAGAACTGATGCGTGATGTCTCTTTCATTGCCGACGTCGCGGTGTTGCCGCGTTGGATTCGCGTCACGCAGTTACTCGATTACGTCGCCGGTGTGCATCCGAAATTCGATCGCGCGAAGGCGGAAGGTTTTCTGGCGAAGACCACGATCAAACGCACGAGCAAAGTACGGCAATTATCGAAAGGCATGGTCGCCCAACTGCACCTTGCGGTGGTCATGGCGATCGACGCGAAATTGCTGGTGTTGGACGAGCCGACCCTTGGGCTCGACATCCTCTACCGCAAACAATTCTACGATTCTCTCTTAAACGATTACTTCGATGGCACTCGCACCATCGTCGTGACGACGCACCAGGTGGAAGAAGTCCAAGACGTCCTGACTGATCTCATGTTCATCAACCACGGTCGGATCGTGCTCGAATGCAGTATGGAAGAATTCGAGTCGCGCTATGTGGAAGTGATGGTGGACCCGGACCATGTCGCCGGAGCGCGGTCCCTCAAGCCGCTAAACGAACGACAAGTATTCGGCCGCAGCGTCATGCTGTTCGATCATGTCGATCGTGGCCAACTCGCCGCGCTGGGCGATGTGCGGACGCCGAACATCGCCGATTTGTTCGTTGCAGTCATGAGCAACGAGCAGGGAGCAGGGAGCGAGGAGCGAGGAGCAAGGAGACCAGAGACGGAGGAGAGGGGAAATAAATGAATAGTACATCCATTTCACCGGGAGAATCACCGGCCAACTCCGAGCTCCCGGCTCCGAGCTCCAGCGCTGTCGCGACGCGACCATTCTACTGGTCGGTGCTGCGCGAATTGTGGGAGAACCATTCGATTTACATCGCGCCGGCGATCGTTGCCGCGATCATTTTGTTCGGCTCCCTCGTCGGCTCGTTTCATCTGCCGGGTCGCCGGCAGAACGCCTTGTTGCTTGATCCGGCGCACCGGCAATCCGCCATTGAACTGCCCTACGACATCGCGGCGATGATGTTCATCTTCACCGCGTTTATCATCGGAGTTTTTTATTGCCTGGACGCATTGCACGGCGAACGCCGCGAACGCAGCATTCTCTTTTGGAAATCGCTGCCGGTTTCGGATCGTACCACCGTGCTTTCAAAGGCTACGATTCCGCTCGTCGTTCTGCCACTGGTTACTTTTGCAATCACCGTTGTTACGCAATTTATCATGCTGCTGATCAGCACGGCGGTGCTTCTGCCGAGCGGCCTTGGCGGAACAACCTTTGCGAATTTCAATTTAATTCAGCAGTCAGCCATCCTCCTTTACGGCTTAATCGTGATCGCGCTTTGGCACGCGCCGATTTATGGCTGGGCGTTACTGGTTTCAGGCTGGGTGCGACGAGCGACGTTTCTTTGGGCGGTCTTGCCGTTGCTTGGAATCGCCTTCTTCGAGAAGATCACCTTCAACACGTCGCATTTCGCGGCGATGCTCGGAAACCGTTTGATGGGATTTGCCCCGGAGGCTTTTGATTTTCAAGCACATCACGGCATGGCGATTGACTCCCTCACTCCGGGGAGATATCTGAGCACGCCGGATCTTTGGATTGGACTGGCATTCGCAGCCGTCTTCATCGCCGTCGCGATCCGGCTGCGCCGTTATCGCGGACCGCTGTGATTCCCACGAGAAACTGAAAAGCTGAAACCCTGAAAAACTGAAATTTATGCATCCAACTGTCAAAGCAGCGCGGATCGCTGGCGTCGTGTATCTGTCGCTAGTTCTCGTGGCGCCATTCGCCATGATTTATGTTCCGGGCAAATTGATCGTTCACGGAAACGCCGCAGCCACGGCCGATAACATCCTGGCGCATGAAACGATGTTTCGTTTGTCGATCTTCGGAGACCTTATCGGGCACGTCATTTTCATCTGCCTCGGCATCGCGCTGTATCGGTTGCTCAGCAACGTGAACAAGACATGGGCAATGTTAATGGTGGCGTTTGTTCTGGTCTCCGCCGCGGTTGGATTTCTCAACACTTTGAACAATATCGCTGCGCTGATTCTGTTTCGCGGCGGCGAGTTTCTCGACGTTGTCGATAAAGTACAGCGCGACGCGCTCGGCTTCCTGTCCCTGCGTTTGCATAACCAGGGAGAATTCATCAATGAGATCTTCTGGGGCGTATGGCTCTTTCCTTTTGGGCTGCTCGTCTTCAAGTCCGGATTCCTGCCGCGCATCTTGGGCATTTGGTTGATCATCGCATGCTTCGCTTGGGTCGCGCTTAGCATCACCGCGCAGTTCTTCCCCGATTACTACGGCGCCGCTTTTGGTTGGTTGCAGCCGGCATTCTTCGCCGAAATGGCAATCATGCTCTACTTCTTGATCAGAGGCGCCAATGTCAAAGCGCTTCCGGCCGAGGCTGCCTGACTCGTTAGGCCGATGAAGCTAAAACGCATTCTAAAGTGGAGCGTACGCGCGATCTTGTTCGCGTTAATATTGGCGTTCCTGGCCGGGTTCGTCGCCTATTGGAGATCGACTAACGATTGCGATCGCAAGACTGCTTTGGTCAATCCGATAAAAGCCATTCGTTTTTGCGAGTACGGTTCACCCGACGTTCTCAAGTTTGAAGACGTTGAAAAGCCTGTTCCGAATGTCGATCAAGTCTTGATCAGAGTTCGCGCGGCTTCCCTCAATTTTATTGATCCGGGCCTGATGCGAGGTCCGTGGCCGCTTCGCCTGATGTCGGGGCTGCGCAAACCAGAGAAAACAGGGCTGGGCAACGATATGGCCGGCACGGTTGAAGTGGTTGGCAAAAACGTGACGCTGTTCAAAGCGGGCGACGAAGTCTTTGGTGTGGGTCGTCCTACTCTTGCGGAGTATGCGTGTGCTCGCGAGCGAGGATTGGTTATTAAGCCGGCTAACGTGACGTTTGAACAAGCGGGCGCGGTGGCTTGGGCCGGATTCACCGCCTTGCAAGGTCTTCGCCAAGGTAACATTCGGCCGGGACAAAAGGTCCTGATCAACGGCGCAACCGGAGGCGTGGGCACTTTCGCTGTCCAGATAGCGAAGTCGTTCGGCGCAGAAGTAACGGGCGTATGTAGTACGGGAAAAATGGACCTTGTCCGATCCCTCGGCGCAGATCACGTCATTGACTACACCAAGGAGGATTTCACCAAAGGCGACCGGCGTTACGACGTCATTTTTGATAACGTTAACAACCACTCCTTTTCCGATCGTCGCCGGGTCTTAACTCCTAATGGCGTCTGCGTCATTGCCGGAATCGGAGGAGCGGGACTACACCCGGAAGCATGGGAGCGTATTGTTGGGATTCTTAAAACGAAACTGTTATCGCGGTTCGTGCGTCAGAAGTTCGTCGGGTATGGTACGACAACTAACAAAGAGGATCTGAAGTTGTTGAGCGACCTCATGGAAACGGGGAAGGTCACACCCGTCATCGACCGGACTTACAAGTTGAGCGAGACCGCGGAGGCGATGCGGTATTTCGAAGAAGGCCACGCGCGAGGAAAAATCGTAATCACTATGGAACAGGGCGAGCAGGCTCGTTAGGCCGATGAAGATAAAGCGTTTTCTCAAGTGGAGTGTAGCCGTCATTTTCGCCGGTTTGCTAGTGGTGACGTTTATTGCCTACTGGATGTCGACTAACGATTGCGATCATAGGCCTACTCCGAGTAATCCGATGAAAGCCATTACCCATTGCGAGTACGGCGGCCCCGAGGTCCTCAAGGTTGAGGAAATCGAAAAACCGGTTCCGAATGACAACCAGGTCTTGGTGAAGGTTCGCGCGAATTCAGTCAATCCACTCGATCTCACTATTCGAGGCCCTCTCCTCCTTCGTCCGCTCTTTGGCTTGCGTAAACCAAAGGATACTCGACTAGGTGTCGACTACTCCGGCACCGTCGAAGCAGTTGGCAAAAACGTCACTAACTTCAGACCTGGCGACGAAGTGTTTGGCGGGAAGAACGGCGCCATCGCTGAGTACGTCTGCGTATTGGCGGACCGAGCAGTCGTGCTGAAGCCGGCGAACATGACTTTCGACCAAGCGGCTGCTGTCCCGGTGGCGGCGATCACCGCATTGCAGGGACTTCGCGACAAGGGAAAGATTCAGGCCGGCCAAAAAGTTTTGATCAACGGCGCTTCGGGCGGCGTTGGCACTTTCGCGGTTCAGATAGCGAAATCGTTCGGGACCGAGGTCACTGGCGTGTGCAGCACGCGCAATGTCGATCTTGTCCGATCAATTGGCGCAGATCACGTCATTGATTACGCGAAGGAAGATTTCACGAAAGGCGATCAGCATTACGACTTAATCTTCGACCTCATTGGGAACCATTCGTTCTCGGAACGGCGGCGCATTTTGAATCCAAATGGCATCTGTGTCATGGCCGGCGTTGGAGGAGCGGGATGGCACGATGGCATGGGGATGCGTTTGGCCGGCGAACTCAATGCCTATCTACGGTCACGGTTTGTTAGCCAGAAGTTCGTCTCCTACATCGCGGAATTCAATAAAAAGGACATGATGGTCCTGGCCGATCTCATGCAATCCGGAAAGATGACGCCGGTCATCGATAAGACTTACAAATTGAGTGACACCGCTGATGCTCTTCGTTACCTGGAACAAGGCCACGCTCGCGGAAAAGTCGTGATCACTGTTGAATGAGACTCCCAAGCGATTGAAAACAAACGCAAGCTGGTGTTGCTGAATCTTTTCGCAGATGATCGCTGTCTCTCGCTAACCTCCAAACATTCATCCGGCTTATGAAACGACTACTGAAGTGGATTTTCCGCGTTGTTCTTGTCCTCCTGGTGCTCGCATTCCTTTTTGTTTTTGTCGCCTATTGGCGATCGACCAATGATTGCGACAAAAAAAGTGCCGCCGCGCCGAGCAACCCGATGAAGGCCATCGTTCATTGCGATTACGGGCTTGCGAATCTCAAGCTCGAAGACATTGAAAAGCCAGTCCCGGGAGACGATCAAATCCTGGTGAGGGTTCACGCGGTGTCGGTGAACCCGTATGACTGGCATTTCGTTGAGGGCACGCCGTATTTTATGCGAGGGATGGGCGTCGGGCTGCGTAAACCAAAAGACATACGTCTTGGTGTTGATTTTGCCGGGACGGTTGAATCGGTCGGCAAGGACGTCACTCAGTACAAACCGGGCGATGATGTGTTTGGCGGAAGAGACGGAGCATTTGCCCAATACGTGTGCCGTCGAGCAGTGGGATCGGTAGCGCTAAAACCGGCTGGCCTCACGTTTGAGCAAGCGGCTTCCATCAACATCGCTGGAATCACGGCGCTGCAAGGGGTTCGTGACAAAGGAAAAGTTCAACCCGGACAGAAAGTGCTAATCAACGGCGCCTCGGGCGGAGTTGGCACGTTCGCGGTGCAGCTTGCCAAGAATTTTGGCGCAGAGGTGACCGGCGTTTGCAGCACACGCAACGTCGAACTTGTCCAATCGCTCGGTGCGGATCACGTGATCGATTACACGAAAGAAGATTTCACCAAAGGCAACCAACACTACGACGTGATTTTAGATAATGTGGCGAACCACTCGTTGTCGGAGTGCCGACGTGTCTTAACTCCCACCGGCATCTACGTCATGATCGGCGGCGGAGGAGTGAACGAACAAGGTTTGGTCGGAGTTCTTGGTAAAGCACTAAAGGCCGCGCTTTTCTCCAAGTTCGTAAGTCAGAAAATGGGCATGATGATGGCGGACCCGAGCACCAAGGACCTGACACTCCTTGCCGACATGATGCAGTCGGGCAAGATCAAGCCGGTTATCGACCGAACGTACAAGTCGTTGAGCGAAGTCCCTGACGCGATCCGGTATCTCGAAGAGGGACACGCTCGCGGAAAAGTCGTAATTACTGTGGACTAGTTAGGATTCACTGCGCGACGGTGCCAGGATCGCGTCGCGCATGCCGTGCACAAATTTTTTGTCGGCCGGAACGATGGTGGCGAGAGCGCCGCGCAATTTCACCCGATCGTTTTCCACGAAGTAGTACGGGCAGAGACGCACTCGGCCTTTCATCGTTTTTAATTCGCCGGAATCTGGATCCCAGTAACGATGTTCGAACAACCGACCTTTGTGGAAGCGCTGCATGATCGTTGGCGACGAGTCAAAAGTGGCGAGCGCATTGTCGATCCTCTTTTCCCATTCGGCGTGAGCGAGATCGGACCCTAGTGAAACTCCGCGACTGCCCCAGCCGAGCGGCGAAAACCCGCTCACTTTCAAGAGAAGATCCCGATCTTTTTGACTGAACTTGGCCGCTTCGCGCCAATCATGGATTTCGAGACGCGGAATGACTGCGTGCTGTGGCAATGGAGTCGGATCGAGCATCCACGAGTAGGGAATTACTTCTTGGAGCTTCAGGAAATATTTCTCGCCGAGCTCGCGCCGCCAGAATTCGTGCAGCGGTTTCAACCAAAAAAGCGCGAACCACATTTTCTCTTCCAGGAACGGTTTGATCGGTGGCGTGATGGTGGCGCGACCTTCGGCGTTCGCGCGTAACAGATTGTCGATCTTCGGAATGTTTGGCAGATCGAAGAGCTCAAAAAATCGGTAAACCTCGCGGCCATCTTGTGGCTCGTAGTTTTCTGCTGCGACCACGCGCCAGTCCAAATTAGGTTGGCGATCTTTCAAGCGTGCGGCGATCCACTCCATCTCCGGGCGATAAGTCGCGGCTTCTTGAGAAATGACGATGTCGCCGCCATTCGGCAACACGCTTAGAAATCCATCCAGCATTCCGTCAGCGCCGCCGACGATTTCTTTGTCGAATGCGGAATAGGTTTGGTTAAGCCACGCGGTTAAACCGATGCCGCCCGGCACCGAATCGATTTCGACGATGATATAACCGTTATCGGTAAGAATCAGATCCGGCCGAATCACTCGTGGTAGATCGTCGCGGATTTCTTTTCTCCGCGAAAACTCGATCAATTCCTTCGGCTTACCGGCGTCCAGATAGCGCGCGATCCACCCGGGCTGTTTTCCGTTGACGCTGAGTTGATAAAGTTGATTGCAGGCGCGCTGGAAAACAAACAATCGATGCCCGAGCTGTTCGAGATCGGTTAGAAATTTTTGCTCGATCGGGAACGCGTCGGGCGAAAGAAGCCAATCCTTTTCCGCAAATAGACTCTCTTTAGGGAGCGCGCTGCGGATTGCTTCCAATCTGTTTTCTGCGACGGCGACCATGTTTCCTGCTTAACGTCGAACGTCCAACGCCCAACGTCCAACGCCCAATGCAGAGTTTGAATTCGACATTCGATGTTGGGCGTTCAGCGTTCGGCCTTTTCTGCTACCTACCCGCCGCCATCTTTTTCAACGCAAGCTTCACCAGTTCTTCCGCCGATTTCGCCTGGCCTTGTGACTGTAAATCGCGCACGGCTTTGTGGGCGTCGACCTGTTTGTACCCGAGCGCGATCAACGCGAGGACCGCTTCGTTTGCCTGCTCTTGCTCTGGAGTCGGCGCGTGAGCGGCGGCCGCAGCTTCCCAGGCAGCGGCCACGCCGAGCTTGTCTTTCAATTCCAGAACGATCCGTTCGGCAGTCTTCTTTCCGAGGCCGCTGATCTTCGAAATGGCCGCGGTATCGGAATTCACGACCGCAGTTTTGAAATTCGTCACGCTCATCCCGCTTAAGACAGCAAGGGCCAGTTTCGGACCGATCCCGCTGACGTTGTTCACCAGCAATCGAAACAGATCTCGTTCGGCCGCGCTCATGAATCCGTAAAGCACATGCGCGTCTTCGCGCACGGCCAGATGGGTGAGAATCCGGATCGGCTGGCCGACGGCGGGAAGTTTGTCGTAGCTTGATAACGGAATGAACACTTCGTAGCCGACGCCATTGACGTCGACCGCTGCCTGAGTCGGCAGCGCGCTCACGAGTTTGCCATCGAGAAACGTGATCATTTCAAATCGTTAAATCGTTAAATCGTTAAATCGTCAAATGAGTTAATCCGGCTTCAACACAAGCGTAAGATCGACATCTTTGCCTTTGGCGACGTTGAAACCTCGCGTCGAAAAGCTTTTCCATGTCACAGGACGCTCCGGAAATGTTGCTGCTGCCAGGCTCGTTGGCAGAATAATAAAACGCGCTCCATCCTTTCCCATGAACTCCGCCGCGTTTGTTTGTTTCAACGGCGTCATCCAACCCTTCACCCGCGAACGAAAATACCAAACCAAACTTGGCTCCTGAAAATCCACCGCGCCGAACTCCATTTCGGGACGCAAATCGTTGCGGCATTTTTGGTAAAGCTGGGCCGCGGGGAAGAATCGAGCGACAAAAGGCGCAGCGAAGAAACCGAGCGCGAGATAAAGGCAAATTACGATAACCGCGGCAGCTCTTAGGAAACGCTCGCTGTTGATGCGTCGCGAAGCCACAAGCGCGAAGAGCGGAAACGCCGGAAGCGTATAGTGAGGCAATTTTGTTTTGATTAAACTGAAGACGACAAAAATAATTCCGGTGCCGCTTAACAGGTAGATGTCGACCTTGCCGCGCTCCCCCCATAGCTTTTTTGTGAGTGTCGGCAATTTGATCGACCACGGAAAAAAGCTGGCGAAGACGGTAACGAAATAGAACGGCAAAAGGAGAAGATAAACGCCTAACGAGTTTGCGCCGTGACCTTCCATCGCGCCGAACGATCGACCGAGGACGTGGCGACCAATTCCAACCCTGAAAAATTCGCCATTCGTTTGCATGAGAGCAGGAACGGCCCAGAGCGCGACGATGGCGAGCATCAGTAGAATTCCACTCCCGAATTTGAAATACTTCGCAACTTCGACATCGCGCAGGAAACGTTTCACCGCCACGATGGTCAATAGCGGTGTCCAGGCAATCGGTCCCTTTGCTAAGAATCCCAGCGCCAGTGCGACATAAAAACATAGCCACCAACCCAGCGTGTCTGAATTAAGCGGTGGTTGAGCGTTGGGCGTTGAGCGTTTTCCGAAAAGCAATTCATATCCAGCCCAATGGGCCGTTGTCATAAACAAAACCAGCCACATATCGGCCACAGCGGCTTTGGCGTGGATAAATGTTTGCAGCGAAAGGGTGAAGATAATTGCCGCCCACCAACCGACTCGTTCTCCTCCGATTCTTGTTCCCCATCCTAAGATTGACAATGCAACGAGCGCGGCTGCGACGCTTGACGGAAAGCGCGCGGCGAAATCGTTTTCCCCGAAAATTCTATAGCTCGCGACCTGCGCCCAATAGGCGAGGGGAGGTTTGTCGAGGCGCAGTTGATTGTTGAAATGCGGAACGATGTAATCGCCGCGCTCGATCATTTCCCGCGACGCTTCGGCAAAGCGCGGTTCGTCGCGGTCGATCAGCGGAATACTCCACGTCCCGATCACATGAAAAAGGACGCATCCGAAAAATAAAATCGCGTATTTCGCCATGCTTGAGTTTATCCTGCTCATGCTCGCTCTAGGTCGATTAGGAGCAAGAGCAAGAATTGTTATTTGTGAAGCGCGCCGCCGTTTTTTACTGGCTGACCGGGATTCTGATTGCCGCAATCATCATAGCGGTGGCCTTTTATTTCGATGTGTCAGTCGCGAATTTCATGGCGACTCATCAAGGCGCCGCGATACGCAGTTTTATGCAAAACGTGAGCCGGTTCGGCGATTGGCCGGAACACTTCCTACTTGGACTCATCCTCGCCGGTGTCGCTTGGTGGCGTAGAAACAAGAAATGGACGAGAATTTTTCTGGCAATGTTGATCGCGCTCGCGATCGCCGGATTGGCGGGGCGAGCGATCAAACTCACGACCGGTCGGGCCCGGCCGTCGGTGAAGTCTGAACAAATGTGGAACGGACCGAACTGGAGTTCGAAATATCACTCTTTTCCGTCAGGCCACGTCGATGCTTCGACCGGTTTTTTTGGTGTGCTCCTGTTGGCCAGGAGACGAATCGGTTTGGCCTGCCTCTCAATTCCGTTACTCATCGGCCTTTCACGATTGTATCTGGGCGCGCATTATTTGTCTGACGTCGTCTGCGCAGCCGTCCTCGGAATTTTATCTGCTATTCTGGTGACCCATTTCTTCCTTCGAAAGACGGCGGAGACACGACCCGCCGCCGAATTGCAAGATTAGTCTGCTTATTTCGTCACCGGGTGTTCGCGCGCGTACCAGAGACTGTTTCGCGCCAAATCGAAATCCGGTCTAATCCGGAACGCTTGTTAGCAGGCTCAGGCCCGCACGCTTTCGTATTGGACAGTGCGCAATCTGATATGTTCTGCTTAGGCACGCTATGAGGAGAAAACCGTCTTCCAGGACGGCTTGGGTCGTGATGGGTGCGTTGCTGATTTTGTTTGCTAGTAGTCAGTTCACTCGCGCTCAGAATCAAGCTTCGCAGCGCACATTGGAACAGGAACTTAAGGAAACCGAGGCGGAATTCCGAAAATCGGACGCGGCGATGAACGAGCTATATCAAAAACTGTTGTCGAGTCTGCCAGCAAATGGACAGGAGGAATTCAAGAATGCGCAGCGCGCTTGGGTTAAGTCTCGCAACCATTCTGCTGCCACCGAAGAAAGCACAAGCGAGTCGCACGTATCCACCCTGGCGGACCACGATGTGGCCATTCCGGATCCGCGGGCGGCCGACGACGTATTGGCATTCCGTTATTTGAAACGAAAAACGGAAGACCGAATTGAAGAACTGAAGAATTACATCCCACCTGAAGCCGAGTCTCCACCGGCGAAGTTCGAGAAAATTCGTGACATCTCGCCGGACGGAAAATTCGCTATGCGCATTTCATGTAGCAGCGAGCCAGAAGATCCGAACAATATCGATTCCAGTCTGATCACCGCAGTCAAACTCGTTTCTCTGCCATCGAAAAAGGCCGTAATGAACCTTCCTCAAAACTACAGCGGCAGCGCGGCCGCTTTGATCTGGTCGCAGGATTCGAAATGGTTGGCGTTTTCTTTATACAGCGGTCCCCGCGTTAGCGACACCTACGTTTATCACAGTTCAGGTGATCTTTTTATCCAACTTGATACGCAGGAGCTGCGGGTCGATGCCGAAGGTGATGTTAGGAACGAATACGTCAATCCAGTTCGATGGGTAAAACCGGGTGTGCTGTTGCTCGAACAAAACGATGTCTTTCGCGGTGATGGCAAGGACGCCAACTACGGATTCACCGCCAGTTTTGATGAAAAAACTGGCAAGTTCCGAATCATTTCAAATAAGAAAGTTCGATCAACCGTTCCGCACTGATGCCGCCGTGGCTCTCCATGAGCCGAAGAATCTTTGCTTGCGCTGTCGCCTCCCGCCAATCGAACCGAGTATCTTCATTGCTCATGCGACCCAGAGTCAGATTAAGAGCAAGCGGAAGAGAGAAATGCCAGTCCGGCTCGGACCGGAGGGGGTGAGATTATCCAAAGCCGCGCTTTGGCTCCAGCTTCAGAGCTTCGCTCCTAACCCTGGCGCGTAACGCGCCCCACCGGTCGAACTGCGTTCGAATCTTCGGGAGTTTCATTCGTCTATTCGCGATCTGGTTCTGGAGGTTGGCGGCTGGTTTCCGATTTGGCGGAGGGGGTGAGATTCGAACTCACGAGGCCTTTCGGCCTTCCGGTTTTCAAGACCGGCGCATTCAACCGCTCTGCCACCCCTCCTAAAATAATGACAAGTGATTAGTGACGAGTGATCAAGAAATCGTCGGCGGGATTATAGCAGGTTTAGGGCGTCACTCCACGCGAGTGGAAGGTTTTGTAGGGCAAGCGCTCCGCTTGCCAACTTGAATTCGGCAGGCGATGCGCCTGCCCTACAACTTCTATGTGGGGGCGAAAATTCCTCGACACTAGATATGTTCATGCGAACATCTGATGTGGAGAAGCGCAAGAAATTCGTGCCGGTTGTGGCCGAAACGCCGCAAAGTCGCGAGCCGATCCACGGGCGCGGGGCTTCCTGGAGCCCGGCCAATCGGTTTGAAAAGATGCATGTCGATCTTACCGATGTCGATGTTGTCGATGCCGATCCCGAAGGAAAGGAGAAGCCGAGGCGCGCGACGCAATATTTTCGGGACGCCACGAAAACAATCATTGCACGAAATCAAAGTCCGGATGTCGGCTTCGAAACGAGCATCAATCCGTATCGCGGTTGCGAGCACGGCTGCATCTATTGTTTCGCCCGACCGACCCACGAGTACCTCGGATTCTCCGCCGGACTCGATTTCGAATCGCGCATCATGGTCAAGCCGGACGCGCCGCGGTTGCTCGAAGCCGAGCTTTCTTCACCGAAATGGAAACCGCAACTACTGATGATGAGCGGGGTGACCGATTGCTATCAACCGGTCGAGCGCAAACTGCGGATCACTCGTGCTTGTCTTGAAGTGATCGCGAAATTTCGCAATCCAGTTGGCATCCTGACGAAGAACAGATTGGTCACGCGTGACATCGACATTTTGTCGGAATTGGCGCGACATCAGTGCGCGGTCGTGAATCTTTCGGTCACAACTTTGGACCCAAAACTCCAGCGCATCCTCGAGCCGCGAACTTCGCCGCCGGCTGCGCGCTTGGACGCAGTCGCACAATTGCGCGCCGCAAAGATTCCAGTTGGGGTCATGGTGGCGCCGGTGATTCCGGGAATTAACGATCACGAAGTTCCGGCAATTGTCGCCGCGTGTGCTAAAGCGGGCGCCCAATTCGCGGGGCACGTATTACTTCGATTGCCTTGGGCGGTGGCGCCCTTGTTCGAGCATTGGCTCGATGAACATTTCCCGGAGCGGAAAGCGAAAGTGTTGGAGCGACTCCGGCACGCGCGCGGCGGGGAAAAGCTGTACGATTCGCGTTGGCGCAAACGTCAGATCGGCGAAGGCATTTTTGCCGAGCAGATCGAGTCGATGTTCGATATCAGTTGCCGCCGCGCCGGTCTTGGTGAACGGCCGAAACTTTCGACGGCGGCCTTCCGGCGGCCGCATCAACAACTCGAAATGTTGTAGAGGCGCTCGCCGCGGCGAGCGCCTGTTTATTAGTTCGGCGTTTGAGAACAAACGCCGCTACAACTTCTGCGGCTTCGCGAACGTCCAGTTTAATCTGCGCCGCGCACGCTCAAGAAGCCCTGCGCGATGCTGGTATCGAACCAGCGACCCCTTGCGTGTGAAGCAAGTGCTCTACCACTGAGCTAATCGCGCGTTGAAGAGAGTGATAAGTGACCGGTGATCAGTGATCAGTCAAGCGAAGCGCTTGCCCGATGGCTACTCGCGTTCTATCTAAGAAGCATGTCCGAACACAAAATGACTCTCACCTGGAAACGTGGCGACGCGCCATTCGATTACCAGAAGTATCCCCGCAATCACACCTGGAAATTTGATGGCGGCCATGAAATGACGGCCTCGGCCGCGCCCGCTTATTTGGGCGATCCGAAAAATGTCGATCCGGAGGAAGCATTCGTCGCGTCGCTGTCCGCCTGTCATATGCTCACGTTCTTGGCGATCGCGTGTAAGCAAAAATTCGTGATGGACGAATATGTCGATGAAGCAGTCGGCCACATGGAGAAGAATGCCGAAGGCAAATTGGCGATCACAAAGGTGACGTTAAAACCGAAGATCACCTTCTCGGGCGAAAAGAAACCGACTGCGGAAGAGCTCGACAAGATGCATCACGCGGCGCACGAGAATTGTTTCATTGCGAGCTCGGTCAAAACCGAAATCACGGTCGAGAAACAGTAAGAGAGAATTGTAGCGGTACTTGTTCTCAAGCACCGAACTAAATAAATAGGCGCTTGGCACAAGCGCCTCTACAACGGCTTTTGATCTGCGTAATCTGCGCTAATCTGTGGCCAAAATAATGAGTGCGCCGTCTGATTCCCAGCGGATGGAAAAGATCGTTAGCTTGTGCAAGCGGCGCGGATTTATTTTTCAATCGAGCGAAATTTACGGCGGCTTGAATGGGCTCTGGGATTACGGCCCGCTCGGCGTCGAGTTGAAGCGCAACCTGAAGGATTATTGGTGGCGCGTGATGGTGCACGAGCGCGACGACGTCGTCGGCATGGACGGCTCGATTTTGATGAATCGCGCGGTCTGGAAAGCGAGCGGACATGAAGACACCTTCAGTGATCCGATGGTCGATTGTCGATCTTGCAAAGCGCGATTGCGCGCAGATCAAGTGATCGACAAGGGAAAAGGTAGGCAGTGTCCGGTCTGCGGCGGGAAAGATCTGACCGAGCCGCGCTCGTTCAATCTGATGTTCAAAACTTACGTCGGCGCGACTGAGGACGAATCGAGCATCACTTATCTCCGCCCCGAAACCGCGCAGGCGATCTTCGTTCAATTCAAAAATATCCTCGATGTGTCGCGGAAAAAACTGCCGTTCGGCATTGCGCAGATCGGAAAAGCGTTTCGCAACGAAATTAATCCGCGCAATTTCACATTTCGCTCCCGCGAGTTCGAACAAATGGAGCTGGAATATTTTTGCCGGGCGGAAGAGGGGATGAAGCTGCTGGAGTACTGGAAGGAAGAGCGGCTCAAGTTTTATGAAAACATCGGAATCCCTCGTAGCAAACTCCACGTGCTGACCGTCTCCGATGACGAGCGCGCTTTCTATTCAAAAGGGACTTACGACATCGAATATGATTTCCCATTTGGACGGCAGGAATTGGAAGGCGTCGCGTATCGGACCGATTACGATTTGTCGCAGCATCAAAAGGCCAGCGGCAAATCGCTCGAGTACTTCGATGAGGAAAGGAAACAGAAATTCATTCCGCATGTGGTCGAGCCGAGCGCCGGCGTCGATCGCACTGTGCTCGCCCTGATTTGCGAAGCGTATTCAGAAGACCAGGCGCCCGACGACAAAGGAAAAATGGAGACGCGGATCGTGCTGCGTTTTCATCCGCGCATCGCGCCGGTCAAATGCGCTGTCTTTCCATTGCTAAAAAATAAGGAGCAGCTCGTCGCGAAGGCGAAGGAGATTGTCGATCTTCTGCGGCCAAACCTGTTTGTTTTCTACGATGAATCGGGCGCAATCGGACGCCGCTATCGTCGTCAGGACGAAATCGGAACGCCGTTCGGCGTCACAGTTGATTTCGAAACACTCGGGGAAAAAGATTCCGCGCTCCGTGACACGGTTACCCTGCGCGAGCGCGACTCGATGAAACAGGAACGCGTCGCGATCAAAGATTTGGTGACCCTGCTCATTTCGCGAATTGCCTGATGGATCTTGCGAAGTTTCGCGAATACTGCCTGAGCAAGCCGCAAACGACCGAAGGCACGCCGTTTGGTCCCGATGTTGTCGTCTTCAAGGTCGGCGGCAAGATGTTTGCGCTCGCTTCTCTCGATGAAGTTCCAACGACCGCGAATCTGAAATGTGATCCCGATCTAGCCCTCGAGCTGCGCGACCGTTACGAGCAAGTCAGGCCCGGTTACCACATGAACAAAAAGCACTGGAATACCGTCGAGTTCGAAAGCGACATCCCCGGTGCAGAGTTGCGAAAAATGATCGATCATTCGTACGAGCTGGTGACGAAGAAGGCGTCGGGCGGGGTCAATCGCCGTTAACTTTCGCTGCACCCTTCCGACCTGTGACTTCTGACGTCTGACTTCTCTTGTCCGGCCACTCGTTGCCTTTCACACGGCGCGCCACCATCCCAACGCATGCAACTGGCGAGACGGCTCCGCTGACGCCGGCCGCGAATCCGTTTTCTCCGGTTCCATTTAAGGCAAAGCGCGCAGCTCGATCTCGCCGAACTTCAACTGCAATGCGTCGCGCGCGACGTTAAGGAAACTGTCCGCTGCGTCCGTCAGCGCGACATGTAGCTCTCCGTGATTCAGCGGCGCGGCGCGGAGCGATTGTCGATCCAGCATTTCCTCAACTGCCCGTGCGCAGTTTTGCGCGGAATCGACGATCATGATCTGGCGCCTGAGCACCCGCGCAAACGCTCCCGTGAGCAAAGGATAATGTGTGCATCCGAGCACAAGCGTGTCGATATCGTCGACGATCAGCGGTTCGAGATAGCGCATGATCACTCGATCGGTGACGTCGTCGTTGAGCAAACCTTCTTCGATCAGCGGAACCAACAACGGGCAAGCGCAACTGCTCACGCGTACACTACCGTCCGCGGCCCGCAACGCTTGTTCGTAGGCACCGCTCCGAATCGTTGCGCGCGTTCCGATCACGCCGATGTGACGATTGCGGCTGGCCGCCAGCGCTGCGCGCGCCCCCGGCTCGATCACGCCGACCACCGGCACGGGAAATTTTTTCGTTAACGCTGGAAGCGCGACGGACGAAACCGTGTTGCAGGCGACAACCAGCGCCTTCGCGTTTTGTTTCATTAGCATCTCGGCCAGTTCGATGGCGTAACGCTGCACCGTTTCAGGGCTCTTAGGACCGTAGGGCACACGCGCGGTGTCGCCGAGATAGGAGATGCTTTCGTTCGGCAGCAGATCGCGCAGCGCCTTGACCACGGTCAAGCCGCCGATTCCGGAATCGAATACGCCAATCGGTCGCTCGTTACTCATGCAGCGGCAAGAATCATCGCGCTAACGATTTGCTGCAAGTCGTCAGGTAGCGGCGGTTCACCGAACCGCCATGGCGATTGAGGTCAATCGCCTCTACCTCTTGCAATCCACGTTGCCTCTCGGATGATTCTTCGCAATGGCTGAGCTTTCGAAAACCTACGATCCGAAGACGGTTGAGCCGAAATGGTATCAATGTTGGATCGACAATCGCGACTTTGAAGCGGACGCGAATTCGAAGAAAAAGCCGTTCTCGATCGTAATGCCGCCGCCGAACATCACCGGCGTGCTCACGCTCGGCCACGTCTTGAATGACAGCATTCAAGACATTCTCGCCCGACGCGCGCGGATGCAGGGGTTCGAAGTCCTTTGGCTGCCAGGGATGGATCACGCCGGAATTGGGACGCAGACCGCGGTCGAAAAATGGCTGCGGAAAAACGAAGGCGTCACTCGCCACGATCTTGGCCGCGAGAAATTTTTGGAGCGCGTCCTCGAATGGCAGGACAAACACGGCGGCATCATCATTCAACAACTTAAGCGGCTTGGCTGTTCGTGCGATTGGTCGCGCCAGCGTTACACGATGGACGAAGGCTACGTGCGCGCTGTCGAAAAAGTTTTTGTCGATCTTTACAAGAAAGGTCTGATCTATCGCGGCCGACGGATGATCAACTGGGACCCGGCAGCCCAAACTGCGTTGTCGGACGAGGAAGTCATTAACAAACCGCAAAAAGGAAATCTTTATTACGTCCGCTACGAAATCGTAGATCAGCCCGGAAAATTTCTGGAAGTCGCTACTACGCGGCCGGAAACAATCATGGCCGACACCGGTGTCGCCGTTCATCCGAAAGACAAGCGATATGTCGATCTTGTCGGCAAAGAAGTGTGGCGTCCGATGCCGCGCGAAAAAATTCCGGTTGTCGCCGACGCTGCGATCGATCCCGAATTCGGCACCGGCGTCCTAAAAGTCACGCCCGCGCACGACAAAGTCGATTTCGAAGTGGGCCAACGTCACAAGCTACCCGTGATCGACGTTCTGACGCCCGATGGAAAAATAAATTGTCCTGCGGTTCCGGAATTGGACGGACTCGATCGCTTCGAAGCACGCAAGAGAGCGGCCGAGCTGTTGCAGGAGAGGGGACTGCTTTCGAAAACGGAACCTCACGAAAACAGTGTCGGCTTCAGCGATCGCAGCGATGTGCCGATCGAGCCGCGGCTGAGCGAGCAATGGTTTCTGCGTTACCCAAAAACGAAAGAAGCGCTCGCGGTCGTTAAAAAACATCTGATCCGCTTCTTTCCCAAGCATTGGGAAAAAGTCTACGCACAATGGCTCGAGAATATTCAGGACTGGTGCATCAGCCGGCAGGTCTGGTGGGGACATCGCATACCGGCATGGTACCGAAAGCAGAGAACAGAGGACAGGGGACAGAAGACAGAAATTTATGTCGGGCTTAAGCCGCCAAAGGATCCGGAGAACTGGGTCCAGGACGACGACACACTCGATACCTGGTTTTCGTCGTGGCTTTGGGCCTACGAAACCATGGACTCAAAAACGCGGAAGAAATTTTATCCAACCAGTGTTCTCGTGACCGGGCCGGACATCATTTTCTTCTGGGTCGCGCGAATGATCATCGCTGGTCTCGAGTTCAAACCAGGGAAATCCGGCAAGGTCGTAGACAACATTCCGTTCCACGACGTTTTCTTCACCGGCATCATTCGCGACAAACAAGGCCGAAAAATGTCCAAGTCGCTGGGCAACTCGCCCGACCCGCTCGAGTTGATCGACAAATACGGGGCGGACGGTTTGCGCTTTGGCTTGATGCGGATCGCTCCGAGCGGCCAGGACATTCGCTTCGATGAAAAACAAATCGAAGAAGGGCGCAACTTCGCGACCAAGCTTTGGAACGTCTCGCGCTTCCGTCAAATGCATGGGGCCCCGCAAATCGAGCCCGGGAAACTTGAGTGTTTAAAGCAGTCAAGTTTTGGAGCGCTTTCAATTTATGCGATCGAGGTTCTCGCACGCTTGAATGAAACGATAGATGCGGTTGAAAAAGGTTATCGGGAGTACGAATTCAACACGGTCGCGCAACGGCTTTACGAATTTATCTGGAGCGATTACTGCGACTGGTTCGTCGAAGCAGCCAAGACCGAAATCTTCAGCGAGGACGAATCGAAGAAAAAATCGGTCCTGGCGGTAATGGACTTCGTTTTGTCCGCCATCGTGCGCTTGCTCCATCCATTCATGCCCCACATCACCGAGGAACTTTGGTCGGTGCTCGGTTTGGGCAAACAATCGATTCAATTCGCGCCCCTTCCAAAGAAGCTCGGATTGAAAGATATCGACCTTAAGAAGCGGAAACTTGTCAGGACGATTTACGAAACGGTCCAGGCCGGCCGCAATCTGCGCGCGCAAGCCCGAGTCGCGTCCAATCAAAGAGCGAAGTATGCACTGCGCTCGAAACAAAGTGGGTTACCAAGCCAGCAGGAAACGATCGCGCGATTGCTCAATGCTTCGGAGCTAATCATCGATCCGAACTTCAAAGCTGAAGCCGGCACTCCAATCGCGCCGACTCCTCTTGGTGAAATTCTGCTCGTCGTTGAAGTTGATCACTCTGCCGAGCGCGAGCGTCTCGACAAGGAGATCGCGAAAGCTGAGGAGGAGCTGCGCACGGTGGAAACGAAGTTGAGCAACAAATCGTTTGTCGATCGCGCGCCGAGAGACGTGGTCGAACTGAATCGACAACGGCAAAAGAACTTCGGCGAACAGCTAGCAAAGCTGAAGCAGGCGAGGGACTCGCTTGGTTAATTTGTGACTTGGGGCACGCGCCGTCGTGTCCCGAATTAATGGGCGCCGACAGCGCGGAGGCCCTCCAATAGGTGGAATCTTGGCCTGATTTCAGGTAATTTCTCAACGTGAGTCTCTGGAAAAAGCTGCTCTGGGTTGGGGTGACGTTGCTTGGTTTAGCGTCGCTCGCAGTGCTCGCGCTCTCGCGCGGCGAGCAGATCAGCGCGCTCTGGATTATTGTCGCCGGACTGTGTGGGGCCGCGATCAGTTACCGGTTCTACAGCAAATGGATCGCGACCAAGATTCTTGTGCTCAACGACGATCGCGCGACACCGGCGGTCGTCAGAAACGATGGGAAAGATTTTGTGCCGACGAATCGCTGGATGGTTTTCGGCCATCATTTCGCTGCGATTGCAGGACCTGGACCGCTGGTTGGTCCAGTACTGGCAGCGCAGTTTGGATTCTTGCCGGGAACGCTATGGATTTTGATCGGGGCGACGCTCGGCGGCGCGGTTCACGACATGATCGTGCTCTTCGCGTCGGTGCGACGCGGCGGGAAAACGCTTGGCCAAATGGTGAAGGAAGAAATTGGCCCCGGTGTCGGCGTGCTTGCGCTGATCAGCGTGCTTGCGATCATGATCATTCTGCTGGCGGTCCTTGCGCTCGTGGTTGTGCAAGCGCTGGCAAAAAGTCCGTGGGGCGTATTCACGATCGCGATGACGATCCCAGTCGCGCTGATCATGGGTTTCGGGCTGCGCAGCGGAAAAGTGAATGTGACTGCCGTCACGATTTTCGGGTTGTTCGGTTTGGCGTTCGGCGTTTGGGGCGGACAGTTTCTGGGAAACTTTCCCGCAATCGAAGCCTGGTTCCGGCACGACGCGATCTGGATCGCGTGGGCGATCATGATTTACGGACTCGCCGCATCGATCCTGCCGGTGTGGATGCTGCTCACGCCGCGCGATTACCTGAGCACGTTCTTGAAACTCGGAACGGTGGCGGCGCTCGCGGTGGCAGTGATCTTGATTCATCCTACGCTGCAAATGCCGTCACTCACCAGGTTCATCGACGGCAGCGGACTTGTTTTCGCCGGGCCGGTGTTTCCGTTTGTCTTCATCACGATTGCTTGCGGAGCGGTCTCGGGCTTCCATTCGCTGATCGCTTCGGGCACGACGCCAAAAATGGTCGGACGCGAGTCGCGCATCCGCGACATCGGGTACGGCGCAATGATCACCGAGATGATGGTCGCACTGATGGCGTTGATCGCCGCGTGTGTGCTGCAACCCGGCGAATATTTCGCGATCAACACGAAAGGCACGCCGACTGAAGTCGTGCAGAAAGTCTCCGCGGCCGGATTTCCGGTGACGGAAAATGAGATGTCGATCCTCGCGGAAAGTCTTGGTGAGAAGACAATGTTTAATCGCGCCGGCGGCGCGCCGACGTTTGCGGTCGGCATGGCGCACATGTTCGCGCGCGTTTTCTCGAGTCCGACCGCGCTCGCGCTTTGGTATCACTTCGCCATCATGTTCGAGGCGTTGTTTATTTTGACGACGATCGATGCTGGCACGCGAGTGGGCCGGTTTTTGTTACAGGATTTGTTAGGCAACGTGTGGCGACCGCTTGGCAACACCCGCTCGTGGACCGCGAATTTCTTTTCCAGTGTCCTGCTGGTCGCGGCCTGGGGTTGGTTTTTGTACCAGGGAGTGGTTGATCCTCTTGGTGGCATTAATACCCTCTGGCCGCTCTTCGGTCTCGCGAACCAACTGCTTTCCGTGATCGCGCTTTGCTTGTGCACGACGATCCTGATCAAAATGCAGAAGACAAAATATCTGTTCATTACAGTTCTGCCGCTTTGCTTTATGTGCGCGGTCACGTTCTCGGCCGGTTATCTGAAAATCTTTTCGGCTGATACGAAGCTTGGATTTTTGAGTGGTGCGCAACTTCTCGCAGAGCAGGCGAGGGGCATTGTTGATTCAACAAAAGCAGCCGAGCTAACTCGACAAGCCGCGGTTTGGCAATTCGACGCGATCGTTGCTGGATTTTTCATGTTGTTCGTCTTTCTGATCGTCGTCGGCTCCGCGACTCAATGGTGGCAGCTCATCCGCGGGACGAAACCGGTAGTGCTGCGCGAAAGCGAGTTTGTGCCGGTAACTTCAGTTACGACTTCGGCGGCGGTTGGTTAGTGGAGATCTTTGGAACGTCCTAAAAACAACTGTGGAAGTTCTTCCTCGAAATGCTTTTGGCAAACGGGACAAACTCCAACAGTGATTTTACAGGGGAAATGCTTCGGTCTGAATCTGTCGTCCACGGCCTCGCGTACGTTTGGATATTTGCGCTCCATATAAGCGTATTCTTCCACGTGCAGATCAGGTGGACCCTTCCACATATAGAAAGTGACCGTATGCGGCTTTAGGTGAACGTGGTGAAGAGTGCAGCTGCCAGAGCGTTGGGATTCGTTCCAAATTCTGTCAGCTTCCGCTTGTGAGCGCACGTTCGCCGCTAACGAACATGTGAAAAGCGCGATTGTTAGCAGGGCGCCTAAGCTGACGGTCTTCACCTCGCAGAAAAGCTAGGCCTGTCTGCTCGGGCGAACAAGACCGAGCGGCGTCGGTTTTGTTCAAAAGAAAACGCTGAACGCCCAACGTCGAATGAAGACTTAGTGTTTACTGACCGGCGTGAAGGCGTGGTCGAAGACGTAGTTGGCTACGTTGCGGCCCTGGGCGATCGCCTGGGTTTTGTCGAACGACCAGTGGATGCCGAGATAAATCCGGCTCTGGCCGTTTTCTTCTTCCGCTTGCGAGAAACTCGAGAAGCTGCGCGGCATGAGCGGACGCACGTTGCCGGAGTTGTCTTTGGTCACGCCGTTGAATTCGTCGGAGACAAAAGTGAAGGCGATGTTGTCGGTCCCGAAAAATCTGCGGAACGTCTGGAACAGCGCGCCGCCAAAACCGCCGTGCCCGGATGGATACGATGGAAATGGCGGGGTGAAGTTCGGGCCGGTAAGATTGCTCGCGGGTGCGCCCATCGGTGTGAAGGTCGGATCGCCGACGGTCCAGGCGTTGCCATCGCCGAGGCCAGTCGGACCAGTGCCGAGATCGGATTCGCGAATACCGGTGACCGGTCGCCAGAAATCGTAATAATATTTTGAATCCCAAACAGTCATCCCGGTGTCGGCCATGGCGGTGTTGGCAAGAGCGAGGAGCCGCGCGAGATCGAGCGTCCCGAGATGCATCTGATCAGCGATGTGGACGGTGATTTGATTGTAAAGCCGCGGCGGCGCACACAAGCTCGGCGTTCCGTCGTAGGCCCAGAAAATTCCAATGAAACTTTGTTCGGGTGTTCGCGTGGTCGGAGTGTGAACGCCGTCGCCTCCGACTGACTTCACTTCGTTGTAAGCGGCGGTATAATCGGCGGTGTTCATGGCCGGCGGCGGGGGAACGCGAAATTGACTACTCGATTGCACGACGAACGTTTTGCATTCGCCCCAGTGCGCGCCGAGCGCGATGGGCAGGAGACTGATCGGGTCCTGCCGCCAGTGGCCGGGTTGATCGCTCGTGAAATAATTTACGCCGAGACGCGGCTCGGGAACTTGCGCACCGTCGTTTGTGCGGAGTGTGAGGATAGCGGCGGCGGCCCGTTGGCCTAACGAAACGCCGTTGGCGCGTTCGTTCTTGTTGTTGATCTTCGCGAGATCATCAGCCAAAAGCGAATCGAATGCGGACGCTTGCGACGGGTAAAGCGCGGCCAAAGTGTCGTGCGCGGCTTGCGCGACCGCGGCGTCGAGCGACACCGGCGGCTTCACCGGCTGAATTCCGGTGTAGCTCTGGTAGCCGCCGAGGACGGCGTTAACTGAATCGAAAATCGCGATGTGCACAATCGCCATCGCGCGACTGGAGCGACCGGGTCCGAGTTGTTCGCCAAATGTCCGGATCTCGCCGGGCGCTAGTGGTGTGTGATCGAGTCCGCTGGCGTTAATCGCGATCGTGTTCCAGCGGTGAATGGAGTCGAGCGCATTTTTTGGCGCCAACCCAGTGCGCGCCGTCTGCACTCCGTTGAAGCGGGAACCAAAGAAATCGGTGAAGTTCGACGCGCTTGCATTGTTGCTGAGACATAAACAAAGCGCCAAAAGAATTGCGGAGGATGATCTCATATTTCTTTGCGGATTAGTCGCCATTGTGGCGAGGGTGGAGCGGCGAAAAGGTTGCCGTTTTCTGCGGAAAAACTCAACTGGAATCGTCTGAACAGAGCAATTTATGCAGCAGTATCCGCACCTGCCTTTTGCTAATGCTACAGCGGGGCGTGCCGACCCTTGCTTAGAGACGGTTCTAGCGTTTGGCCGGTTCTTTCCGGCGAAGCGGCACCACGATCTCTTCATCGCGCCGTCCAAGGATTACCTGGCCATCTTCGATTCTCTTAACCACGACCTGATAGACTTGAGTGCCGATTTGGAGACCAAATTGCTGACCTTCCGACATCGATTTGCCATTAATAATCGCAAAGCGGGCGGCGCCATCGAGTGTGATGGTACTAACGACGAATGCACCAGCTGGAACTTCGCCCTGATCGGTTCCGCCGCTGGCAACTTTGCCGGTCGGCTTCCAACTAATCGGCCAAAACGGACTGCGGGCCCCGGCATCGAGGTTGAAAGAAGATTTGTTTTTCACGGTGACGACGACTGGCTCGTCCGCGCGAAGTGCGGCCGCCGCAGCAAAGATCGAGATGCAGATGAAGAAGCAAATTTTATTCATCGTTTCTCAATCACGGTGGTGGCGGCGATAGCGACCTGTTGAAATTGCGGCTGCTCGGGCAGGACGTGAATGCTCAGTTTGGTCAGGGAAAGCAGCGGCTGCGTGTTTTCCATCTCGGCGATGGACTTGCCGAGCGCGGCGAAATCGGCCTGGGGCAGCTCGATCAGCCAATTATACTTGGTCCAGGCGGCGAGCTCGCTTTGTTTAAAATTGGTATTGCTCTCCAGGCGCGCGATCGCGCGATCGATCCCCTGATTGGCGAAGAATGTTTTCACGCGCGGCGGAAACCACGCGATCGGCGCGCCTTCGGGGCTCATCGCCTTGAGCGCGGCGAAGCGAGCCATCGAATCCTTGGCCTGGCGTTCGAGATTTGCTGCTTTGGCTACTTCCGTTTTCGAACTGTCGATTTTCTTCTGTCGATCATCGATTTCGGCCAAGGTGGAGGAGCGGATTTTTTGCAACGGCCCGAGGAAGAAAGTGAAATAGACGTAGAGCAAAAAGACGAAGCCCATCGCGCTGAGGGCGAGTTTCTTGATCTGATCCTTGGATAATTTAGGAAGATTCATTGCTTTTCTGCTTTTTTTCGGCCGAGTGCCGAAGTGATGGGTTTTGCAGCAGCGTTCGGATTAAAGGTGACAGACAGAATGTAGCGCGACATCGGGACGTTGGTGCCGCCGAGGTTGGCCACGGTTTCCACGTCTTCTAGTGTTTTAAATTCCGCTTTTACGTCGTGATAACTTTTGCCGAGCTGCTCGAGCAACATCTGTCGCAAGTCCTCCGCCGCTGATCGTGGTTCGCGCGCCGCGGCCACGCCATCGATCGTGACGCTGACACGTTTCTCTTCTTCCAACACCGCCGCTTCAATGTTGGTCAATTGCGCATTGGGCGGGACACAGCGTGAAAGTTTTTCCAGGAATGGTCCCCAAAAGAAGCGATTGTCGATGTAATCGTCGAGCACGCGAGTGGTGTTAATGATGTTCGTCAGCTCGGCCGAGCGCTTCTGCGCTTGAGTCACTTTCGGTTCGAGTTTCTTCCATTCGGCTTCGATGCTGCTGAGCTTGGCTTTGATCTCCAGGGTTTGATAGGCGTTCCACGCGTAATAGAGAAAGAGCAATGCGCCGCAGCTCGCGAGCACGAGAATTCCGATCTTGAGCGGGTCGCGTTGTCGCTGCCGTTGCTCCAGAATTTCCTCATGCAGGAGATTGAGGTGAAGTGCCATTGGTGCTCGTCAGGTTTTTAAATATTCGAAAGCCGCTCCGCAAGCGACGTTGAGTGAAACGAATTCGTTAGGCAAGGTCTGCCGCTTCGCGGCCGGCAGCGCGACCTCGCAGGTCTCAAGCGGGTCCCAAATTTCACACGGCAAACTCAGTTCATCGCTTAACGCCTGCAAAACCGTTTCCGCACGGGCCAACCCGCCAGAAACAAAAATTCGGCTAATGCCTTCTTCGCGCTGACCTTCGAAGAATCCAATCGAATTGCGCACTTCCATTCCCAAACGAGCAAGCGATCCGCGACAGATTTCGGTCATCCCTTCGTCCCCCTGTTGAATCATCAGCCAGGCCGCATCGGCATCGAGCGCGTCTTCGGCCGTGAGCGCCTGCATCAGCGCCTTGCCGCCATAATCGATGCTGCGCACGAGCACCAGCTCGCTTTTGCTGCCGATCAGTACTGTGCTTTGCAAATGTCCCATATCGAGCAGGAGAAAGGCGTCGTTTGCAAAAATTTCGGGATAAGCGAATTCGAAAGCGTTAAACGAACAAACCGGGGCGAGTTGAAGGATTTCGGCCGAAAGCCGGTTTTTATTTGCGGCTGAGACAATTTGCTTTACCTGGCTGCGCAGCATTCCGCCGACCAAATATTTGGTCTGAGCGACAACAGCGCTTTGCACGGCAGCCTTACTTCCAGCGGACGATGGTTTTTCCGTCGTCGATTCGCCATCTGTGCGCCCGGCGACGGGCGCGACATCGAGGACGAAGTCTTTGCATTCCTGGTTCAACACCGCCAGACCGTTTAAGCGCAAGGCATTCCGGAGCAAATCGACCGGCGTGTCCGGTTGCTCGATGATGCGCAAAATCGTGCTCGGATCGGAAACCGCGAACGCGCAAGCTTTGGCGCTACTACCCAGATCGCGAAGGAGCTGTTTGAGTTCCCGGGAAAGATCTTCGGTGGAGGCAAATTCTTCCGGGACAGGCCGGGACGCGAAGCTTGTCAGGATAAAGCGCGAATCGCTTTTGCGCCGAAGAGCAACGCCTTTGAGGACGTGCTTGCCCAAATCGATGCCGACAACCGAATCTGCACGTTTCGCCATGATGCTGCAGGGTGATGTAGCGGGAAACGTGCCCGGCGGCGGCGGTTTTTAAATCGTCATCTGTGCTTCGACCACACTAAGTCTTGGCGTTCAAGCCGCTACCGCCGCTCGATAGCCGAAAAATTCGCGCTGTTTGATGATCCGAACCACTTCCGGCGGCACCATTTCTTCCCAACTTTTGTCGCCGGCTTTTAGCTTGGCCAGGACGGACGGCGGATAGATCCGCAAAAAATCTTTCCGATAATCGGTGATCTCATCGATGTGGCGGTTGTCGATCAAGTATTGATAAAGCGATCGCAGATTCGGGGCTGCTTCAACCTGGCTCGCGGTCTTAATTTCTCCGGTCTTCTCGTCGATCATCGGATAGACGTAAAGTTTTAGTCCATGCTTAAACATGCGTCCGAGCGCTTCCAGGATTCCGCCTTCGAGATTGAGATAATATTTCTCGTCGAGAATCTCGATCAAACTCGGCACGCCCATGACCAGGCCAATCATTCGATTAGTGTAGCGCGAGAGATAGCCGGCCAGACGGTAGTATTCCCCGAACTTCGAGATCAAAACCGTGCGACCGAGCGCGCCGAGAATGTCCACACGTGCCAAGAAATCGGCGTGATTGAGTTGTCCTTCCGAAAGCAAATTCCCCAATGTCATCTCCATCAACACGACGAGATCTTTTTCCGAGCAACCGCTTTCTTTCAGGAACTGGCGGCGCGCGCCTTCCAACATGTCATTGGTTGCATAAGTGACCGGACGAAAACTGCCGCGCTCAATCAGGATCGCTTTCTTGTGCAAGATTTCGGATGGTTGCACCATCTCACCATCCGCCGTGAACATGACCGCGTCGGTCAGGCCCTGGCTCACCAGTTGCAAGCTGATCAGGCGATTGTCGATGTTAGCGAATGCCGGCCCGGAAAACTTGATTAAATCGACCTGAATTTTTTCGGGCGCGAGGTTTTCCTGCAGCGACGAGATCAATCGCTCCGGCTCGGAATGGTAAAACGCTCCGTAAAGCAAATTCACTCCGACCACGCCGAGCGCTTCCTGCTGGTCCACGTTTGATTCGTCGAGCATGCGCACGTGAATGATGATCTGGCTCGGTTCGCTGCGCGGCGCGGGTTGAAAACGCACACCCAACCAGCCGTGCGATTCGTTATGTTCTTTGAAACTTCGAGCCGCCACGGTGTCCGCGAAAACAAAAAACGAGCGTTCGTTACCAAGTTTCTTTTCCAAGCGCTCCACCAAAAGGCTGTACTCGTGGTCGAGCATGGTGTTCAAGCGCACCCGACTTACGTAACGATCAGCGGGTCCGTAGATCGCATCACTGAAAGTCATGTCGTAAGCCGACATCGTCTTTGCGATCGTCCCGGCCGCCCCGCCGACCTGAAAAAAACGGCGCGCCACTTCCTGGCCCGCGCCAATTTCGGCGAACGTCCCGTACTTTTGCCGATCCAGATTGATCTGGAACGCCTTCCGGTTCGTCCCGACGTCCATCTCCGCCTTCATCCGACACGGTAGCGGCGGTCTACGATCGCCGCAAAAAGGCGAGAATTTTAGAAACGCACTTGCTCGGCGCTATTTGCCGGAATCCAGCCGCGCAGGTTGTTCGGCAACGCCGCGTAAATCCAATCCCCGCGATGGCTAACAATTTTAATTTCGCTGCCGGCTGGCAACGTCAAGACGCGATTAGCATTGTCCGCCGTGGCAAGGCGTGCGTCGACCTTATCGCCGGTCACAATGGCCAGTCCCGGACCATTTTTCCCCTGGTTCAGTTGATAGCTCGCCACAACGGCTATTGCGAAGATCGACAATGACAAGATCGACAACGCAAGCGCGCCGCTACTGCGGCGTCGGCCAATGATGCAGGTCGCAATCGAGAAAATCCCGATCCAAAATGCAATCGCGGCAGTGACAACTAATTGGTTTTCATTGGCGAAGGCGAACAAGCGCTCCGACTGCGTTGGGACCAATTCGAGCGCGCGAGCTTCATCCCGCGCGATTCGCAGATTTGCGGCGGCTTCGGGATGATGTGGATCGAGTGCGAGCGCGCGTTCGTAACTGAGAATCGCGCGACCGAAATCGTTCTTTCGAAAGTAAGCGTTGCCCAAATTGTAAAACAGATTTGGGGTGTCCTGTCCCGCGCGTACCAGCGCCTCGTAATCGTCGATCGCTGCCTTGAAATCACCGGCGGCGTATTCCTGGCCGGCTTTGGCAAACTGTGCGCTTGGTTCTGCCGCCAAAAGCGAAGCGCAAAGCAACGACAGACCTGCGCAGCTAATAACTATTCGGGTTTTCATGCGCGCAAACTTTCCAGCAGTCTCAAAACTTCTTCTCGTTCGTCGCTCGAGAGCGCCTCCGCGCCGTTTCCGCTTCCGCCGAAGCGCAATTCGTCGCTGCGGTCGAACAAAGTGCGCAATTGCGCCCGTTCGTGTTCACCTAAATCGAACGCTTTCGCGGCTGTTTCCGCGTCCACTGCGTTCGGGTTAATATTTTTGGCGAGCGCCGTTTTTACCCGGACGACCCGGGACGCATTGGAAAAATATTCCTGCGGCGACAACTCACTTCGCCGCAATTTTCGCAAGAGCTCGGTTGATTCCTGTTGCAACGTTGCTACGCGCTGGGCCTCAAGATTGTCGATCTTCTTCTGTCGAATTTTCCAGCCAACGAATGCTAACAACAGAATGAACGGCACTAATTGCGCGATCCAAAAAACCGGGCGCGCATACATTGGCGTGAAGGGTCGGATGCGGCCGAGATCGGTCAGCTGATACAAAATGTCCTGTGGCTTTGCTGTTGGAGCCGGGGTGATGGCAACGGTTGCTGTCGGCGTCGCCGGTGTTGCCGGAGCTACAGCAACACTTGGAGCCTGTGCGGAAATGCCCTCGACTTGGATCGGGACCGGATCGCTCCGCAACGTCACGTAATTCTCTTTAACCGGATCGAAGTAGGCGAAAACCAGCGGCGGCACCGCCGGTTTCTTTTCGTTAGGCGCCAGCACCATCTCGAAAGTTTTCTCGCCGCTGATGCCAACGTCATCATCCTGTTTAAATTTCGAGGACGGCGGATATTTGTGCCAACCCCGCTCCTCTTCAAGCGCAGGCCCGTTCATTCGATCAAAATTTCCGCGGCCGCTGATTGTCGACGTTACGGTGATTGGATCGCCCACTTGGACGGTTTTCGGTTTTGCGTCCGCCGCCATGGTGAAATTGCCAATAGCCCCGGAGAAATTAGGCGGCGCGTTGGGCGGAAGAGGCTTCACGTTGAGCGTGGCAGCTTCGCTTCTAATCGGCAATTCGGTCCGTTCGCCCATGCTTCCAAAAGGATCGCTGAAAAATGGGTCCGAGAACGGATCATCTAGATTAAATAGGTCGAACGGCGAACGCGGGCGCGTTGTTCGCGGGGCGCTCGGCCGCCGTGGCAGAACAACCGCGGCCTTGGCCGTCACCGGTCCAATTTCAAATTTTCCAGGTCGTGCGGCGGCGATCGCGGTCTTGAACGTATAAACTTGATAAGTTCTGCCGCCGATCGTTTCCAAGTTTTCGCGCGGCTGCTGCAACTTTTGGGTGGTGAACCCCTGGCCGGAAAGTTCGGGTCCCTCCTCAAGCCGGCCGTGTGCGCGCGGATCGAATCCCAATCGGATTTCGGCCGGCACCATCTCGCCCACATAAGCGTCCTTTTTAGCGATGACCAATTCCGCGAAAGCGACCTTGCTCCCAACCGTGCTTTGCCCGCTTTGCGCCGAACCCGCGGAGCTGCCAGAACTGCTCGATCCTTGCGCCACGTTCAATGCGAGTTCGGGCGTGCGGAGCGAGTCGTTTCCGACTCGAACCGTCTGGGGCGGAATCTTAAACTTTCCGGCCTTCAATGGCAGGATGGTGTAATTGTAAGTGACGCTGCTGCTGACATCGAAATTGTGCATCTCGAATTGCCGCGACGTTCCGGTCTGATGGACTTCAAGGCCGTCGATCGAGATCGTTTCCGGAACATTCGCGCTGTTTGCGCCGTTCACTTTGATTTCCAACTGCACCATCTGTCCGACCGCGGGCTGCGAATCGCTCAACACCGCGGTCACACTCGGAGCTGCGGCGAAGATCCCGTTCGCGCCGCAAAGAATTATAACGGCGCTGATAAGGACGGAAACCTCAGTGCGAATTCGATAGATCGACATCTCCATCAACTCTCAACCCTCAACTATCAACTTTCTCCTCACCAGTCATTATAGACATGGCGTCTGACCTTGCGTTCATCAAGCTGGACGCGTTGTTCCTCATCTTTCATTGATTGCAAAAGGAGCTCTGCCTGTTTCTCACTCATCTGTCCCTCTTTTTCCGGTTTGGCCTCGGCTAATTGCGCGGCGTTCTGCTGGTTCTGCGGCTGCTGGTCGTCATTAGCTCCTTTGATCTCGCCGGCCATTTTTTTCTGTGGCGTCGCGCTTGGCGTCGCTGAAGGCGTTCCGTTTTGATCGTCGCCTTCACCCGGAGACGGCGATGGCGCTTGATCTTCGCCTCCGCCCGGGCTTGGCGATTGTTCGGGCTGATCCTGATCGCGCCCTGATTGTCGATCTTGTTCGCCGGCGGATGGGCTCGGCGTGGATTGCCCGTTTTTGTTTTCTCCTTTTCCGGGTGATGGCGAAGGTTGGTTTGGTTGTTGTTGATCCTTGCCCGTTGATGGAGTTGGACTCTCGCCCGGTTTCGGTTGCTGATTTTTTTGCGGCTCGTTTTTCGCCTGCGCCTGGTTCGATTTGTCTTTGGAGTTCTGGCTCTGGCTGCTTCCCGATTGGTTTTGCGATTGCGCCTGCTGGTTTTGTTGTTGTTGCTGCTGCTGTTGATCTTGATTTTGGTCTTTGCCGGAACTGCCCTGCGATTGCGATTGCTGCTGGTCCTTGTCTTGTCCGCCGCCGTTTTGTTGCTGATTTTTGTCTTTCTTGTTTTGCTGTTGCGGCGGCGGCGTTGGTTTTTGTTTCGGGTGCTGTTTCAACCGCTCGATCTTCTTTTTGACCTCCTCCAGATTCGCCTTGGCCGCTTCGTTATTGGGATTCAGCTCCAAAGTCGATTCGTAATGCGACGCCGCATCAGTCAGGTCTTTTAACGTGGTCTCGTTCGTTTGGTCCATGTCGGCGCGGTCTTCCAGGGTCCGGCCGAGATTGAAATGGCTGTTCTCTTGAAGTCCTTTGTCGGGCGAGAGCAGGGCGTCGCTGAATGATTGCAGCGCTTTGTTGTAATCGCCCATTTTGAAAGCCGCGGCCCCGGCATCGAATTCGATTTTTTCTTTTTGCGACGAATCTGGATGCGATTGCAGATCTTCTTGGAAGCTTTTGTAGGCGTCGTTGTATTTTCCTTCACGGTATAGACTCAACCCGCTCGCAGTTCCAAAAGCCGGTCGCGCACAAATCAAAATCAGTGCGGTCGCTGGAACTGCGATCTTTGACCAGCGCGAAACACGAGCGCGAACGCGGACCCGTTTGCGTTCGCCGATCAAGATCGACATCGTCAGCGCGAGCATCGCCGCACCTAGCGGCCACTCGTAACGATCTATCGGTCTCCGCCCCAGACGCGCATCAATTTCTGCCGCTTTCATGTTAGCCAATCCTTGCGAGTAAAGTTGTGACATTGTTCGAGGCCCGTCGTCGAGATGCAGATAAAAGCCGCCGGTGGCTTGAGCGATTTCGCGCAGCCGTTTTTCGTCGAGCTTCGATTTCACAACTTGTCCGGCAGAATCTTTCACGAATGCCGTTCCGCCATCGTCGCTCGTAATGGGAATGAGCGAGCCCTGCGGGGTGCCCACGCCAATCGTGAAAATTCGAACGCCGGCATCGGCCGCGGCCTTTGCCGTTTTCGCCGCGTCGCCACTTAACTCTTCGCCATCCGTGAAAATGATCAGCGCACGATTTCCAGCCGCGCTTTTTCCAAATGTGTTTACCGCGAGATTAATCGCTTCCGAAATATTGGTCCCGCCTTCGGGAATCGTTTTGGTATCGAGATCGTTAACGGATTCGACTTCTGCTTCGTAATCGATCGTCAACGGCGCCTGCAAAAACGCGCGTCCGGCGAAAGCGATCAGTCCGACGCGATCACCTTGCAACTGATTAACCAGATCTTGAGCGGCAAGTTTGACGCGCTCGAGCCGATTCGGCTGCACATCGTTCGAAAGCATGCTCCGCGACGTGTCGACCGCGAAAAGCAGATCGAGTCCCTTGCGCTTCACGTCTTCGTAAATGTAACCCCATTGCGGTCGAGCAAGGCTCACGATCGCCAGCGCAAGTCCGAGCATTAGTAAACCAAATCGCAAGATGCGGCGCGAGCGGTTCACAGTCGCCGCGAGATGCGGAAGCAATCGCGGAGAAACAAATTCCCGAAGTCTCCCAATGCCTCGCTGTTCGGCGTGCGCAAACAACAGCGCCAGAACCGGAATTACCAGCAATGCCCAAAACCAAATCGGCGCTCCGAAGCTCATAAGATCGACATCCTCGTCATGGCAGTTTCTTCCAGATGGTTTGCGACAACAAAAGTTGCGCGATCAGCAGACCGCAGCCACTCATGATGCAAAGCGGAAACAGGTCTCGGTACTCCTGATATTTCTTCACGGCCACGGTCGATTTCTCCATCTTGTCGATGTCGTTGTAAATCTGCTCGAGGGATTTGGTGTCGGTCGCCCGGAAGAATTGGCCGTCGGCAATTTGCGCTACCTGTCTCAATCCGGCTTCGTTAAATTCGACGCGTTGATTTTGATAAACCAGATTGCCGAGGACGTCGGTCATCGGCCCGCGCTGAGTAAAAATTGGAGCTGGCGCGATTCCGGTGATTCCGGCGCCGATCGCATAGAAGTGGATCTTCAAAGCTTTGACCGCTTCGGCCGCGGTGTTGGGCGAAATTTTCCCGGCATTATTTTCGCCATCGGTCAGCAGAACGATCGCGCGACTTTTTGAATGTTTATCGTTCAATCGATTCGCTGCCGCCGCCATCGCCGAGCCGATCGCGGTCCCGTCTTCAACGAGACCGATTCGCACGCGCTCGAGATTTTGCAGAAGCCAATCGTGATCCAGCGTCATTGGACTAACGACATACGGGCGACCCGCGAACGCGATGATTCCGATGCGATCGTTGGGGCGGCCTTCGATGAACTTCCGCGTGACCTCGCGGATCGCGTCCACCCGCGTCGCCTGTTCACCGCCGATCGTGAAATCTTTTGTCAGCATCGATCCGGAGACATCGAGGACGAGCATAATGTCGATCCCGCTCGCTTCGACTTGGGTCAGGCTTTTCCCAAGTTGCGGTTGCGCGAGCGCGACAACGAAGATCGCAAGTGTCGCAAAAATTAATGCGCGCAACAATTTTCCAACGCGCGCGGCGCTCTGTTTACCGATCGCGCGGAGCGTCGATGTTGATGAAAAGGTGAGCGCCGCCGCCGGACCCCGTTTGCCGCGCAGGTAAGCGAGAAGTGGAATTGCCAGGAGCAGCAACAGGAGCCACGGGCGCACGAACGTCAGCGCTGTATTTTCCGGCCACCAATCAAGCAAGCGCAAATTGCTCTCCTTTCACAAACCGCGTCGCCTCTTCCAACAGAAGGCGGCTGTCCGCGGATGTCGCTTCGTAGCGCGCGAATTTGATCAGGTCGCATCGGTTCAGAAAATCTTCGAGTAACGATTTCTCATTCTCTGAAAACGGCGACGACTTCGCTAACGCGGTGAGAAATTCGACCGATGTCTGTCGTGTCACGGGCAACGCATATTGATTGGTGACGTAGCGGCGCAAAATGTCGGAGACGCGAATGCTAAACAGATACGGATTCGTTGTTTCAATTTCGCCGGCGATGAAGTCAAGTTCCTCGAGCGCGATCTCTCGCGGCAATTTTGGCGGTTGTTCTGGTTTGCGCTTTCGCTTAGAAAGCCAAACGATCAAACCAATCAGGCACAGTCCAACAAAGGTCGCCAGAAAAATCGCCCACGTCGGGACGAATGAGTAATCAATCGGTGGCGCGATCTCGTGAAATTGTTGTTGAGCGAAAAAGATCGACATCGTCGGTCATCGGGTAGCGACGCGACGCTCGCGTAATTTAAAAAACGAGCGTAGGGCCGGCAGATAATCTTCGCTCGTGCGCAGCGTGATCGCGTCGATGTTGTTGCGGCGGAGCGTGCGCGATAGTTCGTGAGCCTTTTCGTCGGCCAAATCGCCGAACCGCGTTCGCGTGGCGCGATCCGCTGTATTGATTTCGATTTGCTCTCCAGTCTCGGCGTCCTCAAGCGTAATGATTCCGACATTGGGCAATACCTGTTCGCGTTCGTCCTGAATCTGCACCGCAATGAAATCGTGCCGACGCCCGCTGACCGCGAGGGTGTGTGAGAAATCCGGCGCTTGAAAATCGGAGATGAAAAACACGACCGCGCGACGCGTCACGAGCTTGTTCAAGTAATCGAGTGCCAGCGCCGCATCAGTTCCGCGCCCGGCCGGCTCGAAGAACAAAATTTCGCGAATCAGCCGCAGCGTGTGCGAGCGCCCTTTCTTTGGCGGGATAAAAAGTTCCACCCGATCGGTGAAGAGAATCAGCCCGACTTTATCGTTATTGCGGATCGCGCTGAACGCGAGGAGGCAAGCAACCTCAGCGGCCAGTTCGCGTTTCGATTGCGTCGTGCTCCCGAAATTTCCCGATGCGCTAACATCGACAATTAACATCACCGTTAGCTCGCGCTCTTCCGTAAACTTTTTCACGAAAGCGGTTCCGAGTCGCGCAGTCACATTCCAATCAATTGCGCGAATCTCGTCACCCGGTTGGTACTCACGCACATCTTCAAAGTTCATTCCGCGACCTTTGAAGACGCTGTGGTAATCGCCGGCGAAGACGGTCTCGACCAGACCCTTCGTTTTAATTTCTAGCGTGCGGATTTTCTTGAGAATCTCCGCCGTTCTTTCCTCCAAACCGTTCATCGGGGGATCACGGAACAGGAAGGCCGTCAAAAATCCTTTCGATGATCGTTTCGCTGGTGACCGCTTCCGCCTCGGCTTCATAACTGACAATGATGCGGTGCCGCAAGACATCCGGCCCGATGCTTTTCACATCTTGCGGCGTAACATAGCCGCGTCCGTTCAAGAAGGCGTGGGCGCGCGCGCCGAGCGCGAGATAAATCGTGGCGCGTGGCGATGCGCCATAACGAATCAATCCTTCCAGATGCAAATTGTATGAAGCGGGCTCGCGCGTTGCCCAGACAACATCGACAATATAATCTTTCACCCGATCATCGATGTAGATCTGGTTCACCACATCGCGCGCGGCGATGATTTGTTGCGGATCAACGACCGGATTGACGCGCAAATCGGGCGCCGACGTCGCCATCAAATCCAGAATCGTACGCTCCTCTGACTTCTCCGGATAGCCGACATTCAATTTGAACATGAACCGGTCGAGCTGCGCCTCCGGCAGTTGGTACGTTCCTTCCTGCTCAATCGGATTTTGTGTGGCCAAAACCAGAAACGGATCGGACAGGGGATAAGTTTGTTCGCCAATTGTGACCTGGCGTTCCTGCATCGCTTCAAGCAACGCGCTCTGCACCTTGGCCGGCGCGCGATTGATTTCGTCGGCCAAAATTAAATTCGAAAAGATCGGACCGAGTTTGGTCGTGAACTCGCCAGTGCGCGGATTGTAAATCAATGTGCCGATCAAATCCGCCGGTAAAAGATCGGGAGTGAATTGTAGTCGCTGAAAACCGGTCTGGATCGCCGAAGCCATCGTTTTGACCGTGAGCGTTTTGGCCAACCCCGGGACGCCCTCGAGCAAAATGTGACCGTTGGCGAGAAGGCCGAGCAGCAAGCGGTCGACCAGATATTTTTGGCCGATAACGACATGCGAAACCTGCTCGCGCAGAGGCGGTATCCAGCGGCCGAGCTCCTGCACTTCACGGGTGATTTCCTGCGTCGACTTCATGTGAGTTTTAGAGACAAATCTAAGGGCGACAATGTTCGATCAAACTACGCTCCCGACAAGCTCCAGAGATGGCAATTATTTACGGCGCGTCTCTGTCCGCGGGCGCAAAGTCAAAATAATCGGCACCCCGTCGTAGGACTGGGCATCGCGAATCCGCGCTTCCAGATAGCGTGCGTAGGATTGAGAGAGCAATCGCGGTTCGTTCACGAAAAGCACGAACTCCGCCGGTTGAAGATTTTGATCTCGCGCTCCGGCGGCCTGCGCCGCGTAAAACAGTTTCAAACGCCGGCCTTTGACCATCGGTGGCGGATTCGCGGCGAAAGCCGCGCGCAGTAACCGATTCAAGACGCCGGTTCCAATCCGCATCGCTGAAGCGCGCTCAATTTTCCCAATCAATCCGAAAAGCCGCTCGACGTTTTCACCGGTGCGCGCGGATGCAATCAACACCGGCGCGTAATCGAGAAAGAAGATTCTCTCTCGCGCTTCATTGGCAAGTTCACGGATCGTCTGTCGCGCGCCGCGCTTTGGTTTTACCAGGTCCCACTTGTTCAGAACGACCAACGCCGCTTTGCGCGCCTCCTGGATCAATCCACCGATTCGTTTGTCCTGCGCGGTCACGCCGTTGATAAGATCGATAATCAGCACACTGAGATCGGCTCGGCGAATACTTCGCTCCGCGCGCATGACGCTGAAAACTTCAACCGAGCTGGAATGTTTACCACGTCGGCGCATTCCGGCCGTATCGATGAACAAAAAACGGCGGCCGCCGCGTTCGAAAGAAATATCGACCGAATCGCGCGTTGTTCCCGGCAATTCGCTTACGATCGCGCGGTCGCTCTGCACGATCGCATTGATCAGCGACGATTTGCCGACGTTCGGCCGGCCGATAATAGCGATGGAAATCGGTTGAGCGTTGAGAGTTGATGGTTGAGAGGCAGAAGCTGAATCACTGACCGCTGATCGCTGATCGCTGATCGCCGGCAGGAGTTGATCGATTTGATCGAGTAACTCCGCGATGCCACGGTTATGTTCGGCGCTGATCGAGACGATTTTCTCAAAGCCTAACGAGTCGAACTCGGCGGCGAGGGCTTCATGCTTCTCATTATCGATCTTGTTGACCACGACCACGATTGGTTTTCTCGATTTGCGCAGGGTGCGCGCAAGATCGCCATCGATCGGCGAGAGGCCGTCCTTTCCGTCGACAACAAAGAGTAGGAGATCGCTTTCACGCAGCGCGTCTTCGGCGGTTTGGCGTACTTGTGCCGTGAGATCCTTTTCACCTGCGCCAAAAAATCCGCCGGTGTCCCAGATTACGAACGGTTGTCCTCCGCGGTCGCAGGTTGCCGAAATCCGGTCGCGCGTAATCCCGGGCTGATCGTGAACGATGGCGATTCTGCGGCCAACCAAGCGATTGAAAAGCGCGGACTTCCCGACGTTTGGGCGCCCGATGATTGCGACGCTCGGCAGTTTCGCCTGTCCGTTCATCGCGATTCCTTGTTGAAGATTAATCCCGCGCCGCATGCGCGTGCCCCTCAGCTTGCAACTGACGCACGCCTTCCATCATGTAGATGATACCGGAAATAAGAGTGAAAGCGCCGGCGACGCTGACAACGAAGATGAGCGGAAGGAAATGAAGCTGCAACATCACCCAGGCGATAGCGCACATTTGGCAGACAGTTGCTACTTTTCCGGTCCAACTTGGTTTTATGCGCATTTTATTGCCGATGAAATAGTGCAAGATCCCGGAGCCGACCAGGATTACCGCGTCCCGAGTGATCACCAGAACAGGGAACCACGCCGGAAATCTGCCGTACTCGGGATCAACTTCGCTCCAGTTACTGATGCTCAAAGTGATGATGCCGCTGAGGAGCAGGCCCTTGTCTGCAATCGGATCGAGAATCGCGCCGAGCGCGCTCCGCTGTTTGTAACGGCGCGCAATGTAACCGTCGAGTCCGTCGCTCACGGCCGCGATCAGAAAAATGGCGATGGCGGTGAAACGCTGCCATTCCAGGGGCGCGCCGCGCTCAATGCTTTGCCCATAATAAATCGCCATGGTGACGAACGCCGGGATCATCAGGATGCGCGCAACGGTGATCTTGTTTGCAGTCGTCATCGGGCTAATATTGTAGCGGCGCTCTGTGAGCGCCGCACTAATTTATCCGGCGGTCATAGACCGCCGCTACAACTTTGCCGGTCGGCTTATGTCTCCAACGTCGCGGCCATTTCTTTTCTGGGCGCGTGCTTCCCTTCGCAGAATTCCTCGATCATTTTTCGATTGAACGCCGGGATGTCGTCCGGTTTGCGGCTTGTCACCAGCCCGTTATCGACCACGACGTCTTCATTCACCCATTTGCCACCGGCATTTTTGACGTCGGTCTTAATTGCCGGCCAGGAGGTCAACGTTCTTCCGCGGACGACTCCGGCATCGATCAAGATCCACGGCGCATGACAAATCGCGGCCACTGGTTTGCCAGTCTCAAAAAAGTGCCGCGTAAACTCGAGCGCGTCGTCGTTGGAGCGCAATGCATCCGGGTTCATCAGACCGCCGGGAATCATCAGCGCGTCGAATTCATCCGGCCTTGCCCCGTCGAGTGTAAGATCGACATCGAATTTGTCGCCTTTGTCGGCGTGATGCATGCCCTGGATTTGGCCGGACTTAAGCGAAACGATTTTCGTTTCTGCGCCGGCTTCATCGAGCGCTTGTCTCGGTTTCGTCATTTCCACTTGTTCGAAACCATTCGTCACCAGGATGGCCACTTTCTTTCCTTCTAATTTTCGCGCCATAAATCCTCCTTCGAATTTGCGATTTAGGTTGATTCCGACGACACCGCCGAGCGATGCGCCTCTCTATATAGATACTACGCAGCCGAGTGCCCTCGCTGGACGCCTGCCAAGCCGTAGCATCGGCAAATGGAGCGAGTGGGACGAGCGACATGGCCGGTCCAGCCGCGAGGTAGCGGTCGAGCGCAGCGGGAGCTGCCGAGATACAAGGCTGGTGCCGGATTTCGTGGGGAAGCAAAGGAGCGGCACATGGACCCGTGCCGCTCCAAAAGGGGAAAACAGCCGCGCTCGATCCTTCGCTCCAAAGGTAAATACGGTCTTTGCCGAAGGAAGTTCGCGGTTTTCTTAAAAAGTTGCCGGAAAATTCACCACAGAGGACACAGAGATCACGACGAGAAGGCAGTTTTAATCAGGAACTCAGGAAATCAGGAAAACAAGACTAGGACCTTTTCTATCCTTGCGTGCCCGATTCACCTACTCCCGGATACCTAGTTTCCAGATTCATTTTGGCGTACGCGGTTCTCGTGATTACACTTCTCAGCTATTAAAGCCGCCGATGTGGCGAAATGGCAGACGCAACGGACTTAAAATCCGTTGGGCTGAACAGGCCCGTGTGGGTTCGAGTCCCGCCATCGGCAGTTCTCAAAATCTGAAACGCTGAGAATCCGAAAAACTGAATGGAGCGAATGGGATGAGCGACATAGAAGGTATAGCGACGAGGGTACGAGCGAGCGAACGCGGAAAGTGAGCGAGTTTCAAATGGCCGCCGCCCGCCCGCTTTTCATCCCAGTGATCCTTGGCACCGCCCGGCAAGGCCGGGAAAGCGAGCACGCCGCGCGGTTCGTCTTTGAACAAACGAAAAAACGTTCCGGCGTGGAATCGGAATTCATCGATGTCCGCACACTCTCGATGAAGCTCGATGACGCGGGTGAACAGATGAAGGACCCGAAATTCGCAAAAACGATCGAGCGTTGCGACGGGCTCATCATCGTCACGCCCGAGTACAATCACAGTTTTCCGGGTCTGCTGAAGCACGCGCTTGATATGAATTTGAAGGAATACATCCACAAAGCGGTCGGGATTTGCGGCGTGTCGGCAGGCGCTGTCGGTGGCGCTCGCGTGATCGAAACTTTGCTTCCGGTGATGCGCGAGCTCGGATTGGTCACCATCTTCGAAGACGTGAACTTCGGCCGGATCGGAACGCTGTTCGACGAACGTGGCAGTTTGCTCGATGAAAATTTCGTCCGCCGCGTCGACACCTTCCTCAACGAACTCATTTGGATGAGCAAGGTGTTAAGACATGGGCGGCAAAGCATTGCTTCGGTCTGATTGCCTCAACACCTCAACCTCTCAGTTCCTCAACGTCTCCAACATCTGGATGTCGCAGGTCCTTCGTTATGGCCGACAAAGCATCGCCCTGTCTGCGCTTGAAATGTCAAATGCATAGATACGACCCCGTTTCTTATTCTCAGGTCGTTGCCAACAGCTGCGCCATTGTACGTTGTGTATTGGTTCAGGTTGTCCACCTGAAACGTGCCGCCGCCATTCAACGATTTTTGATTGCCGCACCCGTCAAAGGTCATCTTCGTATCCGCCTGCGGACTGGTGATCGTGCCGTTGGTAAGGTCGACGTTTCCATTCTGGGGGTTAACTGCTACCATAGGGGCTTGTTACTCAGGTGACAGGCTGAGCGTCAAAGTGTGATAACTTAAACGGTCAATTGCCGACATCAGTCGTCACCAGTTTCCGACTTCGAAGTAGTCGGAATACGCCAAATACCAAGGCGCTCGGATTTTGCTTTTCTCTCGGCAACTCGAACATTTTCAACAAACCGTTGATATTCGTGCAACGGAACCTCCAATTTCTGCCCTTTCGGCACATGCATGTAGTCGCCGGACACGCAACCTTGACGCACAAGTTCTACGTTTAGATTGTCATGGCCGTCCGATATCCAAACGAAGCTAAGTGCTAGACTTTTCGAACCTTCGTCGTTGTACTTGCACACGGAGGTCAGGCTGGCTTTCGGATGTTTTGATAACCAATTATCGCGAACGGACGTAAATTGCTTTCCCACTTCTGCTCGGAACCCACCCACGGCCAACAAAGAGTAAACGCCACCGCCGTGACCCGTATCGGTGGCGACCTTAGCGGTGATCCATTCGATACCCTCAGGCGCGCCAACTAGGCGACAGGTCAACATCGTAGCAATAATACCGCAAATTTTAACCCAATGTATGCTGACTAATCGCGAGGTCATTGATGTGTTTGGTCGTAGTAATTGATTCCAAGTTCTATCATGAATCGATCCCGCGCCCAGTCCTTTTGAGTATATCTGCCATTGGCCACTTTTTTGGCGAACCCAGCAGTTACCAAAGTGATCTCAGCCCGGCCGAACGCACGGCCCGTTGCGCCATAGTTAATGTTGCCATAATCTCGAAAAGGTCCCCACTGTTTGTAGTCCCATTTCCCACCATTATCCACGGCCCCAATCCATTGTCGGGTAGACATACCTTTAGCTTCTTGAACGTTCCCGTCGAGACTAACGCCGGCAGGCTCTTGAACCCACTTCTCCATGAAGGGATCCCAAACGGGTTGCCCATTCAGGTATAGAGTGTGCGGTGCGCGTGCGGCATCGATGTATCCAGCAAGGCCTGCTTGCGCCACGCGTGGGTTGTGTGCAATTGCATCCGCCGCAGCGGCAGAAAAAGCACGCGCACTTGCTACCTCGCTTCTTGCATTTCCCATGTTTGTCGCGTGCTGCGAATCAACATTCGCCTGATACTTTACTTCCGATGCACTCCACTTTTCCTGAAAGGTGTGGTTGTCCGCTGAAAGCCTGGCCTGTCTATCAGCGTCTACGTGTTGTGGTACAACCCACTTCGGATTATTTGAGAGGGGTACAGTACTCTCTGTCAGTCCCATCGGATCAGTTCGATTGGCCCAGTCGTTCCCGCAGTAACGGTAAAGGTTTGACGAATCGCCCTTGAATCCAATCGGGTCGGGCTGCAAGAAGCGGCCAAGATCAGGCGACATGAATCGGTTCCTGTCATCATACAAGCCAATCTCGCTGACCCAGCGCTGTCCCGTAAACAGATCGCGAACATTATTGGCGGATGAGGTTAGCTGATTGCCATTTGCATCGAAATAGGTCGGCTTTCCGTAGAGATCGTATTTGTAGTACTCGAGCAGCGCACCGCTCGCGTTCGCAATGTGCGAGGTGCTGCCGAGCTCGTCCTGATAGTAATAAACAGCAGTGCCCACGAAGGTCTTGACCAGACCATGATAGCCCTCCAGATATTGTTGAACGAGCACGTTGCTAGTCGTGTATTCCTCCAGAATCGCCCAGTCCCCGTCCCAGACACTGAAAATCGTTGTCGTTGACGAAGGGCCCGTCGGCGCCATCCCCCCGCCGCCGCCACATCCAGTTCCGCCGGTGTAGTTGGCATCGTAGGTGGTTACGTTGGAATCGCTCATGCCCGCTTTATAGGCGAGGGCTTCAAAGAAAATCTCATTGCACGAGCCTACCGCCACTGGAGTGCTGTAAACCTGAGTAGTACCCGTAGGCTGACTTGCAGTGTGAGTGGGCGTACTTGAGTCGGTCGTATAGAAAATAGTCGCGCCTGAGGTAGTAGTACTCATGCTTATCGACTTGCCGGTGCTGGGTGTAAAATTAACTGGAGCGCACGGCGTCGGTGTGGGTGTAGGAGTAGGCGTATTGGCCGGTGGCACTGTCGGCGTATTTAAGGGAGGCACAGTTGGCGTCGGGGTATTCAACGGAGGCACCGTCGGTGTTGGCGTGTTCAACGGTGGAATTGTTGGCGTCGGTGTATTGAGCGGCGGTACCGTTGGCGTTGGGGTGTTTAGTGGCGGCACTGTCGGCGTCGGCGGTATCGTCGGCAGCGTCAAAGGCGTTGGGGTCGGCGTTGGACCAGACGACGCGCTGCCCGTGATTTGCCGCGCGATTTGTCGATTTAATCCGTCGTAATAAAAGTTCGCAGTCACACCTTGAACAGCGTTGCTCGCAACGCGCAAACGGTTCTGGGCGTCGTAGGTATAGTTCCAGCCCTTCCAAGTTTTCAAATTCCCATCGGCATCGTTATCCTGCCCGGGACCAATCGGCTCGTTCATATTGTTGAAAGCCTGGTTGACTCCGTTGAGCGTTTTGCGGTTCCCGCAGCCGTCGAACGTCATATTGTTGTCGGTCGCCGGTTTGGTCACGGTTCCGGAATTTAAATCGACCGTTCCGTTTTGTTGAAATTCCAAGATCTGCTGGGTGAGATCGTATTTGTATCCGTCGCCATCGTTCGAATTCCCGTCGCGTTGAACTGCCGTGATGTCGTTGACGCTGTTGTAAGCGTAATCGAAACGTTTCGTAGTGCTGCTGGCGAGATTGCTCACGATCGAGGTGTCCTTATCCACCGCATCCACCGTGTAGGCGGTCGCCGTGCCATTATCAAGGGCCCGGTTGGTGATGTTGCCGCTCGGGTCAAAGGTATAATTCACAATCGGACTCGACTGTCCATCGAGCTTAATATCGGCCACCTGATTGCGCTGGGTGTAGTCGTAATCGAACATCGTGCCGCTCGGATATTGAATTGTGGAGCGGTTGCCATCCGGATCATAAGTGTAGGTGACGGTGCGATGCACGTTATCGGCCAGCGCGATGCTCCATTCCTCCTGCGAGTGCAGTTTGTTATCGTTGTAATATACGAAATTGATTACGGCGTCGTTGTTTGAGATCTGCGTCTTGCGGGAAGACGCATCGTAAAGGGTGGTCTGGCCGGTGGTGTTGGCCGGATCATTGGTCCAAGTGAAACTGGTCGCGCGATTTCGGTTGTCGTAAGCAAATGTCTGGACCGCGCCGGAGCGATTGGTGTAGGTCTTAGGATTCCCGGCAGCATCGTAAGTGTGATCCTCGTGTTTGCTCGTGTCTGGATAAATCATGCTGAGTGGCCGATTCATGGCGTCGTAGGCGTAGGAATAGGTGTTGTTATCCTCGTCGATCTGCGATTGAAGATTGCCGGCGCAGTCGTACATCATGTGCACCACATCCGTAGTCGTCGCGTCGCGGTGAGTGCTCTTTTGCAGCAGACGGTTCATCGGATCGTAACTATCGTAGGTGATCAGTTCCCCGTTGGCGTGCGTTTCACTCATTTTGTTGCCGTGAGCGTCGAAAACAACGCTGTTTGCGTGATTAAGCGGATCAGTTGTTGAAATCAGCCGGTCGCGAACGTCGTATGCGTAGGTCGTTTTATTTCCGCGTGGATCGATCATCGAAGTCAGATGTCCGACGTTGCCACCGCCTTCGTCGTAGACGGATTGAGTAGTTGCCGCGTCTGGAGTGCTCGGCGCCTGGTGGGTGAAAGTCTTTCGCCAGTTCGCGTCGTATTCCAACGTGGTAACTTTTCCGCTCGGCAGTGTTGTGCTGAACGGCAACTTCGACGTCGTAATGTAACTGCTGGATTGATTTGTCGGAATGTAACCATTCGTCGTGGTGTGATTTTGGGTGTCCCCGGCAAACCTCGGTGGTGTCGTCGTAGTCAAAACGCGGCCGTAATCGTCGTAGGTGTGACTCGTGGTATTGCCGAGCTCATCTGTCGTGCTGAGCAAATCGCCGTAGGTGTCGTAGGTATTTGCCACGAACGTTCCGTCGGCGTGAGTAATTTTCGTTACCAGCCCGCGGCTCGCGATCGGCGTACCCGACGCATTACGTTCATACTCATACGTCTCCGATGCTTGAAGATTTGAGGCATTTGCAGGGTAGGTCACTTTCTTTAACCGATCGGTCCAGGCCGCGTAAGTGGAATCGCCGTCGGGATAATAAGTGTAGGTCGTAACGTTGCCGAGAGCATCCGTGTGACTGGTCTTCAGTCCGCGGCCGTCGTAAACAAAACTTTCGGTGCCGCCGCTGGTCATCAAGTGCGAGGTGACTTCGCCAAATGGGTTGTAGCTAAATTTCTCGATGCCGCTGTCGGGGTAATCTTTCTCGATGATCCGATTATTGCCGTCCCGCTTGTAGGTCGTCGTGTGACCGAGCTCGTCGGTCCGGCTTTCGAGGTAATAGGGCGAGGTTTGACTATTGTTTGGCCAAAATGTTTGCTGGATTGTACTTCCGTCAGGGTGCGTAATTGTCGTGATTCCCCAACTGCCTGACTGACGGGCGTATTGGGTGGTATGCCCGTTTGGGTCTGCAACCTCTGTGATGAAGCCAGCCGATTGCTTGGTTGAGTCACTTTCATAAGTGAGTGTCGTGGTGTGCCCGAGAAAATCGGTGAAGCTCGACATCTTGCCATCAAGCGGTTGAGGATCGAGGCATGGTTGAGTGTCGGGAGGAGGGCAATCCTTGCATCGGTGAACGTAATTATAATTGAATGTCCGTTGCGGTCCGTCTCCGCGGGTTTCGGTTGATGAGCCTGTGGATCCAGTACTGGGCACGCCAGCCAAGCTGGAGACCATTTCTCCAACTGTCCCATCGGGCAGGAGCCGGTTTTCGCTCAAAATCCTTGTTGCGTTCGTGCCCTTGTTTCCGTTCGCAGGGTAGACGTAGGCAATCCGACGCATCGGTCCAGCATAGCGAGCGTCATCTGCGCTGGTGACGATCGCGGCGTGCCACAAGTCTGTTACAAATGGGTAAGTGCACACCGGCGCACCGGGATAGGTTTTGTCGGAGTAGGCGTAGGTAGCCGAAGTCCCGTCGCTGTAACCAACGCCGGTCAGTACTTGTACAGTTGTGCCTCCGTTCCAGTTCAGCGTGAATGGACTCCAGGTGTAATTCACGGATTGGATCGGCTGCGGGTTCACGCCGTCGAAGGCTTGAACGCTGGTTATGTACGAATTGGTGCTGTCCCAATTGATTTGCAGGTAACGCCCACCGGGTTCTGTCACTCTGTCGAGCCGAAGCAGTGGATGGTTTTGATTGTCATAACCGTATGTAAACCAACTGATCGTTGTGACTTTGCCATAAGGGTCGATAATTTGGACAGGATAATAGTAAATACTGCTGTAGTAATAGTTGACGTTGTACACAACTCTGCCGCCGTCAGCCAGGTGTAGCCCCTGGCCATCAAAGAATTCTTCCACCCCATAATCGCCTGTGATCTGTCGGCCATCTGGAGTGCATGGCTTATTGGACCCGAAGAACTTGTAATCGAGATAGGAAAATCTCCACGAAGCGCCAATATTGTTGCTACCCCAAGTGACGTGACTGTTCCAGTAACGCGTCCATTTCAGCGGATAGGCGCTAACGCTTCCCGGAACAACGATATCGTCTATTTGGCGATGCGCGTTGCCGGTATCTGGATCGTAAGAGCACCCGGTTGTGACGTTGCCATTAAAAGCGCCCGCCACACCGGTCGGATTATCATCGCCTTGCTCATCCCCATGAGCTGTTGCGCAAATGACGACAGTCGCAAGGATTGGAATCGCAAACCAGGTTCGGACGTCTCTCTTTGTAATCATGATGTCTCCTTTTGCTGTTTCTCGGAGGCATCATTCCGCTCGCCCTGTCGAAGCTTCCGGGGGAACAAAGTTTTGAATTCTGAATCGCGAGTAGCGAATCGAGCGGACGTATGCTGCCGAAAATCTTCGGCAGCATGTAGGACGACAGACGACGGCGGCCTGCGGAGGAATATACCGATGAGAAGTTAGCCCTCAGATGACACAACTCAGGCGATCACCGATTAAGAATCGGGATATCCGCGTAATCCGCGGTCAATTCCGATTGGAGGACGGCGTGTTTACGGCGCCGGTTCCGATGGTCCGCCTTCGTCCCGTGGCCCCAAGCTACGGCGCGACAAGTAGATCCGGCGCTGCTGCCGTCGATTCAGACCGCGGTTGCGATGCACGATTTTCAGACGAAATTTCCCGTCGCCAACCAATGGAGCAGAATCCACCGCCACCACCGTTTCCTTCACCCGAGGAGCTGAAGACCAAGATCACCGAGTTCATGAAACAGAACTTCGGGGATCGTGTCTCGGTCGCGGCTTTTCCCGCGCCCGAGCCGGCTGAAGCCGAGCCCGAGGAAAAGCCGGAGAAGATCGATCCCGCGGCCGCGGGATTCGAGTTCAATTTTCTGCCGCGCGATATCAAGGCGCACCTGGACAGGTTTGTGATCAAGCAGGACGAAGCGAAGAAGGTGCTGGCGATCGCGGTTTGCGATCATTACAACCACGCCAAATATCTGCGTCAGCTCGAGAAGGAAAATCCGGAGCGGGCCGAGCAAACCGAATACGCCAAACAAAATGTGATCCTGGTGGGACCGACTGGCGTCGGAAAGACCTACCTGATCAAGCACATCGCCGATTTGATCAAGGTGCCCTTCGTGAAAGCGGACGCGACCAAGTTCAGCGAGACCGGCTACGTCGGCGGCGACGTGGAAGATTTGGTGCGCGAGCTGGTGCACAAAGCCAACGGCGACGTCAACCTCGCGCAGTTCGGCATCATTTATATCGACGAGGTCGACAAGATCGCGTCGGCCGGAAATTTAATCGGACGCGACGTGAGCGGTCGCGGTGTGCAAACGACGCTTCTGAAATTGATGGAAGAAACAGAAGTGCCGGTGCGGAGCATGAACGATCTGCAGTCGCAATTGCAGGCGGCGTTCGAATTTCAACGAAAAGGCAAGGCCAAGCGCGAGACCATCAACACGCGCCACATTCTTTTCGTGGTCAGCGGCGCGTTCGAAAAATTGAAAGAGCAGGTGGCGCGACGCGTGCGTCAGGGACAAATCGGTTTCCGGGCCGATACGGTCGAGGTGATGGATAACGAACTGTTTCAACACGTCACGACGAGGGATTTTGTCGAGTACGGCTTCGAGCCGGAATTCATCGGCCGTTTGCCGGTGCGCGTGGTCTGTCTCGATCTCGACGCCGACGATCTTTTTAAGATCATGAAATTTTCGGAAGGCAGCTTGCTCCGCCAATACGAGCGCGCTTTCCGCGCTTACGGGATCGACATCAGCTTCGACGACGAAGCGCTGCGCTTGATCGCCGAGGCGGCGGCGGCGGAGAAAACCGGCGCGCGCGGGTTACTCACCGTGTTCGAGAAATTGTTCCGCGATTACAAATATTTTCTTGCCGGATCGGGCCTGAGCCAGCTACGGGTCACGGCCGAGCTGGTGCGCGAACCGAAGCGCGTCCTCGATCGCCTGATGGCTGAGGGCGAAAAGCAGGAAGCTAAGATGCTGGAAGCGGCCGCCCGGCAGTTCGCGGAGGCCTTTGGCAAGGAACACGGCATTGAAATTGTTTTTGACGACTCGGCCTTACGGCGTTTGGTGGAACGCGCCCAAGCCGAGCGGATGAACATGAACGATCTGTGTGCCCATTTGTTTAAGGATTATCAATTTGGATTGAGCCTGGTGAAAAAGAACAGCGGCCGGACAAAATTTATCCTCGGGGCAGAGGCGGTTGATGCGCCGGACAGATGTTTGAGCGAGTTGGTGGTGCAATCGTATTACCCGGCGGCCGCGAATGCGAAAAGCTAATGTAATGTCCAATGTTTAAGCGCAACGGGCGACAGCTATTAATCTACAACATTCGAAAGAAGGCGTGTGCTGCGGATGCTGGCCATTACTTTCGCTCGTCCGGCGTCCCTAGCCGCATTCGCTGTCGCTCAGCGGCTCCGGCCGCAAAGTTGGCACACTTGTTTGCTAGTCCAGAACGACTTAAAGGAAGTGTGCCAACGCCTGATTCCTTTTCATGAAACGACCGCTCCTCGCCACTTTGATCATTGGGATCTTCGTCGTGGTCGGCGTTGCCGCAATGCATCTCAGTTCGCAAGTGCTGCAGTTTGAATCGCGGGCCGCGGATTACATTTCTCCGTACAGTGCCGCGACTCACGTTGTGCCGAAGCAATGGCAATACGTGTTCATGTCGATCATATCTTTCGGTGTGGCAGCGTTAACGGTCACAAGTTTGCGACGGCGCCGGATCGCTTTACTCGGTTTGGGATTATTGGTCGAGCTCGTGGCTGTTTCCTGGATTTGCTCGCTTTACAAAGTGTTCTTCCAACCGCTGCCTTCGATGTTCGCCGTCGTCATCGCGTTCATCGTAGCCGATCGCTACACCGCGATCGCCCAACGCGGCCGCGCCGTCACCGCGCGCGCATTTTTCAGCGATCGCCTGTCGAAAGAGCAAGTGCAACGCGTGATCGCAGGTGATATTGCGTTTGATCCGGAAGCGAAGACTTACGAAACCACGGTTGTCGTTTGCGACGTGGCCAACAAATACGATCTCGCGGAGGATTGTGAACCGCCCGTGTTCGGCAAAATCACGGAGGAGTTCATTCGCCGCGCGAGCGACGTTTTCCTGCAAGCGGGCGCTTACATTCAAACCGCCGACGCCGAGGGCGTGGTTGCGCTCTTTGGGTTTCCGGAAACGGACGCGCACCACGGGGACAAAGCGGTGCGCGTAGCGTTGGACGCGGTCGAGCAATTTCAAAAGTCGCGTGTCGCCAACGGCGAAGCGAAATGCGATGTGCATCTCGGCGTGAGCTCGGGAACGATGATTGTCGCACCGCTTCAGGACGGCGAGCGGCCGGGATTGATCACCAGCGGCGAACCCGTGGAGCTCGCGCGGCGTTTTTGTGTCGCGAACCGCTTTTATGGTTCGCGGGTTTTGATCGGGCCGCGCACTTTTGAGCTGGCGAGCCGATACATCGTCGCGCGGCCAATCGATTTTCTCAGCGGCGTAAATTCGCGCGAGCGCCACGAAATTTACGAACCGCTCTGGCCGGCAGCGGACGCGAAACCGGAACAGTTGGCGCGGCGCGACTGTTTCTGGAACGGCGTCGTCTTTTATCGCGAGAAACGCTGGGCCGAAGCGTATTCCGAATTTCAAAAGGCGCGCGGGCCTAACGAGGAAGAAGACGCGCCGTTACAATTGTATCTCCGTCGCCTCGAGCCGCTCGCGCTGAATCTGGCCGAGGTGCCGATGAGACAGGCGTGAGCAGGGCGCGGGTCCGAGGTGCGAGGTCCGAGGTGCGAGCCGCACTGGCATTGGACTGGCGTTGCACGGGCGTTGGACTGGCGATATGAGAAAGACAGAATATCCACCGGCGCTGCGAGATTTGGTGGCGCAGCTTCGACAAATGCCGGGAGTCGGGCCGCGCTCGGCCGAACGGATAGCGCTCTGGATAGTGCAAGCGCGCGGCGATCAGCCCGAACAAATTGCGCGCGCCATTTCCGAAACGCGACGCGGAATTCATCCGTGCAAACTTTGCGGCTACTTCACGACGAACCAACTTTGCGACATTTGCTCCGATTCGTCGCGCGCGGTGGAGTTGCTCTGCGTGGTCGAACAACCAACCGATATTTTGCCGCTTGAAAAAACCGGCGCGTTTCGCGGGCGATATCATTCGTTAGGTGGCCGCATTTCGCCGCTCGATCACATCGGGCCGGAGGATTTGCGGATCAAAGAACTGCTCGAGCGCATCGAGAAAGAGAAATTCAGTGAAATTATTTTTGCGCTCGCTTCTGATGTCGAAGGCGAGGCGACCACGAATTACCTGGTCGATCTTCTGAAGGACAAGTCGGTCGCGCTCACGCGCATTGCGCGCGGTTTGCCCGCGGGCGCGGGTTTGGAATCAGCCGACGAACTGACGCTGCAACAAGCATTGTCAGGACGCACAAAATTGTAGCTGCTTTGCTGTAGCCGCTTCGCTGTGCGAAGCGCGCGCGTCGCCCACAGGGCGACGGCTACAAGAAATGTCGATCTTATCCATCCGCTGCATCGTTCTTCGGCGGTTTCCGTTTCAGGCATCAATAATAGAATCGCACCAGCGCAGCCCGGCGAGTGTCGCAACTGATTGTCGATCTTGCCGTTGCCGATCTTGAAAGACGGTCACGCTGTCTTGGACCAGGCGCGCAAAACTTCCGCCACACTCCAGGCCTGCGCGATGCAGCCGCCGGCGTGGTGCGGCTCGCTCGCGTCAAAAACTTCACTGATCGTACCAATGCCGTTGTCGCTGAGATGGACCGGGAAAGTTTCAAGAAATTTGCGACCGGCCGCCCGATCAAGAGGATGAACTTTCAGCCAAGAGTCGATGAATGGCCCGATGAGCCAGGCCCAAACCGTGCCCTGATGATATGCGCCGTCGCGCGAACGCAAATCGCCCGAATAAATCGGTTTGTAATCGGGACTGTCCGGCGAAAGCGTGCGCAGGCCGACCGGCGTAACCAATTTTTTTTCTACAACCTCGACCACGGATTTCCAGTGTTTTGCATCGAGCACCGGGTGATCGAGCGAAATGGCGAAGAGTTGGTTTGGCCGGCAAGAAGGATCGGAATCGGAACCACCGTCAACATCGACAACGTCGTAGAGATAACCGCCCTCTGAATACCAGAATCGATTATTAAACGAAACGCGCGCGCGTTCCGCATGCTGGTCGTAGGTTTGCGCGGAAGCGTCATCGCCATTTTCGCGCAACCAATTCGCGAGTAGGCAAAGTGCGTTGTACCAAAGTGCGTTGATCTCCACCGCCTTGCCGCGGCGCGGTGTGACCACCCAGTCCCCCATCTTGGCGTCCATCCAGGTCAGTTGATAACCATCCTCGCCTTGTGCGAGCAGACCGTCGTTTGGGTCGACATGAATGTTGAACCGCGTGCCGCGCAAATGATGTTCGGCGATGTCGATCAACGTCGGGAGAAGAAGCTGCAATGTTGTGCGGTCGGCGGTTCGCTCGAAATAACGGCCGAGCGCGTGAAAGAACCACAGCGTTGCGTCGGCGGTGTTGTATTTGCCTTCCTTGGCGCCATCGGGAAACATGTTCGGAATCAGACCGTCCCGGACGTAATGCACGAACGTGCGCAGGATGTAACCGGCCTCGAGCAATCTCCCCGTGATCAAAGTCAGGCCTTCGAGGCTGATCATTGTGTCGCGTCCCCAGTCGGTGAACCAGTGATATCCGGCGATGACGGTGCGGACTTCGTCGCCGGCGGCGTGTGCGCGCGCGGCTTCTTCGAACCGCCCCGCCGGCGTGATGACAAATTGATCCGCGGCGAAAACCAGCTCGGCTGGAAAACTTTGGCGCACCTTTGGAATCGCGCCGTGAAGCAAGCGGGCGCGGCGTTCGCGCTCAGCCGCGAGAACATCTTCGGGGCTCAGGACGTTGACGATATCCCACGGCTCGGTTGACCCCACTAACGTCGCCGTGCTTTGCTCGGTCAGATCGACACGAAAGAATCCCGGGCTCCAGAGCTCGCCTTCGAAGGCATAACCACGCTGCTGCTCAATCCGATAAGCGACCTGAGGAATTTTGGCTGGAGCAATGGTGAACGCAGTTTCCCGGCCGTGCAGCTGCATACGAAGCGGCGGTAGTTTTCGGCGGGCCGCGGCGATTTCGTAACGACCATCAACCGCCGTAAGTTTGTAAGGCGCGGCCAGTTCCGAATCGACCGGCGCTTCATGATGCCGAAAATGAAACGCCGGACGCAACTCGAGTCGCGGCGGCTTTCCTTTCGAGATCACTTGATAGCTGACATGGACCGTGTTCTGCAAGTGAGGCAGCAACACGCGCTTCTCGACCACGACATTGCGAACATGATAAGTCCAAACGGGGAGCCCATCTTCGAGGCGGAACTCAGTTAAAAAATCGGCAGCTTTCAAATCGAGCTGTCCGCCGGCGCGTTCTTCCGCGCCGAGCGAAACGACGTCGTCGTCACTGAAGCGGAGAAATTCAGATACGTGATTCCACATCACGATCCGTCCGAGCGGAGCCGGCAGCGCCGCGATGAGCAATCCGTGATAGCGACGCGTGACTGCGCCGGAAACGGTGCCGGACGCGTACCCGCCAAGTCCGTTGGTCACGAGCCATTCGCGAGTTAGCAAAAGCTCGCGGGACATTCGCGTTCCGTCCCACGGCATCGAACGGATGACGGGCCCGATCGTTTCAAATTGCTTGTTCATCGATGCTTGCGGTCGATTGGAAACTGGATCATCCGAACTTCCTTCGCGCCGGTTGCTTTCTCGGCTCTTTCTCGGGCACCAAACGCAACGCCACCGTCGCCTCCGCCGGTACGGTCCATTTGTCTTGCGTGGCCACGGTTGCGGTTCCAGACCCGCCGTAGCGCGCCGATTCGCTCGACCAAATAGTTTCCCATTCCAAACCGAGTGGCGGTGCGAGCAATGGCTCGGGAATCGGGTTCAGTTCGCGACTTTCGCCAAAGTTGACCACCAAAAGTCGATCGTCCCGGTTATCCTCGCTGAAGTAACGCAGGAGAAAACTGGCCGGACCGAGGACCGCCCCGTCCGCGCCGTTTGTTTTCTGTTCGCGAAAACGCGAGTCTTCGCGGCGCAGCCCCAAAAGATCGACATGGAGATCGTAAAGCTCCTGGTTTTTTTGGCGCTCGCTAAAATCAAGCTTGCAGCTGACAAACGATGTCGGATCGGAAGGTACCGGTAAACGTTCCTGCACTTCCTTTGTTGCCAGGGAAGGGAACTGCGCCAGAAATGCGAAGCGCCCTTTGCGAATTGACTCGCGCATCTGACCATCGCCCACATCGGTGAAAAATATGAACGGGGTGGAGGCGCCGAACTCCTGGCCTTGAAAAAGGAGCGGCGTCCATGGTCCGAGCAAAAGCAGCGCCGTCATGGCGCGGTAGCGGCCAGGCGAGCTTTGAAATCGCAGGCGTTCGCCCGTCGCCGTGTTTGAAACTTGATCGTGGTTCTCAATGAAGGCGACGAACGCCTGAGGGGGAGAACCGAAAGTCGGCGTGCCGCGCGGTGCTTCTTGCCAGAAATAGGGTTGTCCTTGAAACAAATAACCGTATTTGGCTGCGGAAATAAATTCCTGCGGCGTGCCGAGAAAATCGCTGTAGTACGCTTCCCGCCTTCCGGTCAGTGCGACGACGGCGCTATGATGGAAATCGTCGTTCCAAACCGCATCGAGATCGTCGCCGCCTTCAGTGCGGGGGCGGATGAGCTTGGTAACCTGCCGCTCGTTTTCGGCGATTAAAATGATCGAGCGCGGAGCAGCGGCTTTGCGGGCGGCCCGACCGACCGCGCCGATGATATATTGGTCCGATTTATCATGGATCGCATCGGTCGCGTCGAAGCGGAAGCCGTCAAAGTGGAATTCGTCGATCCAGTAACGGCCATTGGTGATGTAAAATTCGCGGACCGGTGTCGAGTTCGGCCCATCGAAATTAATTGAATCGCCCCAGTCGGTTTCCTGTTCGCGGATGAGGTAATCGTCCGAATAAATTGCAAGATAATTTCCGTCCGGACCGAAATGGTTGTAGACAACGTCGAGAATAACAGCCAGGCCTAACGAGTGCGCGCGATCCACGAAGGCGCGCAGATCATCCGGCGTTCCGTAGAGGTGAAATGGCGCGAAAAGATTAACTCCATCGTAGCCCCATCCGAAATTTCCCGGGAAATCGGCGATTGGCATCATTTCAACAACTGTGATTCCGATGCGTGCCAGTTCGGCCAGTTGTTCCGACGCTGCGTGCCACGTTCCTTCTTTGGTGAAAGTGCCAACGTGCATTTCGTAAATGATTTGCCCCTTCATTTTCACACCGCGCCATTTTGAATCCGTCCACGCGAACTGCGCGGGATCGACAATGCACGAAGACCCGTGTGGACCGTGGGGTTGAAATCGCGACGCCGGATCGGGATGAAAATGCTCGGCGTTGTTTACGCGAAAGCGGTAGAGGCCTTCGGCGCCGACCTTCGCACTGCCCGAAAAATAGCCGCCCTCTTCGCGGACGAGCGGATGAAATGTGCGCTTTGCATCCTTTCTCGCGCTTTCTTCCAACACAACATCGACAGCCTGGGCTTTCGGCGCCCAGAGACGGAAATGGATTTGGTTTGGGCCGATTAGTTCGGCCCCAATCGGATATCGGCGAGAAATCCCGCGCTCCATGGCTGCACCCTACACAAAATGCGCGGATGCGCAGTGAGAGCTTGATCAAAATTTCTTAACCCGCTCAAATCGTGGCGTGAACGGCGGCGAACCGAAGATCGAGATCCTCAAACCATTCGGCGAAGCGTTCGAGCTGACAAAGAAAATCCTGTTTCAACCATTCAGCTTCGAAAAATGGCTCGTGATTGGTTTCGCCGCGTTTCTGTCCGGGCATTTTGCCGGTATGGGTTTCAATTTTCCAGTGGGCGGTTTTCCGCCGCACCAGGCGAATCCAAACTTTGGCTCGGCTGATTGGGACCAATGGAAGCCGTGGCTGGCAATCGTGATTGTTGCTGGTGGTATCGTGGTGGTCGCCTTGATCGTCGTCTTCTCATGGCTAAAAGCGCGTGGCAGTTTTATTTTTACTGACTGCGTTGTTCGAAATCGCGCGGCAATCGCCGGACCGTGGCGCGAGTATCGCCGCGAAGGAAATAGTTATTTTCTTTTTCTTCTCGTCGTGATGCTCGTCTCGTTCGTCTTTTTTGGATTACTCTTCTTGTTGGTTTGGGTTCCCTTTCAACTGTTCAGCCAGAGTCATGGCAGCCACACAATAATTGCTCTGTTGGTAATTTTTTTCCTTTTCCTTTTCATCTTGTGGATTTGCTTCGCACTCTTTTTCGGTGTGACCAGCTATTTCATGGTGCCGGTGATGTACATTCGCCGTTGTCGTGCGGTGGAAGCCTTTCCTCAAGTTGCCCGATTGGTTTTGGACAACGGTGGCTACTTCGTCTTGTTTTGTTTGTTTTCGATTTGTCTTTTCCTAGGAGCGGGGATGATTGGCGGAATCGCGACATGCGCGACCTGCTGCCTTGCATCGTTGCCGTATGTCGGGACGGTGATTTTGCTGCCCATCTTTGTCTTCTTCCGCTCGTTCGGTCTGCGTTTCATTCGGCAATTCGGTCCAGATTATGATGTCTGGGCTGCGATGCCTGAGTCGTCGCCAACGCCGCCCGCAATTCCGCCGCCGTTGCCGAGTTAAATTATACTTCGGTCGCCGCCCAGAATTTCCGAAAAGCGTTCGGCCAGGTGCGATTAATGACGCTTTCGCGAGCGACGGCGCCCATACGCTTTCGTCGCTCCGGATCGGCAACGAGTTCCCGAATTGCACGGGTCAAATCTTCGACGTCGTGCGATTTGGTGATTAAGCCGTTGCGATCGTTCTCGACCAATTCTTTTGGCCCGCCCGAATCGGAGACGATCACCGGGACGCCGGAGGCTTGCGCTTCAATGATCACGTTGCCGAACGTGTCGGTGGTGCTCGGAAAAACGAAGATATCGGCCGACGCGTAAGCGGCAGCCAGTTCTTGGCCGGTCAAATATCCGGTGAACAGAGCTTCCGGAAGCGATTCGGAAAACTCACGCGAATATGGTCCGTGGCCGACGACGCAAAGTTGAATCGACAATCCTTCGTCGCGCAAACGCCGGTAAGCTTCCGCTAAAAGATCGAGATCCTTCTCCCGCGAAACGCGACCCACATAAAGCAATCGGATCTGTCCGTTCTTGGCGCCGAACTTTTCGAAGAACGCGGGATCGCGCCGGGTGGGGTGAAACAGTTGGGTGTCGAGTCCGCGCGGGAAGATTTTCAATTTCTCCGGATCAAACCCGCGCTTGACCCAGCTGTCCCGATATTCCTCCGAGTTCACGAAGACGGTATCGAGCTGGTTATAGAACCAGTGCATGTAACGCCAGGTCACGCTTTCGAGAAAACTGTCTTCCGTTAGAATGCGGACGTATTGCGGAAAATCCGTGTGATAGATCCCGCTTGTTCGGAGGTTGAGCATTTTGGCCGCGAGCAGCGCCGTCAGACCGATCGGTCCGGGCGTGCTGATGATGACTTCGCTGAATCGTTCCCGCTGGATGTAATCGAGCATTTGCAAAATCGGTGGGAAACTCAGCTTTTGCAGCTCGTATTCGGGCAACTCAAATTCGCCGATCGGCTTGAAATTCTTGATCGGGATATCATCCACCGTCAGTTCGTTGCGCGACGTGATGACGATCAACTCTTTTCCGGCGACCGCGCTGGCTGCGGTCATTTTGCGAATGGTCGTGGCCACGCCGTTGACGTCTTCGAGCGTGTCGGTGAACCAGGCGCGCTTGTTGTTTTGCAAAGCGTCCGGGATTTTTCCGGTCAGCTCCTGGAAAATTTTTTGCAACCATTTGCGTGAGGGCGCCTGGCTATGAAAGCCGTAGATGTAGGGCCCGAGGACGATCAGGATCGGCGCGATCGCGGTCAGCGCCTGCACGCTTTCGAGCATGTTTCCTGTGCTGATTTGCTGGACGAATTTTTGGAAAAAACGAAAGGCGAGCTGTTCGGCTACGAGATTCGCCATCAAAAAAGTCCGTCGCTCCGGCCCCGACCCACCCTGGAGCTCGGATGCGAGATTCGCTTTCACTTCCGCCTGCTGGAACTGGCTCGAGAGTTCGTTCCAGAGCGACATGTTCGCTGGCTTCATCATCTCGAATATTTTTCCGGAAAGTACTCCTTGCGCGAACACGCTCGCTTTGTCCTTCAGCGTCAACTCCGTTGGGTCGCGGCCTTCCATAAATCGCGAGAACATTTGCTCGATCAGCGCGCCGCTTGGCCCGAGCTTTTCGTGGAAATGGTCCTGAATGAAACAAGCGAGGGTGTTGTAAAATCCGTGCGAGAGCGCGAGCGGCGTGCCGCCTTCACCGCGGGCCTGGCAAGCGCCGGTCCGGATGTGAGTCAAAAATTTTTCGATTGAATCCGCTGGCGGTGTCTCGGTAAAAGCCGAGGCGATGAATTGTCCGCCGTGATCGTCCGAGCCTCCGACCAAAATCTTTTTCCATGGCTCGCGATGGGTCGGCTCGAGATTGTGTCGCTCCGCGAACTTCTCGATCTTCTCCGGCGTCAACGACGCAAAGAGTTCCTGCGCCAGCTCGCTCAGGAGCGTGTCACGCAAGCCGTTGACGCCCTCGAAATGTTTGAAGAGCAAAATCAGTCGTTCGAGATGCGACGCTTCGAGTTTGCCATTCACGCTGTAGAGCGGATGCGCGACCGCGTGCGCAATTTGGCCGCTCTGTAAATAGCGCTGCAGCGCAAAAATATTGTCCCGAATGATAACGATATCATCGTGGTGCTTTTCGGTGATGCCCCAGACCAGGATGTGAATCTTGCAGGGATCCTGCGGAAAATAAGTCGTCACCTGCTCGCTGATGAACGTGTTCGGCAGATCGCGGATCTTCAAACAACCGTCGATTGTGTCGTGGTCGGTGACGGTCACGAAATCCATTCCGCGTTCGAGCAGCTGTCGATGGAGCTCACGCGGGTCGGAATAGGAATCGGGAAAATCAAATCGGCGGAAAAGCCATTCTTCCGAGCGGGCGCTGAAGCGTGAGTGAATGTGAAGGTCACATTTGCTCATATATATTTAGAGGCCGCGCTTGAGGCGCTGCTCTCCGATCCAATCCTGGTAGGTCATTGGCGTCCTTCGCCCGTCCATCTTACTGATAAGATCGCCAATCTGCCGCCAAATGGCCGGATGCGAAAAATCGGGCGGGTGAACACTCAGACGCACGAGCGGTTTGCTCTCGAGGGCGCGGTTCAGCGTTGCGTTCCAAGCCAGACTGACCGCACGCCGCCAACTTTTGCGAACGCTATAAACCAGCGATCTCGCCGGAAACGTGTCGCCTGTGCGGAGATCGCGCACTGTTCGGAGGCGAGTGGTGTATTCTATTTCCACATCGCGTGCGGCACGCTCTCCTTCACCGCTCAGTAACCATGCGGGCGCGATGAAACCGCGCGGCCTGAATCCAGATGCGAGAAACTCGTCGCGGGCCGTCTTGATTCGCCGAAACGCTTCGTCGTATCCAAGATCGTAAAATTCGCCTTCGCCCTGAGTGTAGAATTGGGTCACGAATTTCTCGAGCAAGCGTTCGTGCGCTTGCGGCCGTCGCTCGTGAAAATATCCATGAATGACGATCTCGTTCCCAGCCGCTTCCAAGTTGCGCAGCCAGGAAACGAATTGTCGATCTTGCATCGATGCGCCCTGGTGATGGTAATCGGGAACGACAAGAAGCGAGCAGTGCCGGATGCCTTTTGCTGTCAGCTCAGAAACAATCTTGTCCACGGTCAGTTGCGTGGCGGGGGCAACATCGTGAATAGAAACGACCAAAGAATCCTTGGTCGCACTCGCCGCGGCGACAACGGGCAGAAACTGCGTGGCCACAGCCGATGTCATTTTCCCAAATTTTCGACCCCGCTACCCGTGCAAACAAGCGCAAACTGTAGCCGGTTCGACTGCTACAACGCCATCCGGACGATGAACTTGAAGTCTTTGGCGGCCAGGGGCATGACCGAGAGACGGGATTGTCGGACGAGCGCAATGCTGTTGAGCGCCGGTTTTGCTTTGATTTCGCGTAACGTGACCGGCTTCGGTAGCGCTTTGACCGGGGCAAGATCGACTGCACTCCAATCACCCTCTTTCGCCGTCGCATCGCGGTAAGCAGTGCGCGCGACTTTGGCGATGCCGACCACCGCTTTGTCTTCGCCGCTATGATAAAACAAAACTTCGTCGCCCTTCGACATCCGGCGAAGGTTATTGCGCGCCGCGAAATTCCGGACGCCGGTCCAGCTTGTGCTGCCATCGGCAACAAAATCTGACCACGAGTAATCGGATGGTTCCTGTTTCACGAGCCAGAAATTCTTCATCGCTTCAATTTAACGCGGTTCGACAATTGTCGATCTTTGTTTGAAGATTCGAGCTCATGGCGCATCTGCCTTTTGTCACATTTGAAGGCTCGGAGGGTTGTGGAAAATCGACCCAGGTGCAATTGCTGGCCACCCGTCTCGAGATACTGGGCGTTCCATTTCTCATCACCCGCGAACCGGGCGGCACGCCGATTGGCGAATCGATCCGCGAGCTGTTGCAATTCGCGCCGCAAAGCGCGGGGATGACTCCGGAGACGGAACTGCTTCTTTTTGAGGCAAGCCGAAGTCAGCTGGTCCGTGAGGTGATCAAGCCCGCGTTGGATAGCGGCAAATGCGTAATCGCGGACCGTTTTTTCGATTCCACGACTGTTTATCAAGGCGTCGCGCGCAAACTGGATCGAAAGATTGTGCGACAATTAAACACGTTCGCTGTCGGTGATTGTGTTCCCGACATTACATTTTGGCTTGATGTCGACCTCGAAACGGCGCGCTCCCGAATGAAACAGCCGCGGCGGCCGGACCGGATGGAACAACAATCGGACGAGTTTTATGAGCAGGTTCGCGACGGTTATCTGGAGCTGGCCAAGTGGCAGCGAGACCGAGTTATCGTGGTAAAGGGCTGGCAGTCGCCGCACGAGATCGAGAAGGAAATTTGGGAAACGCTCTGTTGGCGTTTTCCAAATCTGGTGAAGCCTGCGGATTGATATGGCTTTCACTCGCAAATCAGCGATTGGGCTTTTGCGGCGCGCGCACGATCAAAAACGTTTGGGCCACGCCTATTTGATTTCAGGGCCGGCCGGGAGCGGTAAACGGCAAGTGGCCGCGGAATTGGCCAGCACCGTCAACGGGACGGATGCCGACGACGTTTTTTCATCGAAGGCGTGGGAGATTTTTGTGGCCGAACCGGAATCGAAATCGCGACGGATCTTGATCGAACAGATTCGCGAGCTGGAACACGGACTTCAAATGCGTGCTGCGGAAGGCCGTCGCAAAGTGGCAATCATCGTCGAAGCGGACCGGTTGCAGCCACAGGCGGCGAACGCATTTCTCAAAACGCTGGAAGAACCACCCGCCAATTCATTGTTGCTTTTGTTGAGCTCGCTGCCGGAAGCGTTGCCGGACACGATTGTATCGCGTTGCATTTCTATTCCGCTGGCGGCGAACGGCGAAGAAATTGAAATGCCGGAGCGCGCTGAACTAGTGGAATTACTTCGCGACTCCGCGCGAGAAACAAAATGGGGTGTCCAGCAATCTTATCGTATCGGCCAAGGAATGCAGTCGTTGCTGGGAAAAGTGCGCGAAGAAATCAAAACGCAAACCTCCGAGGCTTTGAAAAGCGAGGAAGCGCGTTACCGGAATTCGACCGATGGCGCCTGGCTGGACGATCGCGAAGATTATTACAAGGCATTGACCGAGAGTCTTTACATTCAGCGTCGCGCGATGCTGGTTGAAGTCTTGCTCGAATGGTGGACAGATATTTTGCGCGCCTGTACGAAAATTTCGCGGCGCGATTTGCCCGCGGCAAAAAAGGAAACCGCCGCTCTGGCGGAACGCTTCACCGTGCCGGAAGTGCTAAAGCGGATCCAGCGACTAGAAGGATTGCGGGATAATCTCGGCCGCAACATTCAGGAAGCTCTTGCCTTCGAAGTCGCGTTTCTCGAAGTCTTCGCTGCCTGATACCGCGCTTCAAGTTCGATCGGAAAACAGCGTCGTAAATTTCGGCAAAAATGCAGTTTGTTAAAGGCCGCGCAGGCCTGAATTTCGATTGTACTGTACTATTAAGAGCATGCTCCCCAGAGCGAATCGCGGAGGGGCGCCAGGCCGAAACGGGCGACGGTCGAGGGACTTCTATAGGCGCGACTCGGCCGGCCTGGGGCTCGCCTTGCTCATGCTGGCATTGGTTTCGTTCGGCGCCGTGGCGCAGACGACCATCGAGACGCCGCGAACCATCCGGGTGGTGACGGATAACGTCTATGCGCCCTACTCGTTTCAATCGGACGAAGGCAAGTTGCAGGGCATCGTGATCGATCAATGGCTGGCGTGGGAAAAGAAGACGGGGATTAAGGTCGAGATTCAGGCAATGGACTGGGGCGAAGCGTTGCGGCGCATGCGCGCGGGCGAGTTCGACGTGATCGACTCCATCGTCGAGACGCCTGAGCGCCGGGAGTACTTTGATTTCACTCCGGCCTATACCCCGATCGAAGCGTCGGTCTTCTTTCGCAACGACATTTCCGGTATTACCGATATCGCGTCGCTGAAAGGATTTCCGGTGGGGGTCAAGGCAGGCGACCAGCATCTTGACAAGCTCAAGGCGAACGGGGTGACGACCGTGATCCTGTTTCAAAATTACGACGCGATGATCGATGCGGCGAAGCAGCACAAAATCAACGTCTTTGTGATCGATAACCCGTCGGCACTTTATCTTTTAAATAAGGCGGGCATTGAGGGTGAGTTTCGGCATTCGGTGCCGATGTTCCATGACGAACTCCGACGCGCCGTGCGCAAAGGAGATACGGCGCTGCTCCGCACGGTGTCGGAGGGTTTCGCGGCCATCGAACCCGACGAGTTAAACCAAATCAATGAGAAATGGTTCGGCCGCACGATAAACAGGATTGGACAATATCTTACCTACGCGGGCTACACGGTAGTGGCGGCGCTCCTAATTATCGCGGGCCTGACCGTGTGGAATCGCACACTTAGAAAGAAGGTGCTGCAGAGGACGGCGGCATTGGGTGAAAGCGAGCAGCGATTTCGCCGGTTGGTGGAATTGATGCCTGTAGCCGTCTATGTGTGCGACACGTCTGGGATAATTCAGATCTACAACCATCGCGCCGTGGAACTATGGGGACGCGAGCCAAAACTGGGGGATACAGCGCAGCGTTATTGCGCCTCTTTGCGCCTTTATTCTCCCGAGGGCAAGCTCGTGCCCCACGAGGAATCGAAAATGGCGGAAGCGCTCCGGACTGGAGTCCCGGCCCACGATCTGGAAGTAGTGATCGAGCGGCCCGACGGATCGTGCATAACAACCTTGGTGAATATCGCTCCTTTGAGAAATGGTAAAGGAGAACTGGTAGGAGCTATGAATTGCTTTCAGGATATCACCGAGCGCAAGCTGGCTGAGAAAGATTTGGAGGAGGCTCACAGGCAACTGAAGATTCTTTCGCGGCGTCGGGTTAAGGTCCAGGAAGAGGAACGCCGGCATCTTGCGCGTGAATTGCACGATGAAATCGGTCAAGCGCTGACAGGGGCAAAGATCAATTTAGACGCTGCGACAAAGGAATCGGATGGTGCGAAATCGAAGAGAATTGACGAAACCGCTGCAATTCTCGAAAAGTTGCTTGGCCAAGTGCGGCAGATTTCGCTCGATTTGCGCCCGTCGATGCTGGATGACTTGGGATTAGTTCCCGCGCTCCGTTCATTGCTCGATCAACAGGGGCGCCATGCATCGGTGGCCGTGCATTTGTCCGCGAAGAATGTGCCGGAGAATCTGGATGCGGAGATTCAGACAACTTGTTTTCGAATCGGCCAGGAAGCGATCACAAACGCAGTGCGTCACGCAAATGCAACGCGGATCGATGTCGATCTTCGTTGCGAAAACGGAAACCTGCGGTTGCAGGTGCGCGATAATGGCAGGGGGTTTGACGCCGATGCTGTGCAAGCCCAAGCGGTTGGACTCGGCCTGGTCGGAATAAAAGAACGCGCTGTCTTGGTCGATGCTCGAGCAAAAATCATCTCGTCACCAAACAACGGGACGACGGTTGAAGTGTCTCTGCCTTTGATGCCTTTGCCGGAGCGGGAAGGCCGCGTGATTGGAAAATGAATCTGACTCGCGTGTTGCTCTGGCGGACGATCACGCCCTCGTCCGTGCTGGTATTCGCGCACTGCTGGAGAAGATTCTTAGTGTCGAGGTTGTCGGCGCAGCTGGTACGGGGCGAGAGGCGCTTGCATCAGTGAAGTCGAAGCTGTCCAATCCGGTCTTGATGGATATCGCGATGGCGGAATTAGGCGGTGGGTTACGGCTACGTGATGCCCGGAAAATGCGGGGTGCGCCGTTGTTTCTGGTCATCGCGATCGCTGCGCTAATCCCGTTACTCTTCACGAGCAACGCGGTCGCGGCGGAGCCGAAGCGTGTTCTCCTGGTCCATTCCTTTGGCAGTGCTTCGCCGCCCTTCACGGTCGAGTCCGGGGCGTTCGAGACCGAGTTGGCGGGCAAGATGGGTGACCGCGTCGATCTCGACGAGGTCTCGCTGGACATGGCGCGTTATCCCGACCGCGAGATGCAGGAGGCGATTGTTGATTATCTGCAAAAGCGCCAGGCTAAATGGCAGCCCGACCTGGTCGTGCCGATCGGAGGACCCGCATCCATCTTCGTGGCAACTTATCGCGACCGTCTTTTTCCGGAAACTCCCATCCTTTACGCTTCAGCCGATCGCCGGTTACTGCCGCCGGGCGCACTTGAGAAGAACGCGGCCTACGTCGGGCAGGTATATGAAATTCCCGGCTTGCTTGAAGACATGTTGCAAATCGCGCCCGCGACAAAAAATATCGCGGTCATCGTGGGCGCAACGCCCCTCGAACGTCTTTGGCAGGGCGTGTTTCAAGAGGCAGCCGAACCACTCGCAGGCCGGATTAACTTCACTTACTTCAGCGATCTCTCCTTCAAGCAAATGCAGGAGCGGGTCTCGAAGTTGCCGCCAGACTCCTACATTTTTTTTCTCCTGCTGCTGCGCGATGCTGCAGGTGTGACCCTCAATGCCGACGAGTCGCTGCGACGCCTCCATGCCGTTGCGAATGCTCCGATCAATTCCATTTTCGAGCATCAACTGGGCGTCGGGATTGTGGGTGGGCGCCTTTACCAGAGCGAGCGCGTCGGGAAGGAAGCTGGGCGGATCGCGATTCGCATTTTGCGTGGCGAACCGGCATCCAGTTTTCCTCCAACCATGATCGAGCGCCTGCCTCCGCATTACGACTGGCGCGAGCTCCAGCGGTGGAAGATCGACCAGAAACTACTGCCGCCAGGTAGCACGGTCTTATTCCGCGAGCCGACGGCGTGGGATCGCTATTGGGCGTGGATCACAGCCGGTGTTTCGATCTGCCTTCTGCAAGGACTGCTTATAACCGGTTTGGGTGCTAATCTCGTGAAACGCCGCCGCGCGGAGCGGTCCTTAACTGAAAGCGAAGCGCGAGTGAGTCTGGCGGCTCGTGAGTTGCGGATTCTCTCTCGCCAGATCTTCCGCATTCAGGAAGAGGAACGGCGTCACCTTGCGCGGGAATTGCACGACGAGATCGGCCAGACCCTGAGCGCGGCCAAGATCAATTTGAAGATGATCACCCCGGATTTGCCCGCTGGAGCCATCGGCCGGCTCGATGATAGCGTCCAGCTTCTTGATCGCCTGCTCAAACAGGTGAGAGAACTCTCGCTAAATCTGCGTCCGCCGCTGCTCGACGAGCTGGGACTTGTCCCCACGTTGCGCTGGCTGGTGGACCAGCAGGCGCAGCGCGCCCAATTGCGCGCGACCTTCACCGCCGACGTCAACGGCCTGGAGATCGATCCGGCCGCCCAAACGACTTGTTTTCGCCTCGCGCAGGAAGCGATCACCAACATCATCCGGCACTCGGGCGCGAAGAGTGTCTCTGTCGAGCTGTGGCGTGAGGCGGAGCGCCTCTGGCTGAGTGTGCGCGACGACGGCGCCGGCTTCGATCCAGTGGTGATGCAGCAAAGGGCTCCGGAACATTCCACCCTCGGCCTGGTGAGCATGAAGGAAAGGTCGTTGCTCGTGCGCGGCGGTCTCGAGATCCACTCTGCCCTCGGCCGGGGCACCGAAATCCGGGCGTGGTTTCCGCTGGTGTCCGTCGAACCTCTCTCCCCGGAAACTGCGTGAGCGCCATTCGCGTTGTGTTGGCGGACGATCATGCGCTGGTGCGCGCGGGCATCCGCGCGCTCTTGGAAAAGCTGCCTGGCATCGAAGTTGTCGGCGAAGCTGGCACGGGGCGAGAGGCGCTGGAGTTGGTGCGATCGGAGTTGCCAAACATTGTGCTGATGGACATTGCCATGGCGGAGCTTGGAGGATTAGAGGCGCTGCCGCGAATCACGAAAGATTTTCCGAGCGTAAAAGTGATCATCCTTTCAGCGCATGCGAGTGAAGAATATGTCATTCGCGCACTGCGGGAAGGCGCCTCCGGCTATATGCTGAAGGATTCGGCGACCGCAGAGCTGGAGCTGGCAATTAATTCAGTGATTCAGGGCAAGATCTACCTCGGCCCGTCCATTTCGCGCACCGTGATCGACGATTACTTGCAACGTGTTGGCGGAGCCGTCACCGCGCTCGAGCAGCTGACCTCGCGTCAACGGGAGATTTTACAATCAATTGCCGAGGGAAAAAATGCGAAGGAGATCGCAGCGCAACTGGACATCAGTATTAAGACGGTCGAATCGCACCGGCTGCAACTCATGGACCGATTGAACATCCATGACATTCCCGGCCTGGTGCGATATGCGATTCGCAATGGATTGGTCTCGGCCGAGCGATAGGGGATTCCTTTGAGTCCGAGATTGTCGATGTAAGGGTTTTTCCGGCCTGATTTAAGATTTCTCCTCATTTCC
>DATMON010000013.1:0-55974 GCA_035568175.1 Chthoniobacterales bacterium
TGGCAACTCTCTTTCCGGCATTATTAACAGCTCAGAACATGCAACTCACCGAACAGTTGGGTAAGACGGTCCTTTACGGCGACATCGCGCTTTCGCCCGATGGCAAAAATGTCGCGTGGGTGCAATCCACCGCGGCGACAACGAAGAAGGAGACATGGGTTATCACTAGTTCCGGTAAGGGCGGCGCGACAAAGGTAAACCTCAATCCGCCCTCTAATGTGTCTGTCGCTGACGCCCAACGGACCGATTCCGATCCGATGTGGTCGCCGGATTCGAAATCGCTGGTGTTCTTTTCCACGGCCGGTATGCGAGGCGACCAGCGACAACTCTGGCGAGCGAACGCCGACGGTTCCCCCGCAGTTTTGACTACCAGACTGGTCGGATATGCAGCGCGCCCACGCTGGTCGCACGACGGAAAACAAATTGCCTTCTTATATATAGAGGGCGCTGGCGGCGGCGGGCCGCTCCTGGCCGCGCCCACCACAACTGGTGTAATCGACAAGGCGATCCACAACCAGCGAATCGCAGTCGTCGATGTCGCTACCGGCCAGGTGCGTCAGGTTTCGCCGGCCGATCTTCATGTTTACGATTTCGACTGGTCGCCGGCCGACAAAATCTTCGTCGCGACCGCAGCGCCGGGACCGGGCGACAACAATTGGTGGATCGCGCAGATCTACAAGATCGACATTGCCAAGGGCAACGCGACCTCGATCCACAAGCCCTCTCTTCAAGTCGCCGTTCCGCGCTGGTCACCGGATGGGAAATCGGTCGCGTTCATCGAAGGGTTGATGAGCGACGAAGGATTTCATGGCGGCGACCTCTTTACCATCTCGTCCGATGGCACCGGCCTAACGAACAGGACGCCAGGCCGCAAGAGCTCGGTCAGCTCAATCTTCTGGCGGACGCCGGATCGAATCCTTGTCACCGAATATGTCGGCGGTGGAAGTGCGATTTCTGAATTGATGCTTGCGAATAACTCGGTGCGAACAATTTGGAAGGGCGCGGAAGGTCTGCACGCATTTGGGAATTTTCCGAACTTCGCCGTTTCCAACGACGGTAAATCTGCCGCAGCAAGCCGCGGCGATTACAACACCCCGCCCGAAGTCTGGGCCGGAGCGATCGGCGAATGGCGTCAGCTGACAAATAACAATTCGGCGCTCTCTGCGACTTGGGGAAAATCAGAAAGCATCGAATGGACTAACGGAGGCTTTAACATCCAGGGCTGGGTCGTTCCGCCGGCCAAAGTGGAATCCGGAAAAAAATATCCAATGGTCGTTCTGATCCACGGCGGACCTTCCAGCGTAACGACGCCGGAGTGGCCCGCGGGTTTTGGCATGTCGCGGGCAATCATCGCTGCTCTCTCAGCAAGCGGCTACTACGTGCTCCTGCCAAACCCGCGTGGAAGCTATGGCCAGGGCGAAGATTTCACCCGCGCCAACGTGAAGGATTTTGGCCGCGGCGATCTGCGCGATGATCTCGCCGGGGCCGATGCGGCGATAAAAAAATATCCGATCGATCCCAATCGGCTTGGCGTGACCGGCTGGAGCTACGGAGGGTTCATGACGATGTGGACCGTCACCCAAACGAATCGGTTCCGCGCCGCAGTCGCCGGCGCAGGCATCGCCAATTGGCAAAGTTACTACGGCCAGAATTTAATCGATCAATGGATGATCCCGTTCTTCGGCGCGACGGTTTACGACGATCCGGCTGTTTACGAGAAGAGTTCGCCGATTCACTTCATCAAAAACGTAAAGACTCCAACACTCATCATTGTCGGTGAACATGATGCCGAGTGCCCGTCGTCGCAGTCCTACGAATTCTGGCACGCGCTTCGAACATTGGGCGTGCCGACCCAGCTCATCATTTATCCAGGCGAAGGCCATCTCTTTCTCAAGCCGGAGAACCAGGCCGATCGCATGAATCAAACCGTCGGCTGGTTCGACAAATATTTGAAGTAGCGGCTGCTCAAGCTCGGCTGAATTGAGCATTCGACGTCGGGTGCTAGTATCGCTCCATGACGAAGCGTTTTGTTCTTTGTTGCCTTCTCTCGGGCGTGCTTGTCGCCGCAGCGTTAGCGCAGCCGACACTTTTTATTGTTCGCCACGGTGAAAAAGCCGATTCGAGCGAAGATTCGGATTTATCCAAAGCCGGCCGCGACCGGGCGGAAGCGCTGGCGAAAATGTTGAAGGACAAAAACATCACCGCCATTTACGCGACCGAGTTCAAACGCACCCAACAGACAGCCGTGCCCTTAGCAAGGGCGCTCAGCATCACCGTGACGACGTTGCCAGCGAAAGATAACGCTGCGCTCACTGCGAAACTACGCGCCTTGAACGGAAATGCTCTGGTCGTCGGCCATGGGAATACGATACCGGACTTGGTCAAAGCATTTGGAATATCTGAACCGATCAATATCGGCGAGAACGACTACGACAATTTATTCGAGATCGTCCTTGAACAGAAGCCGAAGCTAATCCGTCTGCATTATCACTAGGGTGTGAATATTGGTTTTCGGATTGTCGACGCACAGGAACAAAGCTGGCCTTTAGAGAAACCCTTCCGCATTTCGCGCGGCAGCCGCACTGAAGCCCAAGTCGTAGTCGTGACCGTCACCGATGGGCAGCACACCGGCCGCGGAGAAGGGGTCCCGATCGCGCGTTACAACCAAACACCAACGTCTGTCCTGGCGCAGATCGAAGCAATCAAATCCGAGAAAAACTTGGATCGACATCGAATCCAGGAATTATTGCCAGCGGGCGCTGCGCGCAACGCATTGGACTGTGCGTCCTGGGACATTGAAGCGAAAACTTCCGGGAAACGCGTTTGGGAGCTGGCAAACATCCCGACGGTTCCGAATGTTGAGACGTCGTTCACGATCAGTCTGGATACGCCGGAGAAAATGGGAGCGGCGACGAAAGCGAACGCGAATGCTCCGATCCTGAAGCTCAAACTCGGCGGCGATAATGTCGATCTTGCGCGCGTTGAAGCAGTGAGGGAAGCCGCGCCCGCGACGCGCCTGCTCATCGACGCCAACGAGTCGTGGTCGCCTGCGCACTATCGAGAAATTGTTCCGGCCCTGATTGGATTAAAGATTGAACTGATCGAGCAACCGTTCCCCGCCGACGCCGATGCGGTCCTCGAAACGCTCGATCATCCGATTCCGGTTTGTGCCGACGAGAGTTGCCACACCAGCGCCGATCTTGTTCGCCTAACAAATCGCTACGAAATGATTAACCTAAAGCTCGACAAGACCGGAGGACTAACGGAAGCGTTGGTCTTGTCTGACCGCGCGCGAGAAGCTGGATTCAAATTATTGATCGGTTGCATGGTCGGCACTTCTTTGAGTATGGCTCCGGCCCGCGTCCTCGCCAGCGCCGCCGACTATGTCGATCTTGACGGGCCGTTACTCCTCGCACGCGATCGCGATCATGGACTTACCTACGAGAATAATCGGATTGGATTACCTTCGCGCGAATTGTGGGGTTAGCAGTCCCCCAGAGTTCTTCGTCTCAGCTTCTCAACCACTCAACCGCTTGGCTACTCGCACCGGAGCGCCACCATCGGATCGACTTTCATCGCGCGGCGCGCGGGGAGATAACACGCCAGCACTGCGACACCGAGGAAAAGGAAAGCGACACCAACAAAGGTCAGCGGATCTATCGGCTTAACCCCATAAAGCAGAGTCGTCATCAATTGCGAGACACCGATTGCGCAAATCAATCCGACCCCGGCGCCAGTCAGTGCGAGCCGCAGCCCCTGGCCAAGCACAATTCCCAAAATGTTCTGCCGTTGTGCGCCGAGCGCGAGCCGGATCCCGATCTCCTGCGTTCGCTCAGTCACCATGAAGGAGATCACTCCGTAAATTCCAATTGCCGCGAGCAGCAATGCCGTCACAGCGAACGCCGCGATCATCTCCATTGAGAAACGCCGCTGCGCCAGCGAATCGGACACGGTTTGGGTCAACGCTTGCGCGCCGAAAACCGGAAGTGTTGGATCGAGAGCTTGCACCTGCGCCCGGACCCGGTCGGGAATGCTCGCGGTATCGATGCGCCCGCGCAGAAAGATGGCCAGGTGTTTCGCGGGAACTTGGAAAATATTCAGGTAAAGTTGCGGTGCGTCATTGTCCGCAAGCGATTGTGTTCTCGCATTGGCGATGATCCCGACCACGGTAATCCATGGAGAATCGGGCCTCGTCGATTTAAATCGCTTCCCGATCGCGTCCTTGTTAGGCCAATAAATTCGCGCGAATGCTTCATTGACGACTGCCACCTGTGGAGCGGTGTCGTTGTCGAATTCGTTGAACAATCGGCCCCGTCGCAATGGAATTCCGGCAAGATGGAAATATTCCGGCGTGATGCGCGAACGTTCCACCATCGATGGCGCGTTTGGGTCTTTGCCATCGAAGGTCAAAAAGAATTTACCTTCGAGTGCATTGAGCCGGCGTTGACTTTCGTCCAGGGGAATGGAAGCCGGATCACCGATTGCAACTTCCTCAACTCCCGGCAGCGATCCGCAACGGCGAAGCAGCTCGCGTATGAACGGAGCTTCTTGAGCGGCGGTCGCGTATTTGTCGATGCTCGTATCGTTCGGATAAGGCAATCTTGTTCGAACGCTCATAACACTTTGCGGATTGAACCCCAACGGCACATTGAGCAAATCCCAAAAACTGTGGAGTAGAAGACCGGCGGAGATCATCAAGACTAACGACAGCGCGAATTCAGTCACAACCAAAGCGCGACGGGCCCGTGTGCGCTCACCAGAACCAGCCGAACTTCGACCCTCTTGATTGAGCGCCTGAATTAAATCCAACCGGCGCGCATACAAAGCCGGCGCGAGACCGAAAATCAACCCGGATAAGATCGACATGCCGACAGCGAATGTTAAAACGCTCCAACTAATCGAGAAGTTGTTTAGTCGCGGCAGATTTTCGGGCACGAGTTGCAGAAGCGGTTCTGTGGCCACGACAAGAATACCCACTCCCGCGATTCCTCCCAGGATCGACAGAATCGAACTTTCCGTCAGCAATTGTCGCGTCAAGCGGGCTTGACCTGCACCGAGCGCGCGACGAATGGCCATCTCGCGCGACCTCGCACTCGCGCGCGCGAGCAACAGATTTGCCACGTTCACACATCCGATCAGTAGGACAAGCCCCACCGCGCCGAGCAGCAGGAGTAACGGTTGCCGAAAATTACCGACCACCGTTTCTTTCAATGGTCGCAACCGAATTTTCCAATCGTTTGGATAATCGCCGGGAAATTGTTTTTGCAATGAAGCGGCCAGCGCATCGAGCCGGCTTTGCGCCGCGCTGATGGTCAGTCCTGGACTTAGTCGCGCAATGGTCGTTGGAAGATTCCGACGATTGCGCGCCGGATGATCGGGCAACGGCGGTCCATAAAAACTCGTCGACGCCCAAACTTCAACGTTCCGTTCCTCGGCGGTGCGTCCGGGCGAATCAAAACCCGGCGGCATTACACCGATAATCCGGTAGAGATCCGTGTCCATGCGGACGCTCTTGTCTAGGATATTCGGATCGCCGCCGAACAAGCGCTTCCACAACGAATCGCTAATCACGATTTCCGGGATAAAGCCCGGAGAATTGTATTGCGGATCGAAACCGCGGCCGAGCTGCGGTTGAACTCGCAGCAGCGCAAAATAATTCGCCGCGACAGTTGTCAACCGGACGCGGGTCGGTTGCGACAAACCAGTCAGATTATTTTCGTCGAACCACATCGGCGACACGTATTCGAAAATTCCAGACCGTTGAAAGTCCTGCAATTCCGGTTGAGAAATTCCGATGTCGTGCGCGCCAATAGCCGGCAAATCGGACTGAATTGAAACCAATTGCTCCGGCTGCGAGTACGGAAGCGGTTGTAGTAGTGTCGCGTCGACGACGCTGAAAATCGCCGTAGTTGCGCCGACGCCCAGGGCGACAGTGAGCACCGCAATCGCCGTAAATCCGGGAGACTTCCGCAACATTCGCAAACTGAACCGCACGTCTTGAATGAGGACGTCGAGGAAATTGCCGGCGATCGTTTCCCGACATTCCTCTTTGAATTTTTCGTGCGATCCAAACTCAATCCGCGCCTGACGACGCGCCGCAGTCGAATCCCAACCGGCGCGGATCAGATCATTCGTGCGCATTTCGATGTGGGACTGAAGCTCCTGCTCCAGCTCATGTTCAGTTTCAGCACGACGAAGGAACCGAGCGCGCAAAGATTTGAGATACGCGATGATCATTTTTCCTCCCGACTATTCATTCACTTTGCATCGCAATGATGGGATCGACGCGAGAAGCTCGCCATGCCGGAACCAAACACGCGCAAAGCGATATGAACGCGAGCAACGCGACCGCGGCAGAGTAGCTGAGCGGATCAAGCGGACTTATCTCGAATAACAATTCCGAGAGGGACCGCGTCGCAACAAAAGCGCCAACAAGGCCGATGACCGAGCCAATGGCGGTTAAGCGCACGCCGCTGCGCAACACTTCCGAAATCACTCGGCCACGCGTCGCGCCGAGCGCTATACGAACTCCGAACTCACGGGTGCGTTGCGCAGTCACGTATGAGATGACGCCGTAAACTCCCACGGCCGCGAGCACGAGGTCGACGACGGCGAATGTGGCCAGGAGCAGCAATGTGTAACGCCTGGGTGCGAGTGATTGCGCCTCCAATTCCTCGACGCTTTGGATCTGCTCCACCGGCTGGTCTGGTCGGAGCGCGTGAATTTGCCTGCGCAGGTCCTCAGCCAAGCCCATCGCGCTTCCTTCGGTGCGGACGAGCAGATTCATCGCCGACATGTTGTGACTCGTCTCATCTTGCAAGTACGGCATGTAAACAGCAGGTGCAGTTGGTGCGTCGAGTGGTCCATGTCTCATCGTGCCGACAATACCAACTATCTCGCGCAATCGCGGCGTCGCGCCGCTGGTTCGTCTGCCGGGACCGGTGTAATTAACGCCGATGCGTTTTCCGATCGGATTCTGCCCGGGCCAGAATTGCCGGGCCGCTTGTGTGTTGATGACGACTACTGGCGGCGCATCGGCGTTGTCACGCTCGGTGAAAGATCGTCCAGTGACTAACTGAGCCCCCACCGTGCGAAAGAAGTCAGCGCTAACCCATGTTCCCTCGATCGCGGGCAGATGCGCTTCGTCATACGGACGACCTTCCAGCAGTAACGTCGCAATTTCGGAATCTCTGCCCGGCTTCCAGTCGGAAATCGCTGTCGAGCGGACGCCAGGCAATGAAGCAGTTTCAGTTAACAAATTTTGCCAGAAAGGCACTGCTTTCTCGTTGTAAACCCGAAGGCCTTCGGGATCGTTTGGCGGCGAATCACTGCGAAGATAAACGCGAAACAGAGAACGCGCCTGGAACCCGGGATCAACGTGCATAACGCGCCAGAAACTGTGGACGAGCAGCGCAACGCTAATCGTAAGCACGACCGAGCAGGCGATTTCAGCGACAACGAGCGCAGGCAGCGACAGTTTGCGTCGCTCACCCGTTTCGGTGCCGCGCGACCGCAATGCGGATGATAAGTGCAAACGCGAGAAACCCATTGCGGGTAGCCATCCGAACAAAACCGTAGTGGCGCTCGCGATCAGGATTGTTACCGCTAAGGCGGGCGTATTCAGGTGAACTTCATCCAATCGCGGCAGGGACAGGTTCGGCAGTTGCGCGACCAGGCGAAGTGCGCTCCAAGCCAGCAACAGCCCAAGAGCGCAGCCGGCGCCACTGAGGACCGTTGCTTCGGTGATGAGTTGTCTCGCGATGCGTCCCAACCCGGCCCCGAGGCTCAGGCGCAACGCAATTTCGGGCTGCCGTTTTACCGCCCGAGCGAGCAGCAGCGCCGCAACGTTGATGCTGGCAACAACCAGGATCAGCGCCGCCGCGCCGAGCGTTGCAATCAATGGCGCGCGCAGATTGCCAACCAAGTCTTCTTTCAACGGCGCCAGCTGCACGCGCACATCGCGCGGTTCATCTGGCGCGCGACGAATTATCGCGGTGAGATCCTCTTCCGCCATCTTCGGAGTAATTCCGGGGCGCAATTCACCGACGACCCGCAAAAACTTATTGGCACGCCACTGCATGAAGGGCCAACTCGGCCGCGTCGTAAGCTTGGGCCACACGTCCGTGTCCGGAAATAAATCCGACATGGGTGGTAAGACGCCGATGATTGCGACACTCTCGTCCTGTAATCGAATTTTGCGCCCGATGACGTGCGGATCCCCTCCAAGCTTCGTCTTCCAGAACCGGTACGACACCACCATCGTGTCATCTTCCAAGTAAGTGTATTCACGCGGTTCGTAGAGCCGACCGAGATAAGGACGAACACCGAGTGCCGCGAAAAAATCTTCTGATCCGGCGGTGCAAGTTACCAGCTTCGGCTCGCCTTCGCCGGTCCAGGTGAAAGTAAAACGCGGCAGGTATTCAGCGATCTGACTGAAAGACTTGTTTTGGTCGTGGTAATCCTGGTACTCCGGGCCTGACGCAGCGATCCGTGTCTGCCCTGTCGAGTCTGAGCCAGTATAAACCGCGTAGAGGCGCTCGGAATTTGCGTAGGGCAACGGGCGAACTAATACATCATGGACGATGCTCAGCATCGCCGTGGTCATGCCGATGCCGATTGCGAGCGTCACAATCGCCACTACCGCGAACACCGGCTGTTTCGCCAGCATCCGCAGACTGAAACGCAAATCCTGCATCAGAACGTCAATAAAATTTCCGGCGATTGCGTCGCGGCATTCCTCCTTGAATCGCGCTTCTCCTCCGAACTCGATCCGCGCGCGACGTTCGGCCTCGGCTCGTGTGAAACCGGAACGCTCCAGCCCGTCCGCGCGAAGTTCAATATGCGATCGGAGCTCCTCTTCCAACTCGCGTTCGGTTTGCCGCCGATGCACAAACCTCGCCGCGAGCGATCGGAAGTAAGGGATCATAACTGTTTCGAAATTCGAAATTCGAGATTCGGAATTGCTTTCATGCTTCTTGCGGGCGCGCAGCCAGCGCCGATGCAATCGCGGCCACGAGCCGGTTCCAACCGTCGGTTTCTTCGCGCAAGCGTTTGCAACCTTTCGACGTCAGTTCGTAAAATTTTGCGCGCCGATTGTTGTCTGATTTCCCCCACTCCGTCTTGAGAAGTCCCTGGCGCACGAGACGAAACAACGCGGGATAAAGCGCCCCCTGCTCGATGAACAATGCCTGTCCGGAAATTTGTTCGATCCGCGAGAGAACGGCGTAGCCGTGAAGCGGGCCAAGCGACACTGCTTTTAAAATCAGAAGATCGAGTGTGCCGGGTAGAAGTTCAGCTTCGTCATTCATGTGTTCTCCTAAGTTCATTAGGAGATTAGCACAGCCTCTCCTAAGCTGTCAAGGAGAGGAACAACTACGACTGCGACTCGAAGCGGATCTCGGCCAAGCCGGCTTGTTTCAATTGCTCATTCAACGCCGGAAGATCGACATCGAGCAGGTTCTGCCACGCTTTCAGGGTCGACGGGATTTTTGTTTGAACGTCTGCCGCCGCGGCTTTGATCGCGGCGCTGGGCGCGGCGTCGGCGCCCTGGATTTCGTCGAACAAACGCGTCGCTGATTCCAGCACAAATAACGATGGCGGCGCGCCAGGTCGCGGACGCGGAGGTCCAAACTTATTCAAGTTCTGGGCGAACTGTTCGAGTTTTTGCGTTACATCGGGGCGCTCCGCCGCGCGCGCTCTTAGTTTTGTCAGCTGTTCGGCAATGTCGTCGAATTTTTTACCGACGGGCGCGAGCTTGAGCCTGAGTTGATACAACTGCGATGATACGTCGAACTGCTCCTGGAGGTCGGCGGCAGAGGCTTTCACCCGCGGATCCATCTGCACGGTCAAGGTTTGAGTAAAACTTTTTCCGTCCACTGTCAGCACGACTGTGTAATTCCCCGGCTCAACCCAAGGCGACGTTGCCGCGGGTGCAGTATTGCGATACGTCGCCGACATCGGATACGCCGGCTCGACATCCGACACTGGCGTGTAATGCATGTCCCACAAAAACCGATGCATTCCCGCTTTCGGCGAAACCGATTGCAGCGGACGAATCCAATACTCCGGAATCCTCAGCTTCTTCGGATCGTATTTCTGTAGCACATCGCCGCTCGAATATTTTCGAACTGCCGCGCCTTTGCTGTCTTTGATCTCGATCGTCAGAGGACTGGTCGCATCTTTGGATAAAAAATAATCGATCATCGCGCCGTCGGGCGGATTTTCGCCGGCCGGTTCGTCCGGCGGCAGCGGCGTGTCCGGATTCAAGCTGCCGCGCACCCGCAATGCAGTTTGTGGTTTGAAAAGGAGGCTGTTCGCCACGGCCAATCCGTCCTTTGGCGGATCGATCTTGTTTCGATCGAGTTGGCGCAACGGCGTAATGTTATCCAGGATCCAAAACCCGCGACCATGCGTTGCCGCGACCAAATCGTCGTCCTTAACAATAAGATCGCGCACCGAGGTGGCCGGCAGATTCAAACGCAGCGATTCCCAATTCGCGCCATCGTCGAACGAAACATAAACGCCCTTCTCCGCTCCGGCGAATAGCAAACCCTTCCGCACCGGATCTTCCCGGACTGCATTCACAATCTGTCCGCGCGGGATTCCGTTTACGATTTCCGTCCACGTCTTGCCGCTGTCGTGCGTTCGGAGAACACGCGGCCGCAAATCATCGACTCGCAGCGTGTTGATTGCGGCATAAGCCGTGTTCGCATCAAAATGTCCCGCCTCGATCAACGAAACTTTTTGCCACGCGGAAACGTTCGGCGGCGTGATGTTGCTCCAGGTTTTGCCGCCGTCGGTTGTGAGATGAAGCAATCCGTCATCAGTCCCGCACCAGATTCGACCCGGCTCGATCGGTGACGGTGCGACAGTATAGATTACTCCCCGACGATGCGCCTGCTTCGTTGCATCCTCTTTGTATTTTCCAACGCAGGCAGGGAGCTCGTACTGCTCGCGCGATAAATCCGGGCTAATCTTTTCCCAGTGATCGCCCCGATCGCGGGTTTGCCAAAGCGTGTTGCCGCAGAAGAACAGCAGACGCGGATCCTTTGGCGAAAAAATTACCGGCTCGGTCCGTAACGTCCGGAAATCTTCCGTTTGCACGGGCACCGGCAGGATATTTTGCGCCTGGCCGGTGCGGCGATCGAATCGCGTCAACTTTCCGCCAATAACAATGTCCGGGTCGAGAGGATCGGCGACAACGTAACCGTACTCTTCAGCCGCGACTGGTTGCCAGTCGCGAAACGTGATCTCGCCCGCTTCACTCCGGCTTTTGATTCCGACCGACCCACTTTCCTGTTGGCCACTGTAAAGCCGATACGGAAACGTGTTGTCCGCGCTGACATGATACAACTGCGCGGTCGATTGGTTGTACCAGGAACTCCAGGTCTTACCGCCGTTCACGGTGACGATTGCGCCCTGGTCGGAGCCGAGACAAATAATATCGGGGTTGTTCGGATTGATCCAAACATTCTGGTAATCGTCGCCACCAGGTGCGCCCCGCCAGCCGTTCCAGGTTTTGCCGCCGTCGACCGATTTCCAGCAAACGACGCTCGCTGAGTAAACAATCAAAGGATCTTTTGGATCGAACCGCACCACTGGTAGATCGCCGCCACCGATCCCGAGCCCTGGCCGGGGATCGTCGGTCGTGCCTTGCCAGGTTTCCCCGGCATCATCCGAACGATAAAGTTTTGCAATCGTTTTTGTTCGAACCGCCGCAAACAATGCTGCTGGTTTGCTCGGCGCGATCGCGATATTCGCCTGCACGATTCCGGGCGGCAGTCCTTTCGTTAACTGGTTCCAGGTCTTGCCGCCGTCAGTCGATTTAAAAACGCCGCCGCCGTCGCCGTTGAAGGCGCCGTTTTCCCACGGCCCTTCACGCGATTCCCAGAGCGCGGCGTAAATAATGTTCGAATCGCTCGGGTCGATTTGCACATCACTCGCCCCGACGTTTTCGTCGCGATATAGCACTTTTTCGAAAGTCTCGCCGCCGTCGAGCGAGCGATAAATGCCGCGCTCCGCATTCGGACCGTAGGGATGACCTGCGACCGCAACGAAGAGTCGGTCCGGATTCTTCGGGTCGACCACCAATTGCGCGATCTGCTGGCCGTCCCGCAATCCCAAGTGCGTCCACGTTTTTCCGGCATCGGTTGATTTGTAAATGCCATCGCCAACAGAAAGATCCGGTCGATGCAGTCCTTCGCCGCTTCCTACATAGACGATATTCGGATTTGAAAGCGAAACCGCGATCGCGCCGACGGACGCTGTCGGTTGATCATCAAAGATGGGTTGCCAGGTTCGGCCGTAATCCGCGGACTTGAAAACGCCGCCATTCACCGGCGCCATGTAAAAAACATTCGGCTGCGACGGGATGCCACAGATCGCGCGTGTTCGACCGCCACGATACGGTCCAACGTTTCGCCATCTCAAAATCGAATCGAAATCACCCGCCTGCGTGCGAGCAGCTCCGAGAAGCAGGACAAAGACAACTGCGATCGATTTCAGCATTTCAGCTTTCAGCGTTTCAGCTTTTTGTCGCGAAGGCTTCTTTGTTCACCACGTACGGCATTTTGGTCGGATCGCCGCCGTAATTTCCTTCCAGCACGTCGATCAGTCCCTGCACCGTGCGTCCGGCCATCCCTTTATCGGGATCGACATCGAGCCGCGTAATCTGCGCACCACTGGCGAAGTGATGGAATACTCGGCAACGATCGGCGATTTCGGGATCGAGCAGCGGCGAATCCGGCGGCAGCGGCTCTTTCTCAAAAACGTCCAGCGCCGCGCCGGCAATGACTTTTTCTTTCAGCGCTTTGGCCAGCGCTTTTTCGTCCACGACCGGCCCGCGGGAGCTGTTCACCAAATATGCCGTCGGCTTCATCAGCTTGAGCGTTTTCTCGTTGATCAAGTGATAGGTAGGCTTGTCCGTTTCGCCTTCGCGCAACAGCGGGACGTGAATACTTACGTAATCGGCGCCGCGCAGCGCCTCCTCGAACTCCACGTACTTAATATAAGTCTTTTCCTTCTGGATCCCCTTCGCCTGGCGCAGGTCCATCAATTCCTGAATCGAAGCGATGTACTTGTCGTTGTGATACGCCGGATCATAGCAAAGCATGTTCATGTCGAACCCCGAACATTTCTTGATCATCGCCAGTCCGATCCGTCCGGTGCCGATGATCGCGATCGTTTTGCCCGTGACCTCGTCGCCGAGGAACGGCAGGAATGGATGCCAGGACGGCCACTTCTGTGCCCGGACCAGGCGCTCACTTTGCCACATCTTGCGTGCCAGCATGCCGAGCATGAGAAAAGCGAACTCGGCCGTCGCTTCGGTCAGCACGTCGGCGGTATTGGTGAATGGAATTTTGTATTTGTTGGCGTCGCCGCGATTGATGTTGTCGAACCCGACCGCGATCTGGGCCACGACTTTTAATGTCCCTTTCCCCGCTTCAAAAACTTCGGCATCGATCGGATCGCGCAGCGTGGTGATCAAGCCGTCGATGCCGCTTTTCACTTTCTCAATGATCAGTTTTTTCGGTGGCGCCTCGGGACCTTGGAAAACTTCGAGCTCATAACCGCGCTCGCGTAAACGGTTCTCGGCCGGATCGCCGATGCGAGAGGTGGCAAAGATTCGTTTTTTGTCGGCCATAGCTGGAAGAATAGAGAAACAACTAACGCAGCTCGCGGCTTTTGGAAATCACTTGCGCCAGAATCTTCGCTCGAGCCAATCAAGCGGGGAAAAAATCAGGCACGGCATATCGGCGTGCTTGCCAAAAAGAAGATCAGGGATTGCCATCAGCTCGCAACCGGGAGCGGCTCGCCAGCCAGCAATCAACAGCGAGATACCCAGGAAAGTAACTGCTGCCAACTCACCCTGACCGCGTCCAAGAATCGCTACCGCTGGAAAGCTGGCGACGCATATCGCGATGAGCAACCCCACCGCCACAAAAGCTCCAAGGCGCGGGCCAAAACCGATGAGTCGCCGCGAGATAAGGATATGAATCAGGCAGGAAACGCCGATCAACCCGAAAATGAGCAACAACACGCTCAGCGAAATTCGCAACGGCACTCGGAAATAAACAGGCGTCACATAAATCATCAGCACGAGACCAAGAAGGAAGCGGAGCGCACGTCCGACAGGAGGCGATTGAGAATCGAGGAAGTTTTTGGTCACAGCCGATCCGACGGAAACTCGTAGTTAGCTTATCCAAACTCCAAGCGCGTCTTGGCCAAACCGCTGAGGCGGGACGTAGCAAAAAACTCGAAAGCGTTTGTTGGCGTTAGGCGTCATCTGGAACTTAATCGAACAATTCGCCTAGGCTGCTCAGCTCTTTCGGCGGCTTTGTTTCCGAGAGGAAGTTTTGAAATTCGGGCGAATATGCGTGCTTGCGACTAGGCCACCACACCCGACGCACGCCTTCGGTATGGTAATATTTTCGAAGCAAGCTTTCCCATCCAAGCCAGTGCGCCTGATCAAGAATGCCTGCTTTCTGTTGGTACCAGGCGTTCTCCAATAACTTGAATAGGGAGAACAAAAAATAATGCGCGACGATCCGCTCTTCCCGACTGGCTGACTTCCAATCTACGGTGGCTTTGGAGAGCGCGGATCCAAGGGCGGGCGATTCCATTGCCGGAACATTGATTGAGGTAATTGCTGCCGCCAGGGAATCTACGACCAGCGCTTTCTGGGACTTTGTGTTCTGCCGGATGCTTATGATCAGCACTACAAGCGTTAAAACCACGGCAAGCGCGCTGACGATTTCAGCGAGTGCAACCAACTCCTGTAAGTTCATAGGCTGACGAGAATCTCTCAGGAAAGCAGGAACTCAGGAAGAAACTAGACAGAATTACAGAATCAACCGGATTCCCTCGCCAATTCCTGATTTCCTGTGTTCCTCAGAGATTCTTGTTTGCCCAGTTTCCAACACGATCGAGCGCTTTCTCGATGTTCTCGATCGAGTTGGCGACGCTGAAGCGCAAATAACCTTCGCCGAAATTGCCGAACGCGGTCCCGGAAAGCGCGGCGACCCCGGCGTCATCGAGCAACGCGTCGGCCAATTTCTTCGATGGCCATCCGGTTTGCGTAATGTTCGGAAAAACGTAAAACGCGCCTTTGGGCAAGCGGCACGAGAAACCCTTGATCTTGTTCAAGCCGGCGACCATTACATCGCGTCGCTTCTTGAACTCGGCGCACATCGCTTCGACCGAGCCTTGCGGGCCGTGGAGCGCTTCAATGCCTGCGACTTGCGTAAAGCTCGCAGTGCACGAGTTCGAGTTGGTCATCAAACGCGCAATCTGCTCCGCCAAATCGGCGCGCATCACGCCGTAGCCCATCCGCCAACCGGTCATCGCATACGTCTTGGAAAAACCGTCGAGCAGGATTGTGCGCTCCTTCATTCCGTCGATCGACATGATGGAGTGATGCTCGCCTTCGAAAATGAGACGGCTGTAAATCTCATCACTCAATACCATGATGTTGCGATCGCCGAGAGCGAGCGCGATGCCGTCGATGTCGATCTTCGTTAACACGCCGCCGGTCGGGTTCTGCGGCGAATTGATAATGATCAACTTCGTCCGGTCGTTGATCAGGCCGGCGAGCTCGCCAACGTCTAGCCGAAAATCCATTTCCTCGCGCAATCGGATCGGCACCGCTTTGGCACCGACGTAATTGATCATCGATTCGTAAATCGGGAATCCGGGATTCGGATAGATGACCTCATCGCCTTCTTCGACCAGGGCGAGGATGCTGAAAAAGATGATCGGCTTACCGCCGGGGACGACGACCACTTCTTCGGGAGCAGCCTTTACCCGGCGCGTCTCGGTCACGTAGCACGCGATGGTCTCGCGCAATTGTGGCAATCCGGCCGAAGGACCGTAGTGAGTGAAACCTTTGTGCAAAGCGTCGGTCGCGGCGCCAATGATGTTGCCCGGGGTATCGAAGTCCGGTTCGCCGATCTCGAGATGAACAATGTCGCGGCCTTTTGCCTCCAGAGCTCGCGCTTTCACCAAAACTTCGAACGCGGTCTCGGTGCCGAGACGCGCCATCCGTTTGGCGAGGCGAAGTTCTTGGGCCTTGTTCATAACGCCGTAGCGACGACAGACATCGTAAGGATTTCAATTGCCCTGTCCAGTGGGCGAGCGGCCTGAAGCGATTAAACGATTCTCAACTCCCAGAGGCGATTGTAATCTCCCAACGCTCGTCATTCATGACCGCAATCGATACGAAATGGCACTGCCTAATTCTCGCGGTCATCACTCTGACCGCTGGGTGGTTAAGATTTTCCTCCATTAACTTCGGCCTGCCCGATCACCTTCGTCCGGACGAAGAGCGTCTTGTTCCCAGAGCGCTCGGCGTTCGAGAAGAAGCAAATGTCTACGGTAACCCGGCGGTTTATCCGGACGGTCAGATCCTTCTCGTGCATGGAGTCCTGCGTTCGTATGCAATGTTGACCGGTGCCGGGCAAGATCTTCGTTTAGCCTATGCGCGAGATAATGGAGCTCGAGCATTTTCCATTGCCAGGTTGGTCACGGCTGCGATGGGCACGGCGACGGTTCTCATTGTTTATCTGGCCGCTGCTTCCATCTACGGCCCTGTTGCCGCGCTGGTCTCTTCCGCCCTGCTTGCCGTCTCGTTTATCCATGTGCGCGATTCAAAGTTTGCCAAGATGGAGATTCCAGCTGGATTTTGGCTGGCTTTAAGTGTCCTGACGATGTTGCGCATTCCGGGGCGCGGTCGCCTAATAGATTATGGCTTAGCAGGACTTTTCTGCGGTTTGGCCGCAGCCACCCACTATCCGTCGGGCGCCATCGCAATTGGAATCCTGGTCGCGCATTTGGAAGCCCGTCGTCGAGAGGGAAAATCGCTTCTCAGTTCATTGTTTGATCCAAGGATCTACGTTGCGGGCGTGGTTAGCATCGTGGCGTTTCTGGCCGCCGATCCTTCTTTCATCCTCGAATGGAATCAAACCGTCAGGACTTATATCGCGATGCGACATGACTTCCTAATCTGGAACGGTGGGAATACGCCGGCCGGGTTCGGATGGCCATGGCTCCTCCGGGTGGCTATGCCGCGGGGTTTTGGAATTGAATTGGAGATTCTTCTGCTTGCCGCTTTGCTCTGGGTGTTTGTTCATCGAAAGCCTGGCACGCTCGCCCTGCTTGCGTTCGTTCTCGTTTGCTTCTGGTCTCTGACCAGTACGCGTCCGCAGCTCGAAATTCGTTACCTCATCAATCCGCTGCTTGCCATGGTGTTGCTGGCTGGTGTGTTCGTTTCCGAGGTGGTGATGCCAGGACTCTCAAGGATCGGCGTAGCCGCTGGTCGGACAGCTGCCATTGTTGGTGGCGTAATTCTGTTAGGTCATTCCTTCATTCGCGACCTGCAAATGAATTACCTTCTTCGCCAGACGGATACGCGAACCATCGCGCGGCAATGGATGATCGCCCACACACCTCAAGGAAGTTCGGTGGCGATGATGGGGGGCGATGGCTACGGAAAACCCAAATTCAACGGGCTTTACCACATCATTATCATCGATCCTCCTGTAACAAAAGGCAGTAGCGTGGACTCCGCCGGCTGGGTTGTGTCCGATAGCGCACCGCAGCTGTCGTTGTGGTCGAAAGGCCTTAGCGACGCGGCCGTCGCGGAACTCAACGCCAAAGGCACGCTTGAGTTTGATGTCGATCCTTTTCGACCCGGAGCCGCGGCGCCGGTTTTTGATCCGAATGACGCGTTCTATATCCCCTTTTATAACATCACGAGCATGATGAGACCGGGGCCGGCAATTCGAATATGGAAACTCACAACGCCTCCGTCGCAATCAAATGGTTAAAGAGTTGAGCGGAAAGAAAGAGCTGCTTTACCGCGACCAACGAGTCGAATACTGGAATAGCTACGAGCGGAGAAAGCCTGGCCGCTATTATCACGAAGAGATCGCTCGCATCTACAGGTTTATTGTTCCGCCGGGACGGCGCGTTTTAGAGCTGGGATGCGCCGCAGGTGATCTGCTCGCCGCGCTCGCGCCCTCCTACGGAGTTGGCGTCGATTTTTCGCCAACGATGGTTGCGGTCGCCCGACAACGCTATCCGGAGTTGAAGATCGTACTTGGAGATGTCCATGAGCTCGCTTTGGACGAGAAGTTCGACTACATAATTGTTTCCGATCTCATCAACGACTTGTGGGATGTCCAGTCGGTGCTTGAAAATATTGCGTCTGTTTGCCATTCCGGAACACGGCTTATCCTAAACAACTATAGCCGACTTTGGGAGCTCCCCTTGAACGCGGTCCGCTCGCTTGGGCTGGCCCATCCCTACATCGCACAGAACTGGCTCACTGTTGCCGATCTGGAGAACGTTCTTTACCTGTCAGGGTTTCAGGTAATCCGAAAGTGGGGCGAGATTCTTTTGCCCACCTGGATCCCAGTCCTCTCGACCTTTTGCAATTCCTTTGTCGCGCGCACATTTCCGTTCCGGTTCGCCGCTCTCACCAATTTCGTTGTGGCACGTCCGGCCGCACGCAATCAAGCCTCCGATTCCCAGGGTCAACCGCTGGTCAGTGTGATTGTTCCTGCTCGCAACGAAGCCGGCAATATTGATGAGATCCTTCAGCGCGTTCCCGAAATGGGCGCAGGCACTGAACTGATCTTCGTGGAAGGCGGCTCCGACGACGATACTTACCAAGCCATCGAAGCTGCCATAGGAAATCATTCCCGGCGTGACGCAAAGTTGTTGCATCAACCGGGAAAGGGAAAGGGCGACGCGGTTAGGGCCGGATTTTCCACGGCCAAAGGTGAGTTTCTCATGATTCTCGACGCCGACCTGACAGTGCCGCCGGAAGATTTATCTCGTTTCTACGAGGCGCTTCTCAGCCGTAAAGGTGATTTCATCAACGGTGTCAGGCTTGTTTATCCGATGGAGCAACGAGCCATGCGTTTTTCCAACCTGATCGCCAACAGATTTTTTAGCATCGTTTTTTCCTGGTTGTTAGGCCAGCCCATCAAGGACACCTTGTGCGGGACCAAAGCGTTGCGGAAGAGCGATTACGAGATGATCGCCGCCAATCGCCATTACTTTGGCGACTTCGATCCCTTTGGGGACTTCGATTTGCTTTTCGGGGCGGCCAGACTCAATCTTAAACTCGTTGATATTCCCATACGCTATGCCGAGCGAACCTATGGACGAACCAACATCTCTCGCTGGAAACACGGATGGCTGCTGCTGCGAATGATGTTCTTTGCTCTACGTCGCATCAAGTTCTTCTGACGTTACTTGTCACGTGTGACTTCTGGGGCACGAAGGCGCAATTATTAAATGCCGCCACCCTGCGAGGGCTGATCACCTGATCGCTTCGCTTTGCGAATTGCGCAGGGCCGCTTCTTTGGAATGAATCGCTTCTGCTGGAACGCGGCGGAGGCCGCTGGTCAAACCGAGCTTCGACAAAGTCCAGATCAACCACTTGGTCGGATCCCATTGCCACGGTTTCACGCCGTTGCGGTAATCGTGCTGAAATTCGTGGTGATAATTGTGATAACCCTCGCCGAAGGTAAATATCGCCATCAGAAATGAATCTCGCGCGCTGCATCGTGTCGAATACGGCTGACGTCCCATTGTGTGGCAGGCGGAGTTAATCAGGAAGGTACAGTGTTGGAGCACGACCACCTTGGCTACGCCGCCAATGAGGAAACCTCCGAGGGCGCCGACCCATCCGTTCCACCACGCGCCGAGCAAGGTAGGCAAAGCAAAACTCATTAGCACCGCGAGCAAGTTAATATGTCGATGTTGCCACATCACCAGCGGATCTTTCTTCAAATCAGGCACGTTATCGAACGGCGGTTGGGGCCAGAGCTTGAACAGCAGCCAGCCGATGTGCGCGTGGAAAAATCCTTTAGTGATGTCGTAGGGATCTTCGTCGTGATCGACATGTTTATGATGGCGCCGATGCTCGCTCGTCCACATCAAAACTGAATTTTCGAAAGCGGCCGCGCCGAAAATCAGGACGAAGAGGCGGACCGGCAGTTTCGCCCGGAAAGTCGCGTGCGCGAAGAGCCGATGATAACCGAGCGTAATGCTAAAGCCGGTTACAGTTAGCAGCGCTGCGGCGATTGCGAAGTAGAACCAATCAATGCCGAAGTACCACAGATACAAAGGCACCGCGGTCAGGGTAAGAACAAAAGTGCCGATCAAGAATGAACTTGTGATCCAGTTAATCCGGTCGGTAGGGATTCGGAAAATCAAGGGAAAGGGAAAACTTTGTCAGATCAAGGCGAGTGCAGCTCGCATTTCAAAGCTTTATTGAAGCGGGCGACCCAGAACCACGTCTTCTTTGGTCCAGGTGTGAACGCCGCCACAATGCGCGCAGGTGAACTTTTGTGCTTTCACCTTGGCGGTCGGCCAGAGCTTTTCTTTTACGGTGCGTCCGGTATCGGTCAGCTTGGACGTGGAAGGACATCGTACCAGCAAGCTCTTGAGACCGGTGCCAATCTTTGGTTTTGGTCGTCGGGGTGGATCAAAAAGAAATCGCGTTGCCATATTAAAGTTAAAGTCGATAAACGATCCGCGCCTTGGCGGTATCGTAGGGAGACATCTCCATCTTTACTCGATCTCCGATGGTTAGGCGAATAAAACGTTTTCGCATTTTTCCCGAGATATGCGCGAGAACGAGATGTTTGTTTGCCAGCGCGACACGGAACATCGTCCCGGGCAGCACCGACATAATCGTACCCTCGAGGGTGATCGCTTTTTCAGGAGTCATTTATTTTTGTTGATGCTTGCCGCGCCGAAGCCTTGGCCAAGGCGGGCCGATCTTGCGAATAGCTCGGCGCTCACCTGAGCGCCGGCTATGCAATCAATTCCGGATCTACCGGCGATTGCCCGCAAAACGGTTCGCGCCATGAGGACGCGGACGCTCTTCGCGTGGACGCGCTTCGTTCACGTTGAGGGCGCGACCATTGAGGTCTTTGCCATTCAACGCGCTCATCGCGGCGCTCGCTTGCGTGCCGTCGTTCATTGTGATGAACGCAAAGCCGCGTGATTTACCCGTCATTTTGTCCATCATTAGATTGACTTCGCTGACGGTGCCGTGTTGTTCGAACAAATCTTGGAGATCGTTCTCGGTGGTCTCAAAAGAGAGATTACCTACGTACAGTTTCATGTGTTTTGAATATGGAAATACTACCGAGCTACAGAGCCGTTCCCGTGAATCGGGTTTCAAACCACCAATGAGCGACGCTCACCTGACGATCTACCGCGCAGTGAAGTTAAACAGAGTGTTCCAATAGAGCCCCACTATCGCCCGGATTGCGCGAAACACAAACGATCATTTGTATTCTGACCGCTGTCCTCTGTCTTCCCTCCTCTGATATGCTTCGCGTATGTGGGCCATCTTCCGAGAACCTTGTGACGAGAACGTAATCCGGTCCGGCACGGCCACGGCGCCGTGTTCGAAATCGAGCGGTCGCTGGATTCTCGCCGCCACCATTCTCGCTTCCAGCATGGCGTTCATTGACGGCACCGTCGTCAACGTCGCCCTGCCGGCGTTGCAATCGAACCTCAAGGCGACTGCGGTCGATCTGCAATGGGTGATCGAAGCTTATTCGCTCCTGCTCTCAGCGTTCCTCCTCGTCGGCGGTTCGCTCGGCGATCACTATGGCCGGCGCCGCATTTTTCTCATCGGCGTCGCGCTTTTTGCCTCGGCCTCGGCCGCGTGCGGATTTGCCGCCGACATCGGTCAACTCATCTTCGCCCGCGCACTTCAAGGACTTGGCGCGGCCCTCCTCGTTCCCGGCAGTCTCGCCATCATCAGCGCTTCTTTCGCAGAGAACGAACGCGGCCGCGCCATCGGAACCTGGTCGGGCTTCAGCGCGATCACCACCGGCATCGGCCCGGTGATGGGTGGATGGCTGATCGAACATGTCTCATGGCGGGCGGTGTTTTTTATCAATCTTCCAATCGCGTTTCTCGTCATCCTGATCTCGCTTCGGCACATTGCGGAAAATTCGGACAAGGAAAACACGCGGATCGATTGGTTGGGTGCAATTCTGGCCGCGACCGGTTTAGGTGCGCTCGTTTACGGATTAATCGAATCGTCGCGGCTCGGTTTCACTGATCGATCAGTCGTCGTCGTCCTCATCGCTGCGGCCGCGCTGCTTATTGCCTTTCTCTTAATAGAAGGGCGAATTTCTCAGCCGATGCTGCCGCTTGGGCTTTTCCGTGTCCGCACCTTCAGCGGAGCGAACTTGTTGACATTTCTGCTCTACGCCGCGCTTGGCGGGACTTTATTTTTCCTGCCGCTCAATTTGATTCAGGTCCAGCACTACTCGGCCACCGCGGCCGGCGCGGCGCTCTTGCCTTTCATCCTGATCATTTCCTTCCTCTCGCGTTGGTCGGGCGGACTCATCGTAAGTTACGGCGCGAAGCTTCCGCTCATCGTCGGTCCACTGATCGCTGCGTTCGGCTTCGCGCTTTTCATGCTCCCGAATGTCGGCGGCAATTACTGGACAAATTTTTTCCCGCCGATCGTGATTCTCGGCCTGGGCATGGCGATCAGCGTGGCTCCCCTTACCACCACGGTGATGAACTCCGTCGCACAAAACCGCGCCGGAATTGCGTCGGGCGTCAATAATGCGGTAGCGCGAACGGCGGGTCTTCTCGCCATCGCGGTTCTTGGAATCGTCATGCTCCACGTTTTTAATGACCGGCTCGACCAAAGACTCGTGGAATCGAAGGTGCCGCCGTCAGTGTCTCAGTCGTTGGAGGCCCAAGGCACCCGGCTTGCCGCTATCACGATTCCGGAAGATGAGGACCCGGCAAGACACCAGCTGATTCGCCGAGCGATCGATGAATCGTTCGTGTCCGGCTTTAGAACGATCATGGCCATGGGCGCGGCGTTAGCGCTGGCCAGCGCCCTCACCGCATTGACGTTTATCCGGGCAACGTCCGCTCCGTAAATCCACTTCAGTAAGGTCCGGAGTCTCAATCGCATTCCAGGCCGCTCACCACATCTCGGTGGAACATCGCTGGATGAATGAACTGCCGGCAAATTCTGAAAACTCTTCCGGATGGAGAATGCCCGCCAACAGTTCGAGACTATCGACGATGCGCGGTCCGGGTCGCGCGAAGTAAGCGCTCGCATTAACCAGATAAATTTCACCGTTGCGTGCCGCCGGAAGCGAATCGAATCCCGCAAAGCCTCTGAGTAATTCGTAATCGCGCCGTGCGAGATCGACATCGTAACCACAAAGCGCGAGCACCATAATTTCCGGCCGCGCCTCGATCACATCCTGCCAATCGATCTGCGCCGACGGCTGATGCATGCGGCCTAACGGATCGTGTCCGCCCGCGATCTCGACCAGCTCCGGTCCCCAATGACCGGAACAAAACGGCGGATCAACCCATTCCATCAGAAAGCACCGTGGGCGATCGGCTAAATGCGCAGCTCGCTCGCGCACCGCTTCCACTCGCGCTGATAAAATGGCAATCACTCTCTCTGCGCGTTCCAAAACTCCGCATACCTGTGCGACATGACGAATGTCCTCGAAGATGTCGGAGAGACTTGTTGGTTCCAGATTCACCACTCGCGGCGGTCCGGGCACAGTCTCAGCGAGCCGAGCAACCGTTCCATAACCGACCGCGCAAACGTCGCACAACTTTTGGGTAAGGATAACGTCCGGACGCAGCTCGCGGAGGAGCGGCTCATCAATCGTGTAGATCGTCCCCTGCTCACGCAACGCGCGGCGAACCCATTGATCCACCTCTTTGCTCGCGAGTCCGGCATTATGCACTCGACAATGGGTCACGCGCGGACGCGTATTGGCTTCATTCGGAAAATCGCACTCATGCGAGACGCCAACTACGTCATCGATCAATCCGAGCGCGGCCGCGATCTCAGTCGCGGCAGGCAGGAGTGAAACAATCCGGCTCACGATATAACCGCTCAGTCCGTATTCATGGCGATTTTCCGCATGGTGGCATCCCGGAGAAGTTTTCTTTGCGAATTCGTTCAACCGTCGTTTTCTGAACGGTCCTCATATCATTCTGCGCTGCGCCGCGTCAGCGAGCGGTGAATCCTCCGTCGACAAGTAGACTGTGACCCGTTACAAAGGACGACTTGCCGGAACACAGCCACAGAACGGCCTCGGCAACTTCTTCGACCCGGCCGATGCGGCCGATGGGATGCAAAGTGCTAAGATCATCTTTTTTCATATTCATGCCCATGGCCAGTCGGTCGACCATCTCCGTATCGATCACCGCGGGGTTGACTGCGTTGACGCGGATCCCTTGCGCGGAAAATTCCAGAGCAGCGGTTTTCGTTAGGCCGATGACGGCGTGTTTCGAAGCAATGTAGATTCCTATTCCTGGAAACCCGATCAGTCCCGCGACCGACGAGCAATTCACAATCGCGCCGCCGCCCCGCTCCAACATCCGGGGAATCTCGTACTTCATCGAAAGCCAGACGCCTTTGACATTAATGTCCATCACCGCGTCGTAGTTGGCTTCCGTCTGATCGACGAGCGTGGTCTGCACCTCGCCTTCGATGCCGGCGTTGTTGAAGGCCAGGTCGAGTCCGCCATATGTCTTCACCGCGTGATTGACCAACGCCTCGATCTCTGCCGCGGCCACAACATCCGTTCGCTTGAAGCTGGCTTTCCCGCCAGCGTCACGGATCATCGAAACCGTTTCCTCGCCGCGCTGAACGTTGCGATTACCGATGACGACCTGCGCGCCGTCGCGAGCAAACGCGAGCGCGGTAGCGCGTCCGATTCCTGATCCGCCGCCAGTTACCAGTGCAACCTTTCCATCAAATTCTTTCATATTGTCGATCTTGTAGATTTGCTGCTCAGGTGACAATCGAGCAATTGGATGTTTTTTACTTCTTAATTTCTACTTTCTAATTTCTATTTCCTTACTTCCTTCATGAGTAGCATCGGAACAGTCGAAAGCCTTTGGCGTTATCCGGTCAAAAGCATGCGCGGCGAAGAGTTGGATGAAGTGTTCGCCGGTTACGCCGGAGTTTACGGCGATCGCCTTTTTGCTTTTGCAAGTTCGGCCAGTCGAAAGGGTTTTCCGTTTTTCACCGGGCGCGACCAACGCCAAATGATTCGATACCGTCCGCGCTTCCGCAATCCGGAGAAAGCGGCCCGTCCGATTAATTTGACCGAAGCTGAAAGTTCGGGAGCCAATCCCATCTCGGCGAATGCGTCCGAGTTAATGATCGATGTCGAAACGCCAGACGGGAAAACCTTCGCCATTGATGCTCCTGCTTTAATCGACAATCTGCGCGCCGGCCTCGATGGAAATCACGAGCTCACATTGCTTCGTTCGGATAAGGCGCTGACCGATTGTCGTCCATTGTCGATCTTTGCGTTGCAATCCGCGAAAAAACTTGGCGACGAAACCGGAACGAACGTCGATAAGCGACGGTTCCGCGCCAACGTATATGTCGATCTTACGAACGGCGACGGCTTCGCCGAAGACGCGTTCGTCGGCAAAACATTGCGGATCGGGTCCAAAGTTGTCGTTTCTGTTCTGGAACGCGATCCGCGCTGCATGATGATCACGCTCGATCCCGACACTGCGGAAAAATCGCCGGCGATATTGAAACAAATCGCCCAAGCGCACGAAGGCATGGCCGGTGTTTACGGCGCCGTGCTCGCGGAAGGAATGATCCGCAAAGGCGATTCAGTCGAGTTGTTCTGACTTGTGGTCTGTGACCTTTGGCTTCTGATTTTGCTTGTCACTGGTCACATGTCACTCGTCACTGCGTGATGAGCTTCATCAATCTCGACCAACTGCCGTTTGTTGGAATGTCGTATGAGTTCGTCGGCGAAACTCACGACGCGCCCTTCTCGGCCTACATCGTCAAGGCGAAACCCGGACAAGGCCCGCCGTTACGCACGCATCCCTACGTTGAAGTCGCATTCACGCTCGAAGGCTCCGCCACCATTACGGTCGGAGACGAACAGCGCGAGGTGAAAGCGGGCGGCATCGTCGTCATTCCGGCGGAAACACCGCATCGATTCGTTAATTCCGGCGACGCGATGCTGCGTCAGATCGACATCCACGCCAGTCCGCGATTTATTCAGACGAATTTTGCATGAAAACGAACCGGATCGAAGCGTTCAGTGATGGCGTTATTGCCATTCTCATTACCATCATGGTTTTGGAGTTGAAGGCGCCGCACGATCCGACCCCGGCTTCCCTCGCGAAGATGTGGCCAACATTTTTTGCCTACGTTCTGAGCTTCATCATCATCGCGATCTATTGGATCAATCATCATCACCTCATTCACCTCGTGACCCGGGTCGATTCGGTCGTTCTTTGGGCAAACATCAATCTGCTTTTTTGGATCTCGCTCATCCCGTGGGTCACCGTTTATCTCGGCGACAATCACGCGCTCCCATTTCCGGTCGCGCTTTATGCCGCCGTCTCGAGTGCGGGCGCCGCTTCTTTTTATCTGCTGCGCGCATCCATTGCCCGTCATCATCACGAACCCGAGTTCAAACGGTTGAACAAAAAAAGGGCGCGCAAAAATCTCATCGCCATTCTCATCTATGTCGCGGCCATCGCCGCCGCTTTCATCTCTACGGCGCTCGCCTTGGTCCTGATCGCGTTGCCGGCAACAATGTATTTCCTGCCGGAACGCTCGCTCGAAAAATTCGAGCACTCGGCCTGAGCGTTCCACGTTTGCTTGAATTTCACCTCTCAACCACTCAACCATTCAACCTTCTTCATATGCCGCGTTGTCCCTGGGCGACTACCGAACCAAACATCACCTACCACGATCAGGAATGGGGCGTGCCGGTTCATGACGATCGAAAGCTGTTTGAGTTTTTGATCCTCGAAGGCGCGCAAGCCGGGCTGAGCTGGACGACGATTCTCAAGAAACGGGAAAATTATCGCAAAGCGTTCGACGGATTTCGCGCGGAGAAGATCGCCCGCTATGGCGCACGCGATGTGAAGCGGTTGCTCGGCGATGCCGGGATCGTGCGGAACCGGTTGAAGATTGGGGCGACGATACAGAACGCGAAAGCGTTTCTCGCCGTCCGCAAAGAGTTCGGCAGTTTCGACGCTTACCTCTGGAGGTTTGTTGCTGGCAAGCCGAAGCAGAATCGTTGGCGAACAATGACTCAGGTGCCGGCGCGCACAAAAGAATCCGACGCCATGAGCGGCGATTTGATTAAGCGCGGATTCAAGTTCGTCGGCTCAACCATCTGCTACGCACTGATGCAAGCGACCGGGATGGTAAACGATCATCTCGTATCGTGCCCCCGGCACTCGAAACTCCGCGGGTGACGAGGCAAAACGCCACCCGTTACTATCCGGCGGGAATGTGGAGTTTGTATTTGTGCCACAGCCATAGCACCAGAATCGCCCCAAGAATCGAAACGATTATCCCGGCCGGATGAAATCGCGCGCCTTCCTTGGGACGCGAGAAGATGTGCGTCACGAGTCCGCCGATAATCGAACCAACGATGCCGAGCCCGATCGTCCACATGAGCGACATGTGCATGTGCATGACCGATTTCGCAGCCCACCCCGCAATCAAACCAACGATGATGTACCAAAGTAAATGAAGCATGATGTTTCCTCCTTTGAAGTTGGAAGTTGGAATCAACCGACAGGATATCAGGGCCATCCGCCAAAAAGCGACAAAGAATTGCGGCTTATGCGGCCGACACGGCCGCCGCTACAGTACTGAGCAGGTTACAGTGTTTAATCGCCCTGGGCGGCGGGCGATGGAACCGGAAGGGGCGATGAAATGGTCACATGCGTTACTTTGGCGCCCGCTTTGCGTTCGGCTTCCATTTTTACCTCAGTGTTGTCCTCACCGTTTCGGTAGTTGACGGAAAGATCGGCCGAGTGGTTGATCTCGGAGCCCGTCCGTTCGTGACTGAACTTCGGATTCTTGAATTTATCCCACGCGTCACACAACGCGTCCGGGGAAAGCGGCGAGGTGCCGGTCTGGATTACTTTTGGTTCACCATCGACTAACTTGCGCGCCGGCGGACCGGATGGCGTGAATTGCGGCACTTGTGGCGTCCAATCCGGAAAGGACGTTGGACCTTTCGCGTCGACGACCGCTTGCACTGCGGCTTTTTGTTTCGCTTCCTCGGCTTTGTTTTCCGCTTCCGCCTGGGCGATCTGCGCCTTCGTCTCGCGCTCCATCTTGTCCATGTCCGCCTTCTTCGCGGCCGGCTTGTTTACATCCTGCATCGCCTTCTTGATTTGCGCATCGATGTCGTCGTCCTGCGCGAAACCGAATGTCGTTGTAATCAGGGCCAGGGCCGCAAAGAGGAACAAGCGTCTTATCATGGCGCGACGTTAGACGGGAGCGAGAGAAAGGGAACTGATTAGTTTGAATTTCCTGTGGCGCACGGCCGCGAAGCAAAACTCAACTTTACTTGGCCGTCGCGCTCTGGCGTACGATTTCGTCTGACACTTCCGCAAACACGCTGAAAAAACTGGTCTCGCGCTGAGTTTTTGTTAGACCTCGGGTCAAGAAACGCGACGGATGAGCAACCACGTTTTCGTAAGTCACTCGCACGACGATGCACCCGCCGCGGATTTGCTTGTCAAAGCGCTGGAGGAGCGCGGCGTCGTCTGCTGGCTGGCCCCGAGGGACGTGCCCGCGGGCGGTTCCTATGCAGAATCAATCCTCAATGCGATTGAGAGTGCCAGTTGCTTCGTCCTGATTTATAGCCAAAGCTCAAATGTTTCTTCGCATGTCATGCGCGAAGTGGAACGCGCGTTGAAATTTGGCGTCAACATCGTTCCAGTTCGGTTCGACGATTCGACCCCATCGAAAAGCCTCGACTATCTTCTTGCTACCGTGCACTGGCTCGCGATCGCGCCCGATGCCCGGGACCGATCCATTGTCAAAGCGGCGGAACAGATTCTCGCCGCGGTAGCGAAGTCTCAGAGCGACCGCCCAGCGGGGCAGGCGGAAAAAGTTGCACCGCCTCGAGCCGTGGCGGCCCCTGTCGCATCGCCGCCAAAGCGACATTTGCTTTGGATCGGCGCCGCGGTCGCCCTCGTCCTGGTCGGCGGCTTGATCGCATTTTTTGTCTCAAGGAATCCAGCGTCTGTTCCGACCGCGCAGAAATCCGAGATTGCTTCGCCTGCGACTGCCACAGCTTTGTCGACATCAGCGACTGCGACTTCACAAATCAACGGTCCGGAGATGCCCGTGCCAGTAACACGCCGCTACTTCGACTTCTTGAGTAAACGAAACGCGACCGGTGCCTACAATCTCCTGTCGGCGGGTTTCCGCGACCATCTCCCCATCGCTAGATATTCCAAGAACGTCAATGTGTTGCCGCGTGCAAAACTTGTGGAAGCCACGCTTGCTTCCAGGACGGAACGCACCGCGAGCGTCACCGCGGTTTTCGAGGATGCCAATCCTGAATCCCATCAGCCGCAATGGCGGAATTCAATCGAATTTGTTCGCGAGCCTGCCGGTTGGCGCATCGAGAGCATGAAAGGCCTCATCCCAGCCAGTGGCCACCCGCTGTCCGCCTCGGCCAAAGGATCCGACGACGAAACGATCTCGGAAAGCCCGCCTCCACGGTAAACCCACTCGCGGGACGACGTCACTCCGCACTGCTCTGCATTCGACGTTCGGCGTTCGATGTTCGATGTTCGATGTTTACTGCCCCGAACCCTGTTCGTTTCGTCTGAAATATAGGATCGCGCTTTGCTTGTGCGAAACGAAGGAATCGTTTATTAGTCACGGCCAAATTATGAAATTCGCCACGCTTTCCGCATACCTGATCGCCTGCTCGCTTTCGCTCGCATTCACCAGCACAACTCTCGGAAAAGAAAAAGACGAAGACGCAGACGAATCGGACAGCGAGGTGACGATCGAGAAAACCGTTTTGGCCAAGAAAACTGAAGACGGCTTCGACCCGGTAAAAAGTTTCAAGCCTGACGATACGTTCGCCGTTTTGGTTTTCCTAAGTGAAGCGAAAATTGGAACGAAACTAAAAGCGGTCTGGACACTCGTTGACGCCGGTGGAAAGCAGGACGAAAAGATTCTCGAGAAGAAAATTGAGCTCACGCCGGAAGCGGTCGAAGGCGTAAAAGAAGCAAACCGAATCAATTTCAGTCTCGCGCCTAACGAGCCCTTCCCTGCCGGCGAGTACAAGGTTGAGATCTATCTGAATGGTGAGCTCGCCAAAACCGTCCCGTTCAAAATCAAATAGGCGACTCTGGCTTTCCTCCGAACTCCCATCTCCTAGCTCCGATTTCCATCTTCTCTCAACTCGCCGCGCCTAGCTCCACGCTCCTAGCTCCCAGCTTCAAGCGTCCAACTTCCATCTCCCAGCTTCTCGGCGGGATCGGGCCGAGCGCTTTTCTCGTTTTTTCGCCACGCAGCCGGTTGATCGGTTGCTCCAACAATCGCCACGACAACGCCGCGGTGAACAGGGTAGCGATCCCGAACACAACCAGACGCAAGGAAGGTATGGTGATCAGGAATCGCATTTCAGGCGGCAGCCAGCGATTAAAAACCAACGCCACCAAGATGTGGTAAATGTAAAGTCCGTAGCTGATTCGTCCGGCAAACACGAGAGCGGGATTACTCAGGAAACGCGCGATGTTCCCGTCGAAGCCTGTCGCCGTTCGCGCCACCAAGATTGCAAACGCACAGGCCTCGAGCGGTTCTACCAAAACCGATTTCAGTTTCGTCGGGTCGCTGTTTCGCAAGACCGCGGCCACGGTTAACATCGACAAACAGAGCAACGCCAGGAGCCAACCGCCGCGCGATGCTCTCAGTCGTCCGCCACACCAGCCGAGCGCTGCGCCCGCCGCGAGTGAGTCGAGGCTGCCGAACGGCAAAACCCATCGGGCAATGATCGGCGCCGAAAAGATCACGCAGCCGATTCGAAAAGCGATGCCGGCAAACGCGACCGCAATGATTGCGGGCAGCATGCATCTGCGCGGTAGCAGCAAAATAAGCAGCGGCCAGAACAGATAGAATTGCTCCTGCACGCAAATCGACCACAGATGCGAGATCGTGAGCGGCCATCGGTCTTGCCAGGCGATCAACCAATTGACCGTGCCGGTAAAAACCCACGGCCAGTTGTGGCGGATCGAACCGAAATCGAGCAGCAACGCGATTCCCGCGAAAACGAAATACGCCGGACCGATTCGCAGCAGCCGCCGCCAATAAAACGCCCGAATCGTTCTACCGGCTGACAATTCACTGTTTTCCATCCGGTCCCGTGCCCGGCGCAGCGACGCGGTGATGAAATAACCGCTCAAGACCAAAAAGAGGCGCACCCCAGTTGCGCCAAGATGGATCCAGTCCGGCAGCGGGAAATTCGGAACGTCCGCGGTGAAATGATCCACCATGACTGTGAGCACCGCGAGCGCTCGCAGTCCGTCAAACTGCGGTTGATAATGCTCCAGCGCGCGATCGCGCGCTAAGGTCTCCCCCGCCTTGAAAACATCTGCCCGACTCGATCCGACACCAGCCCCAGCCCAATAAGTAGCCCAGCCCACGAAGTATGTGACAGCCTCGCAGCGATCTCGTTACAAACTTTTTTGCGTAGCGTTCCCACGACTTCTGCGAACCTAGGTGCGCGGCACGTCTTCGCGTCTGAAAGCTCTGCTCATCCAAAAAAGAATCGCGGATCCGGACCCATCGGCTCTCTCGACTTTGTAACGCTGTCCTCGCCAGGGCCACAACAACTTTAGGGAATATAAAATCGCCAGATTGGTATGAAAGGTAAAGGCCTGCCAATCGATGAAAAAAGCGAGGCGACATCCGCGCGATAATACGATCGGGCGACGGCGGACATTCAATCCACTAAAGGGATTGGCGTGCGTCGCGTATCCATTCTTATTCGTTTTCGCCAGGATCGCGCGCTACATCGGTCGGCCACACCCAATCGGTAAATTTCATTCGTCAAGGCGCCGATGACCAGATCGCTCGCCGTTTATTACGAACATCCGGTTTGGTTCCTCCCGCTATTCGCGGAACTCGACGCTCGCAACATCGATTACTTGAAGCTGGATGCTTCGCGTCATTCCTACGATCCGGCCGAAGTCGCGGCGGATTTTTCGCTGTTCTTCAATCGGATGAGCGCATCCGCGTATCTGCGCGGAAATGGTCACGCTATATTTTTCACGCATGCTTACCTCGCCCATCTTGAAGCAGCCGGTGTTCGAGTGCTCAACGGCAGCTGGGCCTTTGCCCTGGAGACGTCTAAGACGCGACAACTTCAGTTGCTCCGCTCGCTCGGAATTTCCTTTCCGAAAACACGCGTGGTCAATTGCACCGGCGAGATTCTTGGTGCTGCGCAGCAAATCGGTTTTCCTCTGTTGGTTAAGCCAAACATCGGCGGGCGCGGCGCGGGCATCGTGCGTTTTGATTCGATCGAGCAACTCAAGGCCGCCGTGGAGGAATGCACCTTGCAACTGGGAATCGACCAGATCGCGCTTGTTCAAGAATTCATTCCGGCGCGCAATGGCCGCATTACCCGCGTGGAAACGCTGGGCGGGAAATTTCTCTACGCTATCGACGTTCTCGTAACAGGCGAGAGCTTCAATCTTTGCCCGGCTGAACTGTGTCACATTGAGAACGTCGTCGAATTTCTCGAAAACCCCGAGGCGAATGTCTCTAAAGCTGGACTAAAGATCGAATCATGCACCCCTCCGCGCAAACTCGTCGACGTCGTTGAGAAAATCGTGGCTGCGGCCGGAATCGACGTCGGCGGCGTGGAATACATGATTGATGATCGCGACGGCCGCGCCGTTTTCTACGACGTCAACGCGCTGTCGAACTTTGTGGCCGATGCGGCGCGCGTCATCGGCTTCGATCCGCATGTCCAACTGGTCGATTTTCTCGAGCGACAACTGGGGGATCACTGATGCGTTACGGTTATTGGTTACCAGTCTTTGGCGGTTGGCTGCGAAACATCGACGACGAAGCGATGGAAGCAAGCTGGAACTACGTCAGCAAGCTGGCCCGACGAAGTGAAGAAATTGGTTACGACCTGACGCTCGTCGCAGAGCTGAATTTAAACGACATTAAAGGTGCCGGTGCGCCAACATTGGACGCGTGGAGCACAGCAGCCGCGCTGGCGGCAGTAACAAAACGGCTCGAATTAATGGTCGCAGTGCGTCCGACGTTTCATTCGCCTGCTCTCCTCGCCAAACAAGCCGCCAATATCGACCACATCGGCGGCGGCGGACGCCTGTCGTTAAACGTTGTCAGCTCCTGGTGGGCCGACGAGGCCAAAAAGTATGGGGTTCATTTCGAACAACACGACGATCGCTACGCCCGTACGGCAGAATGGCTCGAAATCGTAGACGGAATGTGGACGAAGGACGAATTCTCCTTTGCTGGAAAATATTACCGCGTTGAAGACGGAATGCTCGCGCCCAAACCCATCAGCCAGCCGCGCCCGCTAATTTATGCCGGCGGCGAATCGGAAGCGGCCAAAAACCTAATCGCTCAACGATGTGACGCCTACGTGATGCATGGCGATCCGCCGGCGCGGATTCGCCAGAAGATTTCCGATATGCGATCACGCCGCGAAAAACTTGGGTTGCCGCCAATGCGTTACGGCGTCGCGGGCTACGTCATCGTTCGTAGCACGGAGAAAGAAGCGCGAAAGGAACTCGCTCGCATTACCAACGTCAAAACGTCCGCGGCTGGATTCGATAACTACCAGCAATGGCTCAGCGGCACCAAGCTCGAGGGCTCGATGTCGATCCAGGAATATTCCGTTTCCAATCGGGGATTACGTTCAGGGCTCATCGGCACGCCCGATCAGGTCGCGGCGACAATCGCTGAATTCGAGGATGCAGGCGTAGATTTGCTTCTTCTCCAATGCAGCCCACAACTTGAAGAGATGGAACGCTTTTCGGCCGAAATCATTGCCAAGACAAAAGTCATCCAAAGTCCCGGGTAACCGATGACGAATAACTCGCGAAGCGTTAGCTCGTGTGAATGTTAAATGTTAAGATTCTCAGCGCGTTTGCTCGCCCTCAACTTCTCAACCGTTCAACTGCTTCAACTTCTCAACTTCTTCTATGCCCTCGGTCGTATTCCTTCGGGCGGTGAACGTCGGTGGAACCAACCGGTGCCAACCGGCCATCATCGCGAAGCAGTTAGCCCGGTTCGACATCGTCAACATCGGTGCGGTCGGGACGTTTGTTGCCCGTAAGAACGTAAGCGAGTCGGCTCTGCGCGCGGCGATCGCCCGGAAGTTGCCATTTAAATGCGAGATCATGATTTGTCCGGCGCGCGACATTGTTAAGCTCGCGTTAAAGGATCCGTTCTCACACCAACCATCGGGAGTCGACATAACCCGCTTCGTGAGCGTGCTAGCCAAACCAGTTCGCGCCCTGCTTCCTCTCCCTCTCAGTCTGCCGTCGGACGGTGATTGGCTAATCAAGATCGTTGCGATCCAAGGCCGATTCGTCGTGGGTCTGTATCGTCGGCAGATGAAAGCGATCAGTTACCTCAGCAAGATTGAGAAGATGCTGGGTGTGCCGGCGACCACGCGCAGTTGGAACACGATCGAAAAAGTCGTGAAAATTCTTGAAGCTAATCGCTAAGGAAATCAGGAAGTCCGAGCCGGACTGGCAGAACAAAAATGAGTGCAGCGTCACGCTGCTTCCTGCGTTCATACTTTCCTAAGAGATGAATAATCTGCGTCGCTGACATGCTCCATCCAGTCGACCGCTTTGCCGTTGAGCGCTTCTTGAATGGCTATGTGCGTCATCGCAGAAGTTGGGCTTGCGCCATGCCAGTGCTTCTCGTCCGGCGCAAACCAAACCACATCGCCCGGCCGAATTTCCTCGATCGGTCCGCCTTCGCGCTGCGCCCGACCAAGGCCGGACGTAACGATCAACGTCTGGCCTAACGGATGTGTATGCCAGGCAGTGCGGGCACCCGGTTCGAACGTAACGCTTGCGCCCCGAACGCGCGCCGGTTCCGGCGCCTCGAACAGCGGGTCAATGCGAACTGTACCCGTAAACCAATCAGCTGGCCCTTTGCCGGAACTTTGCGAACCAGATCGTTTTATTTTCATCTACTAATCTGATCGCTTGCTCGTAACTCGTCACGCGTCACTCATCACTTTCTTTTCCCCTCAACAACTCAACGTCCTAACATCTCAACTCTCTTTGAGACTGTTGATTGTTTGGATCCGACCCCAATTTCCAATTTCAGCGTCTCAGTTCTCCGCATTTCAGCTTTCAAGAAAGTGTTTAGATACGACCCCCTCGGGCATTGTCATTTACGGAGATAGTCACTAAAAAGGGTGATGCCGACTGAGGAGCGCAAGCTCGCCGCCATTATGTTTACCGACATGGTGGGCTACAGCGCGCTCGCTCAACGCGACGACAAAGTAGCTCTCGAGCTATTGGAAGAACATCGCCGGTTGTTGCGCGAAATTTTTCCGCGGTTTCACGGCACCGAAATCAAAACCATCGGCGACGCTTTCCTGGTCGAATTCGGGAGCGCGTTGGAAGCGGCGCAATGCGCGATCGAAATCCAGCGCACCCTGGCCAAACGAAATCACGATGTCGCGACGGATCGACAATTTTCGGTCAAGATCGGGATTCACATTGGCGATGTGATGCATCGCGACGGCGACGTTTACGGCGACGGCGTGAACATTGCGTCACGCATCGAGGCGCTGGCCGGCGCGGGCGGCATTTGCGTCTCGATGGATGTCGAGCGGCAGATTCGTAACGCACTCGAGGCGCGATTTGAAAAGTTCGGCTCGGCAGATTTAAAAAACATCAAGCTGCCGATGGATCTGTTCCGAATCGTGCTGCCGTGGGAAAAAGGTTCTGAACCTTCCGCGCCACGAACTTCAAAAAGATCGCCCGTCCTGATTCCCGCCGTTGCTCTCATAATAATGGCGTTGCTCGCAGTGTGGTGGTTCACGGAGCGCTCGAGCAAGAACCAGCCGTCGGCAGCGGGTCGCCCATTGCCGACCGCTCCGACAAATGTGCCCGATCGAAAATCGGTCGCCGTCCTGCCATTCGTGAACCTGAGCGACGACAAAGGCAGCGAATATTTTTCCGATGGCGTCAGCGAAGAGCTCTTAACCGTGCTCCAAAAAATTCCTGGGATGCACGTGGCCGCGCGGACGTCGGCGTTTTCATTCAAAGGCAAAAATGCGACCGCCCAGGAGATCGGGCAAAAACTTGGCGTGGCCTATCTCGTCGACGGGAGCGTGCGCAGATCCGGCGACGCGGTGAGGATCGCTGCCCGGCTCGCTCGCGCCGACACCGGCGAGGAACTCTGGTCGGAAAATTATACCCGCGATCTGAAGGACGTGTTCGCGGTGCAAACCGAACTTGCGCAAACGATCGTCGAACAGTTGCGCGGTCGATTCGGCGGAGACGCGGGCTCAACCGCGAAAGAAAGAATTCAAGCCGAAGTGCAGGCGGCGGAAAAAGGCGGGACGAAGAATGTGGAAGCTCACCAATATTATCTGCAGGGGCGCTTTTTTGAGAATCGTCACTCCGAAAAGGGCGCGCGCGAAGCGCTCGGCGCGTACGAGCACGCGGTGGCGTTGGACCCTGGGTTTGCGTTGGCGTGGGCTGGCGTGGGGTCCGCGCATATCTGGCAAAGCGCGTTTTCGACTGAAGGGGGACAAAAGCAGTTCAACGCGCATTTGGCCAGTGCGCGCGAAGCCACCACCCGGGCCCTCTCGATCGAGCCAAACCTGCCTGACGGATTGCTGAATCAGGCGACGATCGAGACCAATTTCGATTTTAACTGGAACGCGGCGGCTCAGACCGTGAGCAAGGCGATGGCATTGGCTCCAGCCGATCCGAACGTTCTGATTGCCGCTGGCAACCTCGAGGTCGCACGGGGAAATACGGATCAAGCGAATGATTTGTATCGCAAAGCAGTCGACCTGGACCCAGTCAACGCGCAAGCCCGGTCATTTCTTGCGTTTAACCTGGCCGCATCGAAGCGATTTTCGGAAGCAAAGGCCGAATACGCTCGCGTAGTGGAGTTGAACCCAGCGGCGCCGTGGGCGCATGCCGGACTTGGCTTAGCGTATCTGCTGGATAATAAATTCGAGGAGGCCGCGACCGAGGCGCAAGCTGACGCGGGTGAATGGACACGGTTCCTCATCGTGAGTTGCGCGCGTTGGGCGCAAAAGCGAATACCGGATTCGGATGCCGCGCTCAACGAGTTAATTAAAAACGATGGCGAAACAGCCGCGTATCAAATTGCGGAAGCTTACGCGTATCGCGGTGATAAGGATCGGGCTTTCGAATGGTTGGAGCGTGCGCGCCGGCAACGCGACCCCGGTCTGGCCGGTTTGCGCAAAGATCCGCTCCTCCCGAATCTCCGAGACGACCCGCGCTGGAACGCGTTCCTCCACACCATGGGCCTCGCCGACGACCAACTGAAGACAAGCGCACTGTAAACTTCGCCGCGTGGCGCGCAGCTTTACGCGGTCACTCATCACTTCTTCTTCAGCGTTTCAGAATTTCAGTTTTCAGCTTTTCAGCTTTCCCTTAACTCTCAACTGTTCTGCTCTTTAAAGAGTCACGGTTCCGCGCAGCACTTCGACCGCGTATCCGCCGACGCGAACGCTACTGACGCTCTCGCCCTCGCATGTCGCATGAACAAAGATTTCACTCGGCCTTCCGGCTTCCAGACCTTGGTGGATAACCAGCTGCTCGTCTGATTTCGCTAATCCATATTTCGCCAGCCAGGCAGCGGCGCAACCGGCCGCTGATCCCGTCGCTGGATCTTCACCGCCATAAAAGAACATGCGCGTTCTGACTTCGAGGCGGTCTTCCCGCCGTTGCGGACAGAGAAAGTAAAAGAACTTGGCTTCGGTGTTCTTGAGAAATTCTGCTGCCTGCGCAGATGCAAAGTTTAGATTCGCCAGGGTTTCTTGTTTGCGAATGCCAACAATCGCGAATGGTAAACCTGTCGAGACGACCTGGACCGGCCATTCGGGAGGAATTTCGTCCGACGCGATTCCAATCACGCGCGCAACCTCTTTGCGCGAAAAGATCACTCCGAATTCTGGATCGCGTTGGCGCATTTCGCCGAACACCTGACCGTCCACGCGTTCGCGTCCGCCATTTTTGGAATTGGCGGTGAAATGCACCGGAATCTTCCCCGCTTTCAGATCAAGCGTGATCTCTTTTGAATTGGGAGCGGAGTCGGACGCATACAAGTACAGCGCCGTGCCGAGTGTCGGATGACCGGCAAACGGCAACTCTTCCGCGACCGTAAAGATGCGGACCTTTTTCCCTTCTCGAGATTCAATGGCGGGATCGCGCGGGAAAATGAAAGTTGTCTCGGACAGATTCATCTCACGCGCCAGAGCCTGCATTTCATCGTCATCCAGTCCCCGGCCATCGATAAAAATGGCCAGCGGGTTACCGGTCAGGGCCGTCTGTGTGAACACATCAAGCTGAACAAACTCGTACGACCGGCTCGGCATAAGAACCTATCAACATCCTACCCTAGTGCGCGCCCAACCAGACTACTCCTTCTTCGTGTAGCCGAAGAAGCCACGCTGGCGGATCAACTCCGCCACCTGGGGCGGCACCATTTCATTCCAGCTCTCGTCCCCGCTGGCGATGCGCTTGAGCACGTCTCGCGAAAAGATCGACAGATATTTCGCGTTGAAATTATCGAGCTGGACGAAGCTGCCCCGGCGCACCAGGTAATCGTAAAGCAGCTGCAACTCGGGGTTGACCTTAAGCGTACGGATAGTTTGTAGCTCGTCCCCTTCCTGTCGCCGCAGGGGATAGACATAAACTTTGAGGTCGTTCTTAAATAGTCGCCCGAAATTTTCCAGGATGCCGCCGGGTAGTTCCGCATAATATTTTTCGTCAAATAACTCGGACACACTCGGCAGGCCCATGACGACTCCGAGGCGCTCTTTCGTCCGCCAGGCGAGATAAGCGGCGAGCCGATAGTATTCGAAGTAGTCGGAAATAAGCACCGTCATGCCACAGGCTGCGAGCAGTTCGGCGCGCGCGAGAAAATCCCGGCGGTCCACGTCCTTGCCGCCCGCCAGCAGGTTGCGCATGGTGAGTTCCATCAACGGCAGGATCTCTTTGCCGGCGCAGCCGGGTTCCTGTTTGAACTTCTCCAGTGCGCAATTCAGCATGTCGAGATTGACGTGCGTGGTCGGCCGGAAACTCCCGCGCTCGACCAGGACGGCCTTGTTATGCAGCTCGTCTGAGGGCATCAGTACTTCGCGATTCGGGCCAAACATCGCCGCGCCGCTCAGCCCCAGCTGCACGAGTTTCAGCGCCATGATCCGATTGTCGACGTTGCGAAATTCGATCCCGGTGAATTCGAGCAGATCGATTTCGACCCGACCGGTGGTCAGCTTGTCCAGCAGCGACTCGATTAACTGCTCCGGCACGTGGCTTAGAAAAAATGCGCCGTAGCAAAGATTGACTCCCACGATGCCGAGCGCCTCCTGTTGCAGCGACGCCTCCGCGTCGAGCATCCGCAAGTGCATCAAGATCTGGCTCGGTTGATCGTGGACGCGGCTCTGGAATTTGATTCCCATCCAGCCGTGGAATTCATGGCCGCCGCGGTAACTTCGCGCCACCACCGTGTCGGCAAAGGCGAAGAACGACGTGTTATCGCCGCGCTCCTTCCCGAGCCGCTCAACGTCGAGGTCGAACTCGTGGTCGAGCATTGCTTGCAGCCGGCCGCGCGAGACATAACGCTCCGCGTGCCCATAAATGGCGTCGCTCACTTTCATGTCGTAAGCGGAGATGCTCTTCGCGATCGTCCCAGCGGCGCCGCCGACGCGGAAAAACCAGCGCACCACCTCCTGCCCGGCGCCGATCTCGGCGAACGTTCCGTACCAGCGCGGATCGAGGTTGATCCTCAGCGCCTTCGAATGCGTATCAATCGTTTCCTCTTTCACGTCGCAGCAGACTCGGCCCGTCTTATGAGCCTTGCACGTTCAATAGTCCATCAATCTCGGCAAGGCAACGCGCGGTGTGATCCGGTCGAATAGGACTCGGCCCCGGCTTCAGTAAATTCACGCGCCTTGCTTTCCGCGTTTCAGATTTTTCCTCGAGCATTGCCGTCACCGCATTCTGGAACGAGAGTTTCCAACGAATGATCCTTCCGGCTTGCTCTCAACTATCACCTCCCTGTCCCGCGACTGCGGTGATCAACCATCAACTCTCTTGAATACAGCCAATCTTGGCGGGACTTTTACGCTTCCAGGCACGTCGATCACTCTCAATCGCATCGGATATGGCGCCATGCAGCTGGCTGGTCCGCATGTATTCGGGCCGCCCGCAGACCACGACGGCGCAATCGCGGTCCTGCGCGAAGTTGTTAAGCTCGGAATCAATCACATCGATACGAGCGACTTTTACGGGCCGCATATTACCAATCAACTTATCAAAGAGGCGCTGCATCCGTATTCGGAGCAGTTAACGATCGTCACCAAGGTCGGGGCGCGGCGGGACGCGAAAGGAAATTGGCCAAGAGCGCTGGCTCCCAACGAGCTTCGGCAAGCCGTTCATGATAATCTCGCGAACCTCGGTCTCAACGCACTCGATGTGGTCCAATCTGCGGGGTCCTGGCTGCTGCAACGCTCGCCTAACATTTTGCTCATTCCCGGCACCGCATCCGTCGAGCATCTGCGCGAGAACGTGAAAGCAGCGTCGTTGCACCTTCCTCCGGAAACGGTGGCCGAACTGAACGCCATCGGAACGAACAACGCTTAATTGCTTCCTCACAACTTCACAACTTCTCAACCTCTTATTCAGTTTCCGCATTTCAGTTTCTGATTAATAGATGAACACGTCGTCGCGCGGGCTAATCACCGTTATCATCGCGCTGGCAGTTGTTTTACTGGCGCCCGTGAACGCTGGCCCAAAAACTCATTCACTGAACGAAGACGCCGCCCTCAACACGCTTTTGCGTGCGCTCAAGCACGATCGAGTCTATGCCAAACGCATTTCGCTGGATTGCGTCACTTTCGACACTGAAGAAAAGACGGACGCATTCTTTCAGTTCGCTCTGCGAGAAAACCACACCGCAAAGTGCGGCGGCGATCCCGACTTCGCACCGGTAATCGATCGCTACCGCGTTTATCGGGCGTCGGGAAAAATTGAATGGCTGAACGCGGTTGAAGATAACTGGCAGCGTTACGACTCGGCCAAGATAAAGTAATTCGCTTTCCTCTTTTTCCGATTTCAGCGTTTCAGTTTTGGCGAAGCAAATGTAAAAGTATATCTGACCCCGATTCCTCGATTCTCTTTCTCACTCCGATTTGAGAGAAGCCATGTCGATCGAGAAGCGGTACTTCACGTCGGACTTGAGCAATCTTTGATAGGCTTCGTTGACTTTCTGGATCGGAATGACTTCGACATCGGCGGTGATGTTATGCTTGCCGCAAAAATCGAGCATCTCCTGAGTTTCGGCGATGCCGCCGATCAGAGAGCCGGACAAACTGTGCCGCCCCATGATAAGACCGAACGCCGGGACGGCGAGAGGCTTTGCCGGAGCGCCGACAAGCGTAAGATTGCCGTCGACACCAAGTAAATTGATATAGGCGTTGATGTCGTGATCGGCCGAGACGGCGTCGAGGATGAAATCGAAGCTGCCGGCGTGCTTTTTCATCTCGTCAGCGTTGCGCGAGACGACGATCTCGTCGGCGCCTAGGCGCAGCGCATCTTCTTTTTTGCCGGGTGAGGTTGTAAAAACGACGACGTGAGCTCCCAGCGCATGAGCAAACTTCACGGCCATGTGGCCGAGGCCGCCCAGACCGACCACGCCAACTTTCTTGCCGTTGGTAACGCCCCAATGATGCATCGGTGAGTAAGTCGTGATACCCGCGCAAAGCAGCGGTGCCGCGGCGGCGAGATTGAGGTTGGACGGAAGACGCAGAACGAAGTGTTCATCGACAACGATGCTCTCGGAATAGCCGCCATAGGTCACGCCTCCGAGGTGCTTGTCCGGAGAGTTGAAGGTGAGGATCATGTTCGGGCAGAATTGCTCAAGGCCAGCCTTGCACTTTGGGCAGGTCCCATCCGAATCGACCATGCAGCCGACCGCGGCGAGATCGCCCGGTTTGTACTTGGTAACTGCCGAGCCAATCTTGGTCACACGGCCTACGATCTCATGGCCGGGTACGATCGGGTAGTTAGTGGCCATGAATTCGCTCCAGTCGTTGCGCACTGAATGCAGGTCGGAGTGGCAGATGCCGCAAAACAAGATTTCGATTTGCACATCGCGGTCCGTTGGATCGCGACGCTTGATTTTGGTGGAAGCAAGCGACGAGGTGGCACTGGAGGCGGAGTAGGCCTTCGCATTGTAGGTAGTTGGATGCATATTGTTTGATCTCCCTTCAGCGTTTCAACTGTCAACCACTTGTCGCGCCGTAGCAACGAGGGGTGGCTGCGGCGACGTTCACCGAACATTCTGCTGATTCCCGGCACCTCATCCGTCGAGCATCTGCGCGAGAACGTGAAAACACCGTCCCTCCGCTTCTCGCTTCCTGACCCGCTCTAAAGACAGCCTAACGAGTGAGTTGGTTACAAGTTTCTCCACGATGAACGCAACGCGCAATTTCGGCGTCAACGTTTATCATCTGCACCTTTGAACGCAGGAGATGAGAGTACGTCCAATCAAGTATGAAACAGGGCATTCTTCCGCTACTTCTTGGCGCCGTGTTCATGGTGGGATGCGCCAGCGACTTTCAATCGACCGGATCCGGGTCGGGCGCCACCTATGATTATTCCGCAACGTCGAACGAACCTGCGCCATCGGTCCCGGCTCCCGACACAACTGCGCAGGACGCGATTGATCGGGCGAACCAGCAAATGGCTATCGATGCAGCCAATGCGGCGGCCCAGCAGCAATTCCTTGCCGGCATGGCAGCCGCGCAAGAAACGATGAATAACGCCAACAATCAGGTACCTTCGAACTGACTCAGGCGAGGTGGTTCGGCTTTTCAGTGTTTCGTTTTTCGGTTTCGTCATCTGTGTTCGATTTGTTACAAGATCGATTCTCAATGAACTACGTCTTCGCGTTTGCCTTGGGCCTTGGCTTCGCAGCTGGCTTGCGCTCATTTACTCCGCCGGCGGTCGTGGCGTGGGCCGCTCATTTCGGCTGGTTGAACCTCCAGAATTCTCCGCTGGCCTTCATGGGATCGATAATCGCCGTTGTTATCTTTTCGATCCTGGCTCTGCTCGAGTTATTCGTCGATCTACAGCCTTCAACACCGAAACGGACAGCGCCAGTCCCGCTCGGAGCCCGAATTCTTACGGCCGGTCTTTGCGGCGCCGGCCTTTGCGCGGCAAGTAATCTATCGTTGATCATCGGCGCGATTTTAGGCGGCATCGGCGGAGTAATCGGATCGTTCGCCGGCTACGAAATCCGGCAGCGTTTAGTCGCCGCGTTGAACATCAAAGACATTTTCGTCGCCCTGCTGGAAGACCTGGTCACCATCGGACTCGCCTGCTTCTTTGTCTCACGCTGACTCAGCTTTCCCCGTTTCAGCTCTCTTCTTAACGTCTTACGGCGTATTCCCTGGATGTAGATTACTGCAGAGCAGCATCGCTGAGCGGTTGCCGGGGAGCCGGCGGATCGAATGCATTGGTCGGCTGGCGCGCAGACCGAGCGAACTGGGAGATCGCGAGTCAACACCTCGCTCCTTGCTCCTTGCTCCTTGCTCCTTGCTCCTTGCTCCCGCTTTGACTTTGTGCGAGCGCCGGATCAGTCGCCGGGGCTAACGCTTACGCCACGCGCATTCGTGATCAGGCGTTTCACGTTCGTGCCATCGATCGACATGCGATAAATTTCGCCGGGTGCGTCGTTAGGTGACCGGCTAACAACCAGGATGTTGTTGTTATCCAACCAGCAGCCCACTTCGATCCATAGTTCTTTCGGAGTACTAAGACGCACCGCAGCTTGCGTAGTGAGATCGAACGACCACAACGAAGGTGGCGGCGCATCCGAGTCCTTGCGGTAATCGATCGTCAGCAGCAAGCGCTTTCCATCCGGAGACACATCGATGCGGCCGCCGCCCGTCATGTAATCAAACGGAACAATCTTGTCGATCTTCCATTGCCCGAGCACGACGCCATCCAAGCCAAGTCGATATATATTGATCGTGTCGTGATAGAAAATCGAACGACCATCACGCGCCCAGCACGGCGAATTGAACGCGGATTTAGGCGGCTCCTCTCCTTTCTTGATGATGTTGAAACCGGTGCCGTCTGGTCTCACCACGGCTAAATCACTGATCCATTCAGTACTTTCTCGACGGGATTGGAACGCGATCCACTTCCCGTCCGGGGACCAAACCGGATCCAGGCATCTGGAGCTCGGAATGGCTTTAAAGATTTTGACCTTGCGCGATGCGATGTCGATTACGGCGATATGCGTTTCGGGATCGGCGGGATCCGCGTAAGCCGCGTGCGATAAAAATGCGATCTGAGTGCCATCGGGCGAAAAAGCAGCCGAGGTCCCGGTGATTAATCTTTTCGCCCCTGCGCCGTCGATATTCGCCACCAAAACGTGACCGTTACGCCCGAATACGATTTTTCGCGGCGGCCCAGCCGCAATGGCAGCAAATGCAACGCAGGAAAGAATACCAGCAGTCGCGGCTTTCATGTCGATCTTGTAGTACGAAACGCGCGCGCCGAATATCTATACCTTGGCGTAATCTTCCGAGCCTTTTTTTATGAATTGACTCGAACGATACCCGCATTCTCGCCTTGTCGGCGTTAACGGCGATTCTGCGAGGTCGATCTTCGTCCCAAGATCGGGACGATCTTATCCCACGAATGAAACGATTCATCCGCGGCAGTGTTTAGACCGCCAATCGCGAGTCGCTCATGGACAAGATGTTACGACTTCCATCAAAGACGTGGTACGCGCATTGCAATAGGTGCTCACAACCGCAAAAAAGACTCTTGAGTCTGATCACGGTGCGAACGCCATTTCAAAGCAAGAAACGAATGGAAATCTATGAGGCCAACAGCAGAAACAAATCTCATTATCAAGCGTGAGGATGCGGACGGATCCGGGACGAATCAGTTTTCGATTACTAATTGCAATTATCATTCGGTCGCAATCGGTGTGTTTTCTTCCCAAATAGTCCGTTGTTTCTTTGCTTTACTGCCCCTCTTTCTCACTCTTCTGGTTTCCTCGGCGCCGTTGCGTGCCGCAGCGGACGACCGCGGCATGGTTGGACTCGTAGTTCGCCAGCTCTTCTCCGAGACGGAACCGAACCACCGGGGCGTTCTGGCGGTCATGCATGTAGTTGAAGATTCGCCCGCCGCCAAAGCTGGCATCCATTGCAGTGATTTCATCCTTGCAGTCAACGGAGTGCCCGTGCCGGGACGCGAATTCTCCGACATCGTGAAGAAGGACATTAACGGACCTGCTGGCGGCACGATCCGTCTGACTATTGCAAGGTTCGACGGCAGCAAATCGGAGATCACTCTCGTCCGAACGCCATTCCCGCCGCATGCGAATCCTGGGTCCGATCCATTCGTGTATCTGGTTCCCGGGACTTGGGGTAGCGATCCACGTGCTTCGTTTCCCTTGTCATGGGCGCCGACACTCCCCTATCACGGGTTCGTTGATCTCTTCTTTTCACCGAACTTCGACCAGACTGATTCTCCCGAATATCACTCTTATGTGATCTTCATGTCACTGGAAGGTAAACAGATGCAGAGCGCGGAACAGTTGCGGTCCGATATGTTAACGTGGTTTCGCGGACTGGCCGTGGAGCGAGGCGCAAACTATAAATTCACGCCCGATCTTTCCAAAGTATCGGTAACATATAAGGAAGATTCAGCGCCGTCGCTGACGTTGGGAGGCGCAGCGACTCGGGCGTTCAGCGGAACCGAAACCATCTACGATACCCACGGCAAACTGATCACGTTGAACTCCGAGGTTCGGATGATCTCGGGTTGCGGAACGTCCAACAACACAGTCTTCTTCTTCGGTATGTCGCTTGAGCCGCGCGATGGAGAGATGTGGAAGCAACTGGACGCCATTCGCGATACGTTCCAGTGTCACCGGTAGTCGGGCAGAATGGAGTCAAATCTAAATTCCGACAGCGTTCCCCCGCCAGGTGTTTTCAAGCGACGGGAACGACAGTCGCCAGTATTTCCGCGGGAGCCGTTTCGGCCTTGTCGGTGATCAGTTTGCGCAGGAACGGAATCAGCACGACCAGCGCAATACCGACCGCGAGGCTGCCGATGCCAAGTTCGGTAAAGAGATTTGCGTAACCGGCATTGGTCGCGGCCGCCGTGCTGCCGGTCGGTTCGGGGATCATGCCCGAGAAGTCGCCGGCAAACAGTGACGCGAGGCCGGTCACGAGCATCCAGCTGCCCATCATCACGCCTTGATATTGCCGCGGCGCGAGCTTGCCGATCATCGCGTATCCGATGGGAGAGATGAGTAGCTCACCGACGCTTTGCAATATGTAGCTCAGGAACAGCCACACGAACGCACTTTTGCCGTCGCCGCCGGCCAACTTGATGCCGAGTGGCAAAATGAGAAAGGCGACCGCCATCAACAGCAGCGACGCCGCGAACTGCTTCGGTATGTCGATTCTCCACCCATGGGCGCGCATGCGAGTGAAAAGCGCCGCGAGCACCGGCCCGCCGAGCACGATGCAAACAGTGTTGATGTTCTGAATCCACTGCGGCTGAATCCTCACCGGCCCCATCATCAGGTCCACGTTGTTGACCGCGAACAGCATCAAGCCGTTCGGCGCCATTTGATAGAGCGACCAGAACATCAGCGAGCCGATGGTCAGAATCAGGTAGGCCGTCATGTTCCGCCGTTCGCGGCGATCCTGGTGGCGGACCGTGAGATAGATCAGAGTGAGCGCGACCACGGCGCAGATCCCTTTAATGATCGTCTCGGTACCGCCGGGCCGCTGGAGCATGAACCACACAACGGGAACGAGGCCGATGAGAATGGCGAGGCCGACTAGCTGGCGCAGCCGGAACTGCTTCCGCGTCGCGTCGAGCAGCGGTGTGTTGCGGTCGGTCAGCGTCTTCCAGTTGAACAGGGCGAGGATGATGGCGACGAGGTTGCCGAGCGTCGCGAAGATGAAGAGATTCGAGTAGCTCTCCGTGGCCTGGAAATGACCGGCGACACTGAACCCGACGAAGAAGCCGACATTCATACCGGCGTAATTCCAGAGGAAGGCTCCTTCGCGGCGCGGGTCCTCCGGGGTGAAGCGCTGGGTGAGCATCATATTAATACAGGTGACGTTGAGCCCACTGCCGGTGAGGAAAAGAGCGAGGCCCACGTAAAACAACGCGAGCGTGCCGGTCGCGATGCAGGCGCAGCCGATCACCTGCAGCGCCATGCCCCCAACGAACAGGTTGCGGTTCGAAAGGAAGCGGCCGCCCAGGTAACCGCCGAACAGGTGCAAGCCGTAGTTGAACGCGCCGAACACACCCATCAATACCGTGGCCGTTTTCACGGGAAGCTGCAGATGCTTCGTCGCGTAGAGAACCAGCGTCGAATAGAGAACGGCGAAACCGAGCGTCGCGAAGATTTGAATGAAGAACAGCACGGCCGTTCCCTCCGGAGCCCCTGTGAAACGGCGTTTGATAAATTTCATCCGGGACTCCTTTGATGTTCGACGCGCCGGCTAATGTCAAGCCGCGTCGTTGCTCCTGACGTTTTCTCTTCTCAACCCCTCAGCGACGCGGCTCTGCAGAAATCTACATCCAGGGAACACTATCCGCGCACTAGCGGGAGCGTAACGGCTCAACAACTCAACATCTCAACATCTCAACGACTCAACTTCAACGATGTCTTCGATAAGATCTGCGCGGCGGACGGTTGTTCGATGAACCATTCCGAAAGCTCCACCCGATCTGGCCATGCGGAGCATCGCCGTTTCCACGCGGAGAATTCCCTGGCAGTCGCGGCTCAATCTTTCGTTGCGAGACTCGCGCTCCCCTGCCCCGCTCGTCGCGTGGCGGCGCAGCCTGATTGTAATCGAAACCTTCCGCCTTTTTCCGCACGATCCCACGGCCGATGAAGCGCTCGAGCGAACGCATCGGCCCCCGATCTTCCGGCGTGATGAAACTGATGGCATCACCGATGGCGTGGGCGCGACCGGTGCGTCCGATGCGATGGACATAATCTTCTGAGTGCATCGGGAAATCGTAGTTCACCACATGCGAGATCCCATCAACATCGATCCCGCGGGCAGCGATGTCTGTGGCAACGAGAACACGAACCGCGCCCGATTTGAAATCCTTCAACGCGCGGAGCCGCTGGTTCTGCGAGCGATTGGAATGGATGGTTCCCGTTTTAATCCCGCTGCTTTCAAGGCGGCGCGCGATCTTGTCCGCGCCGTGCTTGGTCCGGCTAAAAACAAGAACGGTGTCGAATTGCGGATCAGCCAGGAGATAAAGCAGTAACGCGGGTTTCAAATGCTGGCGCACTTCGTAAGCAAACTGTGTGACTGTGTCGGCAGGGTTCGCGCGCCGGCCAATCTCCACAATCTTCGGCGAATGTTGGAACTGGTGGGTCAGCTGCTCGATTTCGCGCGAGAGCGACGCGGAGAACATGAGCGTCTGGCGTTTTTGCGGCAACGCTTTCACGATCCGTCGAATCGGTGGAAGAAAACCCATGTCGAGCATTCGATCGGCCTCGTCGAGCACGAGAAACTCGATACCAGAAAGATTGGCTACCCGTTGGTCCATCAGATCGATCAACCGGCCCGGTGTGGCTACGACAAGATCGACACCGGACCGCAACGCCGCGATCTGTGGACGTTCGCTTACTCCGCCGTAAACTGTGGCCATGCGCAGCGGAACATGTTTCGCATAAGCGCGCACGTTCTCCTCGATCTGCACCACCAGCTCTCGCGTCGGCGCGACCACCAATGCGCGCGTGCCGCGGTCCGAGCCGGACTGGCGGTTGCGATCTCCGCTATGGGCCTGCGCTAGTTTCAATTTCGATTCTGCGAGCTTCATCAAAATCGGCAGAACGAATGCAGCTGTTTTTCCCGTGCCCGTCTGCGCGATCCCGATGACATCGTGTCCCGCGAGAATGAGCGGGATCGCCGCGATCTGAATCGGGGTCGGCTCGGTGTAACCCGCGTCCTGCACGGCTTGTAACATTTGGGGGGAAAGATTGAGTGCGCGGAATGACATGAGGAACAGGACTATCGTCTATTAGGCACCTAAAGCACCTACTATATAGAGCGGTTCGCAGGCGCGAACCGTAGCTTTCTCCTTCCTAATTCCTCATTCTTCCTTCTTACTTTTCGGATGAGCCGTCGTTTCTGTTACTGGTTCCTCATTGCCATTTTCATTGTGGTAATTGTCCTCGATGCCATCCGCCCGCTGCGCGTGTCGCCGCTTTATCAAATGATCGGGGTAATCCAGTTCGCTGCGGTGGTCTGGGCGGCATGGACTCTTGGCGCGCGCGCGATCACGGCCAGTGCTCGCGAACCGCGATTGCTCGCTCTCGCCGGAATTTTTCTGGTCACGCCATGTGCCCTTATGGCTCTTCTCTGGCCCGGCCTCGGTCCGCCGTGGGTGGCAACGCCACCCGAGAACCAGATGCGATATTTGGTCCTCGCCGCCATGACTATCTCAATCGTTGTTGGATTCGTGGTGCTCAGAGAAGCGCTCGGCGAAGCGGATAAAAACAGCGTTGGCTTCGCAACAATCCTCCTCGCGGGTCCGCTCTACCTGATCTTCGACGCGTTTGGATTTGGAATAGCGACCGCTAGATTAGATGGCGAAGGGATACCTCCGGCATTTCACGATTTGAATGCGGTGATCGATTTGATCCTGTTTCTGGCCGGCGCGCTCACTTACATTGCGGCCGCTGCGTTTGCGATTTCGCTCGGACAAGCAAAGTGGATCGGGCTTGGCGCTGCGCGCGCATTCGCGATCGTTAGTCTCGTGGCTTTGCTGTTGCTCGTGATACGGGGTCTGCACTTTCCCGATCCGCACGCTCTCTCCGCGCCATGGTACACCAATCCCGGCTTCATCGTCGGGATCCCCGCGGTCCCATTCATTATTCCTTTCCTGTTCGGCGTTATCTTGCTTCGCCGCGCCGGCGAATCTGATGCCGCTCCCGCTCCCTGAGTTCGGCTCTTCTCAACGCCTCAGTCACGCCGCTCTGCGGCAATCTATATTAAGGGAACAATTTGGACGCACTAGCGGGAGCGTAACAACTCAACAACTCAACCGCTTTTCCCAGGCCACCTCAAAAATTACTTCCAGCTCAACCGGCGTTCCGAGTGGAAGGCTGGCAACGCCGTAAACCAGGCGACATGGGTTCTTGTCTTTTCCGAAGACGCTTTGTAGCAACTCGGAAGCGGCGTCCGCGACCTTCGGCTGATCGCGGACGTCTCCCGAAGTAGCCACCGACACCCCGAGCCGAATGATTCGCGTCACCTTGTCGAGCGATCCCAAATGTTGCCGCGCGACCGCGAGCGCATTCAGCGCAGCAAGGTGCGCCGCTTTGCGCCCCGCTTCCACATCGAGCTCGGCGCCGATGCGTCCGACGAATTTCGCTGCGCGGCCTTCCGTCGGAAGCATGCCGGTTAGAAAAAGCAGATTACCTGTCTGGACCGCTTCCGCATAAGTGCCAAACGGTTCCGGCGGAGCTGGAAGTTCAATGCCGAGTTCTTTCAAACGCTTCTCGGCGCCGGCCGGATTGGAATTGTCGCGGGTTACCATTTGCCAAAATGCGCACCGCCGTCCACGTGCAACACCTCTCCTGTGATCTGGCGAGCTTCTGTCAGATAAACGACCGCGCTGGCGATCTCCGCAACGGTGGAAATTGTGCCCATCGGCGAAAGCGTTTTCAGAGAATCCTCCGAATCCTCGGCGTGAAGCGGTGAGTCGACGGCCCCGGGAGCTACGGCGTTGAATCGAATATGCTCTTTCGCGTATTCCATCGCCAGGCTTCGGGTGATGGCGTTCAGACCGCCTTTAGTGATCATGGAAACGGAAGCGGTTACGCCTGCAATTGGATTATCGACCAGCGCGGCGCTGATGCTCACGATGCTGCCACCGCTCTTCTGTGCCAGCATTTGTTTAACCGCAAGCTGCGTGATGTAAATGAAGCCTGCGAGATTGGTCGAGACGAGAGCGCGAAAGTCGTCTGCCGTATATTCCGTGAACGGCTTCACCAGGAAGATGCCGGCATTCGCGACGACGGCATCAATCGAGCCGAACTTCTTGATCGCAAGTTCCGCAACTTTCTGCGCCGTCTCAAATTGACCTATGTCGCCATCGATCAAGGCGAGGTGGTCAGACGCTGAAAGATCTTTCGATTTCGTCGCGCTTCGCGCCGTGCCGACCACATCGTAGCCGCGCGCGAGAAACGCCTGAACGACGCCGGCGCCAATACCTTGCGACGCTCCTGTAACGATCACTGTCTTCCGATTTGTTGGCATAAGATCAGTGCAGTGACTTGAATGCAGCGCGCAGCTCTTGCGGCGCGCGCGCAACCCATTGGGCGCGCCAGGCAGGAGCATCAAATGAATCGGCGAAATATTGTGTCTCGTGCGACACTTTTTCGTCTCGGAACTCCATCACACTCACGGTAAAGACACGTTTGCCACCGTAGTTAATCACGTACTCGCTAACCCAGAGCGTGCCTTCTCCTACGATCCGTCTGACGGTAAACTCGGATGGTTTATCAGGATGGTGGCTACGCAGCGCCTGCAGATTTCGGCGACCGTAAATTATCTCGCCTGACTGTGGGTACTCACAAACAACGTCGTCGTGATAGATTTCGTGTTCGACAACTTGATCACCCGTAGCGGAGGCCGCCCAATGTCGATCTATCGCCGCGCGAATATTGTGCTCATCCATCACTCGATAATCCCCTGTCCTGCATCAGATATTACACCTTGGGTAAACGACGGCTACTCGCTGAAAAATCCTCCAAAGCCCACTCTGATCTCGGCTCTCAACTCTCAGCTAACGACCCTCAACTTCTTCAGTTCATCACACGTCACTCGTCACATGTCACTCGTCACTTCTTGGTGATTGTTTAGATACGACCCCGATTCCCGTTGTCCGCACCGAAACCGATTGACTTAAACGTGTCATGGACTATCGGGGTATAACGCCCAGCAAGCGAGCATCCGGTTTCTCAACCGGTTCGGCGACAATAGCTAGCACGACCGTTGTCCGCTGCGGTCTAAACATTGGGCATGGTCCGCTCAAACGCACGGGGGTATTCCTCGTGAATTAGAAATGACAAAAGGAATGAAAACAAAAACAATTGGTTTAACGCTGGCGCTTTCAGTCGCGGCAGCCGCAATGTGTTTCGCGAACAACCCGACATTGGGCACGTGGAAACTGAATGAAAGCAAATCCACCTTCGGCGACGGCGCCGGTAAGACCACGCTGGTGGTGTGGGCGAAAGCTGGCAAACAGCACAAATGCACGGTCGACGGAACTGACGCTGACGGTAAGAAAACTCACAGCGTGTGGACCGGGAAACTGGACGGCAAATTCTATGCGATCACCGGCGATCCGCAGGCCGATCAACGCTCGTTCAAAATGAACGGCGAAAACACACTCGACATGGTGAGTCAGAAAGATGGCAAAACTGTTGGTGACGGCACGATCGTCGTGGCCACCGATCGAAAGACCCGAACGGTTACAAGCACGATGACCAACGCCAAGGGCGTGAAGGTCACGAGCACGTTAGCTTACGACAAGTCGTAGCCTGTAATTCGGCCGTAGACGCCCACGCGTCTTCTGCCAACGATACATTTAGTGAACAGCGGCCGAACGTGAAAACGTTCGGCCGTTTTGCTTCGGATGCTTCTTCTCTCAACTATCAACTATCAACTCTCAATTTCTCAACTTCTTCTTCAGCCGTCAGTTGTCAGCTTTCTGCTTTCGTCTCCTCAACATCTCAACGCCTCAACCTCTTTCCGCTCGTCACTTATCGCTGGCGCTCATCGCCGTCGTTTTGTCGGTGCGCAGCGATTTGAACGCAGCTCGCATGTCGTTCACGAAAAGTTCCGGCTGCTCCCAAGCCGCGAAGTGGGTGCCTTTGTCGTGCTTATTATAATAGAGGAGTTTGGGATATGCTTTCTCCGCCCAACTCTGCGGCGCCTGGTAGATCTCTTCGGCGAACGCGCTCACGGCCACCGGGATCTTGATGCCTCGCACATCGAAGAAACCGCCGCCCGGAGGCAAAGTATGCCGGGTGTCCCAATACAGCTGCGCTGAGGAGATCGCGGTGTTGGTCAGCCAGTAGAGCGTGACGTTGTCGAGGATGTCGTCTCGCGTCAGCCCTTCCGGCTTGCCGTCGAAAGCGCGCGCGATCATCTGGTAGCTGCGGATGTCGTGGTCGATCATCCACGCCGCAAGACCGACCGGAGAATCGACGATTCCATACAACGTCTGCGGCCGGTTGTTCATTTCAATGGCGTATCCCAACCCGTGCTTGTAGAAATCATCAAGTTGATCCCACGCGTGTTTTTCATCTGGCGAGAGGCCGGCGGGCGGCGGGCCGCCCATCGCAAGGGCCTTCGACACATCTGGAGGAACGGTAGCTGCCATGTTGGTGTGAATGCCGAGCAGCCCGGGCGGCTGCTGCAGCGCCATTACCTCCGAAATAGCGTTGCCCCAGTCGCCACCCTGCGCGACGTACTTGGTGTAGCCGAGGCGTTGCATCAGCGTCGCCCACGCTTTCGCAATGCTAACGGGGTTCCATCCTGGCTTTGTTGGCTTGCCCGAATAGCCGTAACCTGGCAACGACGGAATCACGACATCGAACGAGTCTTCCGCCTTTCCACCGTGGGCCGACGGATTCGTCAGTGGATCAATGATCTTCAACTGCTCGATGATCGATCCCGGCCATCCGTGTGTGATGATGATCGGCAGCGCGTTGGGATTTTTCGACCGAACGTGGATAAAATGAATATCGAGTCCGTCGATATTTGTTACGAAATGCGGCAGGGCTTTTAGTTTCGCTTCGCACTTACGCCAGTCGTAGTTCTTCTCCCAATAACTCGCCAGTTTCTGCATCGTGGCCAATTGCACACCTTGCGAATCATCGGCGACCGTTTCCTTTTCCGGCCAGCGTGTTGCCGCAATCCGACGACGAAGATCATCGAGCGCAGACTGCGACGCGGTCGGAACGGTGAAAGGACGGACCGCGGCGGAATCTTTCGCAGCTTCAGCGGCCGCGGACGCATGGACGGCGAACAGTGAGATGATCGAAGTCGCGAAACCGAGAAATACAGAAGTTGTTTTCATAAGAGCCTCCAGCATGCGAGCGGGCCCTTCGCTCGCGGTTTTCCCGGCGGAAAGCAGCGAGGCAACTCCGTTGCCTAACAAACTTGGCGCACACCAAGTTCGGACCCGATAGAATATTCGGTCAAGTGACAATCAATGCCGGCCTGCGGAAGTCTACGGTCGGGCACACTCTCGTTGCCCTAGCGCGAGCGTAAGATTTCAAGTCCCAGACTTGGGTGTATAGTATCTATCGTCCGTTCAATTCCTCGCCGATAATGGCGAAACTCGCCCGCGAGGTTGATAGCGGATCGGATTGCCACCAAAAACCGGTTGACGGTACTTCGACGCGCGCCTCGAGCTGTGCGCTTGCAAGATGCCCCTGCACTCGAAATTGCTTTTGTGGATCGTCGTAAACGACCTTCTCGCCCGTCGCCTTCCAGATCAATTTGAAACTCATTAAGCCTGGCGTACCCACCGCATCCAACGCCGGCCATTTCGGTTGATCAACCACGGCGACATTTTTCATTTCAAGAGTCGCGGTTTTTCCATCCGAGCTGAAAACCAGCCCGCTTTCAGGAATTGGGACCACCCAGTACAGGCCAGACGGAGCAATCGGAGGATGAAAGTCGTGAATTTGGTTTTGAGGAGCAGCCTGCTCCTTAAACAGCGTCAGTCATATGTGGGTGAATCCGCCAGACTGGGCGGCACGTCCGGCGAAATATTCTCCCTGCATAAATCCGTAATCGGTGGTGGCGGTGCCGAACGGGATACGACTCCCATTGTTGTCCGTACCCATGCCGGTGAAACCGGCGCACCGGCCAATCTTGCCTTTGAAATGAAAAATGTGTGACGGCTCCAACCGCGGACCAGCGGGCTGATTATGGCTGCCGTTCTTGTCTAGCCACGGGATCGGATACGGCTCCAAGTCACCGTTATATGTGCGCAGAGTTTGCTGATCGTTTGCAGCTGCAAAACGAGGAAGGAGCGATACGCCTGAGGCCATTCCGGCGGTCGCGACTAGGAACCTGCGCCGGCTGACATTGCGCATATGGGGAAAGTATTTGTATCAATCCACAACTGTCAACATCGCCGAGTTACGTTAGTCACTTCCGGATCAGCGTTTCAGTTTTCCGCTCTCCGCTCTTCCCTCTTCCCTCTTTGCGCCTACGTTTGCCCATGCCCAACGTTCCTGGTCTGCGCAGTTGCTACGATAAAGTCGGACGCCTTATCTATTTCGGGCGGATGCTGGATAAAATCCGGCTCCACGCGGCGGGTCAACTCCCGGCGGCTTACCACGATTTCCTCGGCGACGAGAAATTTCTCACCCTCGATGGACGCTGCTGCCGTTTCCTCGGCGTTCCCCACTCGGAGATCAAGACCCGTGTGCTTGCCGGCGAGACCGACGACGCCATTTTGAATTGGGCGCACGCTCACGGCACTCCGCGCACCGACGAAGAATGTCACGTCTGGAACCGGTTCATCGCTAAGCTCGGCTGGCGCGACGAACGCAGCCACGTCCTCTCCCAGCGCATCCAGGAAAGCGGCCTCACCGGCAAACCGATCGAAACCCTCATCGACCACATCGAATTCGACGAAGGCCGCGACCCTGTGGCCGAGCGGGCTTGGGAAAAGATGTAAGCTCCGGGCTCCCAGCCGATCTGAATGTCAAAAGTTTAGATCTGACCCCGGCTCTTATTTCTATCCATACGTGTCGGAAAGCAATCCGTATCACGGATCCCGGCACCTGCAACCATCAGCGCCTAGCCGAGGGCGACC
>DATMON010000014.1:0-60747 GCA_035568175.1 Chthoniobacterales bacterium
CGTCTCCGGGGGATCGCCACGGCGAAAAATCAATCGCGCAGCCGAGAAAAGTAGAACTACTCCTATCAGGATTCTTAACATGCCCGCTGAAGGCTGAAGATAGCCGCCGAAATATGCGGCGGGAATCGAGAGCAGCGCGAATGGCCAAAAAAGTTTCCAGGAGAAATATCCAGCTCGCCAGAATTGGAACGAACCGATCGTTGCGACCAAAATATTCAGGACGAGCGCGGTCGGGCGAATGACCGTCGTCGCTAGTCCGAACAGAGTCATGGTCGCGATGTAACCCGACGCGCCAGCGTGCCCGACGGACGAATAGAGAAACGCGATCACCGCGATCGTCAGACAAAGAAAAATGAGATGGGTTGTGTCCATTGAGGAAGCAAATATTAGCCAGAGGCGGTCGCCGCGGCGACCGCCTGTTTATTTGGTTCGGTGCTTGAGAACAAGCATGCCGCTCTGCGGCACACTACAAGCCGGGTTCATTATTGCGGCACTAGAGGGAGCGTAAGCACCGCTACAACTGCTTCCGCTTTTGCGTTCTCACGTTAAGCTGATCAGTGACACCAACTCCCATGGCCGCGGAAATTCAACCGGCTCACCCAGCGCACACGAACAAACTCGCGCAGGAGAAGTCGCCTTATCTTCTTCAGCATGCGCATAATCCGGTCGATTGGTATCCATGGGGCGAAGAAGCCTTCGCCAAGGCGCGCCGCGAGAACAAACCGATCTTTCTCTCGATCGGTTACTCGACCTGTCACTGGTGCCACGTGATGGCGCACGAGTCGTTCGAGAATGAGGAGACGGCTGCGATCATGAATCGCGAGTTTGTGAGCATCAAAGTCGATCGCGAAGAACGGCCCGATGTCGATCGCGTCTACATGACGTTTGTCCAGGCAACGACCGGCGGTGGCGGTTGGCCGATGAGTGTCTGGCTCACGCCAGATCTGAAACCGTTTGTCGGCGGAACATATTTCCCGCCGGTAGATCGATACGGACAGCCCGGTTTCACCAAGGTCTTGGAGCGAATTGCAGCGGCCTGGAAGCAGGACCATGAAAAAATTGCCGAGCAAGGATCCAAAATTGTGGAAGCTCTTCGCGAATCGCAGAACGCACAGCCGGAAGTCGCCGCCAGGATCGACAATCAAGTTTTCCAAACCGCCTACGAGCAGCTTTCTCGGAGTTTTGACGACAAAGAAGGCGGGTTTGGCATCGCGCCGAAGTTTCCGCGCCCAGTCGCGCTCAATTTTCTGACGCGGATTTACGCGCGGGATTCGAAAAGCGAATCCGGGAAACATGCGCTGGAAATGGATCTGGTGACGCTGCGGAAAATGGCAGCCGGCGGAATGCACGACCATCTCGGGGGAGGATTTCATCGCTACTCGGTCGATCGCTACTGGCACGTCCCGCATTTCGAAAAAATGCTCTACGACCAGGCGCAGCTCGCGACCGCCTACATTGACGCGTTCCAAATCACTCAAGATCGACAATATGCCGATGTCGCGCGCGGTGTCCTCGACTACGTCGCGCGTGACATGGCCTCGAAAGAAGGCGGATTCTTTTCCGCCGAAGACGCTGACAGCCTAGATCCTGTAGCGGCGGTCTATGACCGCCGAGATGAGCAAGCAAAATCGTCGGAGATCGGCGCTCATAGAGCGCCGCTACAGAAAAGCGAAGGTGCCTTTTATGTTTGGACTGAGAAAGAAGTCGACGCGGTCCTCGGCGACGAATCGGGGCTGTTCAAGTTTCACTACGGCGTGCAACCGCACGGGAACGCGCCCGAGGGAAGCGATCCACAGGACGAATTCCGTGGCAAAAACATTTTGATCGAGCGTCACACGATTGCCGAGACGGCGAAGGATTTTAAGACGAGCGAAGACGAAGCGCGACAATCGCTCGCCCGCAGTCGCGAAAAGTTATTGTCGATCCGGAACAAGCGGCCGCGCCCGCATCTCGATGACAAAATCATCGCGGCATGGAACGGCCTGATGATTTCGGCCTACGCGCGCGGCGCTCAGGTCTTGGATGAGCCGCGTTATCTTGAGAGCGCGACACGTGCGGCGAAATTCGTGCGCGCGAATCTTTACGACCAAGAAAACAAATTACTCTTTCGCAATTATCGCGAAGGTCGAAGTCAGATCGAAGGTTTTGCCGACGATTACGCGTTCGTCATTCAAGGACTTCTCGATCTTTACGAAGCCTCGTTTGACGTCGAATGGCTGAAGTTTGCCCTCCAACTTCAGGAAACGCAGGACCGTTTGTTCTTTGACGAGAAGAACGGCGGCTACTTCTCTACCAGCGGCAAAGACGCGAGCGTCGTCCTTCGAATGAAAGACGACAACGACAGTGCAGAGCCGGCGGCCAGTTCGATCGCTGCACTGAATCTCTTGCGGCTCGCGCAATTTCGCGACGACAAGAAACTGGACGAACGCGCCCGGAAAACAATCGACGCCTTTGGGCCAACTCTTTCGCATTTCGCCAGCGCGATGCCGCAAATGCTGGTTGCGCTGGACTACTCGCTAGCGAAGCCGCGCCAAATCGTTGTTGCGGGTAAGACCGATCCGCCTTCGCCAGGCAGCGGCGGGACAAGCAATGAGGGAACGAAGCCGTTGCTCAAAGAGGTCCACCGACATTTTCTGCCGAACAAAATTCTGATCCTGGCCGATGGCGGCGACGGGCAGAAATTCTTTTCCGAAAAGAACGAGGCCTTCGGCGCGATGTCTCCAATCGATGGCAAACCTGCCGCCTATGTCTGCGAAAACTTCACCTGCAAAGCGCCCGTAACCGATCCGAAAGCGTTGCGCGATTTACTCTCCAGTCGCTAAACTGACCAGCGCTATGCGCAACGTGCTGATCACCGGAACGCCGCGCTCTGGCACGACTCTGATCTGTTCGCTATTGAATAAGTTGCCGGACACAGTCGCGCTGCATGAGCCGATGAACGTTTGGGATTTTGCGAATTGCCACAATCGCAATGAAGTCGTGAAAATAATCAACGATTTCTGCTTCGAAATGAGGAAATCGCTGCACGAATCTGGAGTTGCGATCTCGAAGCACGCCGCTGGCACAATTCCCGACAATTTCGCAACCGGTCAGGTGAGTCGCACTGGAATGCGGTTGCGCAAGAAGGAGCACGGTCGCGTTCGGATTGACAAATCGCTTTCGGAGAATTTCACGCTAGCGATCAAACATCCGGGGGCGTTTTCCGCACTTCTGGAGACGTTGCGGGAGCATTTCGAGTGTTTCGCCATCGTGCGCAATCCGTTGGCGACGCTTGCTTCCTGGAATAGTCTCGCGGCCTTCCCGCTCAAGGATGGGCACGCACCGATTGTTGAAAAGCTCGATGTCGATCTTGCGCGTGAGCTAGCGGCCAAATCCGATCCGATCCATCGACAGATTTACATTTTGGATTGGTTTTACGATCAGTTCCATCGATTCCTGCCCGAGGGCGCAGTCATCAAGTACGAAGAGCTGATTGCAACGAAAGGTCGGGAGCTGGCTAAATTCTTTCCGGCCGCAGCAGATCTCGATGAGAATCTAGTCTCGAAGAACGTGGGCCAGTTCTACGATCGCGAGTTAATGGATGAGCTGGCTGAGCGCTTACTGAAATGCGAAGGGCCGATCTGGAATTTTTACAGCAAAGGCGACGTCGAGAGTCTGCTCCGCGATGTTAGCTCGAGCCCAATCAGCAGTTAAACGCCTTCTACAAGGATCATGTTGGTCTTGGCGGTGCGATGGCGCATCTTGCGCGGCTCGCGGTATTCCTCGCAGTTGAGCCACTCTTTGGCCCGCTCCATTGATTCGAATTGGAGGACGACAATGCGTTTCGGGTTCCAATCGCCTTCGAGAACTTCAGCCTTGCCGCCGCGCACGATATACTTGCCGCCGTGTTGGTGAACAGTCGCCGCCGCTTGCTTTTTGTACTCCTCGTAGCCGACCGGGTCGACAACCTCGATTTCGACAATTACGTACGCTGCCATGTCAGAAGAATTTTTAGACAGGATTTACCAAATGATCAGAATTGTTTCCGGCCAGATAAAAAGCATTTTGTCCATTCTGTCTAAAGGAGCTCTTAGCCGCCGTTGTGGCTACGGTCTTTGGCCGCAAGCTCGGGAATTTTCTTGCGGCGACGCAAACGGAGCCAGTTGTTCCAAGTCTTTCGGAGACTGTCGCGCGGGGTGAGATATCTTTGGTTGAGCTCGTTGCTCTTGAGGATCTGGGCGAGGATTCCTTTCACCGAGAAATCGTTCGTGTTCAAAATCGTGTAAGCGGTGCCGACGGCTGCGGCGTGGTGCGCGTCGCTGGCCGCGACCATGGGCAGACCGCGGATCTGCGCGTACTTGAACGCGTAACGGTTATAGCGGCGCAGCGTGGTGGCGGCGTTGAAAACTTCGATCGCGTCAACCGGAAGCGTTTCCAGAACCGAGAAACGAATGCCGGCGCGGAAAAGATCGTAGGGATGCGGAGGAATCGCGAGGCCACCGCGTTGATGAATCATCTCGCAAACCTCGCGCGCCGGTTTTCCTTTCAAGTAAGGCAGCTGCGCGCCGATGCAAAGGAGGTGACCATCTGCGGTCGTGACTTCGACTCCCGGCAAAACGAGAAAGCCGTCGACCGGCTGGCCATCGACACGCATCAAACCTTTTTCGAGCATGTAGGTGACCGCGTCGCAGGTGTTGTGATCCGTCATGGCGATGCCGTGCAAACCTTTCGCGCGGGCGGCGGCGATCAAATCTTCCGGACTCGAGACGCCGTCACCGGAAAAGAAGGAGTGAGTATGGAGGTCGAAATTAAACGGCATTTTATTGAGGTGGGCGTCGGTCCTACAATTTCGCGCGCGAAAAATTAAACGAGCTCTTCGGCGAGCACGTCTGGCTCGGATGCGGCTTCTGAAGTGACCTCGGTAGGTTGATTAAATTGCAAATCGTAGAGGCGACGATAGTAGCCCGATTTTTCCAGCAGTTCGGCGTGGGTCCCGACCTCTTTAATATTGCCGCGATCGAGGACTACGATTTGGTCGGCGGACAAAATCGTGGATAGCCGGTGCGCGATCGCGATGACGGTGCGTCCGGCCGCGAGTTTCTCAAGCGCTTTCTGGATTTGCTTTTCTGATTCGGTATCAAGTGATGAAGTCGCCTCATCGAGAAGCAGGATGGGCGCGTTTTTGAGAAGGGCGCGTGCGATGGCGAGACGTTGTTGTTGGCCGCCGGAGATAAGGCAGCCTTTATCACCGATCACCGTGTCGTAACCATCGGGCTGCGCCAAAATAAATTCGTGAGCGAACGCCGTCCGCGCCGCTGCGTAAACCTCTTCAGCGGTCGCGTCGAGCCGGCCGAACTGGATGTTTTTGAAGATGGTGTCGTGAAACAAAAATGTTTCCTGGGTGACGAGGCCGATATGCTCGCGCAAAGATTTCTGGGTCAACGTGCGCAAATCGTGACCATCAACTTTCACGGCGCCTGAGACCGGATCGTATAAGCGCAAGATCAGTGACAAAATGGTGCTCTTGCCCGCGCCGCTCGCGCCAACGAGTGCATAAGTTTTGCCGGGCTCGATGCGCAAATTGATATCCCGCACAGCGTCGGTGACGCCGGTCGAATAGCGGAAGGTCACGTTCTCAAACTCGATTCCTCCTTGAGATGAAGCCAATGCAACCGCATTTGGCGCGTCTTGCACCGCCGGCACCGAATCAAGGATCGAGAAAATTTGGGTGGTCGCACCGAGCGATCGCTGCATCACGATGTGAAGTTTACTCAGCGTTTTGATGGGCTCGTAGATAATAAAGATGCCGGAGATCAGTCCGAAGAAACGCCCGGCTGAGAGGTTCGCCGCGTAAACGTACAACAGCGCGAGCCCAACACCGATCGAGGCGATGATTTCGACGAGCGGTCCAACCGCTTCGGTGGCTTTCACGGTGCGCATGGTATGAGCGAACGATTGTTGCGCGCCGCGCCGGAATATTTTTTCCTGCTGCTCCTCGCGCGCGAACGATTTGATGACGCGAATGCCGGCGAAGCTCTCCTGCATTGTTACGGACATTAAGACGCCGCCTTTTTGCTCATGTTGCACCGCCGCGCGCGCGCGCCGACCAAAGATGCGGATCGGGATGATGCAAATCGGAAAGAGAACAAGGCTCACGAGCGTAAACTTCCAATCCATCAGGAGGAGCACGATGACGGCGCCGACGATGGTGATGGGCTGTTTGAACACGTCGCTGCTCACACTCGCCAGCGCTTGCTGCATGTTGCGGGTGTCATTGGCGATGCGCGACATGAGAAAGCCACTTTGCATCCGATTAAAGAAATCCATCGAGTGGTGCATTACCTTGGCGAAAAGCTGATTGCGAACATCGTTGACGACTTTGTTACTCACCCAGTTCATGTAGTAAGTGTTTCCGTAGGAGCAGAGGCTCCGGACCGCCATCACCAGCGGAATGGCGAGACAAATCCAAACGATCGAATCGATCTTCGGGCCGACGTTTAACATTTCGCGATGCGCCATTACCGCTCGCGGATTTGGCGCAGCGCCGTGGAAAACGAAATTCGAAACTTGGAACACCGTCAGCGGCAGTAGTGAGTTCACCAGACCGTAGGCGACGCCGAACGCGATGCCGAGGGCGAAGCGCCATTTGTAAGGGACGGCGTAGCCGTAGAGGCGCAGGTACGGTTTCCATGCCTTCCGTATGGTTTCCCCGAACGAGAGTTTTACTTTGGCGCCTTCTGCCTTGCTCATAACCGTGGCGACGTTGCCGGAGCCGACAACAGCGTCTCCATAGCATCGATCACCGCCTGCGTCGAGATTTGGTTCATCGGCAACCGCGGCTGCTTGGGGACGAATTCGGTAAAGGGTGATGTCGATGTCCCCTGTAAGATTAACGCCGGACTTTCCCGCGGACGCCAGTGAAACGGATTGGTCGGGCCAAACAGGATCACTTGTGGCGTGCGCGAAGCCGACGCCAGATGCATCGGCGCCGAATCGACCGTGGTCAATAAGCGCGCTTTGGCAATCAACGCCGCGAGCGTGAGCAAATCGGTTTTGCCGGAGAGATCGAGAACTTCGTGCCGCACTTTTGATTTGATGTCGCCAATGTGCGTTTGCTCGAGCGGCGACGATCCGCCGGTCAAGACAAGATCGACATCGTGATGGTCGGCGACGTGGTTAATCACGTCAGCCCATCGCTGCGCGTTCCAAAATTTTTCGGCCCGTGCGGAACCGGGATGAAAAACGAGGAATTGTCTTCTGACATTGTTTGCACTCAGCAACTCGTCGGTTGTTTCACGCGCGCTTTTCGGCAATTTCAAGCGCGCCGCGCGCGAAACGTTGGAAATTCCAAGTGGTTCGAGCAACCCGAGATGATAATCGATCGTGTGCATGTCGCGCATCCGGTGCTCGACGAACTCGTTGTAAAACCGCGTCCGGAACTTCGAACGCACTTTGATCCGAAAGGAAACGATCCGCTTCTTGGCGCGCGAAAGAAAGACGAGTAGCGCCGAGCGATCGTTCCGAGTGAAATCGACGCAATAATCGAACTTGCCGCGCGCAACCGCGACAGCCGTTCCAAATCCATTGAGGCCGCGCGGCATGACTAAAAGCTTGTTAACGCCGGCAATTGCAGGCGCGAGCGCTTTGCCTTCCGATGATATCACCAGCGTTATCCTGGCATCCGGAAATTTCTCGCGCACTGCCGCGATTGCGGGCGTGGTCAAAATCAAGTCGCCGATTCGTTTGAGCTGAATGAGCAGGATATTCAATGCTGTTGTAGCGGGGTGCAGGCGGTTACGAAATAGATCGGCAATCGCTCGAAAGTCTCCTCAAGTCTACAGAGCCGCTGGGGCATGGATTCATGCGACGGTCATAGACCGCTGCTACAAAGCTGGATCGCTCTTTCGTAGGCGCCTAACAAGCGCGTCCGATAATGGTCCCAGGTAAAATTTTCCACCACGCGCTGTCTCGCTGCGGCGCTCATGCTCGCAACAATCTCAGGGTGGCGATACAGATGCTCGATCGCCGCCGCGATTGCATCGACATCTCCCGGCTGAACGATAATTCCTTCGACACCGTCGCGGACGACGTCGCCGGCTTCGCGGGTAGTGATCATGGGCAGGCCGCACGCTGCCGCTTCGTAAATCGTTTTGGCGCTTCCTTCCAAACGCGTTGGGAAAATATAAACCGATCCTTGATTGAGATAATTCTCGAGGTCGCGCTTAAAACCGAAAACGCGAACATTTTCGCGACCGAATTTCTTCAAATGCGGTTTCGCTTCATCGTGGACGCTGCCGAGCAGCCAGAGCTCGGCGTCGGGCAGATTCAATCGGTGCCACGCTTCGAGCAGGTGATGAATCCCTTTTCGCTCGATCAGTGCTCCGGAAAAAATGGCGCGGAAAATTGGCGGACGCGTTCCCGGCTTAAAACGCTCCGGATCGACGCCCCGCGGCAGATAAAACAATTTTTCATCCGGGAAATTTGCCGCGCGAAAAGACTCTGCTGCTCTTTCAGACAGAACCACTACCAGCGTCGCGAGTTGGTACTCCTCGAGAAATCTTTCTCGCTCCAACCTGAAGCGCGACTTCCAGGACGTCGATCTTAGCTCTGTCTTCTGTCCTCTGTCCTCTGTCCGTTGGCTTCCCCGATGCCAGGTTGGAATTTCGATCAGCGACGGAATCTTCCTCTTTTTCGCGACTCGCAACGTTTCCAAACAATCGCCCGACCAACTGTGGAAGAAATCGTAGCGGCCACTGTCGAGATGACGCGATGCTGTCCAATCGAGATATTTCTTCTTCGCCCCATAATAATAAGGGCGATCGAGAAATGAGAGCAGCCGCACCGGATGCCAGCGGAGCGATTGAATGAAACGCGACGGGATTTCGCGCTGGCGATTGTCGTAGGCGATCGCTTTACCGAGAAATTTTCCGCGATAGGATGCGCGCAAAGCTTCAAATGAATCGGTATCGAGACCGTGACCGCCGATTCGCGCAAAGATCGAGTAAAGCAAGCTCTTCGGCAGCAAAGATTGGCTCATCGAAACAAGATGGTGAGAAGCGTCCGCTAAACACGCTAAAGCACGCTAAAAGTCAAAGATACATTGCTTTTGCAGAGAATCTTGGCGTCATTTGGCGTGTTTGGCGGACACTCGGAAACTCATCATCGCTTTCGTGCGCCGCGGCTATTCGCCGAGCGGCGGCGCGGAGAACTATCTCAAGCGGCTGGCCCAGGGAATTGTCGATCTTGGCCACGATGTGCAACTCATGGCGAGCGACGATTGGCCGCCTAACGAATGGCCGTTTGGATCGATTACGCATTTACGAGCAACGTCCGCGATAGGCTTCGCCGATGAGCTGGAGAAGTTGCGTCCGCAACTTGGCTGCGATGTGCTGACGAGTCTCGAGCGCGTTTGGCGCTGCGACGTTTACCGCGCCGGCGATGGCGTGCATAAGGCCTGGCTGAACCGGCGACGAAAATTTGAAATGCCACTGCAACGATTCGTTCGCGGTATGAATCGGAAACATCAGGAAATCTCGGAGCTCGAGGAATCGCTCTTTGCCAAAAGCGGTGCAGGCCGCGTCATCGCGAATTCGGAAATGGTGAAAAAGGAAATTGTCGACCTTTTCGGCTATCCCGCGGACAAGATCGAGATCGTCCGCAACGGCGTGCCGTTAGAGAAGTTTGGTTTTGATCCGGCGCTGCGCGAGAAATCTCGCGCTGATTTGGGGCTGAAGCCGGACGAAATTGCTTTGCTCTTCGCCGGCTCCGGCTGGGAGCGGAAAGGTTTGCGATTCGCGATTGAAGCGATGGAACTGTCTCGCGATCGCAAACTGCGTTTTATTATTGCGGGTCGCGGAGATGCACGTGGTTACAAGCCGAAACGGTTCTTCACCAAAGAGCCAGTGCGTTTTCTGGGCGAAGTCGCCGATCTTTGCCCAATTTACGCCGCCGCGGACATTTTCATTTTGCCCAGCATTTACGATCCGTTCTCAAACGCGTGCCTGGAAGCGCTCGCCTCCGGGTTGCCGGTGATCACGACGCGCGATAATGGCTTCAGCGAAATCATCGAGAACGACGTCCACGGCTCGATTGTCGATCTCCCCAACAGCGTCGCGGCCCTGCGCGACGCCATCCGGTTCTGGTCCGACGAATCCCGCCGGCTCACCGCAAGGTCGCCAATCATCGAGCGCGCATCGCAGTTCGACATCTCAAAAAACGTTGAGCAAACCCTCGCGATTCTGCTTCGAGCCTAAACGGAATACCTCACTTCACCGCGAGCGCGTCGTCGACCGTTGGAAAGATTTGGAACACCTGATCGAGGCAGGCAATCTCAAAGATTGGGCGAACATTTTCTTGGAGACCGACGATGGCGAACTTGCCGCCGTATTTCTGAACGTCTTGCATGCCGTGAATGAGCACTGCCAGGCCGGAACTATCAACGAAAGTTACGTCGGTAAGATCGACAACGATTTGTTTCGGGCGTCTTGCGGTCACGCCCGCGAGCGAGAGTTCAATTCCCCGTGAGACATGAAGATCGATTTCGCCTCTAAGTGGGACGACATGTGGGGTATTTGGCCGCGCCATTTTCGCGCAATTTGCAGCAGAATTTGTTCCGAAATGCCGAACAAGTAAGGTCTGACGACCTCTCGAATTTCACCCAGCGGCGAGCGCTTCCTCGACGGTAGGGAAAATTTGAAAGACCTGGTCGAGACGGGCGATGTCGAAGATATGTTTGACGCTTTCCTGAACACCGGCGACCGCGAACCTGCCGCCGTATTCCTGGACGTTTTGCATGCCTTCGATCAGCACAGCCAAACCGGAGCTGTCGAGGTAAGTGACCTTGGTAAGATCGACAACCACCTGTTTCGGCTTTCTCGCGATCATGGTACGGAGCGATTCCGCGACCTCCGGTGAAACATGGAGGTCGATCTCGCCTTCAAGCGGCAAAACGTTTGGTTGTTCCGTTCGTGGCATAGGCCGAGAAACTGGCGGGTTCGCTGTCATTCTCCCAAGCATCGCTGGTCGATCACCAACCGAGCGTATGAATTAGACGGTCAACGTCGGAAAAATCATCGATCAAAATGTCGGGATGATGTTCCGCCAGTTTTTCCCGATTCCAGGTCCCGGTGGCGACGGCGATGGTGCGGGCGCCGAGCGCTCTTCCGCAGGCGATGTCACGCGGTGTATCGCCAATGACGTCGATCTCGTCCGCGGAAAATTCGCGCCCGTGCCTTTCCATGGCCCGAGCACGGGCAAATGCTCCCAGCTGGTTCCGATCGTGATGGTCGTCGGCGAAGGCGCCGAACTCAAAAAAGTGCCAGACGCCGTAGTGGCCGAGTTTGAGTTGTGCTCCGCGGGAAACGTTGCCGGTCAGCAGCCCAAGAACAAGATGTTTTCGCGTTTTGAGTCTTTTAAGAAGCTGAAGCACGCCTGGAAGAAGATTGCCTTTGCGACGTGGCAATTCGAGCGAGAGAAAATGGACGTAACTGTCGAGGAACGCGGCGATGTTTTCGGCGGTCATTGGAATTTTGTGTTTGTTCAAAATGCTGATGACGATTCCGGAATCGGTCATGCCGGCGATTTCGATATCGTGGAGATCGTCCTTGATGCCGAAGCGCTCGGTTAACGCCCGCTTGAGCGCCTCAACGCCGGCGCCGCCGGAATGAATCAGGGTGCCGTCAATGTCGAAAAGGAGAAGACGCTTCTGCATTTTCGACTTTAGATTTTCGATTGGCGATTTCAATTTCTTCGCTGTCATCCTGAACGAAATGAAGGAGCTCTCAAAGGCTCATTGATCACGCTATTTAGAGCAGCGCAACGCGAGCTTCGATTGGGAGATCCTTCGCATCCGCTCGGGATGACAATCACGGCGCGCGCATCAAAACTAGAGCGATCATGCTGCCAAGAAACGTCAGCAGCGCGACCGCGGCAATTCCGAAGACGACCAGACGCGCCGGATCGCGAGGCGTCGATCTTTGCCTGAATGGTGAAGCGTTCCCGAAACCCGCCGGCGTCGTTTCGATTTCTTCAAGTTGCGGCAGGGGTTGCGTGCCGTCGACGTCCGGTTCGAACCGGGCTTCGATTGCGCCGAATAGAATTCGATCCTCGAAGTGCAAGGCCGTTTCGGTGATCGGCACGCCGTTAACTCTGGTGCCGTTGCTCGAATCGAGATCTTTCAGGCGATAAGTGTCGCCGCTCAGCTCCAATTGCGCGTGCCGGTTCGAAATCGACGGATCGTCGATGACAATCGTATTGTCGGGCGCTCGGCCGATGGTGATCGAACGTTCGGCAAATTCGTAAGCGACTTTTCCCCGCGCTTCGGTGGTGAGAATCAGTTTTGGCATGCCGGTTTAATTTGCTCTGTCATGTCGAGCAAAGTCGAGACATCTCTTGCTATTTCTGTTCATCCACGCTCAGAAATATTTAGAGATTTCTCCACTTCGGTCGAAATGACAAAGGGGTACGATTGACCGCGCAATCCTGCGCTCGCATAGTGCGGCTTTCATGGGAATCGAACTGACGCGCAATTTCTGCATCATCGCGCACATCGATCACGGCAAAACCACGTTGTCGGACCGATTGCTCGAGACGACAGGCACGATCCATGAGCGCGATAAGCAGGACCAGTTGCTCGATTCAATGGACTTGGAACGCGAGCGCGGGATCACGATCAAAGCACATCCGGTAACGATGAATTATCGCGCGAAATCCGGGGAAATGTACCTGCTGAACCTGCTCGACACGCCCGGGCACGTTGATTTCGCGTATGAAGTTTCGCGATCGTTGGCGGCGTGCGAAGGCGCGCTCTTGATTGTCGATGCGGCCCAAGGCGTGGAAGCGCAGACGGTGGCGAACGTGCATCTCGCGCACAAACAGGGTCTGACCATCGTGCCGGTAATCAACAAGATCGATCTGCCGAACGCGGATGTGCCGTCGGTGAAGCGTCAGCTCGAGGAAATTCTTGCGATTCCAGCTGAGGAAGCGATCGAAGCGAGCGCGAAGATGGGAACCGGGATCGAGGAAATTTTGGAAGCGATCGTAGATCGGATCCCGGCGCCGGACAAACCGAAGGACGAAACATTGCGCGCGCTGGTGTTCGATTCCGTATTCGATGTTTATCGCGGAGTCATCGGTCACGTCCGCGTGGTGTCGGGAAAGATGGAACCGGGCCAGGCGATCAGGATGATGAGCAACGATGGACGCTACGAGATCAAGGAAGTGGGAGTGTTTACGCCCAAGATGTTGTTGCAGCCGAGGCTGAGCGCCGGCGACGTCGGTTACTTTATCGCGAACGTCAAAACCATTGCCGATATGAAGATCGGCGACACCATCACGGACCAGCGCAATCCCGCACGACAGGCGCTTCCCGGGTTTCAGGAAATTCATCCGATGGTCTTCAGCGGAATTTACCCGATCAACACCGGTGATTTCGAACATTTGAAAACGGCGATCGGCAAACTGCGTTTGAATGATTCGGCGTTTGTTTACACGCCGGAGAGCTCGGTGGCGCTCGGGTTTGGATTTCGTTGCGGATTTCTCGGACTGCTCCACATGGAAATTATCCAGGAGCGATTACGCCGCGAATATAACATGGACATCATCGCGACGAGCCCGAGCGTGGTTTACGAAGTAGAGACGACGCGCGGTGAAACACTTTTGATCGACAACCCTGCGCATTTGCCTGACCCGAGCCAGATCAAAGAAATCCGCGAGCCGATCGTGAAAGCTTACGTGCTCTGTCCGAACGAAAATATTGGCGACCTGTTGCAATTGATTTTGGAAAAACGCGGACAAATGGACCACACCGAGACGCTGGATTCGCGACGGGTGATGTTGCATTGCGAACTCCCGCTAAATGAGATCCTGGTGGATTTTAACGATAAAATTAAATCGATCACCCGTGGTTACGGCTCGATGGATTATGAGCACACCGGTTATCGCGCGGCGAAATTGGTGAAGCTCGATCTGCTGGTGAACGGCGAGCCGGTCGACGCGTTCTCGACGATCGTGCACAAAGACCGGGCGGAGGGCAGGGGACGTCAGCTTGCGTCGAAGTTGAAGGAAGTGATTCCGCGGCAGCTTTACCAGGTAGCGATCCAGGCCGCGATTGGTGGAAAAATTATTGCGCGCGAGAGCGTTTCGGCCTTGCGAAAAAACGTGACCGCGAAATGCTACGGCGGCGACATTACCCGGAAACGCAAACTGCTGGAGAAACAAAAAGAAGGAAAAAAGCGAATGAAGAGCATCGGGAGGATCAACATTCCGCAGGAAGCGTTTATCGAGGTGCTCAAAGCGCAGTAGAACTGCGCTTTGAAATGACGAATGACAAATGACGAATGACGAATTAAGTCCGAATCTTCGAATGACGAAACGATGTCGATCCTGTGCGCCTTTCGACATTCGACATTCGTGCTTCGTTATTTAACTCATGTTCACACCGCGCTACGTTAAACACAGCAAACTCCTGCTGCGCCACGCCCAGAAATATTTGCGTTACAAGCGCGATATTCTCGACCCAGCGACTCATGACGCGATCGGCGCGGACATTCGGCGATTGCACGCTGCGTTGCGGCAACGCGACCGAAAACAAATTGAGAGCCGCGCCGAAGAGCTGGATGCCAAACTGCATCAACTCACGCCGGTAACCTGGGAGTCGCATTGGCGGGAGAATTGCGAAGTGATTCTAGTCGCGATTGTCGTTGCGGTCGGCATTCGTTCCTATTTTTTGCAGCCGTTCAAAATACCGACCGGCTCGATGCAGCCGACGCTCAACGGCATTATCGGCCACCCAATGACGACAGAACCGCCAAATATTCTCCAGCAAGTCGCGGAGTTTATTCTTCGCGGGCGCAATTATATCAACGTGGTCTCCGGGCAAGATGACGAGGTCCTGCAAATTCAACGCCAGAAGTTTTTCTTTTTCTTCACCTGGTCGCGAATCGTCTGTGAGTACCAAAAATTCCTGGTTTATTGTCCGCCAGAGCAATTAGGGGCGGACTTTAGGGTTTCACCGGGGATCCGTTATCGCCGCGGTGAAGTCATCGCCCGCGGAGCGGTCGACACCGGCGACCAGGTATTCGTGGACAAATTCAGCTACAACTTTGTTAAACCGCATCGCGGCGATGTATTTGTTTTTCGCACCAAAAATATTCCCGACATTGGCGATCAAACGCAGTTCTACATCAAACGGCTGGCTGGTTTGCCCGGCGACACGTTACGGATCAATCCGCCAAAGTTATATGTCGATGAAAAGATTGCGGAAGGTTATGGCTTTCAACGGGTGATGGAAGGAGAGGATGGGTACCAAGGTTACAAGAGCAAGGGACACCTGTCCGACCCGAACAAGACGCTCCAAGTTCCGGCGCATAGCTATTTTGCGATGGGCGACAACAGTGAGAACAGTTTTGATAGCCGCTACTGGGGGCCGGTGCCGGAGAGAAACCTGGTCGGACGCGGATTGTTTGTTTACTGGCCGTTCATTCCGCACTGGGGCTTGATCCGTTAGGCCAAAACATGTTCACGGGTCTGTCCCGCGTTTACCCGCTGATCGGGTTGCTGAGCGGCTATGTTATCGTGCTGCTCTTTAATCCGGTCCGCGTGCCGTTGCGGGACGGCTTTCGTTGTCTGCTTCGTTATAAACGGGTCTGGCTTGCGTTTGTTCTCCTCGGGTTCGCTTATTTTGTTTTTCAATTTTCCACGTTCACTCCGATTCAAAGCACGGCCGATCTCGATCTAACGCAGATTACATCGCTGTCGAACTGGCATTGGCCAACGTTCATGGAGGTTTGGCAGGAAGCGCCCCTGCCGGCGCTCGAAGGCGTTGCTGGAATTTTCGATAACGCAACAACCACGTATCCGCTGTCGGCTGTCGCCGCCGTGCTGATGCTGATCAACTGGCGCGGTTTACACGGCGCGCTCGTGCGCGCGCTGCATAAACGATTCCGATTTTTCGGCTATCTCATCTATCTGATCTTGTTGCTCAGCGCCATTACTGCGCTGGTCAAGCCGATTGTCTATTGGGCGCTTCCAATTTGGGGCGGACTGTTGCCGGAGGCGGAGCTGCTGCAATTTTCGGCCAGTATCGATGCGGCGGCATTTATCTTTGAATATCTCGTCGGCGTTTACATCCAGGTTTACTTAATCGCGGTCTGCTTCGCCTGGATCCGCGGTTTGAGCTTTGAGGAAGGTGAACTTTTTCGCTTTGCCATGCGCCGGTTCAGCTACGTTTTGGAATGGGCCGGCATCGTCGTGCTGGTGAGCATTCTGATCGTGCGCCTCCCGCTCTTGCTCGCTTATTTCATGAACATACCCGACGTGCTTGATTATCTCCCAATCGAGCGCGTGGCGATGTGCGGATTGATCATCGCCTTCAGCTCGGTGCAAATTTCCCTCGCGCTCCACAATGAAACCTTGGGCGAGGCCATCCGGGCCCATCGCGAATTCATCCGAAATAATCTCGGCCGATTCGGGTGGTTCCTGCTCATTTGCGGGATCCACTTTTTCTTTCTGACAACGGCGGATGCAATCGTGCGCGGCGCCATTGCCGACCGGCTTATTGCGATGATCATTTGGAAATCGATTTTTGTTTTCCTGCGCGGCTTTATCACGGGTTGGCTGCTTGCGTCGTGGGTTTGTTTGTTCCGGCGCGGCGAAACCGGCCAGGTCTATCAACAGGCGTGGATTGAATATTAAAGGCTGAAGCTCTGGTCGTGAACGCGGCTAAGATTACTCGAACCAGCAAATCAAATCTTGCGCTTGCGTTTATTTCGCTCGGGCGCGAACGCCGCCGCGATATCACGACTTTCTATGCATTTTGTCGCGTGATTGATGACATCGCGGACGATGTCGATCTTAGGGTGGAAGAAAAAAGGCGCCGGTTAACCGAGTGGCGCGAATGGCTCCGAACGCCGAGGCCTAACGAATCCTCATTTGCAGTTGATGTGCGCGACCTCGTGGCGAAGTACACGCTCGCTCCCGAAATGCTCGAGGAAATCATCGTCGGCGTAGAAATGGACCTGAGCATCAAGCGCTATCAGACGTTCGACGAATTGCGTGTCTATTGTTATCGCGTAGCCAGCGCCGTCGGCCTGGTCAGCATTGAAATTTTCGGTTACCGCAATCCCGCTTCTAAGGAATACGCCATTCAGCTCGGTTTGGCTTTGCAGATGACAAACATTATTCGCGACGTTGGCAAAGATCTGCGGGCCGACCGAATTTATCTGCCACAGGAGGATCTAGCGCGCTTTAATTATTCCGAGCAGGAACTACAAGATCGACAATACAACGGCTGCTTTGTCCAATTGATGCAGTTTGAGGCAGCTCGCGCGCGTCGATTTTTTGCTCGTGCGGCCGAAGTTTTGCCCCGCGAAGATCGACGATCAATGGTGGCGGCGGAGATCATGGGTTCGATTTACCGGGGATTATTGCGCCGAATGGAGCTGGACAAGTTCCGCGTCTTCGAAAGAGAATACGGCCTAAACAAATTGGAAAAGGCCGCCCGGATTGCAACCCAACTGCTCAAATTTGTTTGAATGAGCAAAAAGCGCCATCCGTCTGAGCCATCGAAATCGTAATTATTATTATGAAGAAATACTTAGCATTAGTTTCAGCAGTGTTGGTCGTATCTGTAACGTTTGCTCCACTTACCAAGCTCTACGCACTCGGCGAGGAACCCAAGGCGGTTGTGGTATCGCCCGAAGACGCCGCCAAGAAATACCCAATGCCCAACGGAAAGGATTATCCGACGGGAATCAACGCGAACGCGCATTCGGCTACGGCCTCGGGCTTCGTGCAAAGCCCGTACTCCGCCCGGGTCTACGATGCCCGAAAATTGGGACATGGGACGTTGATTCTGGACGAGGGTGTGAACAAGCTTTTCCGCAAGCCGTAGTCAATTTCGCGGGGAATAGTTCGTTTTTGGAGCGCAACATTCGTTTTACTTGCGCGTTCAATGAGCTAACGAAGAGATCATTATGAACAAGAAGCTTTTCACAATTGTTTGCGGCGTTTTGCTCGCCGCATTCGGTTTGGACTCGTGCGATACGCCGACGGGCCAGGGAGCTGCCGCTGGCGCCGGCGCCGGCGCGATTATCGGCGGTCTCGCCAGCGGTGGTCCGCGCGGCGCTCTAATCGGAGCAGCTGCCGGGGCCGCGACGGGCGCCTTGATCGGCCACGCGATCCAGGAAGATCGGGCTCGCGAATACGGTCCGCCACCGTCGGGAGGTTTTCCGTTTGCCCGACCTGCCGGAGGCGCGATGTATCGCAGCCCGTACACCGGACGGCTTTACAACCTGAGCGGAGTTCCGCCAGGCGGATTGACCCGCGACGTCGATACCGGCCGGTTATTCCGTAGGCCGTAACTTAGGATTAATTACTCCAGAGACGCGTTGATCTCGGCCGCGGGATCAACGCGTTTTCTTTTGGAGCGCGTCCACCAGCGCCTTCGCCTCGTCGGTCATCTTAAGCAGTTCCGGCCATTGCCGGTGATAATTTTCGCCCGGCAACTTGCGCGTCGCATCAAAACCCATGTGCGAACCGATGTTTTGTTCGCTCGGGGCGTGATCGAGCGAATCACTTGGATTTTTGATCACGGTTGTGTCTCGCGCCGGATCGGTGTTGGCGCAGAGACGGAACAATACTTCGCTGGTGTTGTGCACGTCGCAGTCTTCGTCCACGACCACGATATATTTACTGAACATCATCTGTCCCATGCCCCACAAGCCGTGCATCACCTTGAACGCCTGATACGGATATTGTTTCCGGATACTGACAAACACGAGATTGTGAAAAACGCCTTCGGCCGGGAGCGTCATGTCCACCAGCTCTGGAAAATTCATTTTGAACACCGGCAGAAAAATCCGGACCACTGCGTCGCCAATGTAGAAATCCTCCATCGGCGGAATTCCAACAATCGTCGTTGGGTAAACCGCATCCCGTCGATGCGTGATAGTTGTCAGATGAAAAACGGGATAGTCCTCGACCGCGGTATAATAACCAGTGTGATCTCCGAACGGTCCTTCCGGCCGCATCTCGCCAGGTTGAACATAGCCTTCTAGAACAAAATCGACATCGGCCGGGACTTCGAGGTCGATTGTTTTGCATTTCACCATTTCGATCGATTTGCGCCGCAAAAATCCGGCGAACAAAATTTCGTCCAAGCCATCCGGCAACGGCGCAGTGGCGGCAAACGAAAGCGCGGGATCGCCGCCCAGCGTGACCGCGACCGGCATTCGTTCGTTGCGTTCGTAATAACGCTTGCCGTGACGGGCGCCTACTTTGTGCACCTGCCAATGCATCGCTGTCGTTCGTTCATCGAAAACCTGCATCCGATAAACGCCAGCGTTGCGCGCGCCGGTTTCGGGATCGCGCGTGTGCACGTTTGGTAGGGTGATGAAACGTCCGCCATCCTTCGGCCAGCATTTCAAAATCGGCAGATCGCGCAGCGAAAAATTCGCCGCAGTCTCTCCATTGTCGATCCTGTGGATGATCTCCTGACAGGACGCTTCGCGGACTTGTTTGGGTCGCGCGTGCAGAAGATGAATTCCTTGCTTAAGCAAACTCCAGCCTTCGCGCAGATCGGTCGGAGGTTTTGCTTTGAGAATCAGCTGAATCTCCTGTGCGATCTCGTCGATGCTTTCGCGCCCCAACGCCATCGCGATCCGCTTGCGCGAGCCCATGGTGTTGATCGCCACCGGAAATTTCGAAACTTTTCCATCAACGACCGGCTGTTCGAACAGCAGCCCCTTGCCGCCGCCGGGGGATTTCATCTCGCGGTTGGCCCATTCCGCGATGAGCAGGTTCGTGTCGACCGGATCAGCGACGCGCGTCAGCTCGCCCGCTTGTTCGAGCGTTTCGAGAAAATGTCGAAATGAGCGATAAGCCATGCGTGCGCTGTCGCTACACTGGCGCGCTCGACGTTATTACGCGACCAGAATTTATCGGTAGGGCGGGACCAAATACTGGAACGACATTACCCGTCCGTTTGAAAAGGTCACAGTTCTGTATGGAACCGAGATCGTTGGCGGAATGTAGGAGTAATAGAAGGGGTCGTAGAACGGATCGCCAAAGAAAATAAACCGGCCATGATGATGCGTCCGAAACACGCCAACTCCGCCGCCAAAACCGCCGTAAAATCCCGGGCCAAACCCCGGACCATAACCATAGTACGGATAATAGGCAGAGCCATATGGTGCGTAGCGATTTTCGATGTAGATCCATGTCTCAGTCGGACGGCCACGCATTTCGCCGGAAGTTTTCTGTTCGGGCGAACCCCACGCTAACCAGACTGCGTCCGTCGACATGCCGGAGCGTATCTTGCCTTCGCGGACCAGCGCCTGGTCTCTCGGCGAAAGGCTATTGAACATGTCCTGATGCTCGGAGATTCGGTTCTCCAGTGTTTCGCAACTTGTTAGGCACAGTCCGGCAACGGCCAAACCTAACAACAGCATCTTGGAAATTGTTTTCATAAAAAATGATACAGCCGCGACATGGTCAGTCAATTTTCCCAGCTCCTTGATTCAACACCGGGGAAATCGTAACGTTGCGTCTCAAGTGGAAGACCGTTACGGCCATCGTATCTCCTATCTGCGCGTCTCGATCACCGATCGTTGTAACGAACGTTGCAACTATTGCATGCCGCACGAGCTGCAGGAATGGCTGCCGCGCGAGGAGATTCTTAGTTACGAAGAGATGCTACGCCTCATCCGTATCGCTGCCGATTTGGGCGTAACAAAAGTGCGGGTGACTGGAGGCGAACCGCTCACTCGCCGCAATGTCGTCGAGTTTGTTCGGGAAATTCCAAAAATCCCCGGAATCGCTAGCCTCGGGATTTCAACGAACGGGACGTTGCTCGCGCGTGAAATTGCGCCCGGACAAACGATGGCTGCAGCATTGCGCAGCGCAGGCGCGCAATCGATCAACGTCTCGCTCGACACGTTGGATCGACATCTTTATTCACAGATCACGGGCCGTGATTTCCACGCGCAGGTCCTGGAAGGAATTGACGCCGCGATCCGGGCCGGATTCGACCAAATCAAATTGAACACGGTCTTGATGCGTGGTCGCAACGACGACCAGCTGGTTCCACTGATCGAATTTGCGTCCTCGCGAAATTTGATCCTTCGCTTCATCGAGATGATGCCGGTCAGCACGACCGAAGTGTTGAGCGACGAAAATTTTCTTCCGGTCGCCGAAGCAAAGCGGACGATTGAAAAACACTTTGGCAATTTGATTCCCGAAACGTCATTTCGCACAAATGGTCCGGCCACCTACTACCAAATTCCCGGACGCGAACAACGCATCGGATTCATCGGGGCGATGACGAACCTTCACTTCTGCGAAAGCTGCAACAAGCTTCGCCTGACTTGCGACGGCAAATTGCGTCCGTGTCTCGGCAGTTATCTCGAGTTCGACATCATGAAACCGCTGCGCGCGGGCGCGAGCGATGACGAATTGCGCCAATTTTTTATCGACGTGGTCGATCGCAAGCCGGAGCAACACGATTTTCGGAACAATTATCAGCCGGACCGCAAGATGATCGCCATCGGCGGGTGATTCCAACCACGAATTCACACGAATTAACACCAATTAGGAATTCCTAGGAAACATTCGTGTAAATTTGTGTCCATTGGTGGTTGAAAGTCTTTATGAAAGGCCTCACTCACATCGGCTCTGATGGCCGAGCTCAGATGGTAGACGTTTCGGCCAAGCCCATGAGCGCGCGGACGGCGATCGCGAAAGGAAAAATCAAACTCCAGCGCAAGACGCTCGACCTGATCGCAAAGGAACGAATTGCGAAGGGAAATGTGTTCGCAACCGCGCGGCTTGCCGGAATTCAAGCCGCGAAACAAACAGCGAATCTGATTCCGCTTTGTCACACCCTGCCGTTGGGTGAAGTGAAGATCGACATCGTGGGCGCGCGTGATGGCGCCGAGGTCACGTGCACTGCGAGAACAATCGCTCAGACCGGCGTCGAGATGGAAGCGCTGACCGGCGTCTCCATTGCGTTGCTCACAATTTACGACATGTGCAAAGCCGTTGATGAGAAGATGCAGATCGCAGACGTCCGATTGATTAAGAAAACCAAAGTTTAATGCAGATCGTTTGCGGCATCATTACAATTTCGGATCGCGCGAGCGCTGGCGATTACAAGGATTTGGGTGGACCGGCGCTCAAGGAAGTCGCGCAGAAGAATGAGTGGCAAGTGCTGTGTGAAGCTGTGGTTCCCGATGATGCTTCACGAATTCAGGAAACGATCCGTTCCTTTTCAAAACAAGGTTGCGGATTGATTTTGACCACGGGCGGGACCGGAATTGGACCGCGCGATGTTACGCCGGAAGCAATTCGTGCGATCATGCGAGTGGAATTACCGGGTTTTGGCGAAGTGATGCGGGCCGAATCGATGAAGATTACGCCGAACGCGATTATTTCGCGCAATCTCGCGGCCGTGGTCGACGATTCGCTCGTGATTGCGCTCCCTGGGAAACCGAGTGGTGCGGTCGAATGTCTCGGATTTATCTCGGGCGCAATTCCGCATGGCGTCGCGGTCGCGCAGCGCCAGCCGAGTTCGTGTTGATTGAAGGGCCAGTCCGGCTCGGACTTCAATCGGGATAAATCAATAAGTGCAACATTTGTTTGCCGTGCTCGGTGAGATGCGCATGCGAGGCGGGGCCGGCAGCGATTCCATCGATCAAATAGGCAGCGTTTCGTAAGTTTGGTTTCACGTAAACAAGCTCTGGCTCTTTCACTTTGCGATCACTGGGTTCGATCTTTAGCGGCAAACCGCTGCGCGTGAAGCTCACGATCCAGGATCGCGGCTCGTTGGCGGTGTTTCCATTTAACATCCACGGATACAACTTGGGCAATTCGAAGTGGCGTGATCTCGGTAGGACCACTTTGTAAAAAGCTTCTTCCTCGCCGAGAAATTGTGGAATCGTGAGCGACGGTTTTTCGCGCAGCTCTAGGTAAAGGCGCGCGATATTCAGCCCAGTGAGATTGAGTCCGTTGTAAATACCGTGGTGATTTGGATCTTTCGGATCAACAAAGGCCTCGTACCATTCCCGAAAATTGCGGCTGAGCATGAGATTCAATTCCAAATGCACGTGCGCGCGCTCGCGATTGATCCCAACACCGGTGTAACCCATTACCGCGATGTGTTGCCCGCGATGGACGACGTCCCCCGCGTGGGTGTCGATCTTACTCAAGTGTCCGTACAAACTGTAGTAGGGCGAGCCGCCCCACTCGTGCTCGATCACAATGTATTTTCCGTAGTTTGAATAACCGGGAACCGAGTTTGTGTAGACAACTTTGCCGTCGGCAATCGCGCGCACTTCATCGAGCGGCTCGCCGCGCTCGTCGCGACGCACCGGTTTAATATCGATCCCTTCGTGAAATCGCGTGTAAACGATGCCGGCATTCGTTTCGACCGGATCGCGCACGAAACCGTATTGGCCGCCTTCCCACGGATATGTTTTCTCGCCGTGGTAATCGCGCTCGATGTATTGATAGAAGTCTCCCGCTGCAGCGGGACCGTGAAAAATCGCGTCATTGTCAGTCGGCAAGGCCAGATCGACAGTCGCCGTTTCGGTTTGGGCGACAGCCATCATCTGAAACGAGCAAACCGCGGCCAGAGTTGTAAACAACGAACGCATCAGACCTAGCGTCTTCGTTGTCCGATCAATCGCCAGTCCTTTTTCATCAACTCGATTTCGGCTTGGTTAGTCCCGGGTCGCGGTATTGTTCGAATTCGCTTCCGTGTGGACGCGAAATGTACAATGTCGATCTTTACCCGCGACGGAAATGGCAAAAAGTGCCAGAATCAGACTCGCGAAAATGGATTTCATGATCGATTGATAACGCTACCTTTCGTGTTTAACCCGTCGATGACTCGTCTCGCCATCATTTTTTCACTACTGCTCGCTACGACCGCAGGCCTGTCAGCGCAGGAAACCACTCCGGAGCCCTCGAGCACGCCTGAACCAACGCCATCGGAAACCGCGCCGTCGGTCAAGGTCACACCAGTTCCGACGCCGACACCGATTACGACCACAACTTTGCAGAAGCGAGGCTTCTTCGGCCGCATCTTTCATCCGTTTTCCTCGTCCGAAGTGCTGCCAAAATACAGCGATCGCAAACTACGCGGGCTGATTCTCAACCTTCAAGTCTCACCCCAGCCACTGCGGCTGTCGGAGGTTCGACAAATGGAAGTGAAAGTGACCGTGACCAACATGGGCAACCTCATGATCACGCTCGATTTTCCGACTGATCAACGAATCGAGGTTCAATTGCTCAACGCCGGCGACGCCGTCCTGACCAAATGGTCTGAGAACCACGCAATCAAGGACAAGCCCGGGACCGTTCTCATTAATCCGGGGGAGCATGTCGAGTACAAGGAAAACATCGCGACCCGCGATCTGACGCCCGGCCGAGTCTTTACCGCTGACGTTTTTTTCCCGAAATATCCCGAGCTTCACGTCCGGCAGAAGTTTTTGACCGAACCGTGAGGCAGGTAAGGTTGATAGTTGATTGTTGAGAGTTGATTGCGGGAATTGAATTTTCTATCAACAATGATCTATCAGCGATCAACTTTTCAGCGACTACCATACCCACCCGCAAGGACATCGCGTTCAGACGTATTCGCCAGAGCTATTGCAACCCTGGATCGACAGCGCGCGCAGGCGCGATTTGAGTGACATTGCCTTTACCGACCACGATCGTTTTCATGCCGGAATCGATTTTGACGAGATCCATAAATTGCGCGCCGCGAATCCGGATCTGAAAATTCGCGCCGGCATCGAGCTCGACAATGATCCGCAAACGTCAGGCGCCGGACGAAAATGGGTCGAGAAGAATTGGGACAAACTCGATTTCGTTCTCGGCTCGGTTCATTACCTCGATGACCCAAAGCAAATGTTCGACACCGTGCCGGACGGCGCGGGACAGTTTGTTGGGCGTAGCATCGACGAGATTTACGAGGACTATTTTCACCGGGTGTGTGACATGGCCGCGACAGGTCTGGTCGATTGCTTATCGCATCTTGACCTGATCAAGATTCACGGACACCGGCCTTGTGGCGACGTTCGGTCGATCATCGACGGAACCCTCGATTTCATTCGTTCGCGGGATCTCGCCATCGAACTTTCCACCGCCGGCTGGCGCAAACCTGTTGACGAGCTTTATCCGAGCGACACGATCATCCAGCTCGCGATCGAAAAAGGAATTCCGTTTACGACGGCGTCCGACGCGCATTCACATGTGCAGCTCGCGGAGAATTTCGATCGCCTGGCCGGGAAGATGTCGATCCTGGGAGTGCGCGAAATTTGTGTTTACGAAAAACACAAACGCTTAATCAGAAATTTGTAGGGCAAGCGCACCGCCTGCCATTTTTTAGATCGGCAGGCGGAGCGCCTGCCCTACAATTGATTAGATGACGCAGGATCGTTGGTATTCGCGTTCGGGCATTTGGTTTTGGTCTGTCATCGCGCTGGGAGCTGCACTTCGTTTTTATCTCGTTGTTTTCACGGATGGGACCCAAGACGTCGCGATTTGGGAGCGCCACGCACGCGATGTGCGCGAGCAAGGGCTGATTGCTTATTACCACGGGGACGCCTCAGCGAATCACCCGCCATTCATCAGCGAAGTCGAGTCGTGGTTGGTCGCTGCTTCTGACGCGACCGGCGTTCCGTTTCGAATTTTCCTGCGCGCTCCATTCGCATTGCTCGACGCAGCCACGGCTTTCCTCCTGTTCTCACTGTTCGGCGAATGCCGATGGCGCTTTCTCGCCGTCGCAACTTATTGGCTGAATCCGTTGTCGATCATTTTCTCGGCCTATCACGGCAATACCGATTCCGCGGTCGCATTCTTTCTCGCGCTCTGCGTCTGGTTCTTGGAGAAAAATAAACTGTTCGTCGCCGCGATCGCGCTCGGCGTAAGCATGTGGATCAAACTGCCGATCGTTCTCGCGATTCCGGCGTTCGTCCTTTTCATTCCCGATTGGCGCAAGCGCTTTCAGTTTCTGGCGATTGCGGGCGTCGTTGCGCTCGCGACTTACGTTCCGGCGCTGATTCAGGATCCGACGATCGTTTCGAAAAACGTTTTCGGTTATCGCGCGCAAATTCTGCACACCACGGCCGGCGTCCCGGCCTGGGGACCACGTGTACTCTTATTTTCAATCATCGCTTCGGCGCAAAGTTGGCCGGTATCGTTTCGCGCGCCGATTTTGTTTTTTCTGGAGAACAGCCGGTTGATCGCCCTCGCGTTCGCGCTTCTGATCACGTGGTTGCGTCGGAATGACCGCGCTGTTTCCGAATGGTGCGCGACGATTGCAATGATCTACATCATCGTGCTCGCATTGAGCGACGGCTTCTCATTTCAATATTTTGCCTGGTCGCTGCCGTTTTGGTTTTTTTTGCCGCGCCGGTTTTTCATTCCCGCGATCATCCTCGTCAGCGGCTACATTTATTTCTTGTACGGTTATTTGTGCGGCAATCCGTGGTTACTCGGCGTTTGGGATTTCAACGGGCATCCGCAGTGGCCATTTTCAATCGTCGCAATCCGAAACGTAGCTTATCTGCTTTTCTGCGCCGCCACGATCTGGTTTGTGACCTCGACTACATCCCAGGCATTCCGAGTCCGCCGGTGATTTTTTTCATCTCCGATTGAGCCAGGGCCTTGCCCTGCTCAATCGCTTGCTGCACGCCGCTCAGGATGGCTTCTTCCAGAAATTCGACGTCGTTTGGATCGACAATCTGTCTGTCGATTTTGATCGAAAGAATTTCGCCGGCGCCGTTGGCTGTGACTGTTACCTTTCCGCCCGCGGCGCTTACTTCGACCGTTTTATCTTCCAGCTCGGCCTGGGCCTTCGCCATTTGCGCCTGCATCTGCTGCGCCTGTTTCATCAATTTGTTCAGATTCATTTGTGGTCTCAGCGTTTGACTTCGCCTTTGAAAATCTCCAACGCTTCGCGGATCAGCGGATCGTCCGTGTAGCTCTCAGATGGAGTTTCGTCCGACGGTTGCAGCTTCGATGGGAGATTTTCCCGCCCGGTTAATTTCAACGTCCAGTCTTTGCCGCTAACCTCGCGCAAAAGCGTCTCGATGAGTTTGCGGTTCGTTGCCGTTCCCAAGATATCCATTGGCGATTTTTGATCAGGCGAAAATCCGAGAACGAAATGGCGACCCTCGCTCGGCAGAACGCGCGCCGCGGCCGCCGAATTTCGAACAAATGCTTTTTGAGTTGGGATTTTTGAGAAAGCCCGCTCCCAAATTCTTTCGACATCGTCATCGTTATCCGGTGATTCGGCGATGCGGGGTGCTGTAGAGGCGGCCGTGCTTGCCACGCCAAAGCCGGGCGAAGGCCGGTCGGCCGCGTACGATTTGGATGCAGGCGCGACGATGCCAGTCCGGCTCGGACCTGCCGCCACAGGCTTAGCGACTAACGTTTTTTTTTCCGTAGACGTTTTCCCGTCGCGCAGCTCGCCCAGTTTTTCGATTACTTCGTCAAGCGTCGCCTGATTCAGACTCTGGATCGCTTTAATGATCGCCACTTCGAAATGCAATTTCTTGTTCGGCGCCCATTTCATTCGCCCTTCGGCTTGCGCAAATTGGTCGATCAAATCGAGGAGCCGATCGTTCTCGATCAGTTCGGACTGCACCCCGAGCGCTTTCTGCAATTCAGCATCGACATCCTCCTGGAGCGCGTCCGGTTTGGCTTTGAAGACCAGCAGATCTCGGAAATAAGAAATCAAATCCGACATCAACCGCATCATGTCCTTGCCGGCTTCGCACTGTTCGTAGAGAACGTCGAGCGCGCCGGCAGTTTCGCCGCGCAAGATTTTGCCTGTCAAATCGACCACCGTTTGCTCGCTGGTGAATCCGAAAACGTTGAGCACGTCGGTTTCCGCAATTTTTTCACCGCAAAACGCCACCAATTGATCGAGCATCGACTCCGCGTCGCGCAGTCCGCCTTCCGCTCCGCGGGCGATCGCGTGTGCCGCGGCCGGTTCCAGCGTGATCTTTTCTTTCCCGGCGATGAATTGGAGATGATCGGCAATCAACTTTGCCGGGATTCGGTGAAGATCGAAGCGCTGGCAACGGCTCACGATCGTGGCCAGGACTTTTTGTGGCTCGGTCGTCGCGAAAATGAATTTCACGTGCGGCGGTGGTTCCTCTAGCGTTTTCAAGAGCGCGTTGAACGCAGCCGCTGTCAGCATGTGCACTTCGTCGATAATGTAGATTTTGTAGCGTGACTTCGATGGCGCGTAGCGCACGTTGTCGCGCAGCTCGCGCACTTGCTCGACGCCATTGTTGCTTGCGCCGTCAATCTCGAGGACATCCAGGCTGTTGCCGGCCGCGATCTCCCGGCAATTATCACACGTGCCGTCCGGCGTAACCGTCGGGCCTTTCACGCAGTTGAGCGCTTTCGCCAAAATTCGCGCGGTCGAAGTTTTTCCGATGCCGCGCGGCCCGACGAACAAATAAGCGTGCGCCAGTCGGTTTTGCGCGACCGCATTCTTGAGCGTGCGCGAGACGTGGGCCTGTCCGACCAGATCGTCAAACGTCTGCGGTCGATATTTTCTGGCGAAAACCTCGTAGCTCACTAATTGACTCTAAATGCGTTGCTTCGCAGACGAAAATGGAAAAGCAAATTCTCTTCGGAAATAGCCCAGCGCTTTAGCGCTGGGTAAATGTGGTTTTCTGGTGAGTCCCGATAAGGGACGAAAGCAACATTCTTTCATCCCTGACGGGATTAGTCGGGATTTATGGATTGAAAACCCAGCGTTGAAACGCTGGGCTATGGTCAGCAAACGATTAGTCGGATTCTGAATGCCAACGAGATCGACATCCAGGTTGTTGTCGGGCGAAGTGCTCGTGCTCGCTTTGGCCGGTGCGAAATTAATTTTCCATCTATTGACCGCGAACCGTTACGGAGTTTTCCGCGACGAACTATATTACCTCGCCTGCGGTGAGCACCTCGATTGGGGATATGTCGATCAACCGCCATTGATCGCCCTTGTAGCCTGGATGGCGCGGCATCTTTTCGGTGATTGGCTGGTTGGTCTGCGATTTTTTCCCGCGCTCGCCGGCGCGGCGACGGTTTGGCTAACCGGCAAGTTAGCTCGCGAAATGGGCGGCGGAGCTTTGGCGCAAATGCTGGCCGCTCTCGCGGTGATCGCGGTGCCGATTTATCTCGTCATGCATCACTGGCTGACGATGAACGCCTTCGAGCCGCTTATCTGGATCGGTTGCGCCTGGTGCATCGTCCGAGCGATCGATCGCAACGAGCCGCGTTACTGGATCTGGTTCGGCGTTCTTGTCGGCGTCGGCACGGAGACCAAATACGGCATCGCGTTTTTCATCGCCGCCGTTGTGATCGGGCTCATTCTCACGCCCGAACGCCGATTTTTGATCACGAAGCAATTTTGGATCGGCGCGCTCATCGCGTTCCTGATTTTTCTACCGAATCTGATTTGGCTGACTCGTCACGACTTTCCCTTTCTCGAGTTGATGCACAACATCCGGCAAACGCAGCGCGACGTTGTGCGCGGCCCAATCGCGTTCGTTATCGATCAAGTCCAGATCATGAATCCAATTCTGCTTCCGCTTTGGCTCGGCGGTTTGATCTGGCTTTTTCTGGGAAGCGAAGGCCGACGATTCCGAGTTCTCAGTATCGTCTACGTCGCGCTGCTCGCGATGTTTATCGTATTACGCGGCAAGAATTATTATCTCGCGTCGATTTATCCGGTTCTTTTTGCGGCGGGCGCGGTTGTCCTGGAAAGAATTACGGCCGCCCATTGGAAATGGATTCGTGCTGCCTATGCGGTTTTGATTCTCGTGTCGGCGATCATTCTCGCGCCGACGGTCTCTCCGATTTTTTCGCCAGAAGGTGTGGTCGCCTATCAAAAAAAGTTAGGCTTCGAACCGCCGAAGGCTGAGAATCAGCCGACCGGTCCGCTCCCACAATATTTTGCCGACGAATTCGGTTGGGAAAACATGGCCGGTGAAACAGCGCGCGTTTACAAGTCGCTTTCGCCGGAAGAACAGGCGCGCACGGCGATCTTTGCCAACAGTTACGGCCAGGCCGGTGCGATCGATTTCTTCGGACCGCGACTCGGTTTGCCGAAATCGATTTGTAATCACCAGAGCTACTGGCTTTGGGGGCCGCGCGATTATGATGGCAGCGTCGTCATCGTTCTCGGGAGCGATGGAACCGGCGACCGCGAACATTTCCAAAGCGTCGAACCAGCCGGCCGGGTCGAACATCCGTACTCGCGGCGCGACGAGCATTTCGATATTTTTCTGTGCCGCGGGTTTACCGGCGATTTGCGCCAAGCCTGGCCAAAGTTAAAAAAATACGACTAATGAAAAAATCGACATCTTCGTTCCTTCTCTTACTCCTGCTCTTACTTTTGCTCGATGTCGATGCGCGCGAGCCGCAGCAATCGCCGCCGGTAAGATCGATAGCGGAAAAGAAAATTGTTCGTGCGCGCGATCTCGGCGTTCCGTTCGATGGCACGCCCGGTCAGCTCAACTCGATCACGGACGTCGCCGGCGTCGAAGTCGGTTATGCCACGATCATTCGTGGCGAGGGAAAGCTTGTGGTCGGCAAAGGTCCGGTCCGGACTGGCGTGACGGCGATCATTCCGCGCGGGCACGATTCACTGAACGATCCGGTTTACGCGGCTGTGTTCAGTTTGAATGGCAACGGCGAGATGACCGGCACGCATTGGATTGAAGAAAGCGGATTTCTGGAAGGCCCGGTTGTCATTACCAATACGCACAGTGTCGGTGTCGCGCGCGACGCCGTCATTGCGTGGCGTATCAAACACGGCGCCGCCGACGCCAGCGGATATTGGTGGAGTTTGCCGCTCGTGGCCGAGACGTGGGATGGTTGGCTGAACGACACCAACGGCTTTCATGTGAAACCGGAGGACGTTTTTCACGCGCTCGATTCCGCGCACGGCGGTGCGATCGAAGAGGGGAGCGTCGGCGGCGGGACCGGGATGATTTGCTACGAATTCAAAGGCGGCAGTGGTACCGCCTCGCGCAAGGTCGACATCAAAGCCGGCAAAGATAAGCCGATGCAGAGCTTCACCGTGGGCGTCTTTGTTCAGGCGAATTTTGGACGCCGTGCGTTGCTAACGATTGCTGGTGTGCCGATCGGAAAAGAAATTCCCGGTTCCGTTTACGGCGAAGATACCGGCTCGTGCATCGCGGTCGTGGCAACTGATGCGCCGCTGCTTCCGAATCAATTGAAACGACTCGCCCGCCGCGTTTCGCTCGGGCTCGCGCGCACCGGCACGATCTCTGGAAATGGTTCGGGCGATTTGTTCATTGCGTTTTCGACCGCGAATAAAAATGTTTGGGCTCCCGATCAGGTCACGCATTCGGCGCAAACCATTCCGAACGATTTGATGGATCCGATTTTTGCGGGCGTCGTGCAAGCGACCGAAGAAGCGGTGGTGAACGCGCTGGTGGATAATCAAACCATGACCGGCGCCGACAATCATCGCGTCGATGCGCTTCCGCACGATCGGTTGCGCGAGCTATTGAAAAAATATAATCGTGTCAAAGAGTGATTAACTTCGAAGTCGACGAACCGAAACGTTTGCTCGTAATTCGCTTCCGCGAAGTTGTCCGAGCAGAAGAAACCGAGAGAGGCTTGAAGCAAATCCGTGATGGCCTCCTAAGACTGCAACGCGGATTTCGTCTTCTGGCCGATCTCAGCGAATTGCAATCGATGGACGTCGACTGCGCGCCTTTCATCGAGAAAGCGATGGACATGTGCAACGAAAAAGGAGCATCCATGGTTGTCCGCGTCATTCCCGACCCGCATCGCGACATCGGTTTGCAGATCATGTCGATCTTTCATTACGGCGGAGACGTTCAGATTTTCACCTGCGAAACTCTCGCCCAGGCGAACGAGATTCTGGAGACTTAAGCCAGTTTTTTATTGTCGCGTAGCAGATCGATAAACGAGCAACGCCGCGGCGATATCCTCCACCGCCATACCTAGCGATTTAAAGATGGTGGTTTCGTTTACACGCGGTGGAAGTTTCCTGGCGAACGCTTCGCCGAGCTCGGCATAAATTTCCGTGCGGGAAAGAATTACATCGCCGGATTCTTTCATGGCCGCTTCACGTGAATCGACGAAGACGACATTTCGCATCGCGTCGTCGTCGAGTTCGCGCCAATCCGGTCGACATGCGCCGACGGCGTTGACGTGACACCCGGGCTTCAGCCATTTGCCCTGCAGGATCGACATCTTCGAACTCGTCACTGTCACCACGACATCCGCGCCGCGGACTGCGTCTTCAGCCGACATTACTTTCGCGCCGACCTGTTTTGCGAACTGCTCCGCGTGCGATTTGTTCGGACTCCAAACGCGAGTTTCTTCGAAATTCCTGACCAGTTGCAGAGCTTCGATGTGGCTGCGCGCTTGCACCCCGCTCCCGAGGATCGCGAGCACTTTTGCATCCTTTGGCGCGAGAAGTTTCGTCGCCGCCGCTGAAACGGCTGCTGTTCGCATTTCAGTGATCAATCTTCCGTCCATCATCGCGAGCGGTGCGCCGGTTTGTGGATCGTTCAGGAGAATTGTCGCCATGTGCGTCGCAATTCCTTTTTCCGCGTTCGGCGGGTAGAACGTGACGATTTTCTGGCCGAGCCCTTCCGGAGTTAACGCCGGCATCATCCCGTAAAATCCGCCGGGCGGATCGACTGCAATCACTTGCCGCACCGGCTGCGTGACTTTTCCGGCGGAGAAATCGATCAGCGCCTTTTCCATCGCCGGAATCAAGTCCGCCATCCGCAAATGCTTGCGCACTTGTTCCTCGTCGAGAAAAAGAGCCACACGTGAATCTTCGACCCTGGCGGACACGGATCAAAACAGATTTTGAATGAACCTGGCGGGGATTATTCGAGTCGAGGAACAAGATTAGCTTTACATACAGCCAAAATTGGAGGAATCGGAGAATACAAATGGCAATGTTTTCAACTCGAAAGCCTGAATCGGCAGAACCGCCAAGGCCGGCAAGCTCGGAGCCGTCCAACGGCGCATCCGCGTCAGCCCGCTCCGGCGGCCTTCTCTCGCGAGGAGTCTCGATTGTTGGCTCGGTCAAGTTCAGTGACGAGCTGCTGATCGATGGCGAAGTGAAAGGCGACATCAAATCGACTGGAACGCTTACGATTGGCCAGCACGCGTCCATTCACGGCGAAGTCAGATCGAAATCGGTAACGGTGCAGGGGACGGTCGAAGGAAATATTTTCGCGACCGAACGCTGCGAACTTCAAGCCGGTTGCACCTTGCGCGGCGATATCGAAGCGCCTCGGCTGGTGGTTGATGAGAACGCGACGTTTCTAGGCAGCGCAAAAGTCGGCACGCCGAAGTAACCAATCCACGTCGTTAAGTCGCGGGATCGTGGTATCTAGCCACCCTTTTTGGCTTAATTTTCGCCCAACTCATCGAGCAACTGCTTTTTCAAATTGCGCCGCGCTGCTTTCTTGATCGCGCGTCGCTCGGCCGCGATGGCTTGTTTTTCAGCGCGGCGCTGATGGCGCGTGCGTTTGTCGATTTCACTTGGCAAATGCGAAATCTTCGGCCGGTTCGCGCCCACTTTACGCTCGTTCGGCTTTGCGTACGGGTCCATGACGGCGAATATAGCATCGGCAAATATGTCACTCGATTTCGATCGCATCCGCGTGGCGCACGAACGGATTCGACCGTACGTTACGCGGACGCCGGTGTTGACGAGTTCGCGCTTGGATGAGGCGAGTGGTGGCTCGCTGTTTTTTAAGTGCGAAAATTTTCAGAAGATCGGCGCGTTCAAGGCGCGCGGCGCGACCAACGCCGTATTCGTGCTGGATGATGCGACTGCGAAGCGCGGTGTCGCGACCCATTCATCAGGAAATCATGGCACAGCGCTGGCGCGCGCGGCAAAACTCCGGGGCATCCCGGCGCACATCGTGATGCCCAAGAACTCGACAAAAGTAAAAGTGCGCGCGGTCGAAAGTTACGATGCTCACGTCGTGCTTTGCGAGCCGACGCAAGACGCGCGCGAAAAAGCATGCGCGGACGTGATCACGAAAACGGGCGCGACGTTAATTCATTCCTTCGAGAACGAAGATGTGATGGCAGGGCAGGGGACGGCAGTAGTCGAGCTCCTCGAGGATGCAGATGTCGATCTTGTGATCTGTCCAATCGGCGGCGGCGGTTTGCTTTGTGGCACCGCAGTCGCGGCCAAGTCGATGCGGCCAAAGATCAAAATCATCGCGGCTGAGCCGGCGAATGCCGATGACGCCGCACAATCGTTTCAGGCCAAGAAAAGAATTGTGACCGAAAAGAAATTCACGATCGCCGATGGGTTACGGACAAATGTCGGCGAGCGAAATTTTCCGATCATCCAACGTTACGTAGACGACATCGCGACCGTCAGCGAAGAAGCGATCGTCGCGGCGATGCGGACGATTTGGGAGACGATGAAAATTGTCATCGAACCGTCATCCGCAGTTTCCTACGCCGCAATCGCCGAGCGTAAGGTCGATATTGCCGGCAAACGCGTTGGGATCATCCTCACCGGCGGCAACGTCGATCTCGACGCGCTGCCGTGGATCGTCTGACTTCTGACCTCTGTTATTTGAGCGTGATCTCGCGCATCGTTTTGGTACCCAGAATTTCGCGGACGTCGAGGCGTTTGACCGCCATGTCCGTCCGCCGCTCTTCGGAGCCCATCACTTTCGCGAGCAGCGGGTCCATTTTGTCGCGCAAAGTGTCAAACGCCGCCCAGTTTGGGTATTCCACCAAAATCAAAATGTTAAAGTCATGCGGGTCGGACGCTTCGCCGTTTAGAATCTTGTAGCTCAGAATGATTCTTTGTTTTTTCGCTTCCTCATAGACAGGCTTCACCGTGCCAGTGATCTGCTTGAGGTATTCATCGGTTAAGCCGGTCTTGGTTTTGATCATCGACAACGCCCAAACCGAACCTTCGGTGTAAGGCACGCTGCTTCCATCCGTAGTCTTGGCGGGTGAAGTCGTTGTCGTGGTTGTGGTGGTCGCAGTTCCCGGTGAGCTTTGCCCAATGCAAAGAGCTGAGAAACCGCAAGTCAGTGCGACAATGGCAAGGATTCGTATTTTCATGGGGCGGAGCTTGAAGAATCCTCAACCGGATGAACAGGATTTAATTGAGTTCCGGAGTTAGTTTCCAAGCATATGAAGAGATTTCTTTATTTGATTCTTTCGGCGTGCGCGCTGAGCGCAACTGTCGCGCAAACGAATAACACGACGATGAAAGCCGTCGTCGTGAATGAGTACGGCGGCCCCGAAGTTTTAAAATATCAAGACGCACCGTGCCCCGAGCCAAAAGAGGACGAAATTCTTGTCCACGTGATGGCCGCGGCAGTGAATCCGGTCGATACCTACGTGCGACAGGGGATGTTTGCCAAACGCGGCTTGGACAATCGACCGGTCATTATCGGTTATGACATTTCCGGCATCGTCGAAAAAACCGGGGCGAAGACTACCAAATTCAAACAAGGTGATGCCGTTTACTGTTACTTGTCGGTCATGCGCGGTGGCGGTTACGCCGAGTTCGCCATTGCGAAAGAATTCGAAACCGCGCTCAAACCGAAGAATATTAACTTTGAAGAAGCCGCGGCCGTTCCATTAGCAGCAACGACGGCCTGGCAAGCGCTGATTGACACGGCAAAGGTCGAGAAGGGACAAACCGTTCTGATTCATGGCGGTTCAGGCGGAGTCGGAAGCTTCGCAATTCAAATCGCAAAAGCGCGCGGCGCAAAAGTGATCGCGACCGCTTCGACCGCGCATCAGCCGTTGCTCAAGCAACTGGGCGTCGATCAGGCAATCGATTACACGACGACGAAGTTCGAAGACGTGGTGAAGAATGTCGATGTTGTCCTCAACTGTGTCCGCGCGGACGCGCTTGGTCGTTCCTATGGCGTGGTGAAGAAAAGCGGCGTTATCGTTTCAATCACCGACGAGCCGGACCAGACGGAGTGCGCGAAACATGGAATTCGCGGTTCTCGATTGGGAGCGCATCCGGACGCGACCGTGCTCGAAGAGCTGACCAAACTAATTGAGGCCGGAAAAATGAAGCCGATTGTTTCGCAAACTTTCCCGTTAGCAGAAACGGTCAAGGCGCATGAGCAGATCGAAACGCATCACACGCTGGGCAAGATTGTTTTGAAGGTCGCGGAGGAAACGAAGTAAAATCTAACTCAAACGATGAACGCGAAAATCATTCTAATTAGTGCGGGGCTGCTTGCTGTTACGACGTTCGCTCGCTCCGAAACAATGAAAGCGATCGTTGCTCACGAATACGGCGGCCCTGAGGTCTTAAAACTTGAAGCCGTGCCGGTCCCGACGCCGAAAGAGGACGAGATGCTGGTCAAAGTTGTCGCCGCGGGCGTGAATTCGTTCGATGGGGTATTGCGGGCGGGCAAGTTCGCAAAGCCAAACGGCACCCAACTGCCGTGGCATCCCGGTTACGACATCGCCGGGACAGTCGAAAAAGTTGGAGGGAAGGTTACTAAATTCAAAGTAGGCGACGCTGTTTGCGCTTTTATCACCATTCTGAAAGGCGGCGCCTACGCGGAATACGCACTGGCCAAACAAACTGACGCCGCCTTAAAGCCGGCGACGATCAGTTTTGTCGAAGCGGCCGGCGCGCCAAGTGTCGCGTTGACCGCATGGCAGGCGATCGTTGATAAGGCGAACGTTCAATCCGGCCAGACGGTGCTGATTCACGGAGCGTCCGGCGGCGTAGGATTGTTCGCGATTCCGATTGCAAAAATTCGAGGCGCTAAAGTTTTTGCAACTGCTTCCACCGCCAATCAGGATTTTCTCAAGCAACTCGGAGCCGATGTTGCCATCGATTACAAGACGCAGAAGTTCGAAGACATCGCAAAGGATGTCGATGTCGTGATCGACGGCGTTGGCGGTGAAACGCTGGCGCGGTCGTATCCGATCGTGAAAAAAGGCGGAATTATTGTCTCGCTAACCGACCGCGTCGATCAGGCGCAGCTGGACAAGTATGGAATTCGCGGGGCGTCTCTGGTGGTCCAAAATAATGGCGATGAGCTTGCCCAAATCGGGAAGCTAATCGATGAAAAGAAAATCAAGGTCATCGTTTCTGAAACCTTTCTGCTCGCTGATGCGGCAAAGGCCCAAGAAAAAGCGGACACGGGTCACGCCCGCGGAAAGATCGTGTTGAAGGTTCGCGACGAGCCGAAGTAACCTCGCGCGGGCGCGAATCCCACGTAAATCGAATCAGGATTCATTATGAAAAGGACGTTTCTCTGCTGTGTTGGATTAACCATCGCGGTTATTGCCGCAGCGCAAACAAACAAACCGATGATGAAAGCCATCGTGATTCATCAGTATGGCGGGCCGGAGGCCTTGAAGTACGAAGATGCGCCGCGGCCGGAGCCGAAAGATAACCAGGTCTTGGTCAAAGTGATCGCCACCGCGGTGAATCCGGTCGATGCGATGATTCGCTCCGGCAAGTATGCGAAGGTTTTCGGGACAACGTTGCCGCTCGTTCCGGGATATGACATCGCGGGCATTGTCGAGAAAGCCGGCGCGAAGGTGACGCGGTTTAAACCGGGCGATGCGATTTACGCGTATCCGATGTGGGGTGGCGGCTTCGCTGAGTACGATGTGGTCGATGAAGCCGAAACGGCGATGAAGCCGAAGTCGATCAATTTTGTGGAGGCCGCGGGCGTGCCGTTGGTCGCATTGACTGCCTGGCAGGCGCTAGTTGACGCAGCGAAGCTGAGCGCCGGACAAACTGTTTTGATTCATGGCGGTTCCGGCGGCGTGGGAAGTTTCGCGATTCAAATCGCAAAAGCCCGCGGGGCGAAAGTGATTGCGACCGCATCGACTCCCAATCAGGACTTGCTCAAACAACTCGGCGCCGACGTGGCCGTGGATTACACCCAGCAAAAATTCGAGGACGTGGCCAAGGATGTCGATGTTGTGCTGGACTCGGTCGGCAAAGACACGCTGGCACGCTCGTATGGCGTTGTGAAAAAAGGCGGATTCATCGCCACATTGGTGGCGCGCCTCGATCAAGCGGAGCTCGATAAGCATGGGATTCACGGCGCATCGATCTCGGTCAAGCCGAACGGAGCGCAGCTGGCCGAAATCGGCAAACTAATCGACGAGAAAAAGATCAAGCCGATCGTGTCGGAAGTCTTGCCACTGACTGACGCGGTCAAAGCCCAGGAGCAGGCGGCGACGCATCACACCCGCGGCAAAATCGTTCTGAAGGTGGCGGAAGAACCGAAATAGCCAGAGGACAGATGACAGAGAACAGTTTTTTTAAGATCGACATCTTATGAATTGGGAAGCGATCAACGCCATTGCGCAACTGGTCAGCTCGATTGGCGTGGTCGCGTCGCTCTGGTATCTCGCGGTTCAAGTGCATCGCAACACGCGCGTGACCAGACTGTCCGCACAGGACGCCGCCTCAACCGCATTACGCGATGTGACCCGGCCGTTTGCCGAGAACGCGGAGAACAGTCGGATTTGGCGGATTGGCTTGGAAAATCTCGAAGCGCTATCGGCTGAAGACAAAGCGCGCTTCTTTCATTTCGCTTTCCAATTTCTGAAAGCGATGGAGACGATTCATTTTCACTACATCTACGGTTTGATGGATGAATCGATCTGGCGGGGTTGGGGCAATCTCTATAAGCATTATCTCGCTTCGCCCGGCATCTCGTTTTACTGGAATGTGCGTCACGATCTGTTTTCGGAACGCTTCCAGGAGTTTGTGGCCGGGCTCGATCGACCGGCGCAACGTCTGACGGTGGCGAATCTCGGCCAGGAAAAGATCGATCCGCCAAAGGACGGATTCGCCGCGGCGAACAACTAGGTCCGCGTTAGTGCGCGAAACCAGGCAGACGCTTGGTCTCTGATTTTGGTCGCGAAGGTCTGCGCGATTTGAGAAATCCGGAGCCACGCGTCGCGGTCGTTTGAATTGCCGTCGGATCCACTGCGACCCGAACGCTCACGCAGGCATCGGCTGGATCGTTGTCGCCGAACAAGCGTTCCCAATCGTTCCGCGCCGCCTGACACAAACGGCGATAACGTAAATCCAAAGCCTGCCGCAATCCGGCGATCGTCTCCACTTTGGCCAATTCCCTTTGAAACAGCGCCTGTTTTCCCTCTTCCTCGCTCATTGCCCTTCATTTTGAGCAGGAAGCAGGCCGGAATCAGAGAACCCGAGGTCAGAACTCAGAGGTCACTGAAGCAACTGGTTGATCGCGAAAGCGATGTTTTACCCCTGAGAAGTTGCCGACAAGGGTAATTGTCCCGGCGCGGTAGACGTAACCGCGCATTTTTTGCAGGTTTCGTTTGCTTACGAAAATGCCGCCCTCGCGCCAAAATGAACCGCCGCCGAAGTGTTCGGCGATTTTTCCCGGCGCACGGTAGTAGTAACCAATTTTATCAACCGCGTTTAAAGTATAGACCCCGGCCGGGAAATGCAGCGTCGCCGCGTGCAGGTCGGAATAGATCTCGAGATAACGCGCCGACGCTGGTCCTTCACTCGGAGTTATCAGTCGCGGATGACTGCTGCCAGCACAGCCGAAAAGTACAACGTAGGAAGTGGAAAGTAGAAAAATCTGAATCGACTTGAACACTCGATTGCTTCTGATCTGGACACTCTTCACTTTTCACTCATCACTTTTTTGATCGACGAGTCGTCGTCGAGCAGGATCCATTCGATGATTGAAACAGGAAGGCTTCCATTCTTGATCAGGTCGTCGTGGAATTGCCCGAGCCGGAAATTGTCGCCTTGTCGATCTTTGTAGCGACCGAGCAGGTTCAGGATTTGCCATTTGCCGATGATGTAGCTGATCTTCTGGTGCGGATTTGACGCAGCACCGGCGGCTTCGCCTTCGGCTGCTTCGCGATCCAGCCCGCCCGCGTCCATAAAATATTTTACTGCTTGCTCAAAGGTCCATTTGCCAGTGTGCAGATTGACGTCGACCCCGATTCGCGCGCCGCGATAACGCGATAACCGCAAAATTTGTCCCTGCGCCGGCGAATTGTTTGGATACAAACCGGTCCGCATCAACATCTCTTCGCCGTAAAGCGCCCAACCCTCGACAAAAACGCCATCTTCGTGTTGCCGGCGAATTTCGTCACTTAAATGATTCGCAATCGACAACTGCATGAAGTGACCGGGAATTCCCTCGTGGCCCAGAATCGGACGCGGGTCTTCGATCGCCGCGCGAATATAGAAATTCTTGGACTGCGGATTGTAGGTTGGGATGAAATAGAAACCGCTCGGGTCCTTGTCGTAAACGCCAGGCGGATTCATGAAACCGCCGGGACTGGTCGGCTTGAACGCTTCAGGCAACTGCCGAATTTCAAATCGACCGAGGTAATCCGGGATCGTGACGAGTTTGTGTTCCTTCAGAAAATTAATCATCTCGGTCTCCCGGCTTTCATACGCTTTTAGAAACGCCGCCTGATCGGGGGGAATATTTGCGGCACGTGACGGGTCGGGATCAGCTAATTTTGGATCGGGCAATAACGCTTCGAGGGCGCGGTACCGTCCATTTTCCACGCGGCCGATTGTTTCCACTTCGCGCGAATCGAGCGGCAACAGCAAAACGTGCTTGAGATAGTAGTTGTAGTTCGCTTCGCCCATCGGCGCGAACTCCACCATCTTCGGCATTCGTTTCTCGAGCTCGTCGGCGTAAGCGTGCACCGCCGCAAGCGCGGTATCGCGCGCCTTGATAAATTCCTCATGCTCGTTGGGCGCAAGGTCGACATCCAGCGCCATCAAGCTTTGATTGAACAACGGATCGATCGAACGCGCGGAGTCGATCGCGAGCTTGGCGTAGAGTTTTACCGGGTTCTGCAAATTCGCCAGGCCCTGCTTCAGCATCCCTGGCATTGCTTTCAACCGCGCGGTGGCGGAGAGCGCGCGTTTTCGGGGCGTGTCGTATTCCTTTTTTAGGAGCGAGAATATTCCTTCCGCACAGATCTCGGTGTAAACCAGCGGATTGTTCCGCTCGAATTTCAGAACGCGGTTTTGGAAATCGACATTCTCCAATTGCGCACGAAAAAGAATCGCGTCGATCTGTTCGTCCTTCGGCCAGGTGCCAGTCTTCATCGCTCGCACTTTTTCCAGAAGCGCACGCACGTATTGCGCTTCTTCCGCGATTTTGGCCGGTGAAAAATCGGGAAGCTTATCGTCCCAGGTGTGTAAACCGCGACTGCTGCTGGCGACCGGAGAGTTCTGGTTGCGCCAGTTGTAATAATCGTTCGCCAGTTTGTGCAACGCGGCCGCGCCCATCACGTGGTCCTGGTTCGCATTCGTGATCAAAGTTTTGTTCGAGACGTCCGGTTGCCCGCGTGGTGTCGGTTGAGCATGCGCTGCGATGGCCGCGCCCAGAATCATCGCGCTGAACAAAATCGTTTTCGCTTTCACGATATCGATCTTAATAGATGCTATTCAATGAGAAAGCGGAATCGAATGCCATGAAAACTCTTGGCGTCATTGGCGGCGTCGGTCCGGAGAGCACGATCGATTACTACCAGAACATCATCGCGCTCTATCGCGAGCGGAAGCGCGACGGTAGCTATCCCCAGTTCGTCATTAATAGCATCAATCTCACGAAGGGAATCGATTTCATGAACGCGAATGATTTGGCCGGCATGGCTGGATTTCTCCTGGAAGAAATCGCCAAGCTTCCACTGGCCGGCGCCGACTTCGGACTAATCGCGGCCAACACGCCGCACATTGTCTTCGACGATATCGCGCCCAAGTCGCCGATTCCGTTGATCAGCATTGTCGAAGCAACCTGCGCGCACGCCAAAGCCCGGAAACTGAAACGCCTTGCTCTGTTCGGCACGCGCTACACGATGCAGGCGGACTTTTACCCGAAGGTCTTCTCGCGGGAAGGAATCGATCTCGTTGTGCCCGATCCAAAAGATCAGGAGTACATTCATAACAAATACTTTGACGAACTCGTTCCCGGAAACTTCTTGCCCGAAACGCGCGCCGAATTGCTCGCGATTATCGATCGATTGAAATCTAAGATCGACCCGTCTTCGCAAGGTTACGGCGAGGCAGGCATCGACGGCGTGATTCTGGCCGGAACCGAATTGCCGCTGATTCTGCGCGGCGAGAGCCACAACGGCATCGCTTTACTTGATACTGGAAAAATTCATTGCCAGGCCGCGGTAAACGAGATGCTTTCGTAAAAGCAGAGTAACCACGAATGCACACGAATAGGACACGAAGGGTTTATAAATTCGTGCTAATTGGTGTCTATTCGTGGTTATGCCTTTCGATCACTATGGCTCAAACTAACGCTCCGAAAGAAAAGATTCGCTATGCCGTAATTGGCGACTCGTATTCGTGCGGCGAAGGCGCGACGCCGAAAGAATCATGGCCAGCGCTAATGACGCAGCATTTGAATGCCCAAGGCTTGCATGTCGATCTTGTCTCGAATCCTTCGGTCACTGGTTGGACAACCAAGGACGCGATCGATCGCGAGTTACCGAAGTTCATAAATTCGGATCCTAACTTTGCGACTTTGCTCATCGGCGTAAACGATTGGGTCCAGGGAGTGGATGAAACAACGTTCCGGAACCGATTCAGTTACCTCGTCGACCAAATGCTTGCCGTATTGCCGAACAAGAAGCAGCTACTGGTCGTGACGATCCCTGACTTTGGAGTAACTCCGACCGGCCCGAAGTACTCACGCGGTCGCAACATTCATGAGGGAATCATGCAGTTTAATCAAATTGTAACCGAAGAAGCACGAAAACGAGGCCTGACCGTGGTCGATATTTTTCCGCTGAGCAAAAAAATGGGCCAGGACAAATCGCTTGTCGCGAAAGACGGTCTGCATCCATCGGCCAAAGAATACGCTGAATGGGAGAAAATTATTTTTCCCGCCGCGCTGGAGTTGCTGAAGTAAAACTGATCACTCGTCACTGATCACTGTTCACTCTAGAAATGGGCGGTGAGGGTTTCGAACCCCCGACCCTCTCGGTGTAAACGAGACGCTCTACCACTGAGCTAACCGCCCCGCGCTCGGACTGTAGTGTCAGGCTTGTCGCCTGCAAATGCGTTCGGATGGCAATGACACGTTTTCGACGAACTCGGCCGGCCTTCACGACGCAAACGTATGGAGCTTTTAGCGCTTAGCCGAATCCTCTTCACGATACGGTTTGTGTTGTTCGTAGAGACGCAATCTCTCTCTTGCCTGGTCGATAACCGCAGCCGGACCGTCCGCCGTTCGCAAAGCCAGTTTTTGATAGTTAACCGCTTCGGTGAACTTACCCGCCTCTGCATAGGCAGCAGCCAGCGTATCGACATAGCGCCAGTTATTCCATTGCGTTGATTGACAAACTTTCGTTGCCGTATCGATTGCAGCCGCACCATTTCGAGCGCGTTTATCCGGAGAAGTTGCCTGCAGCCACGCGAGGAAGTTCAAAATCTCCAGAGGAGTTTTGGATTCGACCCGCGTGGCCGTTTCCATTTCTTGTGCCGCTTTGACGTAATCTTTTTTCTTAAGATATGCCATTGTGCGACCGACGTACGCCTCAACCTGACTGGACTTAAGCTCCGCGGCGCGATTCCAATCTTCAAGAGCCTTATCGACCTGATTCAATCGATAATAATCAGCCGCCCGAATGAGGTAAGCTGGGGCGTATTCCGGTTTCAGCTTCATGACTTCAGACATGTCTTCGATCGCTTTGGCAAATTCGCCGGCTTCTCTGAAAGAAATCGCGCGATTAAAGTGGGCCTGCCACATTTTCGAATCGAGCCTGATGGCTTCTGCGTAATCTCGCAAAGCCTGGTCGCGTCGACCTTTCTTTTCCCACACGAGAGCACGGTCGACGTGGGCCCCGGTGTTCTTTGGGTTGAATGCAATCGCCTGATCGTAATCGACAAGTGCCTTATCGAAGTTTCCTTTGGCCCGAAACGCGTTTCCTCGATCCATGAGCACAGGCGAAGCGTGCGGCCAATCGAGTTCCATCGCGACCAACTCATCGGCGAATTCTATTGCGCGATCGTAATCGCCTTGATCGTATTCGTACTCCATTCTCCGGTACACTTCGGGATAATCGTAGGGAAGAGACGAAGAACGCGCCCCGCGATGCTGCGGAGCAATGGATGCCAACCGCTCTGCTTCCTTGAGATCGCGCAGCTGTTTGTCGGCCTCACCTTTTATGAAATAAATGTTTGATCGGTAAAAGTATCCTGACGGGTTTGATGAGTCGACCGCGGTGGCGCCGTCGAAATTCGCCAACGCCCGATCAAACTCCTTCTTTCCGAGGTAGGACTGACCGCGAGCGAGCAAAGGGTCGACATTATTTGGAAGGCAACGGGTCGCCTCGTCAAAATCTGCAATTGCAGAATCCCATTGTTGCTTGCGTAAATAGAGGAGACCGCGGTCGTAGTAGGCCCACCCATAGTTGGCATCATATCGAATTGCCTCCTTATAATCGGGAATTGCCTTGTCCGGCTCCCCCTTCAATTGATAGGTCCAGCCTCGCGCAAAATAGCCATATGACCAATTCGGGTAGAGCCGAATCGCTTCGGAAAAATCTCGAACGGCTTCTTCGAATTTTCGTTTCGATCTGTAAGCCGCGCCGCGAGTCGAGTAAGCTTCTGCGAGGTCGTTTTTCGTTAGTTCGTGCTTAAGCGCCTGACTTAATTTTTCGATGGCAACATCGTGATCTTGACGTTGTTCAGCTGCGTAGCCTTCCCGGTAAAATTGATCTCCCTTTCGAAACTCGAGAAAGTAATAAAGTCCGACGGCGGCGCCGCTCATCATGGTGACCATGATGATGACGAGGCTGAGGGCGACAACCACGGCGATTTTTGCTGATTTCGTCACTTCAATTGACTTTAATTCCCGAGCCACCTGTTTTGTCCAAAACCGGCGCACCTTCGATGAGTGAACGCTATTTCGACGACCTTAGCTCCGGGGAACGACTCCAATCCGGCCAATACATTGTAACCGAAGAGGAAATTATCAACTTCGCGCGCGAGTTTGATCCGCAACCGTTTCATTTGGACACAGCGGTGGCTGGCCAGACAATGTTTGGGGGACTGATCGCCAGCGGCTGGCATACCGCGGCAATTACGATGCGTCTCTTCGTGCAAGCATTGAACTTCGCTGAAGGCGCAATTGGTCTCGGTGTCGACGAATTACGCTGGCCGATCGCAGTCCAGCCGGACGATGTCTTGCAGGTAGAAACCGAGATTGTCGATCTGCGCCTGTCACGATCCAAACCAACTCACGGAATTGTCCGCTTGCGCAATGTCACCACCAATCAGCGTGGCGAAACTGTTCAGACAATGACAGCTTCAGCGTTAGTCTTACGCCGAGGTAACACGATTACACGGTGATAGTGGAAGTAGTTCGCGTGTCGACTTTGAGCTACTCTTAACTATCGCTTGCAATAGGAATAACTTTACTCTATCGAAAATACCTATGGACTTATCAACGCGAAACTTGATGCAGGCTTTGTCGGTTCGTCGCCAAATTGATGCATTGGAAAGACGACTCAGAGGTTTAGTTGGCGGCGGCGGCGGCGGTGGTGGCGGTGGAACAGCCGCTCCTCGTCGTGGCGGGCGACGCCGGATGTCCGCGGCGGCGCGGGCGAAGATCGCGGCGGCGGCGCGCGCGCGTTGGGCCCGAGTCAGAGCGCGAGGCGGCGGCGCGAAGGCGGCAAAGAAAAGTGGAAAACGCGGAGGCGGAATTACGGCGGCCGGCCGGAGAAGACTTTCGCAGTTAATGAAAGCGCGCTGGGCGGCTAGAAGAAAAGGTAAGCGCAAGTAAGCGCTGCTAGTCTGCTTTCAGCAAGAAAATCAATCCTGAGCAGAGGGAAACTACTACCGACTACGATCGGTTAAGTAGCTTCATCATTGCTTCCGGATAGCGCGAGCCGGCGAAGGCGTCTTTGGGCGCGACTTCATCGATTCGCTCGAGATCGTTGCTGCTAAGATCGACATCGAGCGCGCCGATATTCTCCTGCAAGTACTTTCGCCGTTTCGTTCCGGGAATCGGAACGATGTCTTCACCTTGCGCCAGGACCCAGGCCAGCGCGAGTTGCGCCGGAGTGCAGCGTTTTTCCCGCGCGATTTCTTCCACCCGTTTCACGAGATCGAGATTACGCTGAAAATTGTCGCCCTGAAATCGCGGCGTTGTTTTGCGGTAATCGTCATCCGGTAAATCTTCAGGTTTTTGAATTTTACCGGTCAGGAAACCGCGACCGAGCGGACTGTAGGGAACGAAACCGATTCCAAGCTCGCGGCAAACGCCGAGAATTTCCGCTTCCGGATCACGCGTCCAAAGCGAATACTCCGACTGCAACGCGGTGATCGGGTGCACGGCGTGCGCGCGGCGAATGGTGTCGGCGCCGGCTTCGGACATTCCAAGAAATCGCACTTTGCCTTGCCGCACCAGGTCAGTCATTGCCCCGATTGTCTCTTCAACCGGGGTATCGGGATCGACGCGGTGTTGGTAATAGAGATCGATGCATTCGACTCCCAGCCGGCGCAGACTTCCTTCGCATGCTTGTTTTACGTAATCGGGTTTTCCGTTGATGCCACGAAAGCCCGGATTACCCGGCTCACGTAAGATTCCAAACTTAGTCGCGAGCACGATTTGATCACGGTGTGGTTTAAGCACACGGCCGACGAGTTCTTCGTTCGTGTGCGGCCCGTAGGCGTCGGCGGTATCGAAGAAGGTAATGCCGAGTTCGAGAGCACGATGAAGTGTGGCGATCGACTCATCTTCATCTCGGTCGCCATAGAAATCCGACATGCCCATGCAGCCAAGACCGATAGCCGAAACGCACGGACCGCCCCGTCCAAGTTTTCTCTGCTTCATAAGAGTCGATTAGCACGCGAATCACGCCAATCAACGCGAATCCAATTTAATGACAACATTAACAAACCCGTTTCTGTGGCACTAACCTTTTCCTTGCCGTTCTTATTCGTGTCCATTCGCGTAATTAGCGGGCAACATTAGATCTGTCCGTCCATATCGGTCTTTCCAAGGCGGCGCTTTTCCATTGCAAGTGAAGCAACCGCCGATGACGCGGATGTAAACGGATAAATGCAAAAGAAATCAGTACAGTCCGCGATATCCGCGTGATCCGCGGTTAAAATACTAATCGCGTTTTGCCGTGACCGCGCTCGATCCGGCCGATTCTTTTTGCACGCAAGATCGACATCGCGCGTTTGGCAGCGCGCTCGGACACGATCGCGACCATTCCAATTCCCATATTGAAGACTTGATACATCTCGCTCGAACTGACGCGGCCGTTTTGCTGCAGGACTTTGAAAATACGCGGCACTTGCCACGATTTTGTTTCGATAATTGCGTCGCATTTCTTCGGGAGAACGCGCGGTAGATTGTCGATCAAGCCGCCGCCGGTGATGTGAGCGAGGCCTTTGATCATTCCGCTTGGGACCCTCGCCAGGAGCGGCCGATAATTCTTGTGCACGCGCAGAAGTTCTTGGCCGATTGCTCTTGGTTTCAATCGCATTTTCTCGAACAAAATTTTTCGCGCCAGCGTGTAACCATTTGTATGAAGACCGTTCGAGGGAAGCCCGAGGACGACGTCGCCAGGTTTGATTGTCGATCCGTCGATTATGTTCGCGCGATCGACCACCCCGACAATACAACCGGCCAGATCGTATTCGCCTTTCCGATACATTCCCGGCAGTTGCGCGGTCTCGCCGCCGATCAATGCGCAGCCGGCTGCCCGGCACGCGCGCGAAAATCCCCGCAGCAATTGATTAAAAACACGCGGCTCAAGTTTCTCGCAGCCGATGTAGTCGAGAAAAAAAAGCGGACGGGCACCGACAACCGCGATGTCGTTGACGCAATGATTCACCAGGTCGGCGCCGACGGTGTCATGTCGATCTAACGCGAACGCGATTTTCAATTTCGTGCCGACGCCGTCGATGCTCGCGATCAGAACAGGATCGCGCATTGCGCTAAAGTCCGCCCGAAACAAACCGCCGAAGCCGCCGATCTTACCGAGAACTTGTCCCGCGGCCGCGGGATGAGTTTGCCTAACGAGCGATTGGATTCGGCGCTTGAGCTTGTTGCCAAGATCGACATCCACGCCCGCGCGAGCGTACGCCTTTTGCTTTTGGCTTCCCCTTGGCGCGTGGGCGAAATGACGAATGACCAATGACGAATGACGAGACGATTCGGGCTTCGTCATTCCCTGGTCATTCGGCATTCGTGCTTTGTCATTCCAATCATTTTAAGTCCGCGAACAGCGTGGGATGCCGTTCCTGGTCGACCAATGCTTTGGCGCGCGCTTCACGCTTTTCCATAATGAACTTGTCGAGCGCGGGATCGACGGGGAGGGGATAATTACCGGTAAAACAGGCCAGGCAAAATTCGTTTATAGGTTTTCCGGTCGCGCGCACCATTCCTTCGACGTCGAGATAACCAAGACTATCGACCCCAAGATATTTTCGGATTTCTTCCATCGACATCTGATTCGCAATCAACTTTTGCGGATCGGGAAAATCGATGCCGTAATGACAAGCGAAGCGGTGCGGCGGACAGCTCACTCGCATGTGCACTTCTTTGGCGCCGGCTTCGCGCAAATTGACGACTCGCGCACGCGCCGTCGTGCCGCGCACAATCGAATCGTCGATCACCACGACCCGTTTCCCCGCGACCATTTCCTTGATCAAATTCAATTTCACCCGCACGTCGAAATCGCGAATGAGCTGACTCGGCTGTAAAAACGTTCGGCCGATGTAGTGGTTTCGCACGAACGCGTGTTCGAATGGAATCTTCATTTCTTCGGCGAAACCGAGCGCGGCGTAATTGCCCGAGTCCGGGACTGGCACAACGATGTCGGCTTCCACCGGAAATTGGCGGGCAAGTTCGCGACCCATTTCGGTGCGGACTTTGCCGACGTTCACACCGCCGATGATGCTGTCGGGCCGCGCGAAATAAACGTACTCGAACATGCAGAAGGCTGGCTGTTGCGGTTGAAACGGAAATTCCGAACGCATTCCCTTCTCATCGATAATCAAAACTTCACCCGGTTGGATTTCCCGAACGAACTCGGCGTGGATCAAATCAAACGCGCAGGTCTCGGACGCGAGGATGTAGGCATTGTCAAGTTTGCCGAGCGAGAGCGGCCGCCAGCCAAACGGATCGCGAACTGCGATGAGTTCGCGTTCGCTCATGATGAGCAAGGAAAACGCGCCTTCGATTCGCCGCAATGGCGCCAGCGCGCCGCCGCCGTTGTCCAAGGGCTGGGCGAGCAGATGCAAAATGATTTCGCTGTCGGCGGTGGTTTGGAAAATCGAGCCTTTGCGCTCGAGCTCGTCGCGCAAGACATCGGCGTTAATCAGATTGCCATTATGAGCGATCGCCATTTGGCCGCGGACGCAATCGACCACGAACGGTTGGGCGTTCTTGATCGTGCTGGTGCCGGTGGTGGAATAACGGGTGTGACCGATCGCGCGGCTCCCTTTCAATTGTTCCAGTTCAGTTTGACCGAAAACCTGCGAAACCAGCCCCATGTCTTTGTGAATCAGAAACGAAGTGCGCGGGCCATTGCTCGTGACAATTCCAGCGCTTTCCTGGCCGCGATGTTGGAGCGCGAAAAGTCCGTAATAGGTCAGGACCGCCGCGTTTGGATGGCCGAACACGCCGAAAAGGCCGCATTCGTGCTGCGGATAAACGTCCCCTGGCTGGGTGACTTCGGTGTTGTCTGGAGAGATCACACGAAAACTTCCACGATATCGGGGTTCATTCAAACGCGCGTTTGAGATTTCGTTGTCTGCCAAACGATCGCCTGCATCATGCTCTCTGCCGGCGCCGCGCCGAAGCTGTTCGCGATTCGTTTTGCGACCGCGTCGATCAGGTCCTCCGGGTTGACGCCGCGCTCGGTTGCCTCGGCGCCGACTGGATTGCCGCGCACTAAGCCAGTAGCGAATTCCCGGGCGGACCTGCTTCGACAGGGTTTCGTTTCCACGAAGGATTCAATTTTTTCGAAGCCCGCGCTCTGTAAGAGTTCGCGGACCAGCTTGGAATCGTGAAGACTAAACGGGATTTCGTAAAACTTCGGCGGATCGCGATCGAAGAACGAGGCAATCGTCGTATGCGCGATTTGGGCGAATGGATTGGCTTCGAATGAATCCCAGACGTTAAAGAGAAAAACGCCGCCGCTGCGCAGAATGCGTTCCGCTTCACGCATTGCAGCCTGCTTGTCCGGAACAAACATGAAACCGAACTGACACACGACTGCATCGAACGAATCATCCGGGAACGGAAGAGCGCTCGCGTCGGCTTGTTGCCAATGCACGTTTTCGCCATTTTTGAATTTCGCCTTCGCGAACTCGAACATGTCCGGGTTGAGATCGGTCGCGACAATTTCAGTCGTGGCCGGCAACACATCTCGTAAACGACGCGTAACGATTCCCGTGCCGCAGGCAATTTCGAGGACGCGCTCGAATCTCCTACCCTTCAAGCGAGAAACCAAATCTTCGGCGTACGGCTCGAAAATCACCGGCCCGAGGTAGCGATCATAATTCTCCGGGATCGCGCCCTGAAAGAGAACGTTGCGATCGCGCTCCATTACAAGCTCGGAATCCCTTCGGGGCAGGAATCGCTTTCGACGAGTCGGCGAATGGAATTCCACCAATCGTCGTAAAGATCGGCGATCGGCCAGACGAACTTTTGATCCTTGACCTGGATACGCAATTCGTCACCGCCGACTTTTCCAAGTTGTTGAAATGGAACGCCGCGGTCACGTTCGCCACCGGACGAATCCGCCGTGGCGGACAACATCGACATCGTCGTCTCCAGGTTTTCTGGCGCGACCGAAATGACGATGCGCGACTGCGATTCGTTAAAGAGGAGTGTAGCCACGGGCCTGTGGCCCGTTTTTTCCGGACGGCCCGCACGGCCGTGGCTACAATCGTCAAGATCGACTTCGGCGCCGTAGAGTCCGGTTGGACTGAAACAACATTCCGCCAGCGCTACCGCCAGCCCGCCTTCGCTGCAATCATGGGCGCTCTTGACCAAACCTGCGCGAATCAAATCGCGCACCGCGTTTTGTATTTTAATTTCATGGGCAAGATCGACATGTGGCGGCGGTCCAAGTTTTTTCCCGTGGCAGACTTTGAGAAAACGCGAGCCGCCAAGCTCGTCGCCGATCTTGCCGACGAGAATGATCACGTCGCCGGCTTTTTTGAACCATTGGGTGGTGATGTGTTCTTCTTTTTCGATCAAACCGACCATTCCGATCGTCGGCGTGGGATCGACCACGCCGGCCGGGCTCTCATTATATAGAGAGACATTTCCGCCGGTCACCGGCGTGCCGAACGCGCGGCAAGCCTCGGCCGCGCCTTCGACCGCTTCGCGCAGCTGCCAGAAGTTCTCAGGCTTGTAGGGATTGCCGAAATTCAAATTGTCAGTGACCGCCAGCGGCTTCGCGCCGGAGCAGGTGAGATTTCGCGCAGCTTCGGCGACTGCGATTTTGGCGCCCTCGCGCGGATCGAGCGCGCAGTAGAGTGAATTGCAATCACTCGTTGCCGCGAGAATTTTGTTGGCGTAGCGGACAAAAAAGACGGCGGCGTCCGAACCCGGCTTCACCACCGTGCCGGTGCGCACGGTGTGATCGTACTGACGATAAACCCAATTCTTGGACGCGATCGTCGGATCGCGTAGCAATTCCGGCAGAGACTGAACCACGGATTTCACGGATGACCCGGATATTTTCTTTAAGACATCCGTTTGATCCGTGTAATCCATGGTCGGTTTCTTCGATTCTCTGGAATAGAGCGGCGCTTCTTCAGCCAAAGGCTTTGCCGGAATTTCCGCGGCGATGCTGCCGTTGTTGCGTACGCGCATCATTCCGTCATCTGTCACGCGACCGATTTCGGCCCATGGCACGTCCCATTTATCGAAAATCTCCCGGACTACGTTTTCTTTCCCGTGTTTCGCGATGATTAACATTCGTTCCTGCGATTCGCTCAACAGAGTTTCGTAAGCGGTCATGCCCGGTTCGCGCTTCGGAACTTTGGCGAGATCGATTTCGATCCCGGTGCCACCGCGGCTCGCCGTTTCGCAAGTGGAGCAAGTCAAACCGGCCGCGCCCATGTCCTGAATCCCCGCGACGGCATCGCGCGCCAGCAGTTCGAGACAAGCTTCGAGCAACAGCTTTTCTTTGAACGGATCGCCGACTTGCACCGCTGGGCGATCTTCTTTCGATTGCTCGGTTAACTCGCGCGACGCGAACGCAGCGCCCGCCAAGCCGTCGCGTCCGGTTTCAGCGCCGACATAGAAGACCGGATTTCCAACGCCGCGGGCCGCGCCACGCGCGAGCTGGTCGTGTCGCAATACGCCGAGACAAAAAACATTCACCAGTGGATTGCCCTCAAAACTTTCGTCGAAATAAATTTCGCCCCCGATCGTGGGAATGCCGATGCAATTCCCGTAGTGCGCGATTCCGGAAACCACGCCGGTGAAAAGACGGCGGTTCGCCGCAATTTGTTTTTGTCGATCTTCTGGAGGGCGCCGCGCTGTCGGCGCCTTTTCATTTTGGGACACGACGGCGCGTGTCCCTCCATCGGTGATCGGTCCGAAGCGAAGCGAGTTGAGACAAAACTCGGGGCGCGCGCCCATTGTAAAGATGTCGCGAATGATTCCACCCACGCCGGTAGCCGCGCCTTGGAAAGGCTCGATCGCACTCGGGTGATTGTGGCTCTCCATCTTGAAGGCGATGGCCCAGCCGTCGCCGATATCGACCACACCGGCGTTTTCCTCGCCGGCTTTAACCAGAATGTTCGGTCCGCTTGTTGGAAATTTCTTCAGCTCGCGTCGCGAATTTTTGTAGGAGCAGTGCTCGCTCCACATGACCGAAAAGATCCCGAGCTCGGTGAAATTGGGTTCGCGGCCGAGAATTTTCTTGATCCGCTCGAATTCTTCCGGGGTCAGACCGTGTTTCGCCACCAGCTCCGGGGTAACTTTCGGATCGGTGGTCGGTTTGGCGCTGATCATCGACAGCGCACGTTAGCTGAACTAAAACGCGACTCAACTCGTCTTCGAGCCAATTGGTGAACAATCCCTCACAAGGACAGGGTAGGGTGAGGAGTCGGACGGTGCAGATTTGTTGGAATCAACTCGAATACCAGCGGCTCGGATCCTGTCTAATTTATTAAGGAAGGGGAGAGAAGATGAAACGATCCATTGCATTGTTGGCGGTCATCGCGTTGGCGACGCTGCTCAGCGCGAAGCCAGCCGCGGCATTTCCGGGCGAGCGCATGCCCTACCGGGCGGCGCATTTCGCTCACAGAGTCGCGTACAATATTAACTATCACGTGGTCCATCCAGTCAGACACGGGATTGCTCGCCACTTGCCCTGAGGCGGCTGCGGGCGAACAGAAAAATAGTGGCAGTGGGGCCCCTACAGTCAGTCCGGCATCACTGCCACTGAGGCATCGCAGCTCGAATATTTTCCACCCGAACTTAGTCGAAAAACGATAACAAAATGAAAGGCAAAACCATGAGGAAGATTATTATCGGATTAGCTTGTGCCGTTATTGCGCCGTTTGCGTTTGCGCAGACCAGCACAACCACAACTGAACAAACGACAACCGTTCCGGCAACCACAACCACGACCAGCACGACATATACGGCTGGTACCGTGACGACGTACGAGCCGGACAAGACCATCGTGGTCAGGGACGAAAGAGAAGGACCAGTCTCTTTCGCACTTAAGGCTCCAGTCCGAATCGTGGACAGGGCAGGTCACGTCGTGAAACGCGCGCTGACACCTAAGGACAAGGTCCGCGTTTATTACAGCGGAACCGGTGAGACCCGGGTAGTCGAGCACGTTGAAGTTGACGATTAAGCGAACGTAGTTCGCGAACCGAAAGCCGCAGATTCCATTTTGAATCTGCGGCTTTTTCTTTGGTGATGGGCCGATCTCATCGTCAAAAACGATCAAATAACCGCGGATTACACGGATTGATACGGATCGGAAAAAACCCCCAGGCAAAGATCTTCCGGTTTCGAGATCGGACCCTCTTTTTCTCTCTTTGGATTCGTTGTCTATCGGTGACATCCGCGTAACCCGTGGTCAAAGCCCCATCCCCGAACATTTGCGTTTCGAGCGTAAATCGAAGAACGTTGGCGTGATGGCTTTTGACTTGAAAGAGATCATCGCGTCGCGGTTGGGCGAGAACTACCGACTGCACGAGCGACATTTGAACCGGACACTGGTTTCGGCCCAGCGCGTCATCGGCTTCGACAAGGTCTATGCTCGGGCCGAGGGCGCCTATCTCTACGACATGGATGATATTGCGTATCTCGATTTTTTGAGCGGCTATAGCGTTTTTAATATTGGCCGCAACCATCCGGTGGTGAAGAAAGCGATTCGCGACGTGCTCGATCTCGATCTTCCGAACATGGTGCAGATGGATTGCTCGCTCCTGAGCGGACTGCTCGCGGAAGCGATCACGAAACGAACTCCGCCGCACCTCGACGCCGTTTTCTTTTGCAACTCCGGGACTGAAGCGATGGAGGGCGCGCTGAAATTTGCGCGCGCCGCGACCGGAAAAAAGCGCGTTGTCTCGCTCGCGAACGCGTTTCACGGACTGAGTCTCGGGTCGCTCTCGTTGATGGGCTGCGAGAGTTTCACCGAAGGCTTTGGGCCTTTGATGGAGGGGTTCGATTCGCGGGTGGCGCTCGACGACATCGATGAATTAGATCGACAACTTCGCGCCGGTGACGTGGCCGCGTTCGTGATCGAAACCGTTCAGGGAAAAGGCTGCCAAACCTCGAAGACGGATTTCTTTCAGCGCGCGCAGGAACTTTGCCGCAGATACGGCACACTCTTAATCTCCGATGAAGTGCAGACCGGGCTCGGGCGCACTGGAAAAATGTTCGGATTCCAACATTGGGACTTGGAGCCGGACATCATTACGCTCGCGAAGACCTTGAGCGGCGGCTACGTGCCGTGCGGCGCGATCGTGACCCGGCGCGAGATTTATCAAAAAACCTTTTCGCGAATGGACCGGTGCGTCGTTCACTCCACCACTTTTGGCCGCAACAATCTGGCGATGGCGTGCGGCTTGGCGTCGCTGGAAGTGATCGATAACGAGAACTTAATCGAGAACTCAGCCAAGATGGGCGCGCTGTTGATGGAAAAAGTGGACGCCTTGCGGGCGAAACATTCCTTCATCAAAGAAGTGCGCGGCAAAGGGCTCATGATCGGGATCGAGTTCCATGAGCCGACCGAATTCAAATTAAAGATGGCGTGGAAGCTTCTGCACAAGATCGACAAAGTGCTGTTCGCGCAAATGGTCGTGACCCAGATGCTGAGCAAGCATCGCATCCTCACTCAGGTCGCCGGTCACGCGATGGACGTGATGAAGATTCTGCCGCCCCTGATCATCGGCGAACGCGAGGTCGACATGTTCGTCAACGCGCTCGACGACGTGCTTACCGATTGCCGCAAATTTCCGGGTCCGATGTGGGAACTCGGCAACAATTTCGTCCGCGCCGCGCTCGGCTCCCGCAAATCCGCCGAGCCGAAGCCGGTATCGGCCTAGCCCGAATAGTGTTAGACGAAAAATGTTCGCCTTATATTACGAATATTCGTCTAATTCTCGTTAGATGGCGAGCACAGCGTTGAATATCTTCTCTGTGATTCAGTGGTTGAGACCACTCAGCGTTCTGCTGCTCTTGATTGCTGGGGTTCTCGCCGTTCGAGTATCTCGCAGTTTGGGCTTCGTGCTTCTCGCCGTCGCCTGCTTTGTCTCAGCTTACATTGTCGCTGCTCACTTCCTGTTCACTCTTCAAATTGACTGGAAGATCACACTCCTTCCTGCTGCAGTGCGCGGCGTGATTTTCATGGTGGATAGTCTGCTTTTGCCGCTTGAAAGATTCATATGGCCTGCGGCGGTGCTCGTGCTCATCAGAGAGCGTCGTGCGAGTGGCCCATCCGCCATCTAACCAAACGATGAAGCCAACCGCCCCCTTGCGATGCAATTCCAGTGAAGTTGTTCCAGCACCCTGCGGTGGCTTATCTTATTCTCGTTAGACGAATGCGCGCACTTCTAGTTCTCCCCTTGCTGCTCGCCGCATGCGAGACCACGTGGCGAGAAGGCGCAAGCATTACGTCATCCTCGGGTCAGCGCCTTTGCGCAAAGCATCGAATCCCGCTAGTTGCGCTTCATGCTTGGGAGGCCGGTCCGAGCCACGGTTATGTTTATCTCGTCCACGATGTCGATCACCCGTACTACGGCGTCGCCGAGCAATACTGTCCAAACCATATTCCTGAGCACATCTCCTTTGCCCGAGGCGGTATCTTTCAGCAGCGCACCACCGTTTACTATTGTCCAGAGTGTGAGAAGGAGTTTCGTGAGCGATTGCGTGTTCCAGACGAGAAGCACGCGCTTGAGTTCGCCCAGTACGTGTTGCCTATTTACGGTGGAGGAGGAGTCGCCACGCGGCCACCGTATCAGATCAATCTGCGTGGAGACGTTTGGACAGTCAGCTGTTTTCTTGTTGATGGTCGCAAGGCAACTATCAAGTTTTCCAAAGAAAAAGGCAGCGTCATATCCACAGAATATGGAAAGCGAAATTCGTCTAACCAAGCGCTGGAGTGAACCGCTGACCGGCGCGTAAATTTACTTTCAATGACTTCAACACTAAAATTCGAAGCACAGCTCGCTCTCGTCAGCGGTCGCTCAGCTTATTCTCGTTAGATGAATAAGCGACTTCTCGCTGTCGCACTCATGCTGTATGGATGCAGTCGTCCCGGCGCCCGGCGGGCTTACACCGAGGAGGATGTGCGATCGTTTATCAAGCCGGGCACTTCTCGCGACGCGATTATCGCGCGATTCGGCCAACCCGTGAGTGACGACAAGGATCCTAAATTTGAGGGCGGATACACGGGCGTCGACGAAATTATGTTTTATCTTCTGCCACCTCAGACATGGCGCAACGCGCGTTTTGTGGGTTTCCAGGTGCGCCTTGAACACGACAAAACTGTTGAGTGGATGCCGAGTTATGGGAAGTAGATTGCGAATTTCATCTAACCAAGCGCTGGAGCTAACGGCGACCGTCGTGTAAACTCGTCTTCGATGACTAAACCCTCCAGATCGCATTTCATGCTCGGCTCCAGTCGCCCCAGCTCAGCTTGTTCTCGTTAGATGATTGTGCGCGTCGTTATCTTTTTTGCCATCGTGGGAGCCGCATTGGCGCAGTCGCCGTCGCCTTCAGCGCGCGATGTTCCGGTTCTCATTCAGCTACCGAACTCACAGATCAGCGACTTCATCAAGTTTTATCAGTCGCTTACCAAGCGAAAAGTGTGGATTGACGCGCAGCTTCGGTTCGATCGCAAGGCGTCGATCATGTCACAGCATCCGATTCCACGCGCGGAAGCTGTCGCGCTCATAAAAGACACGCTTCGCAAAGAGGGCGTCGAGATTCGGGAGGTTGGAGATTCCGAAGCGTACGTTTCCAGTGCTGCACCGTGAGATCATCTAACCATGCGATGGAGCTAACCGCGAGCCGCCGCTTACCCCGATTTGCATGACTTCAATTCCTCAATCCGCAGCCATGCGCGCTCTCGCTCGCGGTAGCTCATCTAATTCTCGTTAGGTCTTATGGATGCCGACGAACTCGACCTAGCTCGTAAGAAGCTTGCAATTGACACTCGCCTGAGGCGTGTTGATCAAGAACTCGCGCGTCGACGGCTTTCGTTAGACACTGTCACTCCCTCAGGCTGGCGTGTGCTTTTGACTCCAACCGGTGCAGCGGTGGCCGGAGCTATTCTCGCCTTGTTGGGCACGGCTGCAGGCAAATGGGCAGATTATTTAGCAAACCGTCGACAGCAAGAAACCAGCGTCATTATGAAAGCAGGCGATGTTCCCATTGCGCTTGCTCCTGAGCAGCAGGACACCCAGCGTGCAAGGAATTTACTATGGTTCTCTCAAGCGGGATATATACACTTACCAGGGAGTTTTGTAGCGCAACTCCAGCAGGCGGCTAAGCTACCTTCGGGACAGACGATAGACGCGCCGATAATTCAGTCGTCCGCGACCACAAACCAAGCTTCAAGCGCAGAAATTGACCTAACCTACTTCGAATCGGGCATGGAATACGACGACAGTGGCCCGCTGCCCCCGGCAATTCGCCCCTCATCTGAACATCAGAAGTCCACTAGTTTCCGTCAGCCAACCACTGGGGAATCGCTCGACCCTACAATATTTCCCTATATTGGCCTTCCCCCTAGGCAGGCCGCGGCACAAGGGATAAATAGTGGGGACCTATGTGCTGTTTATTCCGTGATGAATAAGAAGCTGGCGTTTGCAATTTATGCCGATGCAAGTCCATCGGGTAAGCACGCAGATGGATCAAATCGATGGCCGCTCGGATCCATTGCCCTTGTGAAGCTGCTTGAGGTTTCGGTCACCGAAAATAAGGGCTTAACTGCTGGGTTGATTTACATTATCTTTCCTGCGACGCGCCCTGATCATGCTGTCACGCCCGAATATATTCAATCTCACGGCAAAGAACTATTCGACGTCTGGGGTGGTATGCAACGGCTATCCAATTGGAAGCCACCGAAGGCCTAACCAATCGATGAAGCCAACCGCGCCCTTTCGCTGCAACTTCTTGGACGTTGTTGCAGCACCCTGTCGTGGCTTATCTCTATCTCGTTAGATGGTTAGCGCACGATGCAGCACGAAACTAAACTCGTCGTTTTGTCAGCATCCGCGGTGCTCATGCCTTTCTTCTGCTCCACGCTGGTTGTGATTCTGACGCGCGGCGTTTCGTTTGGTAGCCGGGCTCTCGACATCACTTTGGCGGTTGTCACCATCGCCAGCGGTCTTCCATTCGTGGTCGCCCTTCCGATCAGTTCGTGGCGTCGAGTTATGTTTGGAACCTTCTCTGTTCTTCTAGGTTTTGTTTTTTGCTTCGTCTGGAGCTTGTGGCTGTCCTGTGCGGCATTTCGTAGCTGTTTGTGATGATCACGAGCGATCTAACCAAACGATGAAGCCAACCGCCCTTTGCGATGCGACTTCAGCGAAGTTGTTGAAGCACCGTGCGGTGGCTTATCTTGTTCTCGTCAGGTCCTATGCGCGAGCTTATTGAGCGTTTCGGCTACCGATTCCAGGTTTGGCGGAAAGAACGCTACGGTGACCACTGGGGCGCCGATCCCGCCGCGCCACGAAATCCGCTGCGCTTCGTTGCAATCGTAGCGATCATGTCTGTCATTCTGGGCGCGACCGAGCCATTCATGTTCCGTCGCGCGTTTGACGCACTCACCATTCTCTCCATTTCCGTTGCCCTGGTGTTTCTCATCCTTTACCAGTCGAAGTCTCGCTGGGCATGGCACTGGGTCGTAGCGTGGGTGCCAGTCCCCTCTTTGCTCTATTGGCTTCTCCGGTTCAGTGGATACGCGCCCTATCAACCGCGGGTTCACTCGTTGGCGGGCGATCTCATCGCCGTCCTATTTCAGGTTGTATTTCTTGCCGCTGCGCTTGTCTGGCTATTGCGCGTTCGGGAACGCTACTTCGGATACATTCACGATGCCACTTCACAACAGACCTAACCAATCGATGAAGCCAACGACCCATCGACTATATAATCTCAGTGCGTTTGCCACTGACCCCGACCGTGGCTTATCTCTTCTCGTTAGATGATGAACTAGTCACGCCATGGGCCCCTTTGATTACGGGTTAGGGCTGGTGTCGATCCTCGTGGGTCTTGCTTTGGCTGATGTTGCAGCAAGCCTTCATCGGTTACTGCGACAGGCGCGGCTGGTGAGGTGGGACGGTCGTGTGATTCTCTGCGTTGTTTTGGTGATCATCACCATCACCGGGATGTGGTTTGAGGTCTGGTCGATCCGGAGCGTCAAGGCAGTGCTCTCGTACCCATTCTATCTATCGCTTTTTCTTGAGTTCATGGTGCTTTTCCTCGTCTGTGCGGCTTGCCTCCCGGACGAGCCAGAGCAGAGTTGTGACTTAGGCGCATTTTACGAGAGGAACAGAACCTACCTATGGTCACTATTCGCGTTGTTTCAGACGTCCTTTTTTCTTCACTGGATCTATTTTGCCCGGCTCCACATGAGCGGCCAATGGCCGCCGCTTCTTTCTGGGATCTGGGTTGGCTTGCCGCTATTAGTTTTTGTGTTGCTCGCGATGATTCGCTCTCGCTGGTTTCATTACATAGCGGTTCTCGCGCTAATCGCTTACCGCCTTTTGAATTACTGGAACCTTTCGTTGGTCCCGTGACGCTTGTTCACTCACCCTTTTCATCTAACAAAACAATGCAGCCAACCGCTGGCCGCTCTGATGCCTCGCTTCACTCTATGAAAACACGTCCAATCCAAGCCACGCTCGCTGCAGTCAGCGGTGGCTGATCTTGTTCTCGTTAGATGACTGCGATGGTCACCTTTGTGCTTATCGCCCGGCTTTGGCGCGGCAAACACTAATCGAAACGAAGACCAGGGCCGCAGGACAGATCTTCTCAGATTAAATCTGGAGTCCAAGAGGCCAGGAATAGGTCCCTCTCGAACGTGTCCTCCGCACCCGTCAGATCTTTCTTCTGACCCGCTAGTTCTTCGGCAGGACCTGGCCTAAAAAATCACGAACACTATTTAAAGACTCTTTGGAGATCCTATGTCCCATGGAAAGGGTCTTGAAGACCGGGTGATAGCCTTGGGCATTCAAACTTGTCTCTCCAAAACGGGCGTCGGCTATGGGGATTGTTT
>DATMON010000015.1:0-156884 GCA_035568175.1 Chthoniobacterales bacterium
GAAGCGCGGATCTTTGCGCAGCGGATCCCAGAATGGGTCGAGTTTGAGGTTTGCAATTGTTAGGCCGGCCGGGACTTCGAGGAGATGCGGCAATGCAGCGATGGCCGCGTCGTGATCGCCGAAGCGCGCTTGGATCTGTGCGAGCGCGATTTCCGCCAACGGTTTGTTCACCGCATCCGTGTCGTAGTCCTTGAGCGCCTGGTGCGCCTGCTCAAGAGCTTTTGCTTTTTCCCCGAGCCCGGCATAAGCGAGGGCCAGAGTATTAGGTGTTCCGTTTGCGTCTGCCGGAACCGGCGAATCAGGCTTCGGCTTAATCGCTTCGATCGCGAGAGAAAAACTTCGACGCGCATCCTCATTGCGTCCCATCCACTGTTGACAAAAGCCACGCTGGACCAGAGCGGACTCGACGATAGAGTCCGGCGGCTGTCCCGCGGGAAGCGAGTTTAGCTTCCGCTCGACGACGCTAATCACGCTATCGAAGTGACGTTCATAAATCGCCTGGCCGATACGAGCAGAGAGGACAAAATCGTCCATCGCGTCTGCCGGAATTCGAGCGAGTTCCTGGGCGGCTTCATCCAACCGGCCCTCGCTTTGAAAAGTCACCGCCTTGCTTGCACGCGTCGTGGCCGAATCCGGTGAGATCTCAAGCGCTCGATCCATGGCGGCGCGCGCGTCGTCAAAGCGTCGCAAATAAGCGTAGAATTCGCCGCCGAGACTGCCTAGCAATTGGAAGTCCCGCGGATCCAGTTCGAGCGCTTTCTTAAACGTCGCCTCCGCTTCCTGCCAAAGACCAAGGCGGCGTTGAACGAATGCCAGGTTCTGCAACAGGTAGGAATTATTCGGCAATCGTACTTGCGCCTGCTTGTAAGCGGTAACCGCGCCGGCGAAGTCCCGTAAAACCCGATAGCGGTATGCACCCTGCGCAATCCACGATTCCCCGGCTTCCGGTGCCAGCGCCATGGCGCGATCAGCCGCTTCCTTCACCGCCGCGGCGGTATTCGTGTTTGCATCAACTGAATTGAAGAAAAGAAAGCTGCGAAGGACGGCGAGTCGAGCCCAGGCGAAAGCGAAATTCGGATCAAGACGGACCGCTTCAACGTAATCGTGCGCGGCTTGTTGATAGGCATCATAACCGTACTGGGTGTGCTCGATCGCCAGACCGCGAAGGTAAGCGTCGTAGGCCGCGGTGTTTTGCGTCGGCTTGTCGCTGACAGCTTTTTTCTCCGTGCCGGAAAGTTTGGCGTTGAGCTGGTCGGCGATGGCACTCGCAACTTCGCCTTCTACGCCGAAGACGTCGTCCAACTTGCGATTGTAACTTTCGGCCCAAAGATGCTCGTCAGTGGCTGCGCGGATCAGCTGCACGTTGACGTGCACGGCATTGGCAATTTTTTGCACGCTCCCTTCGAGTAGATTGGCGACGCCAAGTTGTTTGCCGACGTCGCGCAAATTGTCCGGCGCGCTCTTGTACTTTTGTGTCGACGAACGCGAGATGACCTTCAGCGCGGCGATTTTGGATAGTCGGGTCAGGATTTCATCTTGGATTCCTTCGGCAAAATAGGCGTTCGATTTGTCGTCGCTCAGATTATCGAATGGCAGAACCGCGATGCTCTTTTCCGAAACTGGAGCCGCGTTCTCGGTTGGAACGTTGCTCTGTGCGGATGTCGATCTTTTCGGTCCCCAAAGTTGATAGGCCATCAAGCCGGCCGCGACCACTGCGAGCACGATGGTCAGCGCGACGATCTTGCGGCCCGTGTGATGAGTGACCGATTTGTCTCCTTCGATTTCGGATTCCCGCTTGATTCCTTCCGGCGTGATCTCGAACGCCCACGAAAAAATCAACGCGACGGGAAAGCCGGCGATCAATAGCAAGACCACAAGGCGAACTGCCCAATTGGGAATTTCGAAGAAGGGAAAAACCTGCGTCGCAATCTGGATGAGCAACCAGGAAGCGACCGCGTAAGCGACGGCAACTTTGTACACGTTGCGGCGTTTTAGTTCGGCGAAAAAGCTTTTCATTGCTTCGAAGCTAGCGGTTGAATTCGAAGCTTGTGAAACAACGCCACGAAACGTGGGTCGCTGAAATACCTCCGAAAGAATGGTGTAACGGTTATTTGCGCGAGACCCGCATCGCGCGTGGCAAATGAGGTGTCGAGCCACTTGAACATTTGGTCGGGCTCGTTGCGAACCGCATAAAGGATCGCCGCCTGGAAAGCGCCGCCGTTCGCATATTTTTCGCAGAAGGATTTCACCGAACCCTCAGCCGCCGCCTTGTCCGGTTGAACCTGCTTAGCCAAGGCAATCGCGTAATCACGCCAGAAACCATCAGGTTCCTGCTGGGCTTCTTTTGTCGCGGCGGCCGGATCGGTTCGAAGAACATCCAGCGTTGCCAAAAACGCGTGCGCCCGGGCGACGCCGGGCTGAATCTGGAGGGCCTTGCGGAATGCCTCTTCCGCCTCCTGGTAGCGCTCGGCCGAAATCGCGAGCCGGCCCAGATTGAACCAAATGGGGACGGAGAGAGGATCGAGTGAAAGTGTTTCGTAAAAGGCGCGTTCGGCCTCAGTCAGATGTCCCTGTGCCATCAAACAGTAACTCAACCCGCTCTTTGCTCCTGCGTCGCTCGGTGAGATCTGAAGCGCGCGCCGAAACTCCTGTTCCGCTTTCGCGAAATCGAGGTCTGGATTGATCGCGACCCAGCCAGCAGCCTTATGAGGTTCGACCTGGTCGGGCGCAAGTTTGATCGCTTTCTCCGCTGCGGCTTTCGCCTCCGCATAGGCTTGTTCATTGTCGTTGCTGGCGAAGCTGGCGGCGTATTGGCGCCAGGCGAGTGAGAGTTTAGCATGGGCCAGCGCGTAATTGGGATCCAGACGCACAGCTTCCTGCAGAGAATGAATCGCGCGCTGCACGCTCTCCGCGGTCAATTGCTGGAAATAGAAGTCCGACTGCAGAACCGCATTGTAAGCTGCGAGATTTTCGTTTGGCGGCGCAGCATCCGAACGCGTCTTCTCACCGAGCAGTTTCACCTTCATTTGTTCTGCCACTGCGGACGCAATCTCCGTTTGGACAGCAAACACGTCCTTTAACTCGCGATCGTAAGTTTCGGACCAGAGTTCACGTCCATCAGCTGCATTAATCAGTTCCGCGATGATGCGAACGCGGTCACCTTGTTTGCGGACGCTGCCTTCAATCAAATGGGCAACCCCAAGTTTCTGTCCGATCGCCGTGCTATCGACCGATTGTCCTTTGAATAGAAACGATGAACTGCGCCCGATGACTTTTAGATCCGAGATCTTGGCCAGGACCGCTATCAGCTCTTCCGAAAGACCGTCCGAGAAATATTCATTCGATGGATCGCCACTCGTGTTAACTAATGGCAGGACGGCAATGCTCTTCGCGGCGACGGTGTTGGCAACCGATGTGAGCGAACTGGCGGGGGTCAAAGCGAGCTTTGGTCGAAGCAGTTGAAACATGAGGAGCCCAGCGGCAATGACTGCGACTCCGATCATCATCGCGGCAAATTTTCGTTTGCTCCATTGAGGAATGAATTCGGTGGGCGAAACATCAGCCGTGCGCTTCATTCCTTCCGGCGTCATTTCGAACGCCCATGAGATAAAGACGGCAAAGACAAAGCCGAGTGCGAGGATTACGACAAACGCCTTCATCACCCAGGCAGGCGCTTCGAAGGTTGGCAGCAGAATCGACGCCGCCTGAATCAGCAGCCACGAGATGACGAGATAGGCGACCGCGACTTTGTAAACGTTGCGCCGCTTCAGTTCGGCGAAGAAATTGTCGATCTTCATTTTGATTTCTCTTCGCAAAGTTTTTCGAAGCGGGGATCGCCCCGCAACGGATCAAAATCGGGGTCAAGCCGGAGTAACGCCGGAGTCACGGGCGGGCCGAAGATCGGGTCGGAAGGCGCCGAGAGGAGCTGTTCCAGGCTGGCGATCGCGCCCTCTTTGTCACCCAGACGAACCAAAGACCGGGCGCGGACTTCGTGCCCCGTTCCGATGCTGCGAGCATCGCCTGCCGCGTTTGTGTCGTACTCCTGGAGTAGTTTAAGTGTCTGTTCCCGGTCGCCCAACGCGGCCAAGCCGAAGGCAAGGGGCCCGATAACGGCGGTGTTGGTCGGCTGTTCCTTGTATTGTTTCTGCAAAATTCCCAGAGCTCGCGTCCAGTTCGCCCGGGCCTCGGCGGATTTTCCAGCCTGATTTTGAAGGATTCCCCAGACAAGAAGGAAGGCCGGATCTTTCGCGTTGGCGCCATGAGCATTGGCGTCGAAAGAGTTGAGAGCAATCAAGGGATCACGCCGGACCCAGGCTTGATAAAAAAGCGCGACATCGGCGGTATCGGTTTGGTTTTTGTTGAAGGAGGCCATCTTGAGAATCGATTCCGCTTCGTCCAATTTTCCCTGTGCCTGCAAGATAAGAGCCTGGTAGCCAATCAGATTGCTCTCGTTAGGCCAGATTTTTAGTCCGCTATCGATCATGGCCATGGCCCGGGGGAAATCGCGCATGGCCATGGCGATCTGAATCCACTGGAAACGAAGATAAAGATCCTTTGGGTCCAAAGCCAATGCTCGTTCAGCGTCCTCCAAAGCGTCGGTCCAGCGTCCGAGACGCGCTGAGATGAGGGCCATCGCGTGGAACGCGTCGGAATTGTTAGGCCAGGAGGCTCGGAGTTGTTGCAGCATTCCCAGCGCACCCGGGTAGTCGCGCAGGACCCAGTACTGGAAATAGGCGCGGGCCAATTGCGTTTCGGCAATATCCGGCTGGAGGCGGACCGCTTCGTTGAGTGCTCTCGCCGCGGCCGCCCGGCGTGTTGGCGTCATGTCATTATTGGAAAAGAAAATTCGGGAATGCAGCCGCGCTAGCGCAGCCCAGGCTACGGCAAACTGCGGATCGAGCCGAACCGCATCTTCGAGTGACGTTAGTGACGCCTTGTTGTCGTCTTCGGTCGCCTGCCAGTAATGAGCCATACCTTGCAAGTAAGCCTCGTAGGCCGCCGGATTGTTCGTCGGTTTTTGGGCCAGCACTTTTTCCTCCGCACCGGTCAATTTGGCGTTTAGGGCCGAGGCAACTTTTTGCGCGACTTCAACTTCCACCGCGAAAATGCCCTCGCTCAGTTTACAGTCGTAGCTCTCGGCCCAAAGGTGATCGTCGGTCGCCGCGTGGATCAATTGCGCGTTGACGTGGACGGCATCACCGGCCTTTTGCACGCTGCCCTCCAGGATATTGGTCACGCCAAGTTGCTGCGCGATTTCGCGAAGATTGCCCGGCTTGCTTTGAAATTGCTGGGTGGAAGAACGGGAAATCACTTTCAACGCCCCGATTTTGGCGAGACGCGTCAGGATTTCGTCCTGAATGCCGGCGGCGAAGTAAGCGTTTTGTTTCTCGTCGCTCAGATTTTCGAATGGCAAAACCGCGATCGATTTATTCGAAATGTCATTAGGTGAGCGGATGACTGCTTTACTTCCGGCCGTGTAGCGACCGAGGAAAAACAACGCGACCGAGATCGCGCCAGCAATCACAACGATGTAGATCCACGCGTGCCTATTCTGTCCAGCCGCCGCCGGCATCGCATCGGCAACTTCAGTTCGTTTGATTCCTTGCGGTGTAATTTCGAACAGCCACGCGAAGACCAGCGCGATCGGAAAACCAAGTATGATCAGAAGAACGATCATTCGGATCGCCCAGTTCGGAACATCGAACACCGGAAAGACTTGCGCGATTCCCTGTGAGAGAGCCCAGCTGGCAACAATGTAGGCGATCGCAACTTTGTAAACGTTGCGCCGCTTCAGTTCGGTGAAAAAATTTCTCGAATCCATTCCTGATCTGCGATTTACGACGCGATTTTCTCACAAACCGGCAAGATGTCGACCTTTGCAGCCGTTCCGGTGCAAATATTGCTAACAAAACGGTCGCTTCTCCAAGCCACGGCCGCGCTCCGGTCGTGACAATGCCGACGTTATTCAATACGGCGCAATCGGACGCGATTAAAAATCGATAGCGGTCGGCGCATCGCCCGCTACTTTCGCCGCGACAAACATGAAACGAACATTTGCCTTACTAATCGGAGTGGCATCCTGCGCCGCATTTGCGCGTGCCGGAGACGTGCAAGTCAAAGCCAAAATGATGACAAATCCAGAGGGGGAGGAGACGACGACATTCGGAGCGGACGCGACCGAGTTGTACGCCACATTCACGACGAAAGGCGCGCAAAACGGCGACAAGATTCGCGGCGTCTGGATTGCAGACGACGTAGGCGATGCGGCTCCAAAGGGAACGAAGATCGACGAAAAGACGTTGAACGCGGAAGGGGACACCGCCGACGGCGTGTTTTCGCTTTCCAAGCCCACCAACGGCTGGCCGGTTGGAAAATATCACGTCGAGATTTACGTGAACGACAAGCTGGTCACGAAGCTCAACTTCACGATCAAGGCGGCAACCAAGTCGAAGAAACGTTCGGACGACGAGGAAAAAGAATCCGGCGACTAGCCCGAGCCGGTATTTAACTTCGACTTCGGACCCACTCAGAAAGCTGAGAGGCGAACGCGTTATGCCAATGGCACATCACGCTTTTGGTGAATGAATGTGTTCCGGTCGCGGGCCGAGGCCGATGAACCGTGCCGGCAACGAGCGCAATGCCGGAAACCATTGCAGAAGTCGGACTAAGATTGGGAGCGAATCTCCGCTCTTGGATTCCCGTCCGGTCACGACGTGCCGGTGAATGAATGCCTGCATCGCCTGGATCAGGCGCGTCGGCCATTCCCGGCGTTGTTGAATCAGTTCCAAGTCAGTGACCGAGACAGTGCCGGTTTTTAATTTCGCGGCGAGCAAGTTCGCGGTCGCAACCGCATCCTGGAGCGCGAGATTGATGCCAACACCACCCGCGGGGGACATCGCATGCGCACTATCGCCGATGCAAAGCAAACCTTCACGACACCATTTTTTCAGGCGATTGATCTGGACGGTGAGCAATTTAATTTTCGACCAATCGTCCAGTTCGGTGATGCGGTCGTTTAGAAAAGGCGCGAGCGAAACGATTTCTTTGTGCAAAGCAGGAAGCCCGCGCTCTTTGGCCGTTTCGATGCCGCCCTTTGGAATAACGAAGCCTGCCTGGTAGTAATTTCCCCGGTCGATCAAGACGAGCAGTTTACCGTGACGAAAGAATCCGAATAATTGCTCAGGATCGCTTTCGCGTTTGGAAATATGCATCCAAAGGGCATCGATCGGCACGCCCAGCTCCTGAATTTCAAAGCCGGCGCGCGTGTGGGTGATGGCATGGCGCCCATCGGCGCCAACGACGAGATCGGCGCGGAAATCGCGTTCCCCGGCGGGAGTCTTCGCGCGGACGCCCACGATTCGGTCGCCTTCGATGATAAGGTCGACAACTTCGTGTCGCATCTGGAGCGCGAAAGAAGGGAAAGCTTTGGCTTCGCTGGCGAAAAAGTTCAGGAAGTCCCACTGCGGCATGAAGCCGATGAATTTGCAGTGCGTCGGCAGACGCGAGAAATCGGCGATGCCTGCGATGTGGCCATTAAAGACTCCTCTCAATTGGGAGAATTCCTGATGCGGCAGCTTCAGGAATTCATCGAGCAATCCAAGTTCGTGCATTAATTCGAGGGTGGATGGATGAATGGTGTCGCCACGGAAATCGCGATTGAAATCGGAATGCTTCTCCAGCACCGCCACATCCACGCCGGCGCGCGCCAGTAAGTAGCCGGCCATCATTCCCGCCGGTCCGCCGCCGACGATCACGCAACGAGTTCGGATTTCGGGCAATGCGCTCATGATTCACTTCCAGCAGGCGTTGTCTCCGCAGATTTCACAGATTCTCGCAGATTAAAAAGTGCTAAGGGCAAGATCGACAGAGAAAAATCTGTGTAAATCTGTGTAATCTGTGGATGTTGGTTTGGTGAAGTCTCGATACGACGTCGTCATTCTCGGAGCCGGCCACAACGGCCTGGTGACGGCGAGTTATCTCGGGCGGGCGGGGTTGAGTGTGCTCTTATTAGAGAAGAACGATTACCTTGGCGGGGCTACCACCTCCCAAAAGGTCTTTCCGGACTACGACGCCCAGCTATCGCGCTATTCCTACTTGGTCAGTTTGCTTCCGGAAAAAATCATTCGCGACCTCGGGCTGAAGCTTGAGCTCCGGCGGCGGGCCACCGGCTCTTTCACCCCTTATATTAAGAGTGGCCAGCACGATGGCCTCCTGATCAGCAATGTCGATGAAGGGCAAAGCCGGCGTTCGATTGCAGATCTTACCGGGAGCGAGACCGAATTCGAGCAGATGAAAAAGTTCTACGCTCTCTCGCGAGTCTTCGCAGAACAGGCCTGGGACACCATGCTGGAGCCGCTGGTTTCAAAAGAGGAAATGAAACGGCAGTTCGATCTGGACGAGGTCTCCCGCGAGGCATGGCGGAGTCTGGCGGAAGAGCCGCTCGGTCGAGCGCTCGAACGTTATCTTCAAGACGATTTGGTCCGCGGGCTTGTCCTGACTGACGCCAAAGTCGGGATCTTCACACATCCGCACGATCCATCGCTCCTTCAGAATCGCTGTTTCCTTTATCACTTGATCGGCAATAAGACGGGCGAATGGAAAGTGCCGGTCGGTGGAATGGGCGCAGTCGCGCGCGAATTGGAACGAGCGGCGCGGAGTGCCGGGGCAGAGTTCCTGACGAATGTCGATCTTTTCGGCGTCGATCTTAAGGGAAAAAAGAAAACGGTGGAGTTTCAAATCGCTGGAAAACGGCAAACCGTCGAATCTCGATTTTTGTTGGCGAACTTCGGGCGCAACGTGCTCTCGAAATATTCGGGCAAAACCTACGCGCCCGAGGCCGTAGACGAGGGGAGTGTGTTCAAGATGAACATGCTCCTGCGCCGACTGCCGAAATTGAAGGCGAAGAAATATCCATTAGCGCGAGCGTGGTGCGGCACGTTCCATAGCGACGAAGGTTACGAGCAGATGAATGCGAGCTACGAACAGGCCGCCAAAGGCCGGTTGCCCGAGAAAACGCCGTGCGAGGTTTATTGCCACACCCTGACCGACGACAGCATTTTGTCCCCGGAACTTCGCGAGCAAGGTTTCCACACGATCACACTTTTCGGACTCGATACGCCGTATTCGTTGTTCGCAAAAAACAACGAAACGATGCGCAAACAAGCGGAGAGAACATTCCTGGCGAGCATGAACCAATGGTTGGAAGAACCGCTGGAGGACTGCTTTGCCGTCGCGCGCGACGGGAGTCCATGCATCGAAAGCAAGAGTCCGGTCGATATTGAGAATTCGCTCGGCATGTATCACGGCAACATTTTCCAGGACGCGCCGACCTGGCCGTTCGCTACGAAAAATGAGCAAGTCGGAACGTGGGGAGTCGAAACCGAATGGGAGAATGTTTTTCTCTGCGGCTCAAGCGCCCTTCGCGGCGGCGCGGTGAGTGGAATCCCCGGTCACAATGCTGCGCGGAAAGTTTTGGAAGTCGTAAAGAAAACGCCCAACGGTCCGAGCCGGACTGGCACTCAACGCCGAAGGTCCAATGTCGAACTCACCAAGATCCGCTGACATCGAATCGATCGACGCGATCATCACTGCCGCCTACGACGTGATCTCGGGGCCGGTAGGGAAAAAGCGCGATTGGGAACGGGAACGCGGTTTGTTCTGGGCGGGAGCGCGATTAATCCCAACCGCGAGGGTACCGGGAAGAAACGATGTCGATCTCGCCACAGGACGAGTCCGTCCGACTGGCGGACTTGCGCCGCTCATGCTGGACGTGGAAGGGTACATCGAGCGCGTCGAGCCGATCTTTGCTAAGAGCGGTTTCTACGAGAAGGAAGTCGCGCGCCGCGTCGAACAATTCGGCCGCATTGCGCATGTTTGGAGCACGTACGAATCGCGCCACGATCCCAATGATCCCGCACCGTTCATGCGCGGGATCAATAGCATTCAGCTTTTCAACGACGGAAGCCGCTGGTGGATCCTGTCGATCTATTGGCAACACGAAAGTCCCGATCACCCAATTCCGGAAAAGTACCTTGAGAGGGTGTAAAGCTGACACGTATGGCCTGGCGAGTTCATGAGAGCGTTCAGCGGGGCGAGATCGACAATCGTGTGCGTGGACGCGTTAATGGACGGATCTGGCTCAGCGGGCGAGACGAAGCGATCGTGCTCGATCTTTCCGGAAACTGCTGGCGCGATCTGGCCGGTTGTTTAGTAAAATTCGAAAATCCGAAAGCGAGATCGACTGACGAAGAGAATATCGATCTTGTCGCTCGGCAGGAAGGAGTCGCCGGCGATATCACCGCTTCGCGCAAAGTTCGCGTCTTCGATGTGCCGCTCGAAGAAGCGCTCGATTTACTAAAGAAAGGTGAGAGGCCGCCCGAGCACATGGGGAATTGCTTTTATCTCGAATGGTTCAGTGAAGCTAATGGCCGGGTCGTGGTCGAGAGCACCGATTACAAGATAGACGTCTCGACGCCGGCCTGGACGCTTTCGCCGAAGCAAGAGCAGGGACAAGTCGCTGCGACGCAACAGGCGATGCGCGATTGGCTCGAGCGTTTGGATGAAGCGCTCGCCCAAAAACGCGAGGAGTTTGATCCCGAGGAGGACAAACCGCTCGATGAATTCGGTTACGAAAAATTTATGCGCGAATCGGATGCGCGCACCGACAAATACATGGAGCTATTGGAAAAGTACGCAGGTCACCCCGACCAGGAAAGAATTGCCGCGCGCGAAATGGGTTGGACCTGGCTGGAGGAGGCGCTGGAGGCGGATCAACGTGGTGCGCTTCCGCCGCGCGAATCAATGGAAGTCCCAGAGCTGGTCCCAAATCCGTTGACTGAAGGCGTCGATTGGGTGCGGGACGAGGATGGTCGCATTCATCATCCACTCACGAAACGCGCGTTCGAAAGCGCGATGTCGATGTGGCATTACTGTGAAGATCGCAAGCTGCTCGGCGAAGATGGAGACGTCGATCTTGCGGAAATGGTTTTTCAGTTTCAAACCACCGGAGCGAAGATCGCCGGCGCGCTTAATGGTCTGGGTTACGATGAAGATTTGCGCGAAGGCGGCTTTATCGTGGCGGCGCTGAAACGCGCGCTCGGTTATTTGCACAAAAGTGTCGCGGCGTCCGGCAAGGTGGCGCAGAAAAAATTAATCGACGACGAACGATTAGAATCGTTTCGCGCTGAGCTGTTTGGTGTTCGCACAGAAATTCTTGAGTTGATGAATCGCTTTCGCTCGAAGTCGGGCTAAGGACGGCTCTGCTGGCCACTCTTTCGTTTCTGTTTCAGCGCGGTCGAAGGCTGAGGAGTGCTCAGCGCTGGCCTAGGACGACTTTTGTCGATGTACTCCAGCGGCCGCGGATGCGTGTCGCGGTAGCACTTTGTCGCCAGACCTAAAATAAAAGCAGCAATAACAAAAAGAATGACGCGTTTCTCTTCCGGTGTGACAACGAGTTTGTGTCTCAGTTCCTCCCAACTCCAACGTTCGGAAAATTTCAACGTGCTTCTTGTTTCCTTCCCGGGCGGACGCGCAGGGACGGATAATTGCCCTTGATGTTCGCGTCGTAATAACCCGCCTTGGAATCGGCCTTCATCAATTCCCGGTGAACTGATGGCGCGACTTGGAGATATCGATAAACCGCACCGTTCACAAATTCGATTTCGAGAATATGCGACCGTTTGCTGTATCCAATCGACGCGATGCCTTTCGACGCAACGGATTCGCGACGAATATGCGACGTAACGGCCACCTGAGTTGGGCTCGCCGCATTGGTGTCGACCGAGTTAGCGATCGACAGTTCCGACGCACACAGAAGCGAAACCAGACAAGAAGTTTTCGCGCTCATTTGGGGGGAACGACAGCGAATCGTTACCACGCTGCGAAACGCAAAGTCGAGCGAAAACCTGACATCCCGTCGGGTCGTTTTCCGCGGCGGTGATACGGCCAAATCCTGTTCAGGATCGATTCAGACTACAGCATGAAGACTATCGTCATACTTTTTGCCTGTGTCACGATTCCCGCACTCGCCTTTGCCGGCAAACGTCCCAAGCCTACGCCTACGCCGACACCAACTCCCGCTCCAACTCCGGTGACCGTCGGAGTTGACGGCAACGAACCGCTCCTGGCCGCGGCGCCAGATGGCACACTTTATATCAGCGCATTGCAACACATCTACAGTTCGACCAATGCGGGCGCGACCTGGACGGAATTGCTGGGACCGATCTACGCCTCCAGCATCAATCTCAATTCCGACAGCTCGATCTCGGTCGATCCCGGCAACCGTCTCTATTTCACATTCGATTATCCTTATGCCGGCACGACCGCGGTCTGCACGAGCGATGATCGCGGCATCACCTGGAATTGTAATCCGGCAGTGGTTCCTGGCGGCACCGATCGCATGTGGACATTGGCCCCGACGATGATGGACGACTACGAAGTCACGAACGAAGGCTTGTACGAGACGGCGTTTTTGCACAGTACCGATCGCGGATCGACTTGGACCCCGACAGCGATCGGCGCGGGTCTGCTCGAACCTCAAACCGGACCGTTGCTCCAAGTGGCGGGAAGCAGCGACGTTCTCCAGATTACAAAGATTTTCGGCACACTGCCGCAGGAAGTGCCCGAGCTGAAAGTTTATGTCTATTCGCCGAATTCAACCGGCTCGATTATTGCCGCGGTTCGCTCGACTGGTCTTCCCATACCGGTTGCGTTGCCCAGCGCGGCTCTTGGCAAGAACGCCGAACTCTGGGTCGCTTCGGAGGAGCCAAATCCAGCCGGCGGCGTTCAAGTTGTCCTCGCTCACTCGACGAACGAAGGCGTAACCTGGAGCAAACTCCCGCCAATTCCGGGAACAACCACGGGCACGGCAACTTTCACCTGGGTCGCCGCGGGCAGTCCCGGGCATGTCGGCGTCATCTACTATTATACGCCGGACAATGGCCACGATTCTACCTCAATGACAACTTCGACCTGGGCGGCGATATGGGCTGAATCGTTCAACGCAACCAGTTCGACGCCGACATGGAGCGTTAGAGTTGTCGAACCAAATGTCCACACCGGCGCCATTTGCGCGGCGGCCAGTTGCAGCGGCGACAATCGTTTCTCCGGAGATTTCATCAACTCGCTTATCGACGCGAACGACGTCGCGCATTTGACCTGGATGAAAGAAAACATGTCCACGCAAGCGACAACGATTCGTTACGAGCGGATCAAATCCAGTCCGCCTTCAACGATCACGACCACCGATAAACGTGACTAGCGCCCGAGTGGAGTGCTGATCGCGGTTCCAGCCGGTGGCGTGAACTCGAATGTGGAGGCGGGAATCGCGGCGCGGGTTTGATTTGAATACGTGGTGACGATCTGATCGCCATTCGGTTGCGTCATTTCGGTCCATTCCGCAACCAAGTCGTTGTTCAAACGCAGATCGAACTTCTGAAACATTCGTTTCATCGACGGCGAGCGCGGGAGCAGCTGCAAGGCGTAGCCATTGTCGATCTTCCTACCGGTGATTCGAAACGTTGATTCAACATTCTCCAGGTTGAGCGCGGTATTGATCGCGGCGATGGCAGCGTCGACCGGCGACCGTTTGCCTAACGAGTAATGCTCGGCTGATTTGAAATTCGGATAGTAAATCCAAAGATCGCGCCCGTCACTGACCGTGACGCTTGGCGAACTGCCGGTGACTTCGCGCCGGAATTTATTAGGCGCGTGAAACCAGATTTTCCCGGAACTCACGATGGGCTTATTCAAGAGATGCATCGTTTTCTGTTCCTGAAAGTCGGCGCGCACGTCCGGCGCCGACGCGCGTCGTTCCGCGATACGGGCGAGAAGGTTCTTTACGTCCGCCTCTGACAACGACTGGGCGCGGACCATCGGCGCGAACAAAATCAATGCGAGCAGGAGAGGGCATATTTTACGCATGTGGTGTCGATCTTATATCGGCTGCGGTGCCTTCATTGCCCGCTCCAGAGTTTTGGTCTAGCTGCTGCCATCGCCGGCAAGGCGAAGAAAATTGTCGCGATCAAGCTCCAGAAAATCCCGATTGCGCAGGCGACACCAAGTCCGCTCAACGACGGATTGCGCCCCCAGCCTAACGAGCCGAATCCGCTGACCGCGGTCAGGCCGGCGAGAATGACCGGCTTAATGACTCCTGCCACATCGTGCTCCAGCTCGCGCGTTTTTTGCCAAACGAGCACGACATAAATTCCGTAATCGACGCCGATCGCGAGCACGAGCCGGAACGAAAGCACGTTGAGCAGGTTTAGATGGAGATTGAGCAGCTTCATCGTTGCGATCATCGCGCCAATTCCAAATGTCAGCGTCAGGATCTGGATCAGCCAAAGCCGCAAGTCGCGATACAAAATCGCGAGCAGCCCAATGTCGAACAACGCCATCAGCGCGCTGATGATGAGCAATTGCCGATGGGACCACGGCTGCAAATCGGCCAGCGCATAACTCCAGCCTGAAAGGATCATGGGCACACTGGCCACCGGCAGTTCGCGGCTCAACTCTTCGCTTTGGGCGTGACTCGTAACGGGCTCGTTCGTGGTGGCGAATCCAGTCGTCAGCAGGGGATTTTTCGCGAAATAGCGATCAACTAAAAACCACCAACCCGCTCCCTTTGGCAATTGTTTTCGCCAGTCCGGTAGGGCTGCCTTTGGGTCGACCGCCGCCTGCAAACCGTCCAGCAATCTGAACGCAGGCGCGAACGAGTCAGTAGTGAAGCCTTCGGCTGCCAAAGTTTCTTCGAGGGTTTGGCGTGCCGCCGGAAGATTCACTGTTCGAAGGCTTTCACGATTTTTTTCTATCCAGGCCGGACAAAGGCAAAGCGCTGCCGGTGTCGAGAAACCTTTGATTTTACCGGCTTTCTGAAGGTCAGCCCAATGCGCCGAAAGCTTTTGCCAATCGTCATGCAGCTCTTGCGCGTCGCGCGCCCGGACGATCCCCAGCACCGGCTCCCAACGCGTTGGCATTTTCTCCATGATCGCCTGCAAAGCCTGACCGGCCCGGCTGTTCTTTGGTTCCAGCGAACGCGCGCTCGCTTCGAAGTGCAGCGGCGGAACAGGCGAGAACCCGATCACGCTCAGTGCTAATAGAATTCCTCCGGCAACGATGATCATCGGTGCGGGTCGTTGGACGCTCCAGCGAACATATTTTTTCACGGCTTCGAAAACCCAATCGTGTTGCTGCGGCACTTGCCCCGGGCGCACGAACAGAAACAGAATCGTGCACATGAATAGCCCCGCGAAAAAAATGCCGATCGCGATCAGGACGCCGAGCTGTGAAAAACCCATCGAGCCGCTCAGAATCAGGGCAAGAAATCCGACTGCGGTTGTCAGCGCGCCAAAGAAAACAGCGCGGCCAAGTCTTGCCACGGACGTCGTGATTGCCTGCTGGTATTCCTCGCCATCAATTCGCGCCTGTTGATAGCGACCGAAAATCAGGATCGCGAAATCGACACCGAGCCCGACCAGAATGGCGCAGAAACCAACTGCCACCATGCTGAGCCTCCCGAAAATAAGCATTCCTGCCGCCAGCGCGACCAGGCAAGAGAGTAAAAGCGAAAAACCCATTCCGAGGAGCGGCAGCCATCGCCGAAAGCCGATGAAGAAAATGACGCCGACAAGCAGCACCGAACTGCCGAGCGTAGCGATGACGTCGTGACGCATGCTCAAAGAAATCTCGGCGACGTAAGCCGAGCGGCCAGTCACGAGAACATCCAGCGGTCCGCCATCCCAGCCATCGCTCGCCCGCGCGCGAAAAGCGTTTATCTGACGCATCAACCGCTGACATTCGAACGCGTTGAGCGACGGTTGATTCGTGACGGCGAGAAAAACGCGCATCGTTCGGTCCGGCGAGGTCAGCGGTTGTTCCTGTTCGATCGCGCTTGCTTCGGCAAACGGTTTCAGTGCCGGTCCGATAATGCCAAGTGGATCGAGTGCGAGCTCAAACTCCGGCCGGGGCGAACCGGCTTCGATCTCCTGATGCAAGCGATGCAGGCGCTCGCGAATTTTCTCCGGCTGCAGGATCGACATCGTTTGGTCAAATGCAGCCGGCTCCAAATTCAGCAGCAGCGGAACCGCGATCGATTGCAAATCGCGAACGCCGTCCGGCGTTTCCATAGGCGAGCCGGCCAGCACCCGCTCGCACCACGGTTGCTTTCGTAAGTTTTCCACAAAGATCGGCGCAAATTCTTCCAGCTTATCCACATCCTGAGGATTGCAGCGCAGTGCGAACGTCAACTCGCGCGTTTGTTCGAAGTCGCGGTCGTAAATTTTCAGTCCGTGAACTGACTCGAAACCCTTCGGGAGCATGTTGATCACGTCGGAGTCGAGCTCGATCCGCATGACGAGTATGGCGAGGCAGGCGGCAGCCAAGGCAGCGACGCCAAACCAGACCAGGACACGCCGTTGCGCCACGACGCGCGCGATCAAATCACTCATTCTCATTATTAGTTAGTGTTCTGTAACTGCATCCGCTTTACAATGGCGACGCTCTCATTAACACCGGCCTTTTAGGCCGGTATCAGCCGCGTTCTGGATGACTAAGCCGTTTAAACGACTTTTATTCTAGAGCTGGTGGAGGCACATCGGTCTCAAGACCGGTGTTAATCAAAATCGGAAAACGAAAGTTTCCGATCCCGAAACATGACGCACCTGATGTCGATCTTGGGCGCGAACGATCTTGTCGCCGAGTTCGAGCCAGCCGTGTAATTGCTGCGGCGCGTGATCGATTGGACCAGACCAGCCACGACCTGTGAGAGCACCTTTTACTTCAGCAAATCCAGCGTCCTGCCGCAAAAAAAGAAGATTCACGCCAAGACCTTTCGAGAACGTCAGCTCAAAGTCGCCGGCTTTTGAAAAACGAACAACCACGTCGCCGATCACTGTTGTCTTCGGATTGCGATAAAGAAGTTGTCCAGTTCGCGTCCGCCAATCGGCTTTCGCCTCGGCGAATTGATGCGTAGAAATTGTCGCGCAGCTTGTCAGAGCAACGAGGAACGCGAGCAGGTAGGGGCGATTGACCCCAATCGCCCCTACCATCACAACGTGACGCCGACAGGCGTCGGCATCTCTTCTGATTTTGGCACGAGCGTGAGCCGCGGAGAAAACCCGAAAAACCTCTGCATGTAAACGAAAAAGTAGAACAGCCACATTCGCCATTTGATCGCCAGGCTCTTGCCTTCGTTGCCAGCAAGGACCGCGTTCACAGCGGCCGCGATCTGCATCGTCTCAGTCGGGTTCAGAAAAACTTCGAGGAACTCCTTGCTCCGTTGATACCACGCGTTCACGAAAGTGAGGTAAATGTCCATGATCCGATTCACCGTGCGGGAATATTTCTTGAAGAGCCGGCGCCGGTCCGATTCGTTGGTCAAAACCTGTTCCAGCGTGTCAGCTGCCTTTTCTGCGGACATAATCGCCAGAAAAACGCCGCTGCTAAATACCGGGTCGATAAAACCGGCCGCATCGCCGGCGAGCAACCAGCGGTCGCCAAAAAGTCGGATGTTGCGATAGGAAAAATCGCCGGTCGAATAAACCGGCGAGACCCGTATCGCATTTTTCATTCGCTCGGCCATCAACGGTTGTTCGGTGACGAACTTTTCCAGGGCGATTTCGGGCGGCAGTTTCGTCGCACGAAACGTCGTGGTGTCCATCACTACGCCAATGCTGGTGCGCGTTTCGGTTAGCGGAATCATCCAAAACCAGCGATCAAGTCCGCGCACCATTCGAATCAGCGTGGCATCGCGCCCAGGGAGGCGGCCAATATTTTCGTAATGCGCGAAGACGGAAAACTTTTGCAGATGGTCGTAGGTCTTTTTGAGATTGAACAAACTGCCGAGGATCGTTTGTCGTCCGCTGCAATCGAGTAAGTATCGCGCGCGACTTCGCCCAACGTTCGTGGAGGAGCTCGCGCTGTCGTGCCCCGTTATTTTTGGGACGCGACGGCGCGCGTCTCTCCAGTACAGATCGACATGCTCGTCCGTGAATTCGATTCGCTCGACTTCGGTTTCCTCACGAATTTCCGCACCGTTCTCGCGCGAATGATCGAGGAGCAACTCGTCGAACTCGGAGCGCGTCACCTGATAAGCACGGTCGCGTTGCGAACGGAAGCCATCCTTGAAATAAAACTTTACGCCTTTGGTTCCGCAGGCCGCCATGATTTCGCCGCCAAACTTTGGCAGAAACGCGCGATCCAGTTTCTCGCGCACGCCAAGGCGATCGAAAGTTTGCACGCTGAAAGGCAGAAGCGATTCGCCGATGTGAAACCGCGGAAACTTTTCCCGCTCGAAAACGATTACGCGTCGTCCGGCTTTGGCGAGCAGCGTCGCCGCGGTGCTGCCGGCCGGCCCGCCGCCGATAATCGCGACGTCGTAGATGTCGTTCGTGTCCACTGACATCAGGTTAGCAAAGTTTGCGATGAATCAAAGCTGGTAGGGGCGGTTCACCGACCGCCCGCAAATGCCAATCCGGCTCGGATCGATTGGGTCAATCGCCCCCACCTGAATTGGAGGGACGCGCTCCGCCGCGTCCTATATATTCGGACGGCACAGAGGCCGTCCCTCCAAGTGTGATTTTGTGCTACTCTTGGCTAACGATGAAGTTGATCGATAAATTCGTCAGTCGCGAGCTGCTCGTGAACGTGGGGTTCGCGATCGCGGTGCTGAGCCTCGTTCTCGTCGTCGGCAACATTTTCCGGAAACTGCTGCCGCTGCTGGTGAATCACGATGTCCCGGTCGAATATTTGCTCGCCTTTATCGCTTACGTTTTTCCGTTCTCGCTCATCTTCACCATCCCGTGGGGATTGCTCACCGCGATCCTGCTTGTCTTCGGCCGGCTCTCAGCCGACAACGAATTGATCGCCCTCCGCGCCAACGGCGTGAGCGTTCCGCGCGTCGCCGTTTCGTTTGGTGTTATTGCGCTCGTCTGCACGGCGATTTGTCTCTGGCTCACGGTCCAGGTGTCGCCGGCCGCGCAGAAAAAATTACGCAGCACCATTTTCGATCTCGCCACGCGCGATCCCATGGCGCTCTTCGGGAGCGATCAGGTAATCGACCAGTTTCCCGGGCGAAAAATTTACGTCGGAAAGAAAGAAGGCAACAAACTCGAGAACATCACCGTCTTCGAAATCGATCAGAAATCGATGCCGACGCGAGTGACCTTCGCGCGTACCGGAATGCTCGAGGCCGATCTCGAGAACAAACGGATCCTGATGCATCTCTACAACGCGCGTTATCAGCAGCGCGATGAGAAAGATCCGTCCGACCTGCGCAAGATCAAAGACGGCATCAGTATGAATGAAGGAACGTTGCCCATCAGTCTTGATGAGCTTTACGAGAAAGAGAAGAAGCGGCCGAGCCGATCCGCCATGTCGATCGAGCAGTTGATCGATCAGTTAAAAAGCGAAAACACGCGGGAACGGAGCGAGAGCCGGACTGAGATCAACAAACGCTTTGCATTTCCATTCGCCTGCGTCGCGTTCGCCATCATCGGCATCCCACTCGGCGTGACCGCGCACCGCCGCGAAACATCGATCGGTTTCGCGATGGGATTGATTGTCGCGGTCGCATATTTTCTTTTCGTTATCATCGCCGACACACTCCGCGGAAATCCGAAAGTGCACCCCGAGCTTCTCATCTGGGTGCCGAACGTTCTCTTCATCATCCTCGGCGCGTTTTTGTTTCGGCGACTCGCGCGACAATAAATCATAGCCTAATTGGCCGGCTTGAACCGGTTTCGTGTTAGCGCGCCGACAAAACATGTAACGCCGCCGACAATCGCGGCGAGAATAAAATAGTTCCAAACTGAGAAGTCCGTCTCGTCCACACCCCACATCGGATGAAAGAAAGGATAAGCCAAAATGATTCCTGCGATTGCTCCGCACGCCGCGCATACTGATTTTCGCCAGAGGACCGACGAAGTTGGAACGAAAAGATAAAGTGGAATCAGCACGACCAACCAAACGGGAATGATCCAGAAACTCATGACTATTCCGAAACCCATCGGGTACCAATAAACGGCCCGAGGTTTCGTGTGCGGATCAACGATGAGGTAAACCACCATCTCAAGAGCCACAAACACAACCGCGGCTAACCAACCTGCGAAGACTGCCATAAATGTTCCCAGAATCTGTCGCGCGACGTTCCGGAGGGCCATGATTCGATCTTACAAAGTGCTAGCACTCTTGGCCAAGCGTCAAACTTCGCTCCCGAAATCGACGGTGAGCTCCACGGTATCGGCGACGGCGACGTGGACGTCGACGATTCGAAGACCGCCGAGCGGGAGTGCTTTGAGCGGGAAAGATTGGCTCTTCAGTTTCTCAAACAGCGGCTGGAGTGCGGCGCAGGCGAACGAACCGAGTTTGCCGTCGCCTTTGCATTTCATCTCAGAAATTTTGGCGACGAACTCGTTGCTGATGTCGAGTTGGGCGTAGATGTCTATGTTGGCGCGCGCAAAAAACTTCTTCGCCTGGATCTTGATGTCGGCGGCAAGCGATCGCCGGCTGCGCGCGCGCATCGCCAGGCGGACTTGTTCGAGGTCGACTCCCCAGAGGCGCGCTTTCTCTCCGCCAAGTCTTCCAATTGCTTCTTCCAGATCCAATTGCGCCGCGGAGAGCACTAATTGCCCCTCGCGTGCTCGATGGATGAGCATGACGGCATCGCCGTTGGCGTCGGTGCCTTTGTGAAAAACGACGTCGCGCATTTCCATCCGCAAATCGAGCGGCACGCCGCGCACCGAAATGTTCCGGCCGCTCATGGTGACCACAGCCGTTTCAAACGCGAGCGCGGTGTCGCCTTCGGTCTTCGCCAGCGGCGGAGGAGCGGAATCGAATTTTGCGCGGTCGAGATTGATCCGGATTTCGTCGACCAGGGGAAACACGCGCGACCGAAGATCGACAATCCGCCCGGTTTTCTGGACGAACCTATGAAGCGCGGCGTCCAGCGCCTGGGCGAGGTCCTCCCGGGGCGAGGGAAAGTCTTTGCGGCTGAGCGAAATCATTGGCGGATGCCATGTAGCCACGCCCGGCGGGCGGTCAAAAGAAATTACGGCGCATAGCGCCGTGGCTACACCAAAGAATTTGCACTTTCCTCGTTCGCCACTAAATTCCGCGTTCCCTTATGGCAAAGACATCCTGGATCAATCGCAACGAACGCAAGCGTGCGACGGTGAAGAAATACGCCGCGGTCCGCGCCGAGCTCAAAGCGAAGAAGGATTACGTCGGTTTGACGCAGCTTCCGCGCGATGCCAGCCCGACGAGAGTGGTCAATCGTTGCGAAGTCACCGGCCGCCGCCGCGCGTTTATCCGCCGGTTCAAAGTCTCGCGGCTCACGTTTCGCGAGCTCGCCTCCCAGGGCCTGATCCCTGGCGTGACGAAGTCCAGTTGGTAGAGAGTTGTAGCCACGTTGCTGTGCAACGTCCGACTCAAAACGGGCCACAGGCCCGTGGCTACAAAAAATGAACTCTTTGTCACTTCAAATTCTTCCGCTCGCCGATGTGCCGGTGACGCAATGGGACTCGCCGGCCATCATCATCGGTAAGCTGGCAGTGATCGCGGCTCTCGTCGCGTTGAATGGATTTTTCGTCGCGTGCGAATTCGCGATCATCAAAGTCCGCGCGAGCCAGCTCGACGAGTTGACGGAGGAGGGGAACCCGCGGGCGCGTTTCGCCAAGTACATTCGCTCGCATCTCGATGCTTATCTTTCCGCAACGCAACTTGGCGTGACCGTGGCCAGTCTGGCGCTCGGCTGGCTCGGTGAAGAATTTCTCGCGCATCTGCTCGAGCCGTTCTTTGCCCTGGCGAACATTCAATCGCACGTGTTTGTCACCTCGGTTTCGGTCACGCTCGCGTTTATCGGGATCACGTTCATGCACATCGTGTTCGGCGAACTGGCGCCGAAATACACCGCGATCGCGAATCCCTTGGCGGTCTCGCTGCGTCTGGTCCGGCCATTAGGGGCATTTTATTTCCTGTTCCGGCCGGCAATCTGGCTGCTGCACAAATCATCGAATTTCCTTTTGCAGCGAGTGCTGCGGATGAAGCCGATTCCCAGCACTGAGCTGGCCCATAGCGAAGAAGAGTTGCGCCTCATTCTCGAGCAAAGCGAGAAATCGAAAGACGTTTCGCCGCTCGGTCGCAAACTCGTGCTTAACGTGCTCGATCTGCGTGAGCGCGTGATCCGCGATATCATGACGCCGCGCGGCGAAATTGTTTATCTCGATATCGAGGACGATTTCGAGTTGAACGTGAAAAAAGCGATCGACTCGCGACACACGCGATTTCCACTTTGTCGCGAAAATCTCGATAACACGATCGGTTTGATTCACATCAAGGAACTGGTGCCGATGATGCGCGATCCGAATCCCGATTTGATGCGGATCAAGCGCGAATTGACTCCAGTGCCGGAAATGATGCAGCTGGAGAAATTGCTCAGTCTTTTCCTGAGCAAGCACGCCCACCTGGCCATTGTGGTCGACGAATACGGCGGCACGGTCGGAATGGTAACCCTGGAAGATGTGCTCGAAGAGTTGGTCGGCGACATCCAGGACGAATTCGACACCGACAAGGAAGAATTCAAGAAGATCAACGCGAACGAATTCACGGTCGACGGCACCCTCGGGCTCTATGAGTTGAACGATCTCGCCAAACTGGAATTGGAAAGTCCGGATGTTAGCACGATCGGCGGATATGTGACCCATCTGCTCGGACATCTGCCGAAGCAAGGCGAGCAGGTGAAGATCGACGGTTATCTCGTGACTGTGACCCAGTCGGATAACCGCCGAATTCACCAACTCCATTTTCAGAAGCTTCAGGAAGCGGAACCGGCCGCGGTGACGACCAAACGGGACGCGGCGGTCTGAAATGTGTAGCCACGGCGCTGTGCGCCGTCGAGTTTAGTACCGGACGGGCCATAGGCCCGTGGCTACAACAACATGCAACTCGTTATCGAAACCGAAATCACCTGTCCGCATTGCGGCGAGGTTTTTCCGTTACAGATCGACACTTCGCAATCGGAGCAATCGCTGATCGAAGATTGCAGCGTTTGCTGCCGGCCGATCAATCTGATCGTTCGCTGTCAGCCCGGCGTCGTAGTCGATCTTGTCTACGCCGAATGAAACGGTAACTTGATCTGAATGCAGAATCAGCTTTCGACCGGGGATGGTTGGCGAGTCGATCGCACATCTCCGAGCCTGCCGGAATCGCATCGCACGATTGCAATCGCTCCCGGCGCAGGTTTTTGGCGAAAGCTGCTCGCGTTTTCGGGTCCGGGTTATCTGGTCGCGGTTGGTTACATGGATCCGGGCAACTGGGCGACCGATTTGGCCGGCGGTTCGGGATTCGGTTACACGCTGCTGAGTGTCATTCTGCTTTCAAATTTGATGGCGATTCTGCTGCAAGCGCTCTGCGCGCGCCTCGGCATCGCCACCCAGCGCGATCTCGCACAGGCGTGTCACGATCATTACTCGCCGGCGGTTTCGTTTGCGCTCTGGATAATTTGCGAGCTGGCCATTTGCGCCTGCGACCTGGCGGAGGTGATCGGTTCGGCCATCGCCTTAAACTTGCTCTTTAAAATTCCACTCGTCCTCGGCGTTTGCATCACGGCCCTCGATGTGTTGGCCGTGCTCTATTTGCAAAACAAAGGCTTCCGTTACATCGAAGCCCTCGTTCTTGTTCTCATCCTGACTATCGGCGGCTGCTTTCTTTTCGAGATTATTTTTTCGAAACCCGAGTTTCAAGCAGTCCTGCGCGGTTTTGTTCCGCATACTGAAGTCATTGGCAACCGCGACATGCTTTACATCGCGATCGGAATTCTAGGCGCGACGGTGATGCCGCATAATCTTTATCTCCATTCCTCAGTCGTGCAGACGCGTAATTACGAACAAAGCGCCGCCGGCAAATCCGAGGCGATTAAGTTTGCCACCATCGATTCCAGCGTGGCGCTCATGTTCGCCTTGTTCATTAACGCGGCGATTCTGATTGTGGCCGCGGCGAGCTTTCACAAACATGGCCAGCACGACGTTGCCGAAATTCAGGACGCTTACAAACTACTTTCCCCGACGCTGGGCGTCCCAATCGCGAGCGCGCTTTTCGCCTTTGCCCTTCTCGCCTCCGGACAAAACTCGACCCTGACCGGCACGCTGGCCGGCCAGATCGTAATGGAAGGTTTTCTCAACATTCGTTTGCGCCCGTGGCTGCGGCGATTGATCACGCGCGTCATCGCAATTATCCCCGCTGTATTTGTCGCCGCTCTATTTGGCGCCGGCGGCACGGCAAAATTACTTTTGCTCAGTCAGGTCATTCTCAGTCTGCAGCTCTCCTTCGCCGTGATTCCGCTGGTCTTGTTCACGAGCGACCGTCGAAAGATGGGTAAGTTCGTTTCGCCGCTTTGGCTGCAAACATTGGCCTGGATCACGACGGCGGTGATTGTTTTACTGAACGGAAAATATCTGTGTGACTGGGTCGGGATCAGCGCGTCGGTCACGGGGAAATGACGAAGCCGCGTAAAGTTGGAGTCAGATTGCGTCGCGTGTGGCGCTGATACGCGGCGAAGCACGAATGTCGAATGTCGAATGTCGAAGGAATGATCGAATGCCGAAGCCCGAAACAATCGTGAGACTATTATCAGCCAGCCTGATCGCTGTCGCCGCCGGTTTGTTTCGTCATTCGTCATTCGTCATTCGTCATTACTAACATGTATCGAAAAATTCTCGTCGCTCTCGAAAACAGTAGTGCCGATCAAACGCTCCTTCCGCATATTGCCGAGCTCGCGGGTTTGCATCACTCAGAATTATTGCTCGTCCACGTCGCCGATGGTTACGTCGCTCGAAATTTCAATCAGCTGAATTTGGCTGAATCGCAGGAGATGAAGGACGACCGCGCTTATCTGGAAAGTTCCGCTGAGACATTGCGGAAGCGGGGATTAGTCGTGGACACTTTTCTCGCGCTGGGCGATCCGGCGCAGGGAATTGTCAAAGCGGCCGAGGATCGACAATGCGATTTGATCGCGATGACGGCGCATGGCCACCGTTTGTTAGGCGATCTCCTTCACGGCAGCACGATCAACGAAGTCCGGCATAGGGCGCAGGTGCCGGTGCTTCTCGTCCGCGCAGGGAAGTAGTTGTAGAGGCGCTCGCCGCGGCGAGCGCCTGTTTATTTAATTCGGTGCTTGAGAACAAGCACCGCTACAACACTTCATATGCTTGCTCCATCTTCCGTGCGCGATTAGTAGAAACATGCCGTGAAGGTCCTCTTCCTCACTAACGAATATCCGCCCTACATTTATGGCGGCGCGGGCGTCCACGTCGGTTATCTCTCGCGCGAGCTGGCAAAGACGATCGATGTCGATGTTCGCTGCTTCGGTGATCAAAATTTCAAAGAGGGCCGGCTCAAAGTCACCGGGTTCGAACTCGACACCAGTAGCTTCACTTGTCCGAAGCGGTTGCAGTCGGTCTTCGGCGCGCTCCGCCGCGATATCGATTTCAACACCACCAACATCGACGCCGATCTGGTGCATTGTCACACCTGGTACAGCCATTTCGGCGGAATTCTCGCGAAACTGAATTACGGCATTCCGCTCGTGATCACAACCCACTCGCTTGAACCGTTGCGGCCGTGGAAACGCGAGCAACTCGGCGGCGGTTACGATTTCTCGGTGTGGGTCGAAAAGACCGCGCTCGAAATGGCGGACGCAATCATCGCCGTCTCCGCCGAAACCAAACGCGACGTCGAGCGACTGTTCGATGTCGATCCAAAGCGTGTCCAAGTCATTCACAACGGCATCGACCCCGACGAATATCGCCGCGTCGATTCAACCGCGGCGCTCGAGCGCCACCGGATCGATCCGGAAAAACCGTACCTGCTTTTCGTCGGCCGAATCGCGCGACAAAAGGGAATCATTCATCTGGTTCGCGCGATTCAGTTCATGGACGCCGATTTTCCGATCGTCCTTTGCGCGGGCGCTCCGGATACGCCCGAGATCGCTGACGAAATGAAGCAGGCGCTGGCTGCTGTCCAAAAGAAACGCCAAAACATTTTCTGGATTGAAGAGATGCTCGATCGGCCGGCCGTGATCGAGCTCTACTCCCATGCGGCGGTCTTTTGCTGTCCGTCGATCTACGAGCCGTTTGGCATCATCAATCTTGAAGCAATGGCTTGCGAAACCGCAGTCGTGGCAAGTGCGGTCGGCGGGATCAAAGAAGTCGTGGTCGATGGCGAGACTGGTTTCCTGGTTCCACTCGAGCAAATGAAAGAGAGCCCATTCGAGCCGCTCAATCCCGAAAAATTTTCGCGCGACCTCGCGGCGCGGATCAATCAGCTGATGAAAGATCCGAAAAAACGCGAAAAATTCGGCAAGGCCGGCCGCAAACGCGCCGAAGAAAATTTCAGCTGGAGCGCGATCGCAAAGAAAACGACAGCGCTCTACGAATCGTTGCTCAAATAAGGCGAAAAATGTTCGCCTCCGACGGCAAACTTTCGTCTAATTCTCGCTAGAAAGATGCGAGCGCTCGTTCTCTCGGCGGTGATGCTCGCGGCCTGCAGCACGTTGTGGCGCCAAGCCGCAGTTGCCACTTCGTCGACCGGTCAGCGACTTTGCGCGAAGCATCATGTTCCGCTGATCACGGCGCGCGGCTACGAACCACCGCAAGGTGTGTTTACGCACGACAACATGGATCGGCCGTTCTACAACATCGTTGGAGAGAGTTCCCCAAATCGGATTCCAGATTACCAGACCCTCCGTCGCTCGAAGCTTCAGTGTGTGCCGAGCGTTATCGCCTATTGCCCATTGTGCGAGAAGGAGCTTGAGGACAGATTACGCGTTCAAGATGAAGCAGCCGCGAGAAAGTTCGCGGCCTATGCTCTGCCGATTTACGGTGGAGGAGGAGTTGCTACGAAGCCGCCGTATCAGGTGAGTTTTCGCGGCGGCACGTGGACTGTGACCTGTTCGCTGGCAGATGGTCGCACAGCCACGATTAAGATCTCCAGAGAAGAAGGTAGGGTCCTATCCACTCACTATAGTCGTGGTTCGCCTAGCCAAGTGATGCAGCGAACGGGAAGTTAATGGGACGCGACGGCGCGCGTCTCTCCAGTTGGAATGGTAAACTTCTCGATTAGCTGTTTGATTTCGTGAACAAAGCTGGCCGCGGCGGCGCCGTTCAGGACGCGATGGTCGAAGGTGAGTGAAAGCGTAATTACTTCTGCGGTTTCGTTCTTCTTCCCGTTCGGAATGATTTCGTGGTGAGCGGTGCCCACAAACAGAGTGCCGACTGATGGCGGGACAACAATCGGCGCGCCCGCTTTGACGCCAAATGCGCCAAGGCTGGTGATCACGACCGGCGCGTTCATCGCGTCAACGCGCCCTCCTCGAGTCGCTTCGATCGTTTCGTCGTAAATTTTTACGAACTCGGGCCAGCTCTTTTTGTTGGCATCGACAATCACGGCGGTGGCGAGCCGATCGTGTTCCAACGCGACGGCAACCCCGAGATCGAAGTTTTCATTTTCGACGATGCTTTCGTCTTCGAGAATTAATCGCCGGAACGGCGCATGTTTTTCCATCGCGCGGACAACGGCCCAGGCGATCATGACCGAAGGCGAAGGGGCGTTCTTGCCATTTTTCTTTTTCGCGGTGTCGCGCGTTTTATGGATCGCGTCCCAACGCGCGTCGATTTGCAGATTCGCCGGAATTACCCGCGAAAGTTTGCGGGTGATCGTCGGCGAGAGCGCGGGCTCGATTCTGTGCGTATGAACCTCGGAAGACGCTGCTCTTGTTGTAGAGGCGCTCGCCGCGGCGAGCGCCTGTTTGCTAGATTCGGCGTGTGACACAGACGCCGCTACATCCTCGCTCGTTAAAATTGTTCCAAGCTCCTGGCCGATCTCGACGGTGTCTCCAACTTTCGTTTTCCATTCGCCCATTGTGCCGGCGAACGACGATTGAATTGGATAAACGGCTTTGTCGGTTTCGACTTCGCAGAGATCGTCATCGAGAGCTACCGGGTCGCCCGGCTTTTTTAAAAGTGAAACTATTTTCGCATTGCGAATGCCTTCGCCCATGATCGGGACGGTAATCGGCTGCACGTTTCCGTTCCCTGAAGTTGGAGAGGCGCTCGCCGCGGCGGGCGCCTGTTTACTCGGTTCGGCGTTTGACACAAACGCCGCTACAACATCTTTGCGCTCTTGTCGCGTCGAAACGGATTTTCTGATCGCGGCAACGATTCGATCGACATCGGGCAAGGCGGCGTATTCGTAAATCGGATTGTAACCGATCATCACGTTCGTTTTGCTGACGAGGATCGGCGGACTGACCATTTCGCTCCAGAGATCGGGCTGCGACGTGATGTGGGTGATGATCATCTGGCCGACGCTGCAATTTTCAGTGTCTTCTTGAACCACGACCAGGCGCCCGGTTTTGTGAACTGAAGCCGCGATCGCTTCCTTGTCCCACGGCACGATCGAACGCAGATCGAAGAGTTCGACGCCCACTTGGTTGTCGATCTTGGCGAGAGCCTCGAGCGATTTCTCAACGGTATTGCCCCACGCGACTAAGGTTACGTCGGAACCGTCCCGGAATTTGCGCGCCTGACCGAAGGGAACCGCCCGAACCGGTTCTTTCGATTCGCGTTCCGCCCAAAACATGTGTTTCGGAATTAGAAAGAGGACCGGATCTTCGGCGTGCATCGCAGTCCAAAGCAAACCGGCTGCATCTTCCGGTGTGCTCGGAATGACGACTGTCAGTCCTGGATAATGGGCGAGCGCGGATTCGTTAGCCTGACTGTGCCACAAACTTCCGCCGGGCAGATAAGCCCCGTAGGGCGCGTAGATGACGGCCGGACACTTCCAGTTTCCGAACGTGCGCCAACGCAAATTCGAAATGTTCGTGACCAGCTGATTGAATCCCGGATAAATGAAATCGATGAACTGCAACTCAAAGACCGGCCGGCGGCCATAAGCGGCCAGGCCACACGCGACGCCGAGGATGGTCGATTCAGCGAGCGGAGAATTGAAAACCTGTTTTGGAAATTCGGTGGAAAGTTTTTGGGTCAATCGAAACACGCCGCCTTTCGGATCTTCGACGTCCTCGCCGAAAATTACCCGTCGCGAATCTTCTTTGAGTCCAAGACGCAACGTTTGGTTCACGGTATCGCCGATGCGGTATTTGCCCGGCGGTAATACTTCCTTGTCGATCTTCGGCATCGCGCCGGTCACATTCGCGGTCAGCTCGTTAGGCGACGGATCTTCCGCTTTTTCGGCTTCGGCGAACTCGCTCCGGACCCGCTCTTTAATCTCGTTGTCGATCTTGGCGAACTCGTCAGCGGTCAGCAAACCTTCGACAATTAATTTTTCTTTCCAACACTTGACCGGATCGCGTTTCTCGATTTCGGCGAGCTCCTCGGCGCTGCGATAAAGTTTCTGGTCGTCGGAACTGGTGTGACTCGAGAGCCGTTCCATTTTCACCCACCAAAAATGCGGACCGCCACCGGCGCGCATCTTCGCTATGGCGGCCGCTGCTGAATCGTAAATCTGCTGAACATTTTCGCCGGCGAGTTGTTGCCACTCGTCCCGCTCGAGAACACCGAGCGCGAGCGGATTAATTTTCCGGGTCGGAGTGCTGATGCCGTAAGCGTTGTCTTCGACAATGAACAGCACCGGCAGTTCTCTTTCTTTGGCGAAGCAAACCGCTTCGAAGAAATCGCCCTGACGTGTGGCGGCATCGCCAACCGTCGTTACAACAATATTCTTTTTGCCATCGAGTTTGAGGCCCCAGGCGATTCCGCATGCGGGCAAGAGTTGCGAGCCGGTCGGTGTCGGCACACTCCAAATGTGAAGATCGATATCGCTGTAATGCGACGCCATCATCCGACCGCCGCTGCCGGTTTTTCGCTTGGCAAAATATTCGAGTCCAAGTTGACGCGTCGTCATGCCGCGCCCGAGGACCAGCCCGCGATCGCGATAAAACGGAACGATGTAATCGTCCGGCTCCATGTCGATGGAGATTGCGGCGAGCGCTTCATGACCCATTCCCGGCGTGTGAAAATGGCCTTTGCCCTGCCGATTCAGATTCTGTTCGCGCAAATCGGCATGCCGGCTCTCGAGCATGATCGTGAGAAGGCGCAGCTTATCTTTCTTGCTCAGCTCCGGCATACGATGTCGATCTTACAACTGCAGTTGCGGCTCGACAATCGCCTGAATTGATTCGAATGAAAGATTGTCGATGGAAGAAGTGAAAATGGAGCAGGGCAGGGGAGTAATCGAGCGTTTTCGCGAATTTCTTCCGCCCTGCAAAACCGTTATTTCTCTGGGCGAGGGGAACACGCCGTTGGTGTTCTCGCCGAAGTTGAGCGCACGCGTCGGGCGCGGGTGCGAAGTGTTCATCAAAAACGAAGGACTCAATCCGACCGGATCGTTCAAAGACCGCGGAATGACGGTTGCCGTTTCAAGAGCAATCGATCGCGGTGCGCGCGCGCTCATTTGCGGTTCGACCGGAAACACGTCATCCTCGGCCGCGGCCTATGCCGCACGCGCTGGCATTCCGTGCGCGGTCGTGTTGCCTGCCGGGAAAATCGCCAGCGGCAAGTTAATTCAAGCGATCGCGCACGGCGCAAAGATTGTCGCGATCGAAGGCAACTTCGATGACGCGCTCCGGATTGTGCGCGAGCTCGGCGAGGGAGCGGAATTCGCCATTGTGAATTCGATTAATCCCGATCGGATTGCCGGCCAGAAGACGGCCGCGTTTGAAATAATCGACGATCTCGGTGATGCGCCTGATTTTCATCTGCTCCCGGTCGGCAACGCCGGAAATATTGCCGCCTATTGGGCCGGTTATCTGGAATACAAGGCGCACGGAAGATCGACAAAGTCGCCGGCGATGATTGGTTTTCAGGCCGCCGGCGCGGCGCCGATTTTCCACGACAAGGTTATTTCAAATCCCGAAACAATCGCGTCCGCGATCCGGATCGGTAATCCGGCGAGCTGGAAACAAGCGCGGGCGGCGCTGGATGAATCCAAGGGAGATGTCGATGTTGTGACGGACGAGGAAATTCTGGCCGCGCAAAGCTGGCTTGCGCAAAACGAAGGAATTTTCGTCGAACCAGCCAGCGCCGCGTCGATCGCCGGGTTGTTCAATTGGTCGCAAAAAATTCCTGAAGGGCGCCAAATTGTTTGCACCGTGACGGGTCATGGGTTGAAAGACCCCGATGCGATCAAGAACAAAATTGGCAAGCTTGAACCAGTCCCAGCCAAGATCGACAATGTGCGGCGCGCGATCGGATTCTAGTTTAGAGTCGCGCCGTTTGTCATGCGTCTGATCGTCCAGAAGTACGGCGGCACGTCGGTTGCGAATCCCGAACGCATCCGGCACGTCGCCAACCGGATCGTTGAAACTCAGCGCGACGATTGTCGCGTGGTCGCGATCGTTTCAGCAATGGCGGGTGTGACCGACGAATTGATCAAGCTCGCGCATGAAACATCGCCCGACCCGGACAAACGCGAGTTCGACGTTTTGCTCGCCACCGGCGAACGCGCGGCCTGCGCGCTGACAGCGATGGCAGTAAACGCACTCGGCGCCAAAGCGATTTCGTTGACTGGCGCTGACGCCGGCATTCTGACCGACGGGTTTCATACCAAGGCGCGGATCGCGAACATCAGTCCAAAACAAATTCACGAGCTACTGGCTGACGATTACATTGTCATCGTTGCCGGGTTCCAGGGTCAGAGCGCCGAGGGCGAAACCACCACGCTTGGTCGCGGCGGTTCGGACTTGACCGCGATCGCGCTTGCCGGCGCTCTGAACGCGGACGCCTGCCAGATCTTCACTGATGTCGATGGTGTTTTCACGTGCGATCCCCGCGTCGTCACGGAGGCAAAGAAACTCAACGAGATCGCCTACGACGAATTACTCGAGATGGCCAGCGCCGGTTCAAAAGTGATGCAATCGCGCGCAGTCGAGTTCGCGAAAAAATTCGGCGTCGAATTTGAGGTCCGCTCGAGCATGAAGCCCGACGTTGGAACGCTCGCGAGAGAAGAAACCGCGAACATGGAAGATGTCGTCGTCCGCGGCGTTAGCATCGACCGTAAGCAGGCGAAGATCACGATCGATGATGTGCGGGATGAACCTGGGATCGCCGGCCAAATCTTTTCCACGATCGCAAAAGCCAACATCGTCGTGGACATGATCGTGCAAAGCGTTTTGAAAAAGGGCACGACCGATCTTTCGTTCACGATTCACGAGAACGATCTGAAAGCGGCGACGAAATTGCTGAAGCCGATCGTCAAGCAAGTGAAGGCGACAGGGCTAATCACCAGCGGCGGCGTGGCCAAGCTGAGTGTGGTGGGAATTGGAATGCGTTCACATTCCGGTGTGGCCGCGCGGCTCTTCGATTGTCTCGGCAAAGCCGGGATCAACATTCAACTGATCTCGACGTCGGAAATCAAAATTGCAGTCGTGATTGATGAAGCTGACGTCGAACGCGCCGCCCAGCTGACTCATGCTGAGTTCGGGCTGGCTGCGTTCGCTCCCGCCGCGACGGCGATGCGCCCGCTTGGATGAAATCGGGAGCGCCTAAGGCTTCACGATAGGATCGACATAGAACTCGGGCATTCCTTCGATCCGCATTTTGTAACCAAACGTCGTGTGAAAAACGACTGCGGTAGGATGATCCGTCACCGTCGCGCGAAAGTGATCGTCGGTGTGATCGATGCCATTGACCTGTTTCCAGACGCTGCCGTCTTCCAGTCTGATAATCGTGTGACCCTTAACTCCGTCGATGTTGCCGTCGACACGACTAACGAGTGAGTCGAGCTTGGTCCTGGCGCTTTGGTTCGCTTCTTCGGTGGCTTTTACGGTGGCTTTCTTGATTTCCTCGCTCGCTTTGGCTTGCGCTTGCTCGGCCGCTTTCTTCTGAGCGCTCTGGCGATAACCCTGGAGGTAGGCGTCGAGATGCTGCAATTCGTCCTCGTTCAGCTTATCCAGTCCCGCAGCCTTGAATTCCTCCGGCCTCATCGTTTCCTCAAGACTCCTGGCCGGTTTTTTCGCGCTCTTCTCTGGACTCGATTCCGCGGCCGGCGTCGGGGATTTCTCAGCGTCCAGGGCCTCCTGCGACCGCAATGAATTCACGGCGAGGAAGGAGACGAAAACGATGACGATGACGATGACGACGACGAACGGCGAACGATTGAAGAACATGGCAGGCAGGACTTAGGGTCAGAGGCTAGCAGCTGTCCGATTCGCGTCAAGGTGACGAGGCCAATTCAGACAATGCAGAACCATTAGCCGTTCGGCGAAGGGTTTGCACCGGACGCACGTAACAAACAACTGTGATTACTTAATAAGAGCGACTTATCGATAATTGCTCGCGCAAATCGGCGACCGAATGTGAAAAAGCGAATGCTTGGGCCGGTGAACGAAATGAGGCCGGATCAGGAAGACTTCGCGAACCTAGTGCCGGGGGCGAACCCGAAATCGAGGGAAACAGCTACGCCAGGGGTGTTACGCTCGGTAGCTCCATGACATCAGACAATATATGTCATATAAAATCGACAAGCTTGACCGCCATTCCCGCTTCGTTATCCTCGCCCCAATGCCCCTCAGACTGTTGATCTGGCTCGTGTTTGGTGTCGGCAGCGCCGTGCTTCCTTTATTCCTGGCGGGCCTGATCATTTTTGACCGCGGTTTGTTCACTGCGGTGTCGGACACTTGGAGTCGCGGCGAACTCGTCCTGATATCCATGACCCTGCTGATTGCCGCGCTTGGCGATTTAGTCGTCTACGCGACCGAGTTTGCCAAAGTTAAGGCCTTGATGACTGTCACATCCGGCTTTCTAATTCTTGTTTCCGCCGTTTGGTACATGGACGTCTTCGGCAACATCATCTCGCATCAGCAGTTTAAGGAAGATTTCCTGAGGCACTGGTCGCCGCTGTTCTTTATCTTCGCCTTGATAAACGCGACGGTGTGCATCATGCTTCCTAAGAAGGACCGCATCGAACAATGAACCTTGTGCTCTTGATAGTTTCCGGCGTGGTATCAATCGCCGGCGCGATCGTTGCGGTCGTTGCCGTCCATCGCGCCTCGGCTCAACCCGAGCGGCGGAATCGCGCAGCTCACATTTAGACGGTTAGCCGTCAGCCCATTCGCTTCGCTACCCTGACTCGGAGGGAACAGCTGCTTTTAGCAGCGCCGTCCTTTGGCGGCTCGCAATGTAACGCTATGCGTTACGGCTGCTCAGGCCGCAGAGGCCTCAGTTTCGATTAATTGCCGAAGGCACAATAGAAGTCGTTTGAGTTCTAACATCGGGCACGCCTTTACTCATCGTTACGACGAACCGTGTCGTCACGATATATTGCATACCATTGGCCGCCCGGATATCCATTTCCCACATTACCACAGTTGAACCATCCTCTCCGACGCGTTGATGTAAATACTTCTCAAATCTGTCACCGGGAATGAAATAAAACCCACCAGGTGCTATTAGAACTACAAGCTTAGAGTCGTCATCGACAACGCCGTCCAGCCGACCGCCAAGCATCCAAATATTTTCTTTCCCTTTGTTCGTAACGTGCACGTCGTGACTTACGTAAGTTACTTCAACCGACGGCACGAAGTTTAGGTTTAACAGCTCACCATTAATCTTGTTCTGAGTGATACCTATGCATAACGCAACGATGAGTCCTGCGACCAAAGCAACTGTCTGAACGACAGCCAAAACAAGATGGGTGCGCTCGTATCGCGCCATGCCGACAAAACTACGCCGGAAAGGAAAGTTTGCTATATGTCAGATGAAACGGTTTACAGAACAGACACCACTATTTCAGCGGCGGCTTGCCCGCATCAGTAAGCTTTTTGTTTAGGGCAATCTTTCGTGCTTTGGTGACCGCTGGTGCGACAAAATAGAAGTCAAACAATGATTCCAAGACGTCCAAGTTCCATTCCGCCTCGCCAGGTTCAACTGGAACGATTTCTCCTGTCGCCGTACTTTTAATTGGGTGTGCCGCGAAGTTGCCGATATTTCGGATCGCATCCAAACTCTCCGCGATATGCGACGGCAGACTACCTCGGTCCAGCAACTCCTGAATTTCTTTGCTTAAATCTTGCGGCTTTACTTTGGCCTCGTCGCGAAGGATGAGTTGGAGACACCTTCGACTTAGTGCGGCGCTCGCTTTCGCGCTGTCCGGCAGGACGAGGCAAGCTTCGTCATAATCCTCTCGATATTTCTTTGGCACATCGGTGGGAAGTGGTGCACGACCCGCAACCTTTGGTCGGACAAGTCGAGATGTAAGTTCGGTACCTAGATCATTCGAGTTACGATAATATTGATCAGAGGATACCAAACGGATTACGAGTCTACTGCAAGCCGAGCAGCGACACACAAGAACTGCCCACTGACCATCTTGGTCCTTCTCGATATAAACAACGTCCTCGCGAGCGTGAAAGTCGATCGTGCAGTGCGGACACTTCATTGACGCGACCCTGCACCAAAATCCAGCGCCTTGCAAAATCAGGATTGATATATGTCCGATAAAATCGGAAACCGACTAACGGATAGAAGTGAGCCACAGCCGGGAAGCCGGACTATGGAATAACATCAACGTAAACGAAGAATCCATCACGATCCGAATCGAAACGGAGTAGGCTGTTGGCTCGACTGAAGTGTTAGGCGTCTGCGCGCCCACCTTGGTACCACCTCTCGTGGACGATGCGCAGCGCAACAAGTCCTGTTAGCGTGAAAATAATTGCGCGTGCCCCGTTTGACCACAAGAGTCTGAAATACATCTCTTGCGAAAAGCCACCGCTATACATCTGATCCTGGGCCCCGGCAGCTAGCGGCGTGCTGGCCACAAACGCAGTGCACAGGGCGATGACCAACCAGATGTGGCGCGACGGTACGCCGCGACAAGGGATCCAAAGCAGAAGCGACCAGGACAGAAACATAACGCCAGCGGGAAGGATGATGATTGGAAGCCGGGACAGGTACGCTTTGCTGAAACCGTGAAAGGCCTGGGGACCAAATTGGCTCATGTCGGCGTAGATCGGATAGATGGTCAGCTCGGCGATCCAGCCCGACGAAACGTTGTACCAAGTCGCTGCGACTGCGATAAGGAGCAGCACGTCCGCGAAGCGGCCTCCAACTGGCGGCGCTGATGCCGAAGTCAGCTCCGTGCCGCGGGTCTTGGCGCGCCGCCGGAGGCTGCGTGCCGCCGCGACGATAGAGATGAGAAGCGATGAAACAAGCATCGCGGCAAACAAGAGGAAGCACAGGTTGGAGAAAAAGCGGTAACTCATGGAGCGTGATCAGGGACGCCTAACTACAGGATAACCGACAATTTCGACGGTTATCCAGCGTATTAGCCGACAAAAGCCGCAAACCTGTCGGACTCAATCCTGCGCCTGGGGTCATGCCATCAGCTCTGCGCCGTAAATGCCCGCCAGAGCTCCCCTGCCCCTTTGGCAAAGAAAGATTGCTATATGTCATGCAAAGAAGCCTTCGTTAGGCGTTACAGACTGGTCGCCCTGAAAACGAGATTATCGGGTAGCACCACGTGGTTTTTGTCTGCGATGACTTTAAGGTCCCGGTAAATTGCATTGTAATCGGCTTCCCCTTTCATCTGCGTCCATCTGCTTAAAATAACTTTCATCTCCTGATCCGTGATGTAGGGAGCGATTGCTGTTGTGTGCTGGCGAAAACTCGTAATGATCCGCATCTGGAAAAACGTGTTGTAGAGGATCAGCAGTGTCCCCAAGTCGAGCAACAGCACGAGGATGATTAAGCCCCAGACCCTACGCGACCGAGCACGGTTGGAACTTGCTAGCTCCGCGGCGCGATGGGGCAGCCTAACGACCCCGATTGTGATACCCAGAATCGTCAAGAAGCCACAGACCGCCCCTAGCACAAGCGTGAATAAGTAGAGAGCCGGGTCGGGACCGACGCCGAGAGCCGCCTGCGCGAAGAGCCGATCGGTGTAGATGTGAAACAGCGTTCCGGAAAAGCGGAACAAAATGAGACTGACCAGCCGAAGAATCGGATCGAGACAATACAAAAAGATAACAGTGCCAATTAGACTTGTTGCAATTCCAATCTTCCAAGCGCGGTCGATCTTCATAAGCCTACCGAGAATTACACTCCGTGCTGCAGTCTATTTCTGGCCCTTCCCAGGAGCAAGCCCGCAAAACGCTGCAAATGCCCGTCCAGCCTCCCCTACCCCTTTTGCAAAGAAAGATTGCTATATGTCATGTAAAACCGCCTTGGCGAGCGGCTCCAAAGATACGTTGTCGGCGCAACGCGATTAAAATCTAAAGTTCAAGCCCGCCCGGACAATGTGGCCCGTCGTTTCTGCCGTAAATGCGTATGGGCCGTTCCTAAAGAAGTTTTGCGCGCTGAAGGATTGATCCTCGAGCGCGAAATAAAGGTATTCGGCCTTGACCGACCAGTGCTTGCCGATTGCGTGCTCGATGCCGCCTCCAACGGTATAACCCCAATTAAATTCTTTTGTGTGAGCATCGATAAGATCAGGCCCGCAGTTCCCTGTGTTACAATCGTCAATGACCCTCGTTTCATAATTCACACCGATACCGCCGCCCGTCGCATAAATCAGCCAGCAGTTAAGAGCGACTCCAATGCGTCCACGGAAAGTCGTGTAAAAATCACTGCTGCTTTTACCGCGAGTGTCTCCGCCCGGAGCGCCCGGTTCGATGCCGCTGCCATCAAGATTCATGTAGCCGAGATCAGCCTCCGGCCCGAAAACGAGCCAGTGCCACTGCCAGTTGTAACCGACTTGCATTCCAGCGACAAACCCTGACTCGCTGTATCCAAATGGACGAGGCTCGTCGAGAAACTGGTAGTTAAAATCGAGGTCCTCGCTGTGACCAAATTGGCCTCCTGCGTGCAAACCAACATAGAAGCCGGACCAATCGCAACCGGAAGGCGCCGGCGCAGCCATGACTTCTTTGTCCTTCGAATCACGAGGGAGCGCCTCGGGTCCGGCGAATGCCACTACCGCTAGCGCCGTCACCGCGAAGAAGACGACAATTAAAGCACGCATGCTGCTCTGTCTCTCAAAGACAGGCGAATCCGTCAAGCACCAAGCAGTTTGCCTTTCGACGAAAGCAATCAGGCGATTCGACAATGACCGCCAGAGCTCCCCTATCCCTTTTGCAAAGAAAGATTGCTATATGTCCTCTAAAATCGCCGTCCCAATTTGGTTCTGTCGGCCTCATTCCTGCTCCAAATCTTCCCTTGAACGCTAGTAGTGCAGTCATATGACAGCCCTCCGTTGGAGTTTATTGAAGTTGCTCTGACGGGGGGTTCATTTTTGCCTCCGATTCGGGATGAAAATCCTATTATTGCCTTCGGTATCCATTTTGTTAAAAGGCTCACGGTAATGTTTCATACCAAGGCTCGGCATCGTATTGAGTGATCGGTGCCGAGCCTATTTCCTTCGTGCTCTTTCGGCAATGGCCACCTGAACAGCTCTGTGCGGCGATTCCACGGGCGGAACACTGATAATGATTTTAACCGTGGGAACGCCATCGGTATCCGCAAAGGGGAAAGCGTAGCAACGCTTCGCACTGTCGTGGCCTTCGAGATCGAACGTCTCGACCATTCCATCCCAAACTACTTTGCCTTGGAAATACTCGACGACGGCATCTGAGCGTACGTGGTTCGACTTGCAAAGGCAGACTCGTTCGACTGCTAGTTTTAATTGCTCAATCCTAGGGCTCACGCTTCAACCATCTCAACGAGATAGCGCAGAGTCCAGAACGTGTTTGCAATTCCTACGGCCATTGTCGGAGTGCATCTGACAGCTATGTGAGACTTCACGAAATTGTAATAGGCATAGGACACTACCCGTTTTTACGGCCTCTTTTTACTTCCTCTCCTTAGAGGCTCCTAGAATCATTTTATCCCATTTGGCAAAGAAAGATTGCTATATGTCATATAAAATCGACAGGTGTTGCCTCCGATTGCGTATGGTTTTTAGAGTGGACATTTGTTAGGGCAACTTGGTAGAACGTTAGTCTATGAAAACCAAAGGTTTGCACAGACTGTCCAGACTCACTGAGCGTACTTCTTGTGCGTTGGCGATTGTAGTCGTTTGGGGATTCTGCCTTCGGACGTCGCAAGCTGGCTACACTATAACCCTTCAGCAAGTCGGCCCCGATGTCGTCGCTACCGGAAGCGGAGCGATAGATGTGACTGGGCTTACCGGTGGGTTCCACAGCTTGAGCAATGGAGGGGGTATGATTCCAAATTCGGGGAACATAAACATGGGATCGACAACTACAGGGGATGTAAAGCAATACACTGGCTTCACTGGACCGGCGGCGTTCGGAGGCCAGGGCCCGGAGCACGCCGACAGTAGCAGCGGAGACATATTAGGGATTAGCCAGTCCGCCCCAGGCCTCAATAATGCAATATGGGTGCCGTTTGGTTATGTGAATGATACTCCCCTAGTGGATAGCTCGATATACAATAACGCGACTATTTCAAGCCTCGGCCTAACACCTGGCATTTATCAGTGGAGCTGGGGGGCAGGGCCGGACCAAAACTTCAATTTGGACATTCAAGCAGTGCCGGAACCTGCTACATGGGCCGCTGGAGCCTTGCTAACAGTTGGACTTTTCTCACGGTTCATTCCGCGAAAACGCACAGTTTTAGATGCGCGTTGACAAACTGGCGCAAAGCGCCAAGTGGGTTTATAACATGATTCGTGGAAGATAAGGACGCCTTTAGCGTGGAAATACCTAAGCCAGCAGCGTGTTCTTATTAGGGACAGGCACTTCCGCGTGTATCACACGCTGATCAGAGATTTCGTTCCGCCGCCGACCATGCTGGATCGTCAGGTAGCAACAGCGTACGAGCTTCGGAACTTTCGCGACTATTATGATGTCACAGATCGCATTTTGCGGGCGTTGCGGGCACAGTGGGGTGCCCAACCGCAGCAAGACGCCAGGTTGCTATCGGAGATGGATCGCACGCTGGCCTTTATCGAGTGGCGCCGGTTACCTTGGATATGCCGGATTTTTCGTCGGAAACCGCGCTAATTTTGAATTTCCATACGACCAAGCGGCACCAACACCAATCGACAGGTATTGCCGCCGTTTGGCTCTGGAAATGACGCTTGGTATTCTTCTTTGATCGTTTCGTGACACTAGTGCGCGAGAACCTTCGGCAACCTGCGTCGGGCGCCGATCTTACTGATGAGCGTAGTAATCAATCGATGCGCGTGCCAAATCGGTGTCGGTCACGAACTTGGCGAACAACGCATGGCCCGCAGCGTTGAAATGATTATCCCTCCCCGCATTAAATGGATCCACCCCGGCCATCGCAGACTTTAAGAATTCCGGATACGGTTCGCGGTAACTCACTCCCATCTGAGTCAGACCCGCCGCGATCAAAGGTGCAAAAGGATGATTCCCAGGCAGATGGCTTTCGACACGCGGCTTGTAAGGAATAAAGACTACGTAGAACTCCGCGTGGCGCGCCGCGACCGCCTCCTTTAGCTTTTTCAAAATAGCAAGAGTCAATTCAATGCCCTTACGATCCGCCTCGGATACGACGACGTCGGTGTCCAAATGCTTCGGCTTCCGCAGGAGTATGTTAATCAATCCGTGGACGCCTCGATCGCCAAGGTTCCAAACGCGGCAGTCCCGCTTCAGGTCACGAAAGAAGTTGTCAACTATGCTGTATCGAACGTGATCGTTGTGCAGGATTAATTCGTCGCCATTCAACGTGAAATAAGGCTTGAGATAAGAGTACTGCTTCGGATTGAGGTTGTTCTCGACATCATTGTAGAGGGTGAACGCCAGCACGACTTCGTCGGCATCGAACTTTTGGCCTCTGAGCAAATAAAACAAATACTCCTGGTCGGTGCCGTAACCGGAGACACCGCAGTTGATGATTTCGTCGTTCGTCCCGTACACCTCTGGAGCGGTGAACAACTCCTCCTGACTGGCGCCCACGCCCCAGACGTACGAATCGCCCAGCACGAGAATTCGCTTTCTCCCGGATGTCTTCTTTAGCTGGATGTCGTCGGGGGCGCGCAGTCCGAATTGATTTTGATGAACGAAATCATCCCCTTTTTCGCCCCAGGTGACGTTCTCCCGCGGCGCCCAACCCAAATCGTGATCAAACCGATAAAAACGGTTTTTTTCGTCGACCGCGACCCCGAGGCGCGGCGCGAACAATCTCAACGCCACTTCCCCCAGCAGCGCCACGATCAGGAAACTGATTAAGACCGCGGCAAATCGAAACAGAATCGCTTTCATGATTGCGTTTTGGAAAAGGTCTCATCGACACGCAAAACCATTCTACCAGGGACTGAGACCACCGCCACTGTCCTTAAAAATCGTCAGCGAATAAACTTACGCGGTCTTGGCGTCGGGCTCGCGCGTCTAATCGGCGGATAGTTTTTCTTTGGTGTCGGAATCTGGTTCGACTGGTTGCTCGGGTAATCCTGACGGGGGGTTGGCCGCAGGATCGGTTTGGGTGTTGACGTTGGATGCGACCGATGCGGCGTCGGAGTCGCTGTAGGATATGGTCGATGCGGGGTCGGAGTTGGCGTTGTCCCTGCTCCGCGACAATTCCTGCTCGCTTCTCTTTTGGAACCATAGCATTGACCCTCCCTCTCCCGACAATCCGCTTCGGTGGTCTGGACGACTTCTCCGTGGATGCAGCACCAACAGGTTCCTCCTCCACCTCCTCCACAATGCGCGCGCGCCTCCCGTTCGGAGCCGAAAGCTTGACCGCCTCTCGCGCGGCACTCTGCTTCAGTCGATTGAACAACGTGCCCATCGATGCAGCACCACAACGTCGGCGCCGGTCCGGTCGGTAGGTAAACCGGAGAAGGTCCGCTCGGTAGGTAAACTGGAGACGGTCCGCCTTGAGAACCGGTGACACCAATCGGCGGTGGCGGTTGCGGCGGCGGCAGAGGAAGATTCGGATTGCGTCCGTCTGCTGCCGCGAGGATCAGATCCAGACTTGGTAGCGGTGGAAAATTTCTAATTAGCGGGTGCGTCTCCATAATCCGCTTCAAATCGACTCGCCCCGGCTTCGGAAGTTTCTTCGCACCGGCTCTCACATGGAGCAGTTGCGCGGCGCGGACCTGGCTCGATTGATTGGGAAAATTGTTCAATGAGAATCGCGCATCGCCTTCCAGAACGGTCAGTTCATCGTAACTGTCCACTTTTGATTCGAAGATCAGGGTCGTGCCCGTGATCGCGACCGAGACGGCCTTTGTCGAAATCTGGGCGCCGCCGGAATCCTTTCGGACGTAGAGCAGGATCGCGCCGCTGTCCAACCGGACGCTGCGACCCGCCCTGTTGAAACTAAAGATTGTGTTCGCACCCAAACGCGTAATTGTCAGATCGGCGAAGGTCAGCTCCGAGCGCGAAGCGTCTCCAGTCTTCAACGCGGTGCCGTTGTCGATTTTGTCGTTAATTACGGCGGGCCGTGCGTCGGCTTTGTCGGGCAAAACCTGGACCTCGTTAAAAATGGCGGTGACGTGGCCTTCAGGTTCCGAAGTTTGCGATAAAGCGAAGCCGGCGATTAGCGCTCCCGTCATAATGAAAGCGCACAACAACGCTCGCGGACCAGGGCTCATGAATTCAGCATCTCAGAAAGCTGTCTACTAAGTTTGCCGCCGAATGTCGACTACAGCTATCGGATAACGTCGCGGTCTAAGTCCGCCGCACGTTGCGCGCGATTTCTGAAAAATTTCGTGGCAAATCAGCCAGCTTTCTCAATACCAGCATCGAGCCGGCTTCAGCAGAACGCACCGCCAACCCCAGCTCGATCAACGTTTCACAGACGCTAAACACGCCAGGCTCATAGTCCGGCGCGATTTCCGGTTTCTTTTGCTTCCGGAATCGGTTCTTTAGGCGGATCCAAAAGCGATTGACCTTTCTGCTTTCATCGCGCCAGCGAAAGTTTTCGTTGGGCACGGCATCGTGAAAAATAGCGAGACCGAATTGCGCATGATCTGTTCTCAACGCATTCCAGTGCGCCACCACGTCTGCGAGGACACCTTCGAAACTGTGATCGCCATCAATGAACAGGAGACCAAATGTAACCCCGGGCAATGGTTTTCGAGAGTCCGCCACAATTCGATGGACGCGGTCTTTGTTCTCGGCACGCAAGAGGAACCGTTCACATTCCGGATGTTCCTTCGACTTGACGTCGATAGAATAAATCGCACGCCCGGGACCGGCCGCGGCGAGCAACACAGTAGAACCGGCTCGGTTCCGGCCGATTTCCAAAATGTCTCCCGCCGTCGCTTTTACCGTCTTCCATAAGAGTGCCGCTTCATCGAAACCCTGGCGAATGATCCCGCGGCTGCGGCTGTCACAAGTGAATAGCCAGGTGAGATCTTCGAAATTGTCGGACGTTCCATTCTCTGGCCGATCGATGTCTGTCGTCCTCAAGTGCAACTCGCTTTTCAAATGTTACTGCCGCTCCATTTTAGTTTCTGGCGGACCACGCTGAAGAACGACACGTCCGGCATGGCCGCGAGTTGGAGCGTCTTTTTCGCTTTTCTAATCTGAACGGTCGCGTCTTTGGCAATCCGTACCGGCTCTCGTCCGTCCACCGTCAGATAAACCGGATGATCCGGCTCGCTCGCTTCCACTTCGATCAGCGACCTTTCTGAAACAATGATCGAGCGATTTGTCAGCACGTGCGGGCAGATCGGTGTGATCACGAACACTCCGGACTCGGGCTCCAGGATCGGCCCGCCCGCCGAAAGTGAGTAGGCGGTCGACCCGGTCGGTGTTGCGATAATCAAACCGTCGGCATTGAACTCAGTCAGCGCTTCGCCGTTCACTCGCGTCCGCAATCGAATCAGGCGTGACAATTCGCCGCGGCTAAACACGGCGTCGTTCAGCGCAATCATCGGTTTGTGCTTTTCTTTCGAATCTCGCAGGACGACTTCGAGCAGCGCGCGATTGCTAAATGTCATTTTTCCTTTGGCAATGCATTCGACCGCGTCCCGAAACGCCGGCGAGCTCACGCTTGTTAGAAAACCGAGCGATCCGACATTGATCCCGAAGATCGGCGGGCTCGCTTCGCTCAATTCTCCAGTCACATTCAAAATTGTTCCATCGCCGCCGACTACCACGAGCAGATCGGCCTTGCCTCCGAGTTGCGCGATGGTGATGTCGGAACGTTGGCCACTGACCGCCGCGGTTTCCTTCTCCAGCAGGACCGAAATCGAGAAACGGGCAAACTCCGCGGTGAGCGATTTGATCAGTTCCCCTACTCCGGGCTTACCCGTGTGCGCGATCAATCCGATCGTTTTCGGATGCATATAAAAAATTCCTGGTTGCCGTCGGTTCCTGTGATCGTCGAAGGAACCAGACCGACCACACGATAGTTCGCTTCTTCGACAAATTTCACAATTTTTTGCTGCGCTTTTTGGTGGAGCGCAGGCTCGCGCACAATTCCGCCCCGCCCGACATCTTCGCGCGCCAATTCAAATTGCGGTTTGATCAGCGCCAGAATCATACCGTCTTGGGTTATCAACTCGAAAGCCCGAGGCAAGATCAAAGTCAGCGAGATAAATGAAACGTCGATCAGGCAAAGATCGACAAGTTGCGGAATCTGTTCGCGCGAAAGAAATCGGGCATTGAGTTTTTCCATCACCACCACCCGCGGATCATTCCTTAATTTCCAAGCCAGCTGGCCATGACCAACATCGATCGCGAATACTTTCACCGCGCCGCGTTGCAGCAGGCAGTCGGTAAATCCGCCGGTCGACGCGCCGATGTCGAGCGCGGTTTTGCCGCTCACATCGACTCCAAAGAAATCGAGTGCCCCCTCAAGTTTCAACGCGCCGCGACTTGCGAACTGCGACGGCTGCACAATTGAAATCGGTGCGTCCACCTCAATTAACTCGGCCGCTTTCGTGAACACGCGGTCCCCCATCCTGACTTCGCCGGCCATGATCGCGCGCTGCGCGCGCTCGCGGCTTTCAAAAAATCCGCGCTCGACCAAAGCCTGATCGATCCGCGCTTTCTTTTTCCTCGGCTTACACAGCTTATTCATTGGCTTGCTGTTCCTTAATTAGTTTATCGACAGCGGCCACGTCCTCGGCCGACGCCCGACGTCGTTGGTACTTCCGGAAAACAATGTCCTTGAGCGCCAACAGATCCTCCCGCAGCGGAACATCGTAGTAGGTCCACTCGGTATCGTCTTTTGCTTTGGCTTGGAGCCGCCAAACGCCTCCGAACTTGGTCGCACGAACCTCTCGCTTTCGCCCTTCTTCGTCTTTCTCAGTCCATATGTGTTGACTCGGCATCGCTGGAAAACCTTACATTAGCAGCCTTGAAGGACGCGGCTAGACTCCTGGTTTATTTGCTGGCAACGGTTCTTGTCGGCGCGTTGCTGGCGCCGTGTCTTTTTTGGGCCGCCCAGTCTCTCGTTGCTCACGGCTGGCTAAGTTTTCTTGCGCGATACGATTTCGAAACCTTTTTTCATCGCGCGCTGCTCGTAGCCGCAGTGATTTTGCTTTGGCCACTCATTCGATCGCTGGAAGTCCGCAGCCTGAATGATTTGCAGCTCTCTCGAAATGCGCACGGATGGCGAGATATGTTGGCGGGCTTCATTTTCGCGGCCATTCCCCTCCTCTGCTGCGGCGCGATCCTGCTTGCCTCGCCAATTTTCTCTCTGCGCGGAGCAATCAATTGGTCCGGCTTTGCCAAAGTGATCCCGGCTTCGGTCGCCGTTCCGGTAATCGAGGAAACTTTTTTCCGCGGACTCGTTCTCGGCGTTCTTCTGAAGACCGGACGCAGGTATATGTCGATCTTGGTAACGTCGGCGCTGTATTCCATCGTCCATTTCCTGAAAGCTCCGGATCGAACGTCGGAGCACGTGACCTGGACATCCGGCTTCAATTCAATCGCGCATGCCTTTGTTCAATTTGCCGATCCGCTCCTGGTCGCGGCCGGGTTCACCACTTTATTTCTGATCGGTTGGATTTTGGCGGATGCGCGATTGCAGACTCGCTCGCTTTGGTTGCCAATCGGTTTGCACGCCGGCTGGATTTTCACGAGCGGCGCCTTCAACAAAATTGCGCTGCGCCAGGTGATCGTGCTGCCGTGGCTTGGAAAAAATCTGTTGGTCGGAATCGTGCCGCTCGGAGTCGCCTGCTTGACGTGGCTGATAATGCGCGGCTGGTTGAAATATGTCGACGCTCGCCACACCTAGCTTTTTTCGCGGAATCGCGTCGCTGCTCTATCCGCCGTCGTGCACCATCTGTTCGTCGTCGGTCGACTCGGGCGAATATCTTTGCCGGGAGTGTGAAGCGAAAGTTTCTCGAATCGTGCCGCCGTTTTGCGCGAAATGCTCGGAACCGTTCGACGGCGCAATCACGAACACTTTCTCGTGCGCCAACTGCGCCCATCGCGCCCTCCATTTCGACGCCGCAGTTTCCGCTTATCGAAGCCGCGGAATTGTTCGCCACGTGATTCTCAATTTTAAATATGGTCGGCAGATCCATCTTCGTCACTTGGTCGCGCGCTGGCTGGTAGCCGCGGTCGATGACGAACGTCTTCGCGAACGCCGGTTCGACGCGATCGTTCCCGTTCCGCTGCATCCGGCGAAACAGCGCGAGCGCGGGTTCAATCAGGCTGCGCTGCTGGCGGAATGGTTGAGCACGCATATGGCGCTGCCGTTGCGCCCGGTTCTGCAGCGCGTTCGCTTTACTACTACCCAGACCGCATTTGACCGGGCCGAGCGCATGCAAAACTTGCGCAACGCATTCCGTTTACGAAAAAACGGAGACGTGCGAAAGTTACGGGTGCTTTTGATTGACGATGTCTTAACTACCGGGTCCACCTTGAGCGAATGCGCGCGGGTGTTGAAAGAGGCCGGCGCGCAATCGGTCTATGCCGCGACGGCCGCCCGGGCCTAACTATCATGGCCATTTTCAAAAAACCGACGCTCAAAACGCAGCCGCGCAAGAAGCGCGACATTCCGCAGGGACTGTTTCAAAAGTGCCCCGGCTGCAATGAAGTGATCCACGAAATCGAGCTGAATGAAAATCTACGGGTTTGTCCGCGGTGCGATTACCACTTCGCCCTTTCGGCCAAAGACAGGATCGGCAATCTGCTTGATTCCCAAACGTTCGTGGAGATGGACGCGGACCTGAAATCGATCGACACGCTCCGTTTTCAGGGAATGGCCAGCTACAAAGATCGGCTCAAAAATTATCAGGAGCGCACCGGATTGACCGACGCCGTCATCAGCGGGCATGGAATGATCGACGGTTACAAAGTCGCGCTCGCGGTGATGGATTTTGGCTTTCTCGCCGCCACCATGGGTTCCGTTGTTGGCGAACGAATCACTCGGGTGATCGAATACGGTACCGACGAAGGCGCCGCCGTCGTCATCGTTTCCGCTTCCGGCGGCGCGCGCATGTACGAAGGCATGCTCAGCTTAATGCAAATGGCCAAAACCAGCGGCGCGCTGGCGCGTCACGCGGACAAACGACTTCCTTACATTTCCGTGCTGACAAATCCGACCACCGCCGGCGTGATGGCCAGCTTTGCCTCGTTAGGCGACGTCATTATTGCCGAGCCGAAAAGCATGATCGGCTTCGCCGGACCGCGCGTGATCAAGGAAACAACCCACCAGGATTTGCCGAAAGGATTTCAGACTGCCGAATTTCTCGAGGAACACGGTTTGATCGACATGATCGTGCATCGCAAAAAAATGCGCGAGACAATCAGCCACTTGCTCAGCTACTTCTCTTCAGGGTCGTGAAGGTGGTCCCGCCAAGGCGGGAAGCGCCGCGACCATTTTCATACACCGAGGCGCTCGCCTGGCTCTACAGCCTGCAGCGCTTCGGGATCAAACTCGGCCTGGAAAATATTCAGCGTCTGATTACCGAGTTGCAGGTCGATCTTCGTAACGCTCGAGTCATTCACGTCGCCGGCACGAACGGCAAGGGTTCGGTCTGCGCCATGATCGATTCGATCGGTCGCGCTCAACAATATCGGACGGGCCTTTTTATCTCTCCTCACCTGGTCACTTTTCGCGAACGCATTCGCATAAACGGCGAAATGATTTCTGAAAGCGAAGTCGCCGCGGGCCTGACAAATATTCGGAAGCTCGTCGCTGATTGGGAGCCTCACCCGACTTTTTTCGAAATCGCGACCGCACTGGCGCTGAAACATTTTTCCGAAGCGAAGATCGACATCATCGTTCTGGAAACAGGTCTGGGCGGACGCCTCGACGCCACGAATGCGGTTCAATCGCATGTCGCCGTGATGACGCCCATCGCTCTCGATCACGAGCAGTGGCTCGGCCACTCACTGGCGGAAATCGCCGGCGAGAAAGCCGGGATCATTAAGCCGCAAACGCCGGTGGTGTCGGCCCCGCAACTTCCGGATCGAGAGAAAGTAATTCGCGCCCGCGCCGCGGAATGTGAAGCGCCTTTGCAGTTCGTAACTGAAACCTACAATAAATCGCCTGTCGCGTTGCGCGGTGAACACCAAAAACTCAACGCCGCAATCGCTATCGCGGCGATTCGTGCTGCCAAGATTAAGATCGACGATGCCGCGATCGCTCGCGGACTTGCCACTGTCGAGTGGCCGGGACGTTTCCAGTGCTGGGACAAACGAACCGTCATTGATGGCGCGCATAATCCGGCCGCGGCGAGAATTCTCGCCGATACCTGGCGCGACCTTTTCGGCGACGAACGCGCGAGTCTGATTCTCGCGATTCTTTCAGACAAAGATTTGAGAAAAATCTGCGAAGCGCTCGCACCAATCGCGGATTCGGTTTTGCTACCAAAAATCCGAAGCGAGCGTGCGGCCGATCCGGAAGAACTCGCCGAAATCTTCGCAAGTTTTCCTTCTGTTTGTCGGGCAGGCGCATCGCCTGCCGGCAACCGGAGCGGTTGCCCTACAATCGCGATCGCCGCGTCATTTGCCGAAGCGCTTGAACTCGCGCGCGCAAAACCACATCCCATTCTCATCACCGGCTCATTACATTTCGCCGGCGAAGCGCTGGCGCATCTTCAGGGTAAACCCGCCGCCTTCGAAGAGTGCGCGCAATAAGACCCGCACGTTCGAACACGGACAATCGGGGGAGCGCACGCGCCTCGCGTGCTGGCGATGGTGCCCCCACCATCGCGAACTTTTAATAATTCTGAACCGGAAACGTTTCGGCGAGGGCGCCGAAACGAGCACGCGAGGCGCGTGCGCTCCCCAGCTTTAACCTTCAATCCGCGGAAACAACGGGTGGATCGAGCAGTCGATAATGCCAGTCCGGCTCGGACCTCGATGCTAAAGTATGTCGGCGCAGCCGAATAAATTAACATCGCCCGACGGAGCGGCCGATCCACCTATTCCGTTTCAATCCGCGGGAACAACGGCACTGGTTTGCCGACCACGTGTCCATCCGGTAAACCGCCCCACTCTGCGTCTTTGAGCGTGAACCGTTCTTCTTTTCCGCTCAATTCCATCTTCCAATTCAGTTGATTGAAAATTTCATGAGCCGCTTTCGGTAACACCGGCGCAATAAAAATCGCAATGATGCGAAGCGATTCGGCAAGACCGTAAAGCAACTTATTGATCGCGCTGACATTCAGAGGCTCGGACTGCTTTTTGGCCAGAGACCACGGTTTCACCATTTCCACAAACATGTTCGATCTTTGGCATATCAAACCGATTTGCTCGAGCGCAATGTGGACTTGGAATTCATCGGCTGATTTCAGATAAACCGGGACATGCTCTGAAATCGCTAAATCAGGACCTGATTCTTCTTCGCGAACGATTCGTCCGTCGCGATACCGATGTGCCATGTTCAGTGTCCGGTTGAGCAGATTGCCGAGATTGTTCGCGAGGTCGGCATTATAACGTTCGATTAAGCGTTCCTCGGAAAAATCCGCGTCTTTTCCGGTGGCGATGTCGCTCATCAAATAATAGCGCACGGCTTCGGCGCCGTATTTTTCGGAGAGCTCGAACGGATCGACAACGTTGCCTAACGATTTGCTAATCTTGGCGCCGCCGAGGTTTAACCAGCCGTGCACCAGCAATTGCGGCATCGCATCGTCCGGAAATCCGATCGCGTAGAGCATGATCAACCAATAAATGCCGTGCGCCGGAATAAGGACGTCTTTCCCGATGATTTGGAGCGTGTCCTTTGTCCAGCGATCGCGGAATTCCTGCGGTTGCTTCTCGTAATTGTCGATCTTCGGATCGTAGCCGGCGAAGCTGATGTAGTTCGTGAGCGCGTCGAACCAAACATAAGTGACGAACTCCTTGTCGAACGGCAGCTCGATTCCCCAATCGAGCCGCGATTTCGGACGCGAGATGCAGAGGTCGCCGCTAATTCTTTCGACGGCGTTACGCAATTCCGTTTGACGAAAATCGGGAATAACCGCGTCCTTGCGTTTGTCGATGTACCGCAGGAGCCAGTCTTTGTGCTGGCTCAGTTTGAAATAATAATTTTCTTCCTCGCGAAATTCGACCTGTCCCCACTCCGGTCCAAACTCGCCGTTAGGTCCGCGCTCTTTGTCAGTTAGAAACTGCTCCTGCCTAACTGAGTAATAGCCGGATTGTTTGTCCTTGTAGATCTGCTTCGCATCAAAAAGCCGCTGCAGCATTCCCTGGACGACTTTCTTGTGGAGCGGATCGATCGTCTCCGCCCATCCGTCGTATTTCACATCGAGCTTTTCCCAAAGATCGACGAACTTTTGAGTCACGCCTTTGACGAATTCCGCCGGCGGAACGCCCGCCTTCGCCGCTGATTGCTGAACTTTCTGACCGTGTTGATCGACCCCGGTCAGAAAAAAAACGTTTTCGCCTTTGAGCCGATGATAGCGCGCGATCACATCGGCCAGCACTTTTTCGTAAGCGTGACCGATGTGCGGCGGCGAATTGGTGTAATCAATCGCCGTGGTGATGAAAAACGTCTTCGGCACGGCCAATCTGTAGCGGCAGTCTGTGACTGTCGCAAACTCCGAGCCGTTCGGATTCGGCGGTCCGCCGCTACAATTTTACTGACTCGAAGGCGATTTCCCGTTCACCTTGGCCACCGAGGCGCCGGTCACCTGGCCGCCGGACGAAACGAAATCGATTTCGTAAATTTTGCCGTCAACACCTTTCATGTCCACTGCGGTGGATGATTTACCGCCGCCGAGTTTTCTCTCTGCGCCAAACTTTACCGGACTCAGTGCGAGATCTTTTCCATTCAAGGTGACGTGAAACTTTTTGTCCTTAGAACTCGCGAGTTGGCTATCGAGGTAACCTTTCACGCCAACGGGCATTGTGGTTTTCGTCGTGGTTGTGGTTTCCTTTGACATCCCGCCTGACGACGGTTGCGGCGGTTGTGATTGCGGTTGCGAGTAGCCGCCACTCATCTGACCGAAAGCAATCGGGCTGACGAACGATGCAATGGCTGCTGCGATAATGATTCGTGTGTTCATATTTCCTTACGATTCGAACTGAAACATTCTGGCCGCAAGTGTTTTGCTATCTCAACGACTCGCCGTTGATTCGACGAACCTGGACGCCGGTCACCTGCGCACCTGTTGTCAAAAAATCGATATCGTAAACTCGGCCTTCATCGCTTCTCATCGAGATAGACGTTGAGGTCGTGTTCGGTCCGGTACTTTTTTGCGGCCAAACATGGAACGGTGTGAGCGCGAGATCGCTTCCGTTTACCGTCATGTGAAATTTTTGGTCTTTGGACTTGGCCAGTTGGCGATCGAGATATGCTTTCACATCAGGAGGCGGGACCGGCGTGGGCGTTGGTTTCAACGGAGTTGGCGCCGGCGTAGGTGCCTGGGGCGGCATTTGCGCCTGGCGAAACGTTTGCTGCGGCGAAGGCAATGCCGCCGCTGTTCTCTGCGTTGGTTTCTGTGGCGATAGATACGTTTGTTTCGCCGGGGTTGGAATCGGCGTGGGCCTTTGCATCCCGGTTTGCGGTTGGGCAAACGTCTGTCTCGCCGGAGCTGGCGTCGCTAATGTTTTTTGCGGCTGTGAAAACACCCCTTTCGCTGGAGTTGGAGTCGCCGCTGTTCGTTGCGGCTGCGGTTGCGACCGGAGAGACGCCTCTTTCGGCGCAATTAGCGGCGTCGGGGTTGGCGTTGGCGTCGGCGACGACGACCTTGAACGGCTGTATTTCATTTGGCTGAGCGCGATCGGGCTAACAAACGACGCGATGGCGAATGCGATGATCATTCGTGTGGTCATAAAACAACCCGTTTTGAATTTTAATTTCCGAGATCGGAAAGACAATTTGGCGGGCACTTCGGAGATTGAAAACAACAAAATTCTAAAAGCGCAGCGGTTAATCCATGTGCGAGAGCATTTTTGGCCCGCCGGTGAGGAAGAATCGAACAATGAGAAATGCGGCGATGGCGAGGAAGATGGTGTTGAGCACAGTCGTATAATTGAAACTGATGGACATTTCCACGACTTGCGCGCTCCGATGCCGCGGAATCAATCCCAACGCGCCGAAAAGAAATTCGACGATCAACGCTGCTCCAAACATGGCGACATAAAAAACCGCGACGATCAAGGCGGCAACTTTCCAGCCGTAATACTTCCGATAGATGTCGATGATCGGTAGGATGATCAGGTCGGCATAAACAAATGCGATCACGCCGCCAAAGCTGATACCGCCGTTCCAAAGAACCGCCGCGAGGGGGATATTGCCAACCGAGCAAACGAAGGAAAGAACTGCGACCAGCGGTCCGACGATTGGCCCCCACAAGCTTGCGGCGACTGGATGCGAAGTTAAGAAAAAGTCCTTCCAAAAATCCTGCGGTACCCACGCAGCGAGTGCGCCGGCCAGCAAAAGCCCGATCACGATGTCTTTCCAGACGGCGAGCACGTCCATCACGAAGTAGTGGCTCGTAGCGGTCATTCCTTGGGGCGAACTGAGCCGCTGCCAAAGCGAACGACCGTTCTCGACGCTCATGTCCATCTCGGCGTGACCTTCCATGATTCCTTTGATCCCTTTGTCCGCTTGCTTGCGCGCCTCCCCTATCAACTTCCGCGACAGAAACATTTTAAAAAGCACGGCGATGATCACGATCATCAACGGACCACCGGTGAATTCGGCGAGCGCAAATTGCCAACCCATCAGGACGATCAGGATGACGCTCAGTTCGGCAACCAGGTTAGTGGAAGCCAATTCGAACGCCATGGCTGCGGTAAAATCCGCGCCTTTCCGAAAAATCGAACGCGCTAACGCGACCGCGGCATACGAACACGATGACGACACCGCGCCGAGTCCGGTAGCGATGGCAAGGGACCTGGGTGAATCGTTCGGGAGGAGTCGGCTCATTTCTCCCCTTGAGACGACCGCCTGAACAACCCCCGAGAGTCCAAAGCCTAATATCAGCGGCCACAAGATTTCCCAGAACATGGCAAACGCCATCCAGAGAGCGTGACCCAAAGCATTCATCAACTCCGTCATTGTGCAGGATCGTATTTCCGCTGGCTTTGTTAAACAAAGCGACCAAAATTAACATCGATGAAGAACTACACGAAAATCTTGTTTTCGATTTTGGTTGCAGCGATGTGCACGGTCTCTTTTGCGGCGGACAAGCCAAATTGCAAGGACACCGGCAAGAATTGTCCGATGAACAAAGGCAAGGCATGCAACTGCGGCAAAGAGTGCGGCTGCGGCAAATAAACACACTGGGTTCCCAAGTATTCAGGTAGATTCTCGCGCTGCGGTCACTTTTCCCGGACGATTCTTCCCATCGTGTATCCAGAATAAGTAACGACTTCTTTGATCTTTGCGTCGCTGAGTGTCTTTCCCGGCTTCGTCGTAATGGTGACTTGCTTGCTTGGAAGGTCCACCTTCACTGATTGAACTTCCGGTTGTTTCCGGAAAGTTTTTTCGATGCCGGTCGCGCAGAACGCGCAAACCATTCCATTAACGGTCGTGTGAATCGTCTCGGCAGAAACGGCTGCCGTCAGACCGAACGCAATGATGAGTGTGAGTAGTTTTGTTTTCATATTTCCTTTCTCAGAATTGAACTTGCCAGTTGACCATAATGTGTTGATTGCTGCTGTAACCGACCTCGAAGAGATAGGTCTTGTAGAAAAAGCGGATCAGCGGCGTCGCAACGAAATGATCGTGCTTCGCCGGATGATGATCGACCTGAAACATGATCCAGGTGTTTAAGTCGTTGTAATTGGCGAGATACGGCGCCATCCCGATGCGCGCTCGTTGCCAAACCGATTTCTCGATGTTGCCGTCCCAGACAAATCGCGGTTCGTAGGAAAGAAACCAACGTCGCGATTCGTAATCGGCCAGGAACGCCGTCCAGAGCGACGGTTGATTGTTCCCGCGATAAGTCGCGATGCCGGCGCCGCTCATGTTGAAAATGTTCCCCTGGCCGTCCGGCAGGTTCCATCGCTTCAGCAAGGTGTTGATCTCCGGCGTGAGCATGAAGATCTCCTTGCCGTTTTCCTCTTGTTTGATGTAAAGGCCGAACGCTTCTGTCGGCGTAAAGGTGTAATCCAGAGAGATGGTGTGGCCGGTCTCATCGTTCTCCTGCATCACCATCGTGCCGTCGACGTACGAAAGCGGCTTGGCTTCGGCGACCAAAGCGGCGGCGAAAGTTGCAAATAATAAAATCGAAAAGATTTTCGTATTGATTGATCCAAGACTGCGGTTGAAGACTTTGTAGCCACGCGCCTGTGGCGCGTTTGACGGCTCATGGAGCCGTGACTACAGGGCACACCCCGGGCGTTAGCGCCGGTGGATCAGATGAGAAGCGTGCAGAGAACCGCGAGCTGCGGTGAAACAACCGCGCACGACTGCGTGCGCGAGCAAGAAAGTTGTCGATCTAACGAAAAACAATCGGGTGCGAGCGCGTTCAGCGTTACCGCGCAAGTGGCGTTCAACTCCGGGGCTGAACTATTTTTCGCGAGCGGTTGGGAAATCGGTCCCGCGTTTTTCTTTGAAGTCGCACAACAAGTCTTGTTGGCGCAGCAACCAGGTTTACACGCCTTTTGAACCGGCGCATCGGAAACGATGCAGGTTCGGGCGGAAAGGTGAAACGGAGTCGTCGTCAGCGCGACAACCAATCCCAGCGCAATCGCGATCCTGCTTACCATCTGGAGAATTAATAACACACCTTCTGCCACGCGTCGATTTGACTGGCTCTTTCGAAAATCGCGATGTGTGATAATTTGCCCGTGATGAGTATTCCGGCGCGACTATTATTGGCCGTTGTAGTGCTGGGCATTGGCTCGCTCGCGCCTGTTCTTCCAGATCAGGCGGCTCCGGTCGTACAGCAAAAATCGCATTGTTGCGCGGATATGAACATCGACGCTTCTGGTTCTCATAGCTGTCCACTCAATCGGGGCGCAAATAACTCCGGTTGCGGCTCGACCTGCACAACTCCCGCAGTTTGCCTGTTACTTTATTTTGGTAGCGTCAATGCCTTTATCGCAAACTCGCACTTGATCGGTACCCTTTCGGTGAGCAATGCGAGTTTGCTTTCGCGCTCTCAACGCCCGCCGGTGCCGCCGCCGCGATCGGTGGTCTCCTGAACAACGGGTCGGCACGCGAACAATCGCGTAGCCGAGAATGATCGGAAAACTCAACAGGAGGATTCTATGAAATATCTTCTGCTTATTGCTAGCCTGGCAGCATTCTTGGGCGTCTCGACAGCGAGCGCGCAGACAAACGACTGCTGCAAAGGCAAACAGAAGTGCTGCAACAGCAGCTGCTGCAAGAAATAGCAGCCTAAGTTAGAATTCGACGCCCTCGCTGGAGAAATCTGGCGAGGGCGTTCGTTTAATCCGGGACCATCCAACGTCAGGTCGTTTCGAGAACGACGCAGGCCATCGCGTGACGATCGGTGTGGCTCAAGGTGATCAGCGCCGATGTCACACCACGTTTTGTGGCCAACTCTTGCGCCGGTCCGGAAAAAACGAGGAAAGGTTCGCCGCTTTTCTTTTTGCGGATGTCGATGTTGCGCCACCCCATCGCCTTGCCAATGCCGGTGCCGAACGCTTTCGAGACCGCTTCCTTACCGGCGAATCGCGCCGCCAGATGGCGCGCCGGAAATTTCATCGACATCGAGTACTCGATTTCGCCGTCGGTAAAAATCCGCCGCAGAAATTTCTCACCGAAGCGATCGAGCGATTGTTGAATCCGTGCGCATTCCACCAGATCGACGCCGATTCCCAGGACACTCATCCTTTGTAATCAGCCATCACACCCAGCAGTTCCGTGATCGCGTTTTCAATTCCGACGAACACCGCCCGCGAAACAATCGAGTGCCCGATGTTCAACTCGGTCAGATGCGGAATTTTGTGAATGAGCGCGATGTTGGTGTAGTTGATACCGTGACCGGCGTTGACTTGCAGTTTCAATTCTGAAGCGGCTTTGGCCGCCGCTTGCAGATTTTCCAGCTCCTGTTTCTCGATCTTCTCCGAAAATGCATTCGCTAATTTGCCGGTGTGGAGCTCGACCATTTCGACGCCAAGCTCGTGCGCAGCATCGATTTGCTCCAGGGTTGGGTCGACGAACAGACTGACGCGAATACCGGACGTTTGAAGCCGCTTGATTGTCGGCTCGAGTTCTTTCCGACTCGTCAGGACGTCGAGACCGCCCTCGGTTGTCACTTCTTCGCGCTTTTCCGGAACGAGACAGACTTCGTCAGGCACAATTCGCAGCGCAACATCAACAATCTCGGGCGTATTGGCCATTTCCAAATTCAGCTTGGTCATGATGTTCTGGCGAAGCCGATCGATATCCCGGTCCTGGATATGGCGACGGTCGCTGCGCAAATGAGCGACAATCCCATGAGCGCCGGCGCGCTCACACACTCCCGCCACCGCGACCGGATCGGGTTCGGCATTTTTAGAATCGGGCATGCCGGCGTAACGCACCTGCCGCAACGTGGCGATGTGATCGACATTAACTCCCAACCGAAGTCCGCTCATTGATCCCTTTGAACGCTTTGAATAGGAGCAAGACTCTTTTGCAGAGCAAGCGATAACCAAGCGCCGCTCAGCTCTTGTCGGTTAACGTCCTGCTATTCCAACGGAAATTCGATTCGCTCTTCCGGCTCGCGCGCCACCAAATTGTTGCGCGCGATGATTCGGGCACAGGTGTTCCAGCGCAAAAGCGCGTCGTCGTGGCCGGGCGGACGATTCGCTTCGGCTTTTTCAAACCAATCCATCGCTTCACGAAAGAGATCGTAAGCCTGAAACCGGCAATCGGGCGTGTTCTGGCGAAGTTTTGCTTTCCCGCGGCGCTCCGCCACGATCCCGGTGTAATAGGCGCGGTCGTATTCCGATTTCATCCGCGCAAGCAGCTCTTTCGTTTGCGTGTCGCTGACCGCGTAACCTTTTTCGAATCGGTCCGTCAACGCGAGCAACAACGTAATGATGGCCTGCTGGTTTTCGGGATCGGCTCTCAGGATGTCGAGGCAGATGCTTTCCGCTTCGCCCGGCTCGTTGAGCAAACGATATCGCTCTGCTTTTTCCAGCGCTGCGGGAATTGCCTCTTTCGAAAGTGATTTCAGGTCGGACATGGCTTCGCGAAAGTTACAAGGTTAGAAAGTTGAAACAGTTAAAAAGTATCCCTGTAACTTTGTAACCTTTCAACGTTTTAACTTTTCAACGATCCAATCGTCTCTTCAACCACCGCCAAATCCATCCAAACGGGTCATAGAATTTGTCCACCACCCGTTCCTTCAACGGAATGATTCCGTTGTCGGTGATCTCAATACTTTCCGGGCACACTTTGGTGCAGCATTTGGTGATGTTGCAGTAGCCAATCCCCTGAGTATTTCGCAGCTCTTCCAAACGATCTTCGGTATCGAGCGGATGCATTTCCAGCGCGGCCACGTGAATCAGGAAGCGCGGCCCGATGAATTTGTTGTGCATCTGATGATCGCGCAGCACATGACAAACGTCCTGGCAGAGAAAACACTCGATGCACTTCCGAAATTCCTGAACACGATCGATATCGGCTTGCTGCATCCGCCACGTCCCATCAGGTGAATCGGGCGGGCGCGGACGAAACGGTTTGATTCTTTTCTTCACCGAAAAATTCCAAGAGACGTCCGTGATCAGGTCTTTCAGGACCGGAAACGCTTTCATCGGCTCGATTGTCACCGGCCGATCGAGCGGTAAATCGCTCAACCGCGCCATGCACATCAGCTTCGGCATTCCATTCACTTCGGCCGAGCACGATCCACATTTGCCGGCCTTGCAATTCCATCGACAAGCCAGGTCGTTCGCTTGAGTTCGCTGGATCTGGTGGACGGCGTCGAGCACAACCATTCCTTCAGAACATTCAGCTGTGTAATCTTGAAGCGCGCCGGCGTTGGCGTCGCCGCGCCAAATTCTGAAAACGGTGGTTTTCAAAGTTGAAAGAGTTAAAAAGTTGAATCGTTACAAAGGTCGTCGAGACAATCATCAAGCGCGTCGTCATCAGATGTCTCGCGCACCAATAGCGAAGCGCCGGCTTTCCGATCGCGAAGATAACGAATGTAACCGTTGATCAGTCGCTGGACTTCTTTCGCCCGATCTCTGAGAGCCATTACATGGTCGATTGGTAAGTAATTCTCATCCTCACATACATTCAAATCGTCCACGAGTTCTGCCAGAGAGCCTCGTGCCTGAAGCTGGAATTTGATTTGATCGAGATAGTGGTAACGCCCATGTCCTTCGGCAATGTTGTTCGTAAGCGACACTGCAGCGCGCCGAATTTGACTGCCTAACTCATATTTCTCGAACTGTGGAAGCGTTTTACCAACCCCGTACATGTCTTTTCGAAACTGCCTGGCTTTCTTGTAGACTTCCAGATCTTCAAATGTCCGAAACGCCGGTTCCTCGCCTTGCTGCACGGATAACTTTTTCACATTTCAACCTTTCGACTTTTTAACTCTTTAACCCTTCATCGCTTCATCGATTCTCGACTACCCAATCTCTTCCACCACTCGCTTCAAATAGTCCGGCATCTCCGGAAGCGGTTCCAACCGAATCCGCATCGAGCCGTCCTCCGCTTTGGAAATCATCGTGTTCACTTTTGCAAACCGCTCCTCTTTGTTCGGATAATCGTCACGAAACTGAGCGCCGCGGCTTTCTTTGCGCTCAATCGCCGCGCGCGTGATCGCTTCCGAAGCCGTTAGCAGATTTTTCAGGTCGAGCGCAGTGTGCCAGCCCGGATTGAATTCGCGATGACCGGTCACGCCTGCCTTGTTTGCCCGCTCCTTTAATTTCTCCAACTGCTTGAGCGCATGTTGCATTTCCGATTCGGTCCGCACGATCCCGACATTGTCCTGCATCAACTCCTGCAAATCTCCCTGGATTTCGTACGGATTCTCGCCACCGCTTCTTTCAAACGGCGCCAGCGCTTCTTGCTCGACGATGTCGATCTTAGGGCCCGTCCGGCTCGGACTGTCGATCCTGCCTAACGAGTTGTCCCTCGCGAATCGCGCCGCGAACTCGCCGGCGCGTTTTCCGAACACAAGAAGATCGGACAGCGAATTTCCACCGAGCCGATTGGCGCCGTTGATTCCCGCAGCGCACTCACCGGCAGCGAACAAGCCCGGCACGCGCGACATCTGCGTGTCGGGATCGACATGAACGCCGCCCATGATGTAATGCGTGGTCGGTCCAACTTCCATCGGTTGCTCGGTGATGTCGATGTCGGCCAGCTGCTTAAATTGGTGATACATGCTCGGCAGCTTGCGTTTGATGTACTCGGCTGCGTCCGGAAGTTTTTGTTTGATCCAAGCGATGTCGAGATAAACCCCGCCGTGAGGACTTCCCCTGCCCTCTTTGATTTCGCGAACGATGCAACGCGACACGTGATCGCGCGTCAATAATTCCGGCGGGCGCCGCGCGTTTTTGTCGCCCTGACAATAACGCCAGCCTTCTTCTTCGTTGTCCGCGGTCTGCGCTCGATAATTTTCCGGAATCTCGTCGAACATGAATCGCCGGCCTTCTTTGTTGGTGAGAATGCCGCCCTCACCGCGCACACCTTCGGTCACCAGGATTCCCATCACGCTCGGCGGCCAAACCATTCCGGTCGGATGAAATTGGATGAACTCCATGTCAATCAATTCCGCGCCTGCTTCGTAAGCCAGCGAATGTCCGTCGCCGGTGTATTCCCAACTGTTGCTCGTGATTTTGTAAGCGCGGCCAATCCCGCCGGTGGCGAGCACGATTGCTTTCGCGCGAAAAATTTTGAATCGACCGCGCTCGCGCTCGTAACCGAACGCGCCGACTGCACGATTCCCGTCCTTCAAGATCGACAAGATCGTATGCTCCATGTGCACGTCGATGCCGCGGTGCACGCCATGGTCCTGCAGGGTGCGAATCATTTCCAAACCCGTGCGATCTCCCACATGCGCGAGCCGCGGATATCGGTGGCCGCCAAAGTTCCGCTGCAAAATTCGACCATCTTCGGTGCGATCGAAAACGGCTCCCCAAGCTTCAAGCTCGCGCACACGGTCCGGCGCTTCTTTGGCGTGCAACTCAGCCATGCGCCACTGATTCACGTACTGACCGCCGCGCATCGTATCGGCGAAATGCACTTTCCAATTGTCGCGCTCGTCCACGTTTGCCAGCGCCGCAGCGATTCCGCCTTCGGCCATTACGGTGTGCGCTTTACCGAGCAGCGATTTACAAACAAGCCCAACGCGAACGCCCGCAGCCGAAGCTTCAATCGCCGCGCGCAATCCCGCGCCGCCGGCGCCGATCACGAGCACATCGTGTTCATGCGTCTCGTAGTCAGCCATTCGTTAAATGACCCGGAAGTCGTGCCAAATTCCCATCGAACAAAGACGCACGTAAAGATCGGTGAATCCGACCCAGAACAAACTCATCCAGGCCCACATCATGTGGCGCTGATTCAAGCAGGTGACGCAGCGGTAGGTCTGAAATGAAGATGTCGATCTTGCCAGTTGATCGCGGAAACCGCCGATCAAATGCCGCAGCGAGTGACAACCAAATGTGTAGCCGCTGAGCAGGACGACGTTAATCGTGAGCACGATTGTGCCGATGCCGATTCCAAATCGATTATCGAACCAGAGCGCCTTCCAAACGTCGTAGCTCAAAATCAAAATGAAAATGAGTGCTAGATACAGGAAGTAGCGATGCACGTTCTGCATGATCAGCGGGAACGAGCGTTCGCCCAGGTACGTTTTGCGCGGCTCGCCGACGGTGCACGCGGGCGGGTCGGCCCAGAACGCTTTGTAGTAGGCGCCGCGATAATAATAACAGGTCAGGCGAAATCCGCCCGGCGCCCAAAGAATTAGTAACGCCGGCGAAAAGACTAGCCAAGTCGGCCACCAAATTGGCTTCGCACCGAACCAGCTGTGCGGCGAAGCACCGAAAAGTTCCGGCGAATAAAAAGGAGAAATATAATTGCCGAAAAAATAATGAGTCCCCTGAAACGCAGCCCAGGTCGAATAGACAATGAAAGTCGACAAGCCGAGAAAGACTAGGAGCGGCTGCAGCCACCAAACATCGGCCCGCGTCGTTTCGCCGAAAGAACGGTGTGGAATCGCGGGCGTCGTCGAGCCGTTCATTTCCCGTCAGCTCCTTCAACTGGCAGCTTGGCCTTTCTCCACGCTTCCCAGCTGCCAGGCACGTTCCAGAGATTGTCGAAGCCCTCCTCTTTCAAAATGCTTGCTGCGATGCTCGCACGATAACCGCTCGCGCAATAAACGGCTGTTGGCTTCGCGCGATCGAGTTCGCTCACCCGCTTTCGCAGCTCTGGCAAAAAAATGTGACGCGCGCCGGGAACGTGCCCGTTCTTCCATTCCCGCGGCGAACGAACATCGACAATCTGCAAACGCGCGACCTGTTTATTCAGTTCATGCACACTCATCTGCCTGACCTCCGCCTGTTCGAATCCTTCGGCCTGCCACGCCTTCATCCCACCGACCAGATAGCCGGCGAACTTTGAATAACCGGTTCGAATAAAAAGCCTGACCACGTTCTCGAGATCGTTTTCATTTTCGAGCACGAGAAGAATCGGCTCATTGGAGGCGAGCATCCAACCAGCCCAGATCGAAAGAACAGGCGAACCGCCGATGTTCAATGCCCCGGGAATATGACCGCCGCCAAAGGCAAGCATGCTTCGAGTGTCAACGAGCGCGCCGGCCTTCTTTTCAATCGCTTGCTTAAACGCTTTTGGCGGAAGAGCAGGAACGCGAGGAAGACCTCCCAATATCTCCGGACCTTCCGCATTCAGCTTCTTCATCACCGGGTAGTAGTTGGGAACGGGCGGCGCAGTGGCCAGGGCATGCTCGGTAAACTTCTGGACGTCGTCGAACTGAAGAAACTTATTATGCCGCCGCTCGTAACCGATCGTGCTGGTCAAGCGTGCCCCGATGTCCGCGCCGCAAGGCGAGCCGGCGCCGTGATTCGGATAAATCATGACGTGGTCCGGCATTTTCAGATAAAAATCGCGCAGGGTGTGAAATTGCTTCTCGGCCAGTTGCTTGGTGTGCTTTTCGCCTAACAAGTCGGGTCGCCCCGCGGATGAAACGAAGAGCGAATCCCCGGTCAGAATTCCCCACGGAGTGTCGGGATGATCCGACTCGGCCAATAAATACGAAAGATGCTCCGGTGTGTGCCCAGGCGTGTGTCGCGCGGTGATGAGCACTTCACCAAACTCGAACCGATCGCCGTCTTTTATTTCCTCGTGCTCGAAGCCGTACTCGGCCCCGCCTTCGCGACTGACATAAATCTTCGCCGATTCCAAACGCGCGCGGAGCTCACGCGAACCGCTGACGAGATCGGCGTGAATATGCGTTTCGAAAATGTGCGTGATCGCCACGCCGGATTCCCGCGCCATCTCGATGTAAACATCACAGTCCGGTCGCGGATCGAAAACTGCCGCAACACCTTCATCATCGTCGCCGACGAGATAGGATAGCTCGGCGATGCCGGGCGTCTGAACGGTTTTGAAAACGAGCGACACGCCAAGAGTTAACGCGAAGGAGCACCGAACTTCAACTCTGGGGAGCGCACGCGCCCTCGCGTGCACATTTCGGCGCCCTCGCCGAAATGCTCTTGTTATCCGATTTGCGTTGCGGACAAAGTTCGCGATGCCGAGGCGGCATCGCCGGCACGCGAGGGCGCGTGCGCTCCCCAGAAAATCAAGTTACTTCGACCGTGATCCGCAGCAGATGGTTGATCATGTAGGTGCCCCGATCGGGATTGCGTTCGATCGGTTGCGTCCGGCCTTTGGAATCGGTCGCGCGCGCGATCAGTATTGCTCTGCCCGAACGGGCAGGCGTTTTCCAATTAAATTCCCAGAGTCGCCAAGCATTTGGTTTCGATTCATCGAGTAACTTCGCTTCTTTCCAAGTCGATCCGCCATCGGCGCTGAACTCGACCTTCGTAATCTCGCCATTACCCGTCCAGGCCGCGCCACGAACGCGCACGTTTGAATTTGACGAAACGGTTTCGCCTTCAGTCGGCCCCGCGATTTCCGCTTTCGTTTGCATTTCCGAAAGCGGAACTAACTCGGTGTTGCCCCCTCGCTTCTCCCAAAGCGCGTAATCGAGCGTTTGATAGTAACCGTTGAACGGCTTGTCGGTCACGATGACGCGCTGGAGCCATTTGATCGACGCCACCGCGTACCAACCGGGCACGATCGCGCGCACGGGAAAGCCGTTCTCCGGCGGAAGATCGACATCGTTCATCTTGTAAGCGAGCAACACATCGCACGCTTTCTCCAACGGAATGCTGCGGGCGAAATTGAATTCGCTGGCGGGACTTTTCGGATCTTCGGGCTTTCCGCGATCCGTGCCTTCCAAAATTATCTCGCGCGCGCTTGATTTAACTCCGGCGCGATCGAGCAGAATCGACAACGCAACGCCGGTCCATTCGGCATTGCCCACTCCGCCGAGTCCCCATTGCACGCCTTTGACTTTCGGCTCGAGAAAATTTCGATTGTTACCAGCGCATTCGAGCGTGGCCGGAATCTTTCTCGATTCAAGCTTGGTCAGTTCGTCGAAATCGATTTCGAAAGGTCTCTCGACTTCGCCTTCAACCAGCAGCCGCCACTTGTTCTTGTCGATCTTCGGGATGGGAAAATGCGACCGAACGTAAAATGATTTCGTCGGTGTAATGAAACCGTCGAGGTTCTCGAACGGCATCTCGAGATTCAGAGGATCCTCGCTCCGAACAATCTTTCCATTGCGGAGCGCCAGCGATTGTTTTTGCATGATCCGTTTTAATTAAACACCCCGCTTCAGCGGGGTGTCAACGGACCTGGGCGCATTGAGCTGCTTTAGCAGTTTCGTTCACGACTAAAACCGCTGAAGCGGTTCACGGCACGCAAGCGAAGATCGCGTCCACCGCGCTGAAGCGTGGTGTTAACGATTATTGTCCGATCCACAGAGACGCGCCGATCAAAAATAGTCCACCGGCCATAATCGTCGTGCCAGGAAGCGAGCACATGCTGAATACCGTGAAGTGCGACGGATCGCAGCCAAAAACGACTGCTCCCGCTATCAGGATGATGATGGCGATAACTGTTCTCAACACCAACAAAGACAGCACTACGGACACCATGGTTACACGACAACGCCACGATTCTTTTGTAGCGGAAACCATTACAGGAGGTGCTGCATTACCTCTGGATTCAAAGAGTATCTGGCATAAGAGCGCGCTTCTTATTCCGATGTTCGTCAGTACCGAGCTGGCGGTGGAATGGGGCCGTTCACTCCCCTCTTGTCACTTCAGGCTTATTTTCGGTCAAAATGCCACTCGAAAATGCTGATTTCCTTGGCGCGCCGTAGCCTTGCGCGAAGGCGGCTCCTGGGAAGAAGCGGTTCCGTTCCCTTTTTGACATTGGGCCAAATCCGACCTCTGACCGCTGACTTCTGTTCTCCGACCTCTGAAGAGCGGGGTTACCGACCCTTCGTTTGATACCTTTTTGACATTTGCGCAGACGCACCAAGAAAACCTATTCTGTCTGTTGTGAAGTCGCTGGCAAGCTTTACGGCTGTTGTCATTTGCTCGGCCTTTCCTATTTGGCAGAGCCAGGTAATTGCTCAGGAAAAGCCGCGCGTACTTTATACAAGTCTAAGCGGCACGATTCACATTGAGAATTTCCCATTGGCCGAAGGGACAGATGCCGAAGAGGCTGCGGCAGATACGTGGGTGGTTTCTACGGGCGATCCCGCTCAACGAGCCGAGCTACCGCTCCAATCGAGGATGTCAGTGCCCGAGGAATTCCATTCTTCGCCGAACGACGAGTGGATCTTTGGCCTATTAGGTGTTGGGTCTGGTCTTCGGTCCAGCAACCTTTTCCATCGCGTGAATCCAGTGCAAGTGGAGATGGTCGCTAAAGACAAATCTTTCAACGAACTGGTTTGGGAGAATTGCGTTAAACTGGGAGTCTTGAAAGAGAACTATTCCGCTGAGGGTGTTTATGCGATGACATTCTTCGTTTGCTGGAGTCTCGATTCGAGCCGTTTCTTAATCGAGTTAAGTGGAGGCGAGGAAAAGAGCGCGATGCACCGCGGACACCTTTACTTCAACACACGAACAAAGAAATTCGAGATGACGGACTACGTCCGCAAGCTGAACAAATCAAAGTCTGCCATGCTCGCTTGCGCCGAACCGATCGATCCGCTTCCGAGCGAAGTCGAGCTGAAGACGCGTCTCGACAGGCTCGATCAGCAGTTGAACAAAACGTACGGCGAAGTAATCGCAAAGACTCAGAAGGATCGGGTTTCTCTTGTGCGCGAGGGCCAGCGCGCATGGATCAAGCATCGCGATGAGGGAGTGAAATTTTACGTCTCGCTTTTCCCGCAGGCGGAGCAAGAGCGGCGCCGCCTTCAGTTTATGGGTGATGTCACAGCAGCAAGGATCGAAGAGCCACCGGAAGAGTGGGAGTAAATAGTTAGTTATGATGAGCAGTCTATAATGAGACTTCTAAATAGATTATTCATCGCTCTGACAATTGCCGGCTTGGCAACAACGTTGATCGCCCTCAACGCCCACGCCGGTGGCCTGGCCTTTGATCGAGCGGGCAATCTCTTTGAAGCGCACGGCCACGCGATCTTTAAATCGGCTGGCCGTTTGTCTATTTTCCAAACATTAGCAGTTTGAGAGTGTTAACTGCGCCGGCAGCACTTGGCACACCGTGTTGCATTTCTTGGCACGCAACTTGCGACAATGTCTAAAACATTAACCAGAGATGAAGATGAAAACGGATACCGATACCCCATTTAAATTCACCGTCCTTCTTGTTGAAGATGACGACAAATTTCGCAAACAGCTCGCCGAATACCTACGCGGTGAGGGCTTTCAAATCGTCGAAGCAAACTCGAGTTCGCAGGCTTGTGCATTGATTCGCGAACGCAAGATTTCACTCGTTCTCCTGGATTGGGATCTTCATAGGCGCAATTCTTCCGGGGAAGATTCCTCAACCGGCTTCGAAGTCATTCGCACTTGTCATGAAGTCGATGGGCTTTTGCCAGTCGTTGCAATGAGTGGTGCCCGTGACTTCGACGCCCGGGGTGATTCGATGATGGCCGGGGCCGATGGCTTTCTACAAAAGCCATTCGCACTGCCACTGCTTACCGAGCACTTGCGGCGTTGGATGGGCAGAGTCAAAGCGGAAAAGAACCCGTTCACCCAGCTGACCGCTGGGGTCATTGAAACAGCTGATGCAGTCAGTCGCGCATATACCCGCGCTGTTGTCGAAAGGGTCGGCTCGGCTTTGCAAGCCGCCCCAAAGCTTGGTCTCAGCCGCCAAACGGTAGCCTCTTATCTTGCATCCGCACCGGCGGCCTAACCAATGGGCGAAGGGCGCTATATATGGAAGTAAACGTGAACCCAAAAAAGTGTCCGCAATGCGGGTTTGTTTTTGGAGGCGCGGTGGTTGTGTCCGATTTGTGTCCAAAGTGTCTGTTGAAACAAGCACTGAAAGGGCGACCGGCGGAGGACACCGAAACTTTATGGCCGCCTTCGGTTGAATTACTTGCCAAAGCGATGCACGGAAATGGAGTCGAACCAATCAAATTAATTGGCCAAGGAGGAATGGGAGCGGTCTATAAAGCGTGGCAATGGAATCCAAACCGCATCGTAGCGTTGAAAGTCATGCCGCCGACGGCCGCCGATGGTGGCACCATCAACCAGCGTTTTCACCGTTTTAAACGGGAGGCGCGATTGCTGAAACAATTGAGTCATCCGAATGTAGTTACCGTCCACGATTTCGAATTAGCGGGTGATTTCGTCTATTTCACAATGGATCTTGTCGATGGCCGAACCTTGCGCGAGATGCTGACCGAATCCGCCGGACCATTGAGTCCGTCTTACGCCTTCAAACTCTTTCTGCAATTGTGCAACGGATTGCGCTACGCCCATCAGAGTGGCGTCATCCATCGGGACATTAAGCCGGAGAACTTATTGGTGGATAAAGAAGGCGTTTTAAAGATTGTCGACTTTGGCATCGCTAAGCTGAATCGCGGGGGGGCATCCACTGAGTGCCAAACCTCCGACAGTTGGCGAATGGGCACACTGAATTACATGGCTCCCGAACAGGTCGGGGAACCGAAAGCAGTCGATTACCGGGCCGACATTTATTCGGCCGGCGTGGTTTTATATGAAATGCTGACCGGCGAACGGCCGTTGGGTCTATTTCCGCCGCCGCCTTCCCAGACGGCTAAAGTTGACTCGTCATGGGATGCGGTGTTGTTCAGAGCACTCGCAAGCGATGTGGCGCGTCGCTATCAGGACATGCGCGAATTCAAACGGGCCGTGGTAGCGGCGCTGTGCTGGGGTGGTCTTGGCCACGGGTCAAAATCGTTTCGAGATATGCCTGAAACCTATCGAAGGGCCGCATGACCACGTCGTTTTCTCGGGACTATTTCCCCACCACACATTGGAGCGTGATAAATAATGCGGGAAATTCTCAATCGCTCCTGGCCGAAAGTGCGTTGAATGAACTTTGCTTCCGTTATTGGGAGCCTTTATACGTCTTTGCGCGTCACGGCGGCACCGCGCACGCCAATGCCGAGGATTTGGTTCAAAGCTTCTTCCTCGATTTTCTGGAGGAAAATTATCTGCAGGGTCTGGACAGTAAAAACGGACGGTTCCGGGCGTTCTTGCTCGAATGTTTCAAAAATCATTCACGCAATGAATGGAAGCGGGCTGGTCGCCAGAAACGCGGCGGCGGCGCCGATCATCTTCCGTTGGACTGGGCGACTGCCGATGAAAAATTTCAATCTCTTATGGCAGCGGAGACGCCGGAGAAAATGTATGACCGGGCTTGGGCCGTCACGCTGCTGGAGCAAGTCCTAGAGCTACTAGGCGAGGAAATGCAGGCCAAAGGGAAGGGCGAGCTGTTTGAGGAATTAAAACCTAGCCTCATGGTCGACCGGGCCGACTTTAGTTATGGAGACGCTGCCAACCGATTGAAACTGAGTGAAGAGGCTACGCGGCAAGCAGCAAAGCGCCTTCGTGAATACTATCAGAAATTGCTCCGTCAGGAGATTCTAAAAACGTGCGATCCGGCGGAAGTCGAACAGGAAATCCAGTTCCTTCTGAATGCGTTTTCAGATTGACGCAAACAATCGGTAGAAAAGCAAAAATAGTTCGTCACAGGCAGCGGCGAACGTTTCTGAGTTCAGTGAAGAAAACAATCATGAACTCAAAGAACAATACACAGACTTGCCTGCCACCACCATCTACCGATTTAGCCTGCAACTCCGCGGACGCCAAGGAATCCAAGGCAGCAATCCCGCCGATGCTACAGGTGTTGTTGCTGGAGGACAATGTGGAGTTGGCGGAGTTGCTCCGTTTGATGTTTGAAATGTGGGGATTCCAACCCACGGTGGCCCATCTGGGCCGGGACGCCTCACGATTGCTTGAAGAGCAAGAATTCCGTCTGGCCTTGGTGGACATTGATTTGCCCGACACGACCGGATTTGAGGTAGTTGCTGGCGCATTGGCGCAAGGCTGGTTGCAGAACACCAAAATCATCTTCTTTTCGGGCGAACCCAGCGATGATCGGGTGGCAATGGCTAGGCAGTTCCCCGGCAGTCTCTTCGTTCCCAAGCCGTTTGAAATGCAAAATCTACTGGGGCTGATCCAAAAATTGTTTCCGAATGAACCGACCTGCGAGTGTTAGTGGCAGAACATTGACTGATTATCGAAATTTCCAGAGCCGACTGAGGCGAAAACGTCGTCCACAACGATCACCTTCACGTGCACCATTATCTTGCAAGCGAGGACGCCTGCCACCACAGATAACGGATAACGGAGAACGAATAACTGATAACGGCACCGCAATGCGGCGTTGCATCAGAATTTGTAGTTCAGACCGGCGCGAACGATGTGCCCTTCGGTTTCCGCCTGAAAATGAAAGGGCGCAGCCACACCCACGCCAGTTTCAAAGCCGCTGAAATCCTGTTTGTCCAAAGCGAAAAACAGGTACTCGGCTTTCAGCGACCAGTGTCTCCCAATTAATCGCTCCACTCCGCCCCCAACGGTGTATCCCCAATCGAAATCGGTCCGACTGGTGTTGATCAGAAAAGGGCCGCACGGTCCCGTGTTACAGTTGTCGATCATGCGAGTGCTGTAATTGACGCCGATCGCGCCGCCGGTCGCGTAAATCAGCCAGCAATCAAGCGTGAATCCGATTCGGCCGCGCAAGGTGGTATAGAAATCACTATCGGTCTCGCCGCGATTGCCGTTGAAAACAGGATTATCGGGTTTTGGATTGGCACTGCCTTCCAAATTCATGTAACCGAGATCAAATTCGGGTCCGATGACGATCCGGTTCCATTGAAAGTTGTAACCAAGCTCGCCGCTGGCAACGACGCCAGATTCGCTATATCCCCACTCCGCGTTGTCGCGATTAAAATCAAAATGATCCAAATCGAACGTCTCGCTATGGCCGAACTGGCCGCCGACATTCAGACCGATGTAAAAGCCGGTCCAGTTGCATTCCGGCGCGGGGGCAGGCGCAACTTGTTTCATTTCCTTGCCGCTCGAAATCGGCTCGGGACCAGCGACGGCGGTTAACACTAACGCAGCGCAAGCGAAAAACAGAATGGTCAGGCGGATTAGCTGTTTCATGACGGATAGACGTTTCGCAAAGAGAGCCGGGACGGTCAAGAAACTTGCGCGCTAATCGTTAATTCGTTCAAAAATGCGGCCGGCACGGCCGCCACCACAACTGGCGCTCGACCAGAGTGTCCATCGGTCGTGCACGTTTCAGCTCGGCGAACCTGGTCCAAGTTGGATCCAGTTCCCAACTGGATAAACACGAATGAGATAAAGTGTTGTGCTTCTTTACCTTGGAGCCTAGGGGATTATCTCCCGCTAGTGCATCCGATAGTGCGACCATTTTTGTCAGAGACGGCTCTTTATAAACGCGCGTCCTGAAGCCGATTTGAGGTAGCGCTCAAACTCCACAGCACGAGCACGATCAGAAAATGCAACATAGGTCTTCAGACGCCATGGTCTCCATTTAGACGTGTGTCGAACGTGCCCGAGATTGTGAATTTTGATTCGTTTACGCAGATCGTCGGTTAAACCCGTGTAGAACCGCCGCGGATCGATCTCGCTTTGAAGAATATAAACGTAGAAAAACTTCATCGCGCCGTTCTTTGGCTTGCCGAGTCGTAGCTCGCTGCGTTGATATCCACAAGGACGATGACGTCCGCCTTCACTAAAGTTACGGCGCGACAGTCCACGCTCTCCGCCACGCTGCGAGCGTAGACTGGAGCCTAGGGGATTCGAACCCCTGACCTCCTCAATGCCATTGAGGCGCTCTACCAACTGAGCTAAGACCCCGAAACGAAGTCAGACTTTAGATTTTCGATCGCCGATTGCAACTAACGAGCGACGATTGAAATTTTGGCGCGCTTGGCAAGGTCGACAATCGCTCCGTGCTCGAGCAGCAGGGTTTTTCCGGCTTCGATCCCGATGACGCGAAGTTTTGCTTCGGCGCCGACTTTGATCGTTTCGACGCCGACCACTGGAACGTCAAAGCGCATGTCCTGATTTGGCTTCGCGACTTTGATCATGACCGCGCCTTCGCGGGCAAGCGCGCCGCCCCGTTTGATTGCGTCATTGGTCCCTTCGAAAGCTTCGACCGCGAGCACGGTTCCGTTTTTGACGATGATGGTTTGCCCAATGTCGAGTCGTGCAATCTCCTTGGCGACGGTCCAGCCAAGATCGACATCTTCCTCTTCGGCGCGCGACAACTTCGCTCCGGTAACTAAGCCTTTTGCGGCCAGTTCTTCTTCGAGAAAAGTTGTCGCCGGCAAAAGTTGGATATCCACTTTGCCAAGCTCGTCCGCGATCGCGGTGAAGATTGATTCGGCGTTGCGCTGCTTGAGTTTGGCGAGGACAACCAGCGCTTTCACATCCGGCCGGAGATCGAAAAGATTCTTCGGCGCAATCTGGCCGGCCATGATCGCCCGATGGACCTTGTGTTCGCGAAAAAATTTCAGGAGCCGCCCCAATTGTCCGACCCGCAGCCATTCCACCACATCGACATGTTGCGAAATCGCGCGGTCGGTCTCGTCGGCGAACGCGGCAGCGACGATTGTCTTTACACCAGCTTTGCGCGCAGCCGCGGCGAGAATTTTAGGGTAAACGCCGTTGCCCGCGATGATTCCGAGAAGTTGTAGCGGTGCTTGTGCCAAGCACCGAATCTCAAATAAACAGGCGCTTGATACAAGCGCCTCTACAACAAATCAATTATTCGCCCGACCTGCGGACTTCCTCATGCCCGCATTGCAAAGTCTTGGAAGCTTACGAATGACGGCGGCGTTTGACGTGCAATTGCGCGAGCGCTTTTTGCAGAGAAGCCTGAATCGCGGCGACTTCTTCGGCGGTGTGATCTTCTTTCATCGCCGCCTGCGCGCGTTCGACAGCCTTTTCCGCTGCGGCGGCGTCGATCTTCTCAGCTTCCAGCGCCATATCGGTTAAAACAGAAACACCGTCCGCTTTGATCTCAACAAATCCTTCGCCGACCGCCATGGCAGTTTCACGTCCATCCTTGATGACGCGAAGCTCTCCCGGTTTCAACGTCGTCAGGACCGGCACGTGTTTCGGATAAACACCGAGCTCACCTTCCGCTCCGGGCAACGTGACCATGTCCACGTCCTCGGAATAAATTTTTTCCTCGGGCGTGACGATCTCGAGTTTCAGGGTCATGGATTTTCGATTTTGGATTTTCGATTTTCGATTGACTGCCGCGCAACTGCCGTTTTGCGGCTGGACACAAAGATGGCCGTTAGTTCGCTCGCTTCGTCCAATAGAGGCTGAACCCGACGCGGTGGAAGAAGCCTGCGCCCGATCAGTAATTCAAGCCAGAGACAAGTCTCATCGGCTTCTTCCTCTACGATACTAGTCTTATTGATGAAATCGGGTCGTGATTTCGCCCGACAGAGAGCACGATAATTCGCAGCCACAGAAGTGCCGCTTCTAACGATCTGACCGGCGATTACATTCCCGGTGCGGCTGTGCGGAAGCGCCTCAGCCAAATCAAGAATCCGCAGCGCGAACTGTTTCGTTCGATCTTTCAGCTCCGCTTCTTTCATAACAAATCGAAAATCGCCATTCGAGATTCGAAAATCACTCTTTGATCATGTCGATGTTGCCTTTCATGTAGAAGTTCGTTTCTGGAACATCATCATGTTTGCCCTCGAGGATTTCTTTGAAACCTTTCACCGTCTCTTGAATCGACACGTACTGTCCTTTCGTTCCCGTGAAAACTTCCGCGACGTGGAACGGTTGACTCAAAAATCTTTGGATCTTGCGCGCACGATAGACAGTCAGTTTGTCCTCCGGACTTAGTTCGTCCATTCCGAGAATGGCGATGATGTCCTGCAAATCTTTGTAACGCTGCAACACCCGCTGCACGCCGCGCGCGACGTTGTAATGTTCTTCGCCGACAATTTCCGGCGCGAGCGATTTGGATGTCGATGCCAACGGATCGACCGCCGGATAAATTCCAAGCTCAGCGATCGAACGTTCGAGCACGATGGTCGAATCCAAATGCGCAAACGTGTTTGCGGGCGCGGGATCAGTCAGGTCGTCCGCCGGAACGTAAACCGCTTGGAACGAAGTGATCGATCCTTTCTTGGTCGACGTGATTCGCTCCTGTAAATCGCCCATTTCCGCAGACAGCGTCGGCTGATAGCCAACTGCGCTCGGTGTTCGGCCTAACAAAGCCGAAACTTCCGAACCAGCCTGTGAGAACCGAAAGATATTATCGATGAAGAGAAGCACGTCCTGATTGCGCTCGTCCCGGAAAAATTCCGTCATCGCCAGGGCGGAAAGTCCGACCCGCAGACGCGCGCCTGGCGGTTCGTTCATCTGGCCGAAAACCATTCCCACCTTCGACTTCGACAAATCTTTTTGATCGATCACGCCCGCCTCGCTCATTTCCTTGTAAAGATCGTTGCCTTCGCGGGTGCGCTCGCCCACTCCGGCGAACATCGAAACACCGCCGTGGCCTTTGGCGATATTGTTGATCAGCTCCATGATGACAACCGTCTTGCCAACGCCGGCGCCGCCGAACGCGCCGACCTTGCCGCCTTTCGAGAAAGGACAGATCAAATCAATAACTTTGATGCCAGTTTCGAGGATCTGGACTTTTGTGTCCTGATCGGTCAGTGCCGGCGCCGGGCGGTGAATCGGATAGCGCTTGGTGAATTTCACCGGACCACGGTTATCGACCGCTTCGCCGGTAACATTGAACAAACGCCCAAGCACGCCTTCGCCCACCGGCACGCTGATTGGGCCGCCGGTGTCGTTCACGCTCATCCCGCGCTTCAAACCTTCGGTCGAAGACATGGCGATCGTCCGGACCCAGCTTTCGCCGAGATGCTGTTGCACTTCGAGAGTGAGCTTGGTCGGGTTACCGTTGACTTCGTATTCGATCTCGAGCGCGTTGTAGATTTTCGGCAAGTGCTTCACGTCCGAAAATTCGACGTCCACCACGGGACCGATCACTTGAACGATGTTTCCTTTATTCATAAATCTTAACTAACCACCCAGCGCCATTTGCGCGGTCGCGATTTCGAGCAATTCGGTCGTGATTCCAGCCTGGCGCATTTTGTTGTATTCGAGAGTGAGATCCTTGATGAATTGGTTTGCGTTGTCGGTCGCGTTCTTCATCGCCACCATCCGTGCGCTGTGCTCGGACGCGCGGGCGTCGAGGATCATCTGGAAAACCTCATGCTGGATGTAAAAGGGCAACATCGCGTCGAGCACGACCTCGGCACTGGGCTCGAAAACATAACCGAGCATTGGATCGACATCCTCCGTCGCCGCCTCGGCTGATTCGCTCTTTGGCAAATCGAAACTGCTGATCGGCAACAACGTCTCCACGACTGGCCGCTGATTGATCGTGTTAATGAAATGGGTGTAGAGGACGGAAACCTTGTCCACTTCGCGATTGAGGAATTTCTCGGTGCAAAATTTCGAGATCGCCTTCGTTTCGACAAAACTCGGCGAGTCCTTCAATTCGAAATCGGCCAGCAACTCGCGCTTTGTCCGCGCGACGAACTGCCGCGCTTTTTTCCCGGTGACTACAAACGCTGTTTTCGCCTGATCGAAATTTGCAGCTTCACGGAAGAGATTTGTATTCAGAGAGCCGGCCAATCCTTTGTCCGTGCTGATGATTAGGACCAGCTCCTTCTTGACCTCACGAATCTGAAGCAGCGGATGCAGTGTCGGATCGGTCCGCTTTTGCAATGAAACGAGCACCTTGTTCATTAAGGCGGCGTATGGCCGGCCGGCGAGCGCGTGCTGCTGGGCCCTCCGCATCTTGGACGCAGCCACCATCTGCATCGCTTTGGTGAGCTGGCCGATGTTACGAATCGATTTGATCCGGCGGCGAATGTCTTGCGTGCTTGCCATTGCTCGTTGGCCAAATTATTGCCAGGTCGTTTTGAAATCCTCCATCGCGCTCTTGAGCTGCGACTCGAGATCTTGATCGAGTTGTCCTTTTTCGCGGATCGCCTTAAGCAAACTTTCCTTCCGGGTTTGCAGCCAATCCTGGAGCTTCAATTGAAATTCTTTGACGCGATCGACCGGCACAGGATCGAGATATCCATTTTGCATCGCCCACATGACCGCGACCTGTTCTTCAACCGGGATCGGGTTGTATTGCTTCTGCTTGAACAACTCGACGATGCGTTGACCTCTTTCGAGGCGCGCTTTGGTCGCCGCGTCTAAATCGGAACCGAACTGCGCGAACGCGGCCAGCTCGCGGAATTGCGCCAGGTCGAGCTTCACTTTGCCGGCTACTTGCTTGATCGCTTTGATTTGCGCCGCCGAACCGACGCGACTCACTGACAAGCCGACGGAAATCGCGGGACGCACGCCCTGATAAAAGAGATCGGTCTCAAGATAAATCTGGCCGTCGGTAATCGAGATGACGTTGGTCGGAATGTAAGCCGAGACGTCGCCAGCTTGCGTCTCGATGATCGGAAGCGCGGTCAGCGAGCCGCCGCCGAATTCCTCGGCGATGCGGGCGCTGCGTTCGAGCAAACGCGAATGCAAGTAAAACACGTCACCGGGATACGCTTCGCGACCGGACGGGCGTTTCAGAACCAGTGAAACCTGCCGATACGCGACTGCGTGTTTCGATAAATCGTCATAAATAATGAGCGCGTCCATTCCGTTGTCCATAAACCACTCGCCCATGGCTGCGCCAGCAAACGGCGCCAGATATTGATTCGTCGCCGTGTCCGACGCTGGCGCGGAAATGATGGTCGTATAGGGCATCGCGCCTTCGCGTTCGAGAACGTCGAGAGCGCGCGCGACGTTGGAATTCTTCTGACCAATCGCAACGTAAATGCAGTAAAGCGGTCGATAATTCTTATCGCCTTGTTCCTCAGCGGCTTTGTTCAAGCGCGCCTGACTGATGATTGTGTCAATTGCGATCGTCGATTTCCCGGTCGCGCGGTCGCCGATAATGAGCTCGCGCTGGCCCCGGCCGATTGGGATCATCGCGTCGATCGCCATGATTCCGGTCTGAACTGGCTGGCTCACACTCCGGCGCTTGATCACGCCCGGTGCAATTTTTTCCAGCGGATAAAATGTTTCGGTCTTAACCGGTCCCTTGTCGTCGAGGGGCAGGCCGATAGTGTTGACGACGCGGCCGAGAAGCGCTTTGCCAACAGGGACTTGGAGAAGTTTTCCCGTTGTTTTAACTTCGTCGCCTTCGGAAACTTTGGTTGATTCGCCGAGCAAAATCGCGCCGACTTCGGTTTCCTCCAGGTTCAAGGCGAGCCCGAACACGCCGTTCGGAAACTCGATCATCTCATTGAGCATGACGTCGCTCAGGCCTTCGATGCGGGCGACGCCGTCGCCGGTTTCGCGAACAACGCCGACATTGCTCTTGGATGTCGAAGTTTTTAGTCCCGCGATCTTCGTTTCAATCTCCTCAAGAATACTGCTCATGGTTTTAGTTGATTAAAGTTGTTGTTGAAGTCGTTCCAATCGATTGCGGAGCGTCCCGTCCCAAACATCACTGCCCACGCGAACGCGCACACCGCCGAGAAGGGTTGGATCGACTATGAATTCAGTGGTCAAAGCGCCGCCGTACTTTTTCTTCAACCGCGCAACGATGTCGGCGGCCGTCTGCGGGGCCAGTGCCATCGCGCTTTCGATTTTGGCGTGCCGCTTCTCAATCTCGAGCCGAAGCAAGCGTTTGTAATACTGCAACACGTCCACAAAATGGCGCGGTCGCTTTGAGATCAGGGACTGGACGAGGGACGCTATTTTGCCCCGATCAAGCTGGCCGTCGGTAAAACTAGCGCGCAGCATTCCCCGCGAAAGCTGGCGGATCTCCTTATTAATTCTCATCACGCAACTTGCCGCGCAGCTTCCTCTTGCAAACGCTTTTGGTCCTCAGGTGTGAGCACTTTGCCCGTAACTTTCGCGGTTGTATCGACCACGAGCCGTCCGAGTTCCCGTTTCAGATTCTGCATTTGGCGTTCGTGCTCGAGAGCCGCCGCTTCCTTCGCCTTGGCGACGATTTGCTCCGCGGCCGCGATCGCTTCCTGTTGTTTGCGCTCTGACAAATGCGCCGCGCTCTCACGCGCTTCGTCAATCATCCTTTGTGCGTCAGCATTCGCCTTCGCCAAAATTTCCTGATAGCGCTTCTCAGCTTCGGCGAGTTCTTTCCGGATCTTCTCCGCGTTGAGCTGGCCTTGCTCAATATTACGCCGGCGCTCTTCGAGGACAGCCAGGATCGGTTTATAGGCAAACCGGCGCAAAAGGAATGCGACGATGCAGAAGCTCACGACCTGCGCCAGAAACAGCTTCCAATTCCAGCCGAAGGTCTCAGCTGTTTCGCGTAGAACGTCACTGACGCCTCCGCTGGCAGCAGCAATTATCACATTCATGGTGTAAATCTCGGGCGCAAACCGATCGCCTCTCTCAGTTTAATTAGTGGACGAGATAGAGCGCGTAGAACACGATCGCTTCGGTCAACGCGATGGCCAGAATGCCGTGCACGAGCACTTGGGTGAACGCACCCGGATTACGACCGACCGCGCTGGTCATTCCCAAGCCGGTCAGGCCGATTCCAATTCCGACGCCCATCGCGGCAAGCCCGACGTGAATGCTTCCGCCCAGTTCTGCTAGTAGTGGTAGTATCATATTTTGTTGGTTAGTTTTGTGATCTCGTTCTGAGATCGCCGAAAAAATCAATGTGCGTGTTCCGGTCTCTCCTGGTGTTCCGCAATCAACATGGTGAAAACCGCCGTCAAAAGCATGAAAACGAGTGCCTGCACGAATCCGACAAGCACCTCCAGAAAATAAAATGGGATCGGCAGAATCGGCGACAACCACGGGACCATCGTGGACATCGCTTCGAGAATGCTTTCGCCAGCATAAATGTTTCCGAACAATCGAAAGCTGAGCGCGATCGGCCGAAACAAGATAGAGATCACTTCGAGCCATCCGACCGCAAAGAAAATCACGATCATCAGTACTTTCACGATTCCAGAAGATTCCCCTTTTGGTCCGAACAGATGTTTTAAAAATCCGCCGACACCGTTCGCCTGGATTGCCCAGACGAACCACATCACAAAAAAGATCGCAGACATCGCGGTCGTCATGTTCAAGTCCGCATTGCCGCCACGCAGAAGCGGCCGATCGACATGAAAGTTCCCTGTTGGATCGTAATGGCCCCAGCCAACGGTTCCGATCCCCGGAATCAGACCGAACCAGTTCACGAATAAAATAAAGATAAAAAGCGTGGCGAAAAACCAAAAACCCTTCCGCACCAGCTCACGGCCGATAATTCCCTCGAGAAAATTGTAAAGACCCTCGACCAGCCACTCCCAAAAATTTTGGATGCCACTCGGAATCGGTTTCACCCGGCGCGTCGCGATTTGCGCAAGAACAATGATGGCGGCCGCAACGATCCACGTCACCAGCATGGAATTTGTAATTCCAAATCCGTTGCCGGAATCGACCACCATCTGCGGTTTTAACGAGACGCCTTCGTGCTCCGTCGCGGTCGTCTCCGCCGCAAATGCCGACGACGCAAGCAGCGCGCCGCACATCAGCGCCAGGATCGACATCAGTAAATAACGGTTGCGCATTTCGATTGTCAGCCAAGTGGCACGGGCATCCGGCCCGTGATCTCTCGCGCTCCGAAGTCGAGCCGCGAATCTTGACGCGGATACCAAAGCCGTTTTTGCCCGAATGACAAGCGGGAAAATGACGAAATCGGAATGACGAATGACGAAAATGTTGTAGCTGGCGGCAGATCTATTATGTCCTGCCGACGAGGACATCGGAAGCTACAACTCAAGCCACTTTGCTAACCTCTTCTTCAGCTCGTCAATCCCCTCGCCTGTCGCCGCCGAAACCGGGACGATGTCGATCTTGGGAAATTTTTGCCGCAGCCCATTGAGATTTTCCTCCGCAGTGGACAAATCCATTTTGTTCGCGATCACAAACCACGGACGCCGTGACAGGAGCGGGTCGTAGAGATCGAGCTCCTTGCGCAACTGTTGGAGATCCTCGACCGGATTGCGGCCTTCGCTTCCGGCAACATCGACAACGAAGAGGAAAATCCGGCACCGGGTGATGTGGCGCAAAAATTCATGACCAAGTCCGAGGCCGCGGTGCGCGCCTTCAATCAAACCCGGAATGTCAGCAATCGTCGCCCGCCGATACTCGGAGAATTCCACGACGCCGATGATCGGATGCAGCGTCGTGAACGGATACGCGGCAACTTTCGGTCGCGCTGCGGAAATTTTTCGGAGCAAAGTCGACTTGCCAGCATTCGGATAACCGACCAACCCCGCATCGGCGATCGTGCGCAGTTCTAATAGAAAGTGGCCTTGCTCGCCTTCCCCGCCTTCGGTGTATTCACGCGGCGCGCGATTGCGCGAGCTCTTGAAATGGACGTTACCTTTTCCGCCCGCTCCTCCGCGACAAAGAACGAACTCCTGGCCGTCGCGCGCAAGATCGACAATCGCATCTTCTGCGTTCGATATTGAGCGTTCGACGTTGGGCGTAGAACTTTTTCTGTCTTCCGCGGGCCACACGATCGTTCCAACCGGAACCTTCACAGTTTTCGACGGGGCGGAACGCCCATGCATCTTCTTTCCCATTCCGTGACCGCCGCTTTTTCCCTTGATGATCGGCTCGTAGAAAAGGTTCGAGAGATTATCAACGTGCCGGTCCGCGCGGAGAATGACATCGCCGCCGCGTCCACCGTCACCGCCATCCGGTCCACCTTTCGGCACAAATTTCTCCCGCCGAAAACTGACCGAGCCGCGGCCCCCGCTGCCCGCTTGCGCAAAAACTTTAATCCGATCGACAAACATTCTTGGCTTTTCCGTAAAACAATTGGAGCGTTCAACCGTCCAAGTATCAATGCAGCTTCAACGCTTAAGCTTAATCGGTTTCCTCACATTTGCTGGTTTTTGCTGGGCTCAAACATCAGCCACACCTATGCCCGAAGCAGTTGACACCGGAATTGAAGGCGTGATCACGGTTGGACCGACTCACGGTGGACCGGTTCGACCGGGCATGGCGAGCTCAGCGCCGCTGGCTAATGCAACATTCGTTGTCGGCAATGAAACCGGCGCAGTCGCAGAGTTCACAACCGATGATCACGGCCGGTTCAAAGTGTCACTCGCGCCCGGTCATTACAGCGTGACAAAGAAAGATCAGCAAAAACGAATCGGGCGCTACGGGCCGTTCGATGTCGATGTTGCTGCAGGACAAATTACGAAGGTCGAGTGGCAGTGCGATACGGGAATGCGCTAGCAACGTGACGTTGCATCCAGTTTTGTCCTGAGAACGCGGTACGGCATCTGCGACGATTTCAGATGTGTCGCACTTCCGCAAAATAGTTCTCACATTTTTGCTCTGGCTGGCGCTCAAAACTGTCGCCGCAGCGGCAAGCGTTTCGGTTTTGTTCGTCGGAAACAGTCTGATCCAGGCGAACGATTTGCCGACAGTGTTCAAACAGTTCGCGGCCGATTCATCGCTCCATGTGGATGTCGAGGTTGATTCGATTACGCCGGGCGGCGCTTTCCTTTATGATCATTGGAAAAGAGGCGAAGCGCTTTCGCGACTGCGCGCGCGGCGTCCGAATTTTCTGATTCTCCAAGGTCAAAGCGTTGAGCCGCTGTTGGCGCCGCGGAATTTCATATACTACGCCGGCCTTTTTAAAGCGGACGCTGACCGCGTCGCCGCGAAGACCGTTTTGTTTTCAACCTGGGCACGCCCAGCCGGCGATCCGTACTACAAAGACGTAAGCTCCGGAGGATCGCCGGCGGAAATGCAGGCGCGACTGAATTCCGCATATGTGTCTCTCGCGAAAAACATCGGAGGGACGCTGGCCCCGGTTGGTCTTGGATTCGAACGAGCTCGGATTGAGGCTCCGACGATCGAACTTCTTGATGGGACGCAGCACCCTTCACCGGCCGGAACCTATTTGGCGGCGGCAATTCTCTTTCGCGTTGTCTTTAATGCGCCTGCCGTCGGATCTTCTTATTATGGCTGCTTGCCACAAACCACGGCACACACCTTGCAGCGCATAGCTGACTTGATCCCACTAAGCAAAGTGCAGTAAGACATTGTCTGGCAAAGAATTCCCCTTGTCCGCTCGCGCCGGTTTCGGCAAAACTTGACGCATCATGAAGGTGCGATTGTTCTTAAGTGCGCTGATTGGATGGGGGCTCGCCGGATGTGGCGGAGGCGGGTCGGGTGTGACCGAGTGGAATCCCGAGGCTGCGATGGACCATCAATTTTTTCCATCGCTCATCATCGCGACAGCTTCGGTGCGACCAGTGGAAAAAGAGGACGAAGAAGCGAAGGAGCCCGATCCTTATTTGCTCGGCGACAAGTTTGGTTTGCTCGGCGTATCGATCAAAACTCCGTCGCGCAATGCGGATGTGAAAGTAACGATTAAAGAAAATGATCTGATCGCGGCGACGACCTGGAGCGGCAAGCTGGCAGAAGCCAACCACGATTATTACATCGCGCCGAAAGTGAACTACAAATTCGATCACTTGCGCAAAGTGACGCAGCAAATCCCCTTGAATGTCGATTTTGAAGTGGAAGTGAATGGGAAATCGCTCGGCGACAAAACCGAGACCCTGCAGATTCGCTCGATCAATGATTGCCCTTATGGCGTAGCGAATTCCGAAGAGACGGTGGACGACGAGAATGTTGCCAGCGGTTCGGCCGATCTCGGCTGGATGTACGCCGCGTATGTGAACGAGAACCATCCGCAGCTCGACAAGATTCTACAGGAAGCGCTGGCGACCAAGATTGTCGATGCGTTTGATGGATATCAGGCGAACGATCCTACCGATGTTGTGAAACAGGTTTTCGCGATTTGGACGGCGTTGCAAAAACACGGAATTCAATACAGCTCAGTGACCGAAACGCCCGGCGGTTCGGCAATGGTCAACAGCCAGTTCATCCGCTTTCTTGATCAATCGATTGCCATGAGCCAGGCGAACTGCGTCGACGGCACCGTGCTTTTCGCCTCGCTCCTGCGCAAAGTCGGGATCAACCCGGCCTTAGTCACTCACCCCGATCACATGTATCTGGCATTTAATTTGAACAATAGCGAAAACGAGGATGAACGGGAATTGATGGGACTGGAAACGACGGATATCGGCGCGCCGGAAATTGGAGAGAACAATTCAGAAATGCCTGAGGCGCTTGCCAATCTGGAGGAACAAGTCAACGACCGCGTCCACAACAGCAAGGCGTGGAAAAGCTTTGTTCAAGCCGTGCTCGATGGCGAAGATGATCTCGACAAGAACGACGACAAGTTCGATGCCGGCGACCCCAATTGGCAGATCATCGACCTCGCGGAAGCGCGCGACAAAGGCATCATGCCGATTTCGTTTGAAGCTTCGCGCTAAGATCGATATCCGCAATTGGCGAATTGACTGTCCGGCACGCCGACCTCTAATCTCAGCGCCGCTATGAAAAATTTCGTTCATCTGTTGCTCTGCTTGTCACTCAGCGTGTTCGCAGTTGCCCGCGCAGTATCGCCGGCCAAAGCGCTGAGCCAAACGGCGAAGACGGGAGTGCAAAAGAAAGAGACCGGGCAAAAAGCCGACGCCAAGTCGCTGCTCCACAGCGCGAAGAAGGCGACCGCCGCGATGATCAAGAATGCGCGCGCGGACAAGGCGCTCGATCCGAAAAAACCAAAGAACAAACCGTTTTGGAAGTCGGTCCATCTGGTGGCGAAGAATTTGAAGAGCGCCGAAACGGGACTCGCGGCCAAGAGCAACGATTTCTTTAAAGGCATCGCGGACGCGCGTGAAGCCGAAGAGCAGATGAAAGTCGATTGGCAGCTAACCGATTCGAAAAACAAAAAGGTCATCGAATACGGAAAAAAACTCGGCCATGCCCTGGCGATTCTGCGGACCGATTTTTCAAAGGAAGCCGAGCGAAAGACGAAGGGCGGCGACCTGACGGAAAAGGAAAAGGCGCAGTTTGAGAAGATCAAAGGACAACAAAAAGATCTGCTTGCCAAAATCAAGAAATTGGAAGGCGAAGCGAAAAAGGACAAGGCGCTCGAGAAAGGTCTGGCCGAGCTCAAAAAACAGGCAAACCACATTCTGAAAGAGCCGGCCACGGTCGATGCTTATATCGCCACCCTTTACCTGCTCGACGTTCAGATCGGTCTTGTTCGCGGCTACGAATATTACGTCGATAAGGAATGGCGGGCGGATTGGGTTGTCCTGGAGAACGTCGAGAAGACTTACGAGACAAACTATTCAGAATGGGAAACTTCGGTTTCGTACGATTGGACGGAAGTAAATACCAGTGTCGACATTTACGAAGGAGAAGATGTCGATGTAAGCGAGTCAGTCTCAGAGGAAGAAATCAACAGCGAAGATTCCTACGCCGAAAATGAATCGTTCGACATGAGCGAGGCCGAGGAGGACGACGTCGCTGCCGAAGAAGACACGGATGAGGAAGTCGCGTCGGACGATGAGGACAGCATGGAGGACGCGTCGGACGATGAAGGCGAAGACATGAGTGACGATGGCGGCGATGATGGTGGAGACGATGGTGGAGGCGACGACGGCGGCGATTAATTGAGATTCCCGCCCGCTCAGGGCCCGATATTGTGCTTGCTCACGGCCAGGCAGTTCGTTAACCCTCCACCTCCAACGTCTAACCACTATGACATCTCTATTGCACTACACGCCGTATTTGTTCCTCGCTCAGGAGACCTCAGATTACGGGACGACCCATGGCGGGCCGGGACCGGTTTTCTGGATTTGCTATTTCGCGGTCATCATCCTCCTAATCGCGGCGATCTGGAAAGTTTTCAGCAAAGCCGGGCAACCTGGCTGGGCCGCGATCATTCCGATCTATAACTTCTATGTGATGTGCAAGGTCGCTGGTCGACCGGGCTGGTGGCTGCTGCTGATGCTGATCCCGTTCGTCAATTTCATTATCGCGATCATTCTGAACGTCGATATTGCCAAACGCTTTGGCAAAGGCGTTGGCTTCGCAGTCAGCATGATCCTGTTGCCGTTTATATTTTGGCCGATACTTGGATTCGGCAGCGCGCAATACCAAGGCGGGCCGCCGTCGCCCGCGACGGTCTAGGCCTGATCTTACGTCGACCAGCTTGGCCGGCGTTTTTCGTTGAAGGCCGCGATGCCTTCGCGCGCTTCCTCGGATTCTCGCGCTTGCAGGTGGTGCTTCAACGCAAGATCGACATCTTCCTTCACCGACGTCGACCAAAGTTCTTCGATCAAACGTTTAGTTTGGGCGATCGCGTTAGGCGCGCCTTGCAAAACGGAATCGGCAAACTTTTGCGCTTCGATCATCAATTGGTCGGGCGCAACTACGCGGTTGACTAGACCGATTTCTCGCGCGCGCTGAGCATCGATTAATTCTCCACCCAGCACCAACTCACGCATTTGACGTTCGCCGATTTGCCGGCGCAAGAAAGTCATCACGAGTCCCGCGACCAAACCACGCCGCACTTCGGGATAACCGATCTTCGTTTTCTCGGCAGCGACGACAAAATCGCAGGCCGACATAATTCCGGCGCCGCCCGCAACGGCCGCACCGTGGACGGCCGCGATCGTCACGAGCCGCGTTTCGGCAAGCGTGATCAAAGTCTGGGCGACTAATTCGGCGGTTATGTGCGTCTTTTTTTCATCGGCCGCTGCTTTCAAATCGAGTCCGGTGCAAAACGCGGCGCCCGCGCCGCGCAAAATGAGAACGCGTTCGTCCGCTTGATCGGAAGTACCTTTGATCGCGGCGATCAATTCGTTTAGCAGCTCAATTGTCAACGAGTTGCGCCGCTCGGGACGGTTCAGCGTCACCACCGTGATTTGCGGACTCTGCTTCTCAATCAGAACGACTGGCATAAATCAGAAATCAGCGGTCACAAGTCAGAGATCAGAAATTAGACTTGAATGACGCCGGTGTGAAAGCGGGCTTTCGGCGTTGGCCGCGACACATATTGAAGCAAGTGAATCAACGTCTCCCGCGTTTCGTGCGGTTGAACGATGGCGTCAACCCAGCCCCGCGCCGCGCCATAGCGTATGTCGGTTTGTTCTTCGTAGCTCTGTTTCACTTTCTTGCGAAGCTCGTCCAGCTCTTCGTGTGACGCCTTTTTATCGCCGCGATCCCGGGAGCGAGCGAGAATTGAAAAGACTGTGTCTGACGCCTGGGCTGCCCCCATCACCGCGTAACGCGCGGTCGGCCACGCCACAATGAAGCGCGGATCGTAGGCCTTGCCGCAAAGTGCGTAGTTGCCCGCGCCAAACGAACCGCCCACCACCACCGTGATTTTCGGCACGACTGAATTGCTAACCGCATTCACCAGTTTGGCGCCGCTTCGAATAATCCCGCTTTGTTCCGCATCGCGCCCGACCATGAACCCGGTCACGTCCTGGAAAAAAATAATTGGCAGTCCGTCTTGATTGCAGTCCATCACGAAACGCGCGGCTTTGTCGGCGCTGTCCGGATAAATGACGCCGCCCATCTGGATTCCTTCCTTTTTCGTGCGCACTTGCAGCCGCTGACTGGCGACAATGCCAACCGGCCGGCCGGAAATGCGCGCATAAGCCGCCACCAGCGTCTTGCCGTAATCGGCTTTGTATTCGTTGATGGAGTTTGAATCGACCACGGCCGCAAGCAGGTCACGCGCATCGTAATTCTTCTGACCGTCGAGACTGATCAGATCATAAAGCGAATCTGGAGTTTTCGCGGGCTTCAAAACTTTCTTGTCGATTGTGGAATCGGCGGATGCGTTTTGCGCTTCCGGCAAAAGCGCAACCAGTGAACGCAATCGTTTTAAACAGGACTCATCCGTTTTCTCGTAGAAATCAACGGTGCCGCTGATTTCTGAATGCATTTTCGCTCCGCCCAGTTCTTCTTGATCGACAACTTGTCCGATAGCCGCTTTGACCAGCGACGGACCGGCGAGATAAAGGCCGCTGCCTTCGGTCATCAAAATTTTATCACAGAGAACGGGAAGATAAGCCCCGCCCGCCACACAATTCCCCATGATCGCCGCGAACTGCGGAATTCCGGCGGCCGAAATAACCGAATTGTTTCGAAAGATCCGACCGAAATCATCTTCGTCTGGAAAAATCTCGTCCTGCATCGGCAGAAAAACGCCGGCGGAATCAACCAAATAAATGATGGGCAGCGAACATTCGAAAGCGATCCGTTGCGCGCGCAAAAGTTTTTTCACGGTCGCGGGAAAGAACGCGCCGGCTTTCACGCTCGCGTCGTTGGCGATGATCATGCATGGAATTCCGGACACGTTTCCGATGCCGGCGACAGTTCCGGCGGCGACGATGCTCCCCCACTCTTCGTACATTTTGTAGGCGGCCCAAAGTCCGAGCTCGAAAAATTGCGCATCTTTGTCGAGGAGTTGGCCGATGCGCTCACGCGCCGGGAGCCGGTCGAGTTTGCGCTGCCGCTCGAGTCCGGCTTTCCCGCCGCCCTGTCGCAGGAGCGCTTCCTGTTTTAAGATTTCGCGGCAAAAATCGCGCAACGGCTCACCGGAAGATGTCGATGTTCGGGCCATGCGAAGGAGGCTTTAATCCGCGTTATAAGCTAGCGCAAGCTTTGTGCGTTGTAGCGGCGTTTGTCCCAAACGCCGAACTAATTTAAACAGGCGCTCGCCGCGGCGAGCGCCTCTACAATTACTTAATAAATGTCTGTCTCGGTAGAGTAACCCGAGTCGCCGCGAATGGAGCGCAGGCGCGCGCGACTGCCGCGCTCCGATTCCGGACGGTTAATGCGCTCGAGCGCGATCTTCACAAGAAATGGCACCGCAGCCAAAGCGCCGACCGACATCAACGCAATAGCAGCCGTTTGTCGGACCGGCCGTTTGATTTTGTCCGCGACGAGCATTCCGATTCCAAGTCCAAACGCAGTGCGTGTGAGCGTGAGCAAACTATCCAGCGGAATCTGTTCGGCCGTTTTTGGAATGGATACCGAGAGCGACATCGGCTACTTATAAGACCCGTTGGCGAAAAAGAAATGGGAAAATCTCCGTGCTGGCGTGATCACCGCTATTGGCAGCTTTTGACATGTCGAATCCGATTTATGCCCTCATTCTCGCCGGCGGCAGCGGCGAACGTTTCTGGCCGTTGAGCCGGCGAAATCGTCCGAAGCAATTGCTGCGCCTCGTTTCCGAGCACACTTTGCTTGAAGAAACAATCGCGCGACTCGACCGCTTCGTGCCGAGCGAGCGCATTCTGATTCTCACCAACGTCGACCAGGAAAAAGCCGTTCGCGATTTGCTGAAAGGTTTTCCGAAACAAAATATTATTGCTGAACCGGCCAAACGCGACACCGCGGCGGCGGTCGCGCTCGGCGCAGGGTGGGTCGCGGCGCGAGATCATGGGGCGACGATGTTGGTGTTGCCGGCCGATCACGTGATTGCCGATCGCGTCGCATTCCAAGAGACAATGAAAACCGCCGCGGCGGCCGCCGAAGAAACCGGTGCGCTCGTGACCATCGGCATTAAACCGACCTGGGCGTGTCCCGGTTTCGGTTATATCGAGCAAGGCGAAGCGGTAGAATTGCGCGGCGGCGGGAAAATCGGCGTTCATCGGGTCGTGCGTTTTCGCGAAAAACCAAACACCGATCTGGCGGAGTCTTTTTTACGAAAAGGAAATTTTCGTTGGAACGCGGGAATGTTCGTTTGGTCGGTGGCCACGATTTTGCGGGAATTCAATCGCCACGCGCCGGAACTTGCCGACTTTATCTCGCAAGTGCGGACACCGAAGGATCTCGAGAAAATTTTGCGCGAACGTTTCCCAAAGCTGCCGCGCATTTCGTTCGATTACGCGATCATGGAAAAAGCGGATCGCGTCTTGGTGGTCGAAGCCAGTTTCGATTGGGATGACGTCGGCAGTTGGCAGGCGGTCGCGCACTATTTCAAGAACGACGAACACGGAAACGCAGCCAACACCGCGCTGATCGCGCTCGATTCCAGCGACAATATTATTTTCAACGACGGCGAAACGACCGTAGCGCTGCTCGGCGTGCATAACCTGATCGTCGTGCGCACGGGCGACGCGATTTTGATCTGCCACCGTCATCAGGCCGAAAACATCAAAAAGCTTGTCGGCAAGTTGCCGCCGGAGTTGCAATAATTTTGCCGGCGCGAACAATGAATCCAATCTTGGGGATCGATTTCGGTCGAGCGCGAATCGGACTTGCGATTTCAGATGAACTGCGGTTGCTCGCGCACCCGTTTGAAACAATTCCGGCGAACAAAGATTCCGCGAAGCGAATTGCGGAGATCGTTCGAGGACGAAAGATCGACAAAGTGGTCGTCGGTATCCCGCGACACATGAGCGGAGAAATTGGGAGAGCTGCGAATGAAGCGTTGGAATTCGCAACCAAACTTCGCGCCCTGCTACCGTGCGAAGTTCAGACCTGGGACGAGCGACTAACAACTGTTGCAGCGAATCGTGCGCTTCGAGATGCCGGTAAAAAAACGCGTCAGACGCGCGCGTTTCTCGATCAAGTCGCAGCCCAAATGATTTTACAAGGCTATCTCGACCGCGAAAGCGCGGCGATCTCGGCAAAAGAGATTTCGCGCTGATCGAAATGTCGCCGCGGCTTAAGTTAACCGTTGCCTACGACGGCGCGGCGTTCGCCGGCTGGCAGAGCCAAGTGCATCGTAAAACGGTTCAGGACGAACTGGAACGCGCGTTGCAAAAGATCAGCGGCCAGCGTGTTCGAGTTCATGGCGCCGGGCGGACCGATGCCGGTGTTCACGCCCTCGCTCAATGCGCACATGTCAATCTTCCGGATAAACGATTGACGATCGAGCGCTGGAGAAACGCACTCAACGCAGTTTTGCCGGCTACTGTGCGCGTCTTGCGTTGTCAGTTCACCTCGCAAAAATTTCACGCGCGCTTTTCCGCGACCGGAAAACTTTATCGCTACCGCATTTGGGCCGCGCCAATTCTGCCGCCGCTTGAGCGTGGCCGCGCGTGGCATATTTTCTCACCGCTTGATGTCGATCTTCTGAAAGCTGCCGGACAAGAATTTATCGGCCAACACGATTTTGCCGGGTTCGCGGCCAACCGCGGCCAAAAAGAAAAGGACACGACACGGACAATTCGGTCGGTTCGCATTCGGCGAAGCGGGCCGTGTATCACCATCGATGTCGCGGGCGATGGTTTCCTTTACAAAATGGTCCGGCTAATGGTCGGGGCGATGACACGCGTCGCGCTCAATAAAATGGATGCAAGCGAAATCGCTATTCGGTTGAAATCAGGACCCGCTGATGGCTCGCGTTTCGCCGCGCCGGCAGATGGTTTATACTTAGTGAAAGTTTGGTACTGACTCTGCTTTGAGTCCGGTGGGCGCCGAGCGGCATTGGAGCAGTCGCAATGGCAGGGGAGCTGCTTTATAGCAATTATGGTAGATCCGTCGGTCGACGCCTCCGTACCAACTGACTTGAAAGCCCGGCGACGGTCGATCTTCGGCCGCATCGGCGACTCGCTTTTCAGCCAGCGGCATTTTCATCTTAAGTTGCTTTCCGGAACGACGGTCGGCGTCGCAGTTATCATCTTCCTGGTCGGCGTTTTCCTGCTGGTGACCTTTCGCAACCATTACCAGGAGTCGCTCCGCACTCACACGATCGAAGTGATGCGGCTGAGCAGCTTGGTCGAGAATGACATCGCTGGTTTGGAAAGCACTCACCGCGGTTATCTCCTGAGCGGGAGCGAGGATTACATCGCGCCGTTCGAAAAGAAGCGCGACGTCATTAAACAGCGGATTGAAGATTTGACCGCGCTGATTCTGGACACTCCGCAGCAGCGTAAGCGCGTGATAAAGGTCCAGGAAGTCGTTCAGAAATGGCTCGACACCGTCGCCACACCGGAAATGAAAGCAAGGCGGGCCAAAGGGAGCGCACCTAATGCATCTGAGACCAGCGGAACCGGCTCGTTCGCACTCGGTAATTCTCTCCTCGATCAAGCGCGCGAAGTGTTGCAATCGTTGCAGGACGAAGAGCAGATCGTCCTCAACGAGCGCATGCACGATCAGGAATGGGCAACCCAGTCGGCCCAGATATTGGATTTTCTGCCGAAACTGGACCGTTCGGTCGTGGAAATGGAAAAGGAGAAACGCGGCTACTTGCTCACGGGCGAGAACAGTTTCTTCGAAGCGTACAAACGCTCGGTGGCGGATTTTTACACCTACAACGGTTATCTCTCCATTTTGGTCGCAAACTCTCCGTCGCAAGCTCAACTGCTGGCCGAGATCCGCTCAAACGTCGAGCGATGGATCAACAACTCCGCCACCCCGCAAATCGACGCCAAACGTGCCGGCAAAGACGCTGAGGCCCTCACTTTGACTGGAGTAGGCGAGACGATGATGGGCGATGTCCGCCAAAAGCTGACCGATTTCGAGAAGAACGAACTTAATCTTTACGAACTGCGCGCAAACTCAGCCACTCGCCAGAGAATCTTTCTAACGTCCGCTCTGGCATTCGTCGCCCTGTTCGCGGTCATCCTGCTGGTGGCTTCCAACAGCTATAGTTTTGTTCTCGTGCGGCGCCAGCTTGCCGAGCTCGAAGGCGCAGAAACCCACATTCGCTCGGTGATCGAGAACATCCTCGACGGAATGATCACCGTCGATGAGAACGGCGTCGTTCGCTCAATGAATCCGGCGGCAGAAAAAATGTTCGGTTGTCGCGATAACGAAATGATCGGCCACAACTTTACCCGGCTGGTTCCGAAACGTTACGAAAGCGAACACGACGCCAAACCGGTCGTTTGTAACTGGACCGAGATTATGCGCCGCACCGGCGGCAGCACGCTCGCTCTCGGGCGCACCCGCAAACATGTCACCTTCCCGGTCGAAATGTCGCTGAGCGAAATGGTCATTGAGCAGCAGCGACTCTACGTCGCGATGGTGCGCGACGTGACCGAGCGGAAACGCTTTGAACAACAGATCGCGGCGGAAAAGGAAAGTCTCGCGGTGACGCTTCGTGCCATCGGTGACGGCGTTATTACTACCGACGTCAACGGCAAGGTGATCATGATTAACAGCGAAGGCGAAAAATTGACTGGCTGGAGCTCGAAGGAAGCGATCGGCCAACCGCTCAAATCCGTCTTCGACGTGACTGTCGATCTTGCCGCGCAAGCGAAAGTGCAGAAGAGCGGTTATCGTAGCGAAGCGCAATCGATCCTGCTCAACCTTCCCGAGAACGTCACTCTGACTTCGCGCGACGGCAGCGAACGCATCATCGAACAGGTGGCGTCGCCGATTCGAGATAGCAAAAATGAAGTCGCCGGCGTGGTTCTCGTTTTCCGTGATATCACCGCGCGCCAACGCGCCGATGCCGAGCGTCGAAAAGCGGAAACACTCGAGCAGCTTGGGCTCCTTGCCGGCGGCATCGCGCACGATTTCAACAACCTTCTTACCGCGATTATCGGTAACATTTCCCTTGCCTCATTGCTTCTTCCGCCGGAGGCCGAAATGGCGGAGCGTTTGGACGACGCGAAAAATGCGTCGCTCCGCGCGCGTGATCTCGCTCAGCAGCTCCTCACTTTCGCTCGCGGCGGGGCGCCAATTAAAAAGGCCGCTTCGATCGGAAAACTAATTCAAGACACGGTCAGCTTTTCGCTGCGGGGCAGCCGCAACCGAAGCGAATTCGAGTTCGGGGTAGATCTCGCACCGGCTGAAATCGACGCCGGCCAGATCAGTCAGGTGATCGCGAACCTCGTCGTCAACGCCGACCAGGCGATGCCAAATGGTGGCACGCTCCATGTCAGTTGCGAGAATTTTTGTTACGACACCGACGACGCAACCATTCCCGATCTTGCTCCGGGAGATTACGTTCGCATCCGGATCCGCGATGAAGGCGTGGGTATACCGGAAAAATATATGAAACGGATTTTCGATCCGTATTTCACCACTAAACCGAAAGGTAACGGCCTCGGTCTCGCCACCGCTTACTCGATCGTCAAGAATCACAACGGTCTCATGACGGCCGAATCTGAAGTGCACGTCGGCACCATTTTCACGATTTATCTGCCAGCTGGGCAGTATCAAGAAATGCCGGTTGAAGCGCCGCGAACCCTGACTCCGGCAATGTCCGGGACCGGCCGCGTGCTTGTGGTTGATGACGAAGACGCTATCCGCGATTTGGTTGAATTCACCCTCACCCGACTCGGCTATGACGTTTCGCAAGCCGCGACCGCGCTCCAAGGCGTGGAGATGTACCAGGAAAAGCTCAAAGCGGGCAAACGTTTCGACGTTGTTATACTGGATCTCACGCTTCCCGGCGGAATGGGCGGAAAAGAGGCGCTCAAGAAATTAATCGAGATCGATCCGACGGTGAACGCAATTGTCTCCAGCGGTTACGCGACCGACGCGACCATGAGCCGTTATCAGGATTTCGGGTTCCGCGGCGTGATTGCCAAACCATACGAAGCCGCCGAGCTCGGCAAAATCGTCCACGACGTGATCGAATCGAGCCACGTCAACGTTGTAAGCCTTAATTATCCGCAGGCTGCGGGTTGATCCTGGCGCAGTCCGTGTAGTGCCAGTCGAAGGCCGGTGCGGCTCGCACCTCGGACTCTAATCCGCCGGCAGCGGCAATTCCTTTACAAACCGGAAACCGTTGCGCGCGTAGCCGGCCTTTTCGTAGAACTGGTGCGCTTCTTTGCGCTCGAATCGCGTGTTCACCGCCACGCGCGAAATATTTTTCTGGGCAAGATCGTTTTCGGCAGCGGCAATGAGCGCGCAACCAACACCGCGGCCGCGCATTTTGTCTGACACGACCAGCGCAAGAATTCTGCCCGAAGGGCTGTTATGCTCATAGGTGTAACACGTGAATGTTCCGATCATTCCACAGACTTTGCCTTTGCTGACCGCAACAAAGGTCGCGTAATTCCTGTCCGCAAGGATCGCTTCCATTCGCATCTGCATCTCCGAAGCCCGCGTTTCGTATCCGAGCTGCGTCATTAAGTCGGCCAACGCTTCGACATCGGCGGCTTCGGCCGCGCGAATCGTAAGATCGACATCTTTCGGGTCAGGCATTGGACTCTTCCGGGTTTAGTCGCGGCAACAGCCCTTCAAGAATTGTCGCGACTGATTCGTTCACCGTTTGTCGATCGGTGTGAACGATGATCTCAGCGTCATCGGGCGGTTCGTAAGGCGCGTCGATTCCGGTAAACTCGCGGATCTCTCCCGCGCGCGCTTTCTTGTAGAGATTTTTTGGATCGCGCGCTTCGCACACTTCCAGTGGCGCATCCACGAAAACTTCCACGAACTCGGCATTGCCTTCGAGTGCGATCTCTCGCGCGCGGCGGCGATCCATTCGGTAAGGTGAAATGAACGCTGTAATCGCCACCACACCCGAATCGGCCATTAGTTTCGCGACTTCGCTCACCCGACGAATATTTTCCACCCGGTCTTCCGGTGAAAATCCGAGATTGGAATTCAAGCCGTGGCGAATGTTGTCCCCGTCGAGCACATACGTTTGCATTCCGCGCGCGAAAAGTTCGCGCTCGAGCGCTTGGGCGATTGTCGATTTTCCTGCGCCGGACAATCCGGTAAACCAGACCACCGCGCCGCGATGCCCGGTTCGCGCCGCCCTCGTTTCCGCCGTGATCTTTCCTTCGACCCAGAAAATATTTTTGCTCTTGGCAACGGTGCGATCGGTGTAAACTCCGCCGAAAATTGTGCCGCCGCCGCAAATCCGGCCATCGTCGATAATGACAAAACGCCCGAGCTTTGGAATTCGATCGTGATTGTCGATGACCAGCGGGCTGCGCGTTTGAAGTGTAAGCCGGCCCACTTCGTTGCGCTCGAGTTGTTCGCGCTTGTCTTTCGTTGCCTCGAGCGTCGACGAATCCATCACTTCGTCGATTGAAACGATTTCGCATTTCACTTGCTGCGTCGCCAGACGCAGGTCGTAAGGACGACCAGCCCGCATCGGCTCGCGCACGATCCAGAACACATCGGCATGAACCCGGTTCGCCTCGATCGGAGTGTCCGTTTGATGCGAAGCAACGTAGCCGCGTTCGACGAAAATTTGTTCGGTCAGCGTGATCCCGATTGAATCGCCGGCAACCGCTTCGCCATCGCCATTTCCGCCCCATTCTTCAATCGATTGCACTTTCGAAGCTTTATTGGCCGGCGAAAAAACCAATTCGTCCCCCACCCTGAGTTTTCCAGTCTCGATTCGGCCGGCAATGATGCGCCGGTCATCGAATCGATAAACATCCTGCACGCAAAATCGCAATGGAAGATCGATATCGGCGCTTTGCGATTCCAACAAGTCGAGCGCTTCGAGCACGCTCGGACCGCGATGCCATTTCATTTTCTTGCTCGCGCTCGCGACGTTGTCCCCATTCTTGGCTGACGCGGGAACGAAGACACGGGCTTCCAGTCCGAGTTCTTTAAGAAACTTTCGATATCCCGTTTCGATCTCCTCAAATTTTTTCTCCGAGAAATCGGCCAGATCCATTTTGTTGATCACAACGATCAGTTGCTTGATCCCAAGCAAGCTCAGCAAATATGCATGCCGCCGGCTTTGTTCGCGCACACCTTCGTTCGCAGCGATGACGAGCACGGCGGCATCCGCCCGCGATGCGCCGGTGATCATGTTCTTCAAGAACTCCTTGTGCCCTGGCGCGTCGATGATGATGTATTTTCGCCGCTTGGTTTTGAATCGGATCTCCGTCGTATCGATGGTGACGTTCTGCTTTTGCTCCTCCAACAGCGCATCGAGCACGAACGCGAACTCAAATTCCATTCCTTCCGCGACGCACGCTTTCTTCACCATGTCGATCTTGCCTTCCGGCAACGAGTCGGTGTCGTGCAAGATTCGGCCGATCAATGTCGATTTTCCGTGATCGACGTGACCAACGAACACGACGCGAAGCGGCATCTTCGCATCGATACTCGATCCTCGATTCTGGATGCTGGATGACTGCGTTTTCACGCGATAAATGACGAATCAAACCCGAATGACCAAATGACGAACGTTGCCTGCGCGATTAACGACCATCGTGAACAAAGCGACGACCACAGCAATTCGGATTTGGTCATTCCTTCGTCCTTCGTCATTCCTAAGATTATCCAATATCGGCTTCACAAGAAGCCGCGTGCCCGTAATTTCTGCATTGCGTTGCGCTCGTAATGATCCTGGGCGCGGCCGGCGCGCTCGCCGACTTTCGTCGCCTCAAGTTCGGCAATGATCTCGTCGATGTTTGATGCGTTGCTTTCAATCGGATGGGTGATCGGACTGCAGCCTAACGAACGAAACCGTTTCCCGTTTCGCGAGAAATACATTTGCGGGATCGGAATTTTCTCTTGCTGGATGTAGCGCCAGACATCGACCTCGGTCCAATCGAGCAATGGTTGAATGCGCACGTGCTCGCCTTTGGCCGGGCTGGTCGCGAATTGTCCCCAGAATTCCGGCGGTTGATCCTTGTAATCCCATTCGAACTGCGCGTTGCGCGGTGAGAAGTACCGTTCCTTCGCCCGGGTCGGATCTTCGTCGCGACGGATTCCGGTGATCAGCGCGTCCCATTTGTATTCGGCGAGCACTTGTTGGAGCGCGACCGTTTTCAATTCGTGCGTGACCGTGACCGGGTCGTGCGTTTCATAACCGATCCCGCGTTCGCGCGCTTCGCTGTTGATCTTCACGATCAGATTCAAATTGTGATGCTTTTTCGCCCATTCCCGGAACTCGATCATCTCGGGAAATTCGTAGGTCGTGTCGATGTGTAGGACAGGAAACGGCACTCGGCCGAAGAACGCTTTCCGCGCCAGCCAGATCAGCACGTTCGAATCTTTTCCCATCGACCAGGGCATGGCGATGTTCTTGAACGCGTGATACGCCTCGCGAAAAATGAAAATGCTCTGATTCTCTAGCTCGTCGAGATGAGACCGGTGCCGTGTTTGCTTCATCGATTCTGTTAGGTAGGGGCGGTTCACCGAACCGCCCGCCACGCGAGTCATGACAATCACCGAGCGGGCGATTGAGGTCAATCCACTGCCTCAAAAGCGGTTAAGCGTTGAGGCAAAGTCTGACATTAAAGGGAGCACTATCAGATGCACTATCGGGAGCGTAATCACCCCTACCCGATTTGCCTTGCGCGCTCGGTAGCGAAACCTAACGTTTCGACGTGGCTGAACACGCGACTGCGTACGATTCCAAAATCGAAGGCAACGTGATCTTTACCCGGCTCGATGCGGCCTTTAATTGGGTCCGCAAGAATTCGCTCTGGCCGATGCCGATGGGGCTCGCCTGTTGCGCGATTGAATTAATGGCCACGGCTGCGTCGCGGTTCGATATCGCCCGGTTCGGCGCCGAAGTGATGCGGTTTTCGCCGCGGCAATGCGACGTGATGATCGTTGCCGGCACCGTCACCTACAAAATGGCGCTGGCGGTGAAACGAATTTACGAACAAATGCCGGAACCCAAGTACGTCATCGCCATGGGCGCGTGCGCCTCTACCGGCGGTATGTATCGCTCTTACGCGGTGCTACAGGGAATCGATCAACTTCTGCCGGTTGATGTTTACATTTCCGGTTGCCCGCCGCGTCCGGAAGCACTCCTGGCTGGCCTGATGAAGTTGCAGGAAAAGATTTCGGGCGAAAAATCGTTCGCCGCGCAAAAGCCGGCGCTGACCAAGAAACTGAGCGAGGTGTTGGTATGAATCGGCGCGATTGTAGGGCAGGCGCTCCGCCTGCCTTTTCTTTAGATGGCAAGCGATGCGCTTGCCCTACAATTTCCCCTCAACTCTCAACTATCAACCCTCAACTTTCGGCCAAATGACGGGAAAAGAACTTCTCGATTCGTTAGGCAAATTGTTTGGGCACAAGCTTCAAAGCAAGACTGAATTCCGCGGTGAGACGACCTACACCATTCGGTCGGGCGATCTCCAGGAAACGGCAAAGTTCTGCCGCCACGATCTCTCGTTCGATTACTTGATCGACATCACCAGCATCGACAATTTCGGCGAAGACCCGCGGTTTGAAATTGTCTACGAGCTTTACTCGATGACTCTCGCAGTTCATCTAAGATTGAAACTGAAAATCTCCGAAGACGAAGAGGTCGACACTGTTTCGGACATTTGGCCGACCGCGAATTGGCACGAACGCGAGATCTACGACATGATGGGCATCAAATTCAAAGGTCATCCCGATCTGCGTCGCATCCTGATGTGGGACGGCTATCCGTTCTTCCCGTTGCGCAAGGAATTTCCACTGGAAGGTCTTCCCAGCGAAATGCCCGACGTCGCGTTTACCAAAGCCGCATCACTCGAAGGCGGCCCGTTCGTCACTAGGCCAAGCACTGCCACAACCAAAGACCGCGAACCCCGCGCGAGGCCACCGGAGTTGTGAAGCTTCTTGAGTTAGAAGAGACTTTTTCGTCTAACTCTCGTTAGGTGTTGCGCTGATGAGATACACTCTACCCATTCTTTTTGCCATTCTTGGGATCCTCGTCGCCTTTTTGCCGCCGAGATTGCTGCTATCGTGGGATAGGCGGACCGGATATTGGATTTACAAGCGGATGCTGGACTCCACTGGAGACGACGCTCGCGCGATGCGGGCTGCTGGCATCTTCTATAAGGTCTTTGGTGCTGCTGTCGCCATTTTCGCACTGTCGTTTCTCATGTGATCGGACGTCTTCACTCGCGATTACAAACACCTAACCAAGCGCTGGAGCGAACCGCTGACCGGCAAGAAACCTAAGATAACATGCCTACTGACCACAGACCACAGGTGCCGCCCGCTCTCGTCAGCGGTCGCTCAGCTAATTCTCGTTAGGCCTTACTTGTGCTACGCCGTTTGCCTCTGTTATCAGCTGTTGTCGGAGCCCTCTTGCTGTGGCTGGAGGCGCGTAGCTGCTGCTTCGATACAGTTCCCTTTCCCGGGCCAGGTCTGACCGACAAGCTGCTCGCGGACATCGGTTCGCGCGGCGGGTATTACCTCCGATTGGATGTCCCGAAAGCGGACGAGACGCTTGCGATGGGCCCGGAGACAATTCGCTGCTCCCTTGACGTTACGCTAACCCCGCCGAAGGGGCGGCCGATCCATTGCAGTATTGGGTCGTTCTTTCGGTATGCCGCATTTGGATTTGCCAAGCTTCAGTTGTATCAGAGTTCTGCCGGCAGATGGGATCTCGCACCTGGACGGTATACGATCGAAATCGCCAGCACTGGGCCGTGCAGTGAGGTTGCCAAACGCGGCGGCGCTCTGACGCTCGCGCAAGAGGTCACTCGTCCTACCGAAACTTATCTCTGGAGCACGTTCCGGCATTACATCGGCGTCATGTGCTTGTCAGGCGGTCTCTTTGCTCTCATCGTTGTCGAGATCACCACCAGGCTAAGCAGGCGCTCCAGCCAACCGCTGGCCGGCGCGAAAATTCCCACGTAATGACTTCAACAGTTCAGTTTGCAGCACGGCTCGGTCTCGCCAGCGGCGGCTGAGCTTGTTCTCGTTAGATCTACGCGATGTTATTTAAGATAGTCGGAGCGATTGTTCTGCTGATACCAACGGCTTTCGGCCTTTACATGCTACTTGCATCAGCAGATCGACTGTTCCGTGGAGTTCGGTGGTTGCCGCTGCCAGAAAAGGGCACAGCGCTTTATTCAGTGCTCCTCACATTTTGGAGAGCTCTTGGCGTTTTCGCGCTGTTGTTCGCTGCCTTCGGTGCTTACATCGTTTTCTTTCATTCGTGATCAACCGATCTAACCATGCGATGGAGCGAACGGCGGACCGCTGTACGCTCTACTTTTGAGATGACTTCGACACTTTCACTCCGAGCGACGCGCGCTCTCGTCCGTCGTCGCTCAGCTTGTTCTCGTTAGATCAGTGCTGTCCTGACTAGTCGCGCAAAATCAGCAGCTGATGTTTTCCGGTTTCTAAAACGTCTTCGTGAGTAAGTTTTTCTTTGGAGAGGCCGGCAGCGAGATTGGTCAGGTGGACAAGCCGTCTCTTTGATGCCGGGTTTGCTCGTTGTCATCCTGCAGAGCGAAGGATCTCTGATCATTTCTTTAGAAGCGAAAGGCAAGCAATCAGAGATGTTTCGGTCCGATGCCGGACTGGCACTTAAACGGCCAATAGGGCCGTGGCTACAACAATTACGCAGCGGATACGGGCGGAGCGGACGCTGGTTTGCGTAACGACGCCATGACATCGGGCCGCATTCTTTCTTCGTCGCTCGGGGCGAACTTCGATTCGTGTTTCGGATAAGCGATTCGTGTATGGAGCATGGTCATGAGCGTGAATCGGAATTTTTCTGCGATGACTCTTAGTTCACCGAGGGTCAGATCACATTCATCGAGTTGGCCGTCGGCAATGCGTTCCTCGATCAGCTCGTTGACCAGTTGTTCGATTTTTTGTGGTGTCGGCTTTTCCAAACTACGCGATGCACTTTCGACAATGTCGGCCAGGCTGACGATGGCGCTTTCTTTCGTCTGCGGTTTCGGACCGGTGTAACGAAAACTTTCCTCCTCCACTTCGGGAATGTCTTCCTCCCGAATGTTCATGATCTTCCCGCCGGCACGCGCGTCTTCCTGCTGCTGACGCGCGCGCTGGTAGAAATAATAAACGAGCGACGTGCCATGATGTTGCTGGATGACGTCGATGATCTGCTTATTGAGGCCGTGCGTGAGCGCGAGGTTAACGCCTTCTTTGACGTGCGCGATGATGATGAGCGCGCTCATGGTCGGGGCGAGATCGTCGTGCGGGTTGCGCTCGAAGTTCATGTTCTCGGTGAAGTATTCGGGCTTCACCAATTTTCCAACGTCGTGGAAATAGGCGCAGACACGACAAAGGGTCGCGTTGGCGCCGATTTTCTCGGCGGCGGCCTCGGCCAGGTTCGCCACCACCAGGCTGTGGTGATACGTGCCGGGCGCTTCAATGGTCATTCGCCGCAGCAGCGGATGATTTAGATCTGAGAGCTCCAGCCAGGAAACGTCGGTCGTGATTTGAAAGAGGTGTTCGAGCATCGGGAGCGCGCCGCCCACGATCATGGCGGTGACGATCCCGTTGCCGAGCGCGAGGGCGCTTTGCAGGCCGATCATTCCCCAATCGTTGTCCATTGGTGGAAATAAATTGATCGCGATCATTCCGAAACTGAGCGATGCAAGCCAAATGGCGACGCCCACGCCGACGCCGGCGCGAATTAACTGACCGCGGCGGCGCACTTGCAGGGTGAGATAAACGGCGGTGAACCCGCTGATCAAACTGATGACGAGAAGTGACGCGTCGATCCTTCCAAATAAAACGCTGCTCCAGAGACTAACGAACACGGCGGCGTAAAGGCCGTGGTTGCGTCCGAGCAAAACGCTCAACACCAGCGGCGCGAACGCGTAGGGCGCGAGCAACCAGCCCATTTCTGGCGTGAGAAACTTAAACGTGTGCTCGCTCGACAAAACCAGAATGATTTTGATCGCCGCGAGTTGGACAAAGATCGTTCCGAAAACAAGAAAGACGCGCGAGTTTTGGGCAAACGTTCTCGGCTGATTAATCCACAATTGGACGACCGCCGTCGCGAAGAAGAGCAGCGCGATTACGAAATTTTTCGTTGGCTCCGGTTGTTGGCCGCTGAAGATGAGGAACGCGAGACCGGCAACGAACGCTGCCAGGATAATCACTTTAACGTAGCCCGCCGACTCGAGTGCACGGAGCAATTCATTGCGAGTGCGGCGACGCCTCGTTTTTTTCGAAGCGAGCCCGCGCTTGAGAAGTCGTCTGCGTCTTAAGAAATCGAACATGTCAGTTTAATGCCTGTCCGGCTCGGACTCGACCTTTCATTTGCGCGCTGATGGCGCGGGGGAGCGGTGCTGCTGGTAAGCGGTGATAATGGAACGAACCAGCTCATGGCGTACCACGTCGCGCTCGTTGAAATAAACAATCGAGATTCCGGGAATGTTTTTCAGCGCCTGGAGCGCTTCCACCACACCGGAGCGTTTGTTCGCCGGCAAATCGATCTGGGTCACGTCGCCGGTAATGACGCATTTCGAACGCGGACCGATACGCGTGAGCAACATGAACATTTGCTCGGTCGTCGTGTTTTGCGCTTCATCGAGAATCACGAACGCGTTGTTCAAGGTGCGGCCGCGCATGTAAGCGAGTGGCGCAACTTCGATCGTCTGCCGCGCGATCGAGCGCTCGATCTCTTCCGGCTCGAGCATATCGCGGAGCGCGTCATAGAGCGGGCGCAGGTAGGGCGCGATCTTCTGTTCGAGCTCGCCCGGTAAAAAGCCGAGCGCCTCCCCGGCTTCCACCGCGGGTCGAGTCAGAATGATTCGACTGACCTGGTCCTTTTTCAGCGCGGACACCGCCATCGCGACAGCGAGATAAGTTTTACCGGTACCGGCTGGTCCGATTCCGAAAACGATGTCGTGCTTGTCGATCGCCTCGACGTAATTCCGCTGCCCGGCGGAGCGCGCGACGATTGGCGGCTTCCGCGGCGAAGTCGTGATCTTCCTCGAAACGGCATCGGTGAGATTGTCGTCGCGGGATTCGCTCACCGAATTGAGCGCGTATTGAAATTCGTGCTTCTGGATCGGCACGCCATTCTTTTGCGCCTCTTCCAATTGATTGAAAACGCGCTGGGCTTTGTCGATCTTTTCCGGCTCGCCCTCGAGTTTCACCCAGCCTTCGCGGGTTGTGACTTTCACGCCGAGCGAATCTTCCATGCTTTTCAAAAGTTTAAGATCGTTCGCGTAAAGCGATTGCAGCAGGCGTGCGTTCTCGAAGTGCAGCGTGCGCGTTTCGCTCATCAAAGATCGACAACTTCTAAGATCGACAGGTGTCGATCAACGGAAGCCATAAACCAGCGCCCAATGGGTCCGTTCCTCGGGCGACTCTTCCACCGCGACGATGATGAAATAGCTGCCGGTCCCTTTCGGGATCACGTGGGCGGCAGCGAAATGGCCTTTTTCCCAACTGTCCGGCTGCTCAGCCAGTTTTCCCTCGGAATCGTAAATGTGGACGGAGATCTTAGCGCGCTCCACTTCCGTTCCCATCCAGAACCAATATTCGTTGCCTTTGAATAATTGTTGCCGCACGGCCTTTTTCTCCCCGGAGCCGAGATCGCCGCCCCAATAGTCCTCGCGGACTTGAAAACCTTCTTTGATGTATGGCTCCGCCGCCTGGAGCGCGAACGATTGCGCGTCGTCTACCGTTCCGGCCGCGCCGCGCGGAAGTGCAAAACAAACCAGAAGACACAGACTTACCTGCAAACTGATTTTGGTGAAGTCGTTCATTGGAGCGCCCTCAATCTCGCGTCACGATCCCGCTATCCAGCCTGGTGGTAATCTCGTTGATCTTCCGGACCGACTCCGCCGAAATATGGGCCGAACCGACATCGACCAGCGGTCTCACTTCGCCAAGCGCTTGCTGAATGTCGCGGATGAGCGGGAGATTAAATTCCGGCATGGCTTGAAGTTGTGTTTGAAAGTGGACCAGCAGATCGGGTTGATGAAGCAGCTCGGCGCCGTCCGGCGAAAAGTGTTTGGTCACGACCGAGGTCAATACCTGAGTGCCGCGCAACCAGCCACCAAGGCTGACCAGCTGCGACAATTTTTCGTCGTGCACTTCGTTCATTGCGGCTTGGACACTGCTTTGGGTGCGATCGAGCTCCTGGCGCACACTCTCCCATTTGCGCTTGTCAGCTGCTTCGGTGATCGCCTTCGCATGAGGCGTGATCGAATTGCCAACGCCAATGCCTTTCGACAAGCTCAAGACGCGTTGCCCGATTTCCTTCACTGCCGGAGCGTCTTCGGCCTGGACCGCGATGAAGCCGTCGGCGATGACGGTGCCGAGAAGCAGAGCAATCCGTGGTCTCTCGGTGAAGTTGCTGCTTTTCTCGGTGCGCACGAATTCGCGCCAATTCACCGAGCCGAGCTTATTGAGCGCGCCGAAGATTTCGTTCGGCAACGGCACGACCACGTTTTCGACTTTTTTCGACATCTGTTTGACGTCGATCCGTTGTGGCGCCTGCGCGGCGCCTGCGCAGAGCGTTATCCCGAGCAGGGCGATTGCGCTGAGTTTTAGACTTTTAGAAAAGGGTATCATCGGCAGCTTCGACTGTTGATTTCGGCTTAGTATTCAGGATTAATGAGATCATTGTAAGCAGAACTGCCGCCCCACACAAATCCCTGCGCCTAACAATTTTGAGGTCCTCACGCCAGATTATTCTCTCCGCTGACCATCGCATCTCGTCCTCTCTATGGACTTAAGAAGGCTCCGCCAAATTCTCGACCGCGCTGCGGGCAAGCGCATCCTCGTCATCGGCGACCTGATGCTGGACGAATTTGTCTGGGGCAAAGTCGGCCGCATTTCGCCGGAAGCGCCGGTGCCGGTGGTCGAGGTGACGGGCGAAAGTTTCTTTCCCGGCGGCGCCGCCAACGTCGCCCGTAACCTTCGTGAATTTCTCGATCGCGTTTCGGTCATCGGATTGATCGGCAAAGACCGAAGCGGTCTGCAACTGCGCCAATTGCTGGCCGAGCGAAAGATCGACATCTCGGATACGATCGAAGACGAGAAATTCCCGACCATCGTTAAAACGCGGATCATTGCCCGCCATCAACAGGTCGTAAGGGTCGACCGCGAAAAAATCGCCCATCCCTCGACGAGCCAGATCGGAAAAGTCGTGACCGCAGTCCGGAAAAAGTTGGCCAACATCGACGCAATCATCTTCGAAGACTACGGCAAGGGCTTTGTCACGCGCGAACTGGTCATGCAAATCGCGCGTGAAGCCCGCGCGGCCAAAAAAATCGTCACGGCTGACCCGAATCCACACAACCTGATCGACTGGAGCGGAATGACGGCGGTAAAACCAAACCGGGCGGAAGCATTTCGCGCGGCCGGAATTCCAGACCGCAATTCAGAAGCATCGCCGAAGAAAGATGTCGATCTTGTCCATGCCGGGAAAGCGCTCCTCCAAAAATGGGGTGTGCAATACCTTCTCGTCACTCTCGGCGAGTATGGGGTGATGTTTTTCGAAAAGGGGAAACGACCGCATCACATCCCGACCAAGGCCCGAGACGTTTTTGATGTGTCCGGCGCGGGCGACACCGCCATCGCGATGTTCACGCTCGCGCTCGTGAGCAACGCGACGCCGCTCGAAGCCGCTCAAATCGCCAACCACGCCAGCGCCGTGGTCGTCGGGAAACTGGGCACAGCCACTGTCACGCGCGACGAATTGGTTTCGAGTTTCGAACATGACTTCGACTAGGGCGAAGTCACCCGTCGTCTTCATCGATCGCGACGGCACCATCATGCACGACGCCGATTATTGCTCCGATCCGAAACAGGTTCGGATTTTCGACGGCGCCTCGGCGGCGTTGCGTCGTCTGAGGACCGCTGGATATAAAATCATCGTCATCACGAACCAAAGCGGTATCGGGCGTGCCTTTTTCACAGAAAAGCAATATCGCGCCGTGGAGGCCGAAGTTTCGCGCCAGCTCGGGGATAATTTGATCGACGCGACCTATTTTTGCCCCGACCCGCCGGGTCAGCCTTCAAAATGCCGCAAGCCGGCGCCCGGAATGGTTCTTGAGGCCGCACGCGACTACGATGTCGATCTTTCGCGCTCGTTTCTAATCGGCGACAAGGAGATCGACGCCGAGTGCGCGCATAACGCCGGCGTCCGCGCGATCCGTGTCCGAACCGGCTTCGACAAGGTAACCGATGGCAGCTGCGCGGATTGGGTCGCAGAAGATCTAGAGGCTGCCGCCGAAATCATTCTGAAGGCGACCAATGAATAAGGCAGTCGGAATTATTCCAGCGCGATGGGCGTCCACGCGTTTCCCGGGAAAACCGCTGCATCTCATTGCCAATAAGCCGCTTCTTCGGCACGTCTGGGAGCGCTGCCGCGGTGCAAAAAAATTGGATGCCGTCATCATTGCTACGGACGACATGCGGATCGCGAAGGCTGCTTTCGACTGGGGTGCGGAGGTGGCGATGACCTCGCCGAAGCACCAAAGCGGAACTGACCGCATTGCCGAGGTCGCCCGCAAAGCCCGACAGTTCGATCTCATTATTAATATCCAAGGCGACGAACCGCTCCTCGAGCCGTCATTGCTCGACCGCTTCGTGAAAACGCTGCGTTCCAATCGCAAGATCGACATCGTCACCGCCGCGCATCCTTTCGAGAGCACCGCCGAAGCTTCATCGCCGCATCAGGTGAAGGTGATTGTCGATCTTAATGGCAACGCACTTTACTTTTCGCGTTACGCCATCCCCTTCCCCCGCAACCGCGCCGCGGCGATAAAGTATTTGCGGCACCAAGGCGTTTACGGTTTTCGCCGCCAGGCGCTCCTTGATTTCGTGAGGTGGAAACCGACGCCGTTGGAGCGCGCGGAATCGCTCGAACAATTGCGCGCTCTCGAAAATGGTGTAAAGGTTCATGTGCTCGTCACGAAACATGGATCGCTTGGCGTAGACACGCCGGCGGACGCAAAAGCGCTGGAGCAAAAACTGGCTCGCGCGAAACGAGGAGTGTCTCGATGAAATACATTTTCGTGACCGGCGGCGTCGTTAGTTCGTTAGGCAAAGGTCTGGCCGCCGCATCGCTCGGAACGTTACTCGAAGCGCGTGGACTGCGTGTCGTTCTACAAAAGTTCGATCCCTATCTCAATGTCGATCCCGGGACGATGAATCCGTTTCAGCACGGCGAGGTTTACGTGCTAAACGACGGCGCCGAGACCGACCTCGATCTCGGACATTATGAGCGCTTCACCAATTGCGTTCTCTCGCGCCACAACAATCTCACCAGCGGTCAGGTCTACGAGAGCGTCATCTTAAAAGAGCGGCGCGGTGATTATCTCGGCAAGACCGTCCAGGTGATTCCCCACGTGACCGACGAGATCAAAGATCGAATTCGCGAGATTTCCGACGAAACGAAATACGACGTCGTAATCACCGAGATCGGTGGCACGACGGGCGACATCGAAGGCCTGCCATTTCTGGAAGCTATCCGCCAATTCATTCTCGAAGTCGGCGCCCAAAATGTCGTGAACGTGCACGTCACGCTCGTGCCTTACATCAAAGCCGCGGCCGAATTAAAAACAAAGCCGACGCAGCAGAGTGTCGCGAAGTTGCGCGAGATCGGTCTGCAACCGCAGGTGTTGATTTGCCGGAGCGAGAAATCAATCGACCGCGAGCTGCGCCAGAAGCTGTCGATGTTTTGCAGCGTGTCCGAAAAAGCGGTGATCGAAGCGCGCGACGTTGAGCACACGATTTATGAAGTTCCGCTGATGCTGCACGCCGAAGGCTTGGACAAACTCGTTTGCGATTTGTTGCACCTGAAAACGCCGGAGCCGGATCTGACTGGCTGGAAGAAATTCGTCGACTGCGTAATCAGCCCGCAGAAGCGAGTGAAGATCGCGGTTGTCGGGAAATACATTCATTTACAGGACGCTTACAAAAGCATTTACGAATCGCTCACCCACGCGGCCGCGAGTGAGGATTGCGGGATCGATTTGAAGCTGGTTGATGCGGAGTCGCTCCAGGACCGCGTCGGGGCACAGTTGAAAGATGTCGCCGGCGTTTTGATTCCAGGCGGATTCGGCGAGCGCGGCGTGGAAGGAAAGATTAAAGCAGCTCGTTACGCGCGCGAGCATGGGATTCCTTATCTCGGCCTTTGCCTCGGCATGCAGATGGCAACGATCGAATTTGCGAGAAATGTTTGTGGAATTGAGAAAGCAAACAGCACAGAGTTTGATCCCGACACGCTCGACCCGGTGATCTCATTGCTGGAGGAGCAGCGCGAAAAGATCCACAGCAAAGGCGGAAGCATGCGCCTCGGGACGTGGCCAACCAAGATTGCGAAAGGAACGCTCGCTGAAAAGATTTACGGACAGTCCGAAGTAATGGAGCGTCACCGGCATCGCTACGAGTTCAACATGAAATATCGCGACCGGATGAGCGAAAAAGGCTTCGTCATTTCGGGAACTTCGCCCGACGGAACACTGGCCGAGTTAATTGAGCTTCGCGATCATCCTTATTTCGTCGGCTGCCAATACCATCCGGAATTTCAAAGCAAACCGAACAAGCCGCATCCGCTCTTCAAAGGTTTCATTCAAGCCTGCCTCGCGTTCGATCCTAAACGTGAGACGCGCGCTGCAACCGATCCAAAATCGCAGCGCCGAGTCCCTGCCCAGGAACTCGTTCTGCAACGATAAGATCGACATCGAGCGCATCGAGCTCGCGCAAGTAGCGAAACAGATTCGCGGCAGCTTCGCGAAGATCTTGGTGTCCGCTCAAATTCCGAATCGCGACAAAGCGTTTATCTTTCTTGATCGAATTCCATGCCAGCAGGGCGCAGCGCTGGTTCGCCTCCTGGGCGAAGGATCTTAAATCATCAACGACGCGCAGCGGGGTTTTGGGCGCGTAATGCGATGGCATCTGTCCCGGCGCAGAAATTTTGTCCCGCTCTGTCGCGATGCCGACTTGACCGAACGCCGACAATTGTTCCGACGTGACCGGCCCGCGCCGCAAGATGTCGATCTTTCCGTCGTGAACAGCGACGATCGTGGATTCTATTCCGTGTGTCGCCGGACCAGCGTCAATGATGAGCGGAATGTGTCCGTCGAGCTCATCCAGAACGTCCTTTGCGGTTGTGGGACTGATGCGGCCAAAGCGATTTGCACTTGGCGCAGCGAGCGGTTTTCCGAATGCACGAACAATTTCCGTGAAGATCGGGTTCGCGCTGATCCGAATTGCGACGGTGTCCAAACCTGCGGTGACAATCTCCGGAACAATTTCGCGTTTGGGCAAAACCATCGTCAACGGTCCAGGCCAGAATTCTTCGGCGAATTGCAAAATCAGTTGGCGATCTTTAGCGGGAAGGTCGGCAATTTTGTCCAACCAATCCTGTTCGGGAAGATGAACGATGAGCGGATCGAAACGTGGGCGCCCTTTCGCTTCAAAAATTTTGGCGACTGCGATTGGGTCCAGCGCGTCGCCGGCAAGTCCGTAGACCGTCTCGGTGGGTAGCGCGGCGATTTCGCCTTTGCGCAGCAATTCAACCACGCGTCCAACCGCCGCTACACGATCGTTCGCAGTCGATGTTGAACAGACATGCGTTTCCATGTGCGCATGTCATTCCGAGCGAAGCGAGGAATCTCTCACAAGCTTATTTGATCACACTATCTACCTAGCGTGACGCCTACTGTATGGGTGAGATCCTTCGCTCCGCTCAGGATGACAGAGCTCACTTCGGCAGTTTCGCCGAGAGAACGCTCTCGGATTGCTTCTTGCGAAAGGCTTCCAATTTGTCGCGCAACTTCTTGTCGGTCGTGGCAATAATCGCAACCGCGAGTAGGGCCGCATTTTTTGCTCCGGCGTCGCCGATTGCGAGTGTTCCGACTGGAATTCCGCCGGGCATTTGCGCGGTCGACAAAAGTGAATCGAGCCCCTGGAGCTTGGACTGCATCGGAACGCCAAGCACCGGCACAATGGTATGCGCGGCGATGACGCCGGCCAGGTGCGCAGCGCCGCCGGCGCCGGCAATGATGACGCGCAGTCCGCGGTCGGCCGCTTTGCGTGCGAAATCTGTCGTTTGGTCCGGTGTGCGATGAGCAGAGAGCACATGCGCTTCGTTAGGCACACCGAGCTCGTCGAGCGTTTCAACCGCGTGACGCATCGTGTCCCAATCCGATTTACTCCCCATCAAAACGGCGACCAGAGATTTCGGCTGCGGCATAGGAGAGTTTGGTCGGGCATTGTTTCGCCGCAACTTTTTTCCGCATTAACACCGCGCTTTAGCGCAGTCTCAGAGATCTGTCAGAAAGACAAAGCCGTTTAAACGGCTTGCTTCTGACGAGGCTAGATCACCTGGCTGAAGCCGGGTGTTAATGAGATATTGCGGACGTGAACGCGGCCAAATCGGTTGTACTCATCGGAATGATGGGGGCTGGAAAATCTTCGGTCGGACGTTGTCTGCAGCGACAGAGCGGGCTCGCCCGTTTGGATACGGACGAAATGTTGGCGGCCGAATTTGGAATGTCGATCGCACAGATTTTTGAAAAGCACGGCGAAGAGAAATTCCGCGACGCAGAAACCGACCTGCTACGCAAACTGGCGCCGGACCGACCGGCGATCATCGTGACCGGCGGCGGGATTGTGTTGCGCCACCAGAATGTCGATCTTCTGAAAAGTGTTGGCACTGTCATTTGGCTGGCCGCCGATGAGGCCACCTTGTTCGAGCGCGCGGCGCGACGCGACCATCGGCCGCTGCTTCAAAAGGAAAATCCGCGCGCAATCTTTTCAAAATTATTCGGGGAGCGAGAGCCGGTTTACGCCGCGGCGGCAGATATCCGCATCGATACTTCTCGACTGAGTCACGATGAGGTCGCGGAAACAATTTTGAGCAAGATGGAGGAATTCAGCTCCTTCCGACAATGAATGGCGCTGCTCATCTAGGAGATCTGCCGCCAGTGACGGCGGCAGCTACAACGGCAGTGGAATTGAAACAAAACCTGGTCGATTTTACGCGAAAGCTCGGATTTGATTCGTGCCGCGTCGCGGCGTGTTCTCCCCCAGCCCACGCCGACGAATTTGGTGATTGGCTAAAGGAAGGCGCGCACGGCGAAATGGAATATATGGCGCGCGGCGACGACAAACGCCGCGATCCGCAAAAGATTCTTCCAGGCGCAAAGTCGGTCATCGTTTTGGGACTGAATTATTTTCAGGGCGACTCCGAGCCGGAGTGGCCGCTAACTGCAGCCACCACAGAAGAGATAGCTCGCGGAAAAGTCGCGCGCTACGCTTGGGGCGATGATTACCACGACGTAATCGCGGCGAAGCTGAACAAGATCGACATCTTCCTTCGTGAATTTGGCGGTCAGCAAAAATGCTACGTTGATACCGGGCCGATTCTGGAACGCGATCACGCAGCGGCGGCTGGAATCGGCTGGCATGGCAAAAGCACGATGCTGATCGACGAAAAACTGGGGACCTGGTTTTTCCTCGCCGAAATTTTGACCACGCTTGAATTGCGAGCCGATGAACCGGCGCGAGATCGCTGCGGCACATGCGACCGGTGCATCACAGCGTGTCCGACCGGCGCGATCACGGCGCCGCACAAATTAGATGCGCGCCGTTGCATTTCGTATCTCACGATCGAATTGAAAAGCTCAATTCCACTCGAGCTTCGGCCGTTGATTGGCGACCGGATTTTCGGCTGTGACGATTGTCTCGATGCTTGTCCGTGGAACCGATTTGCGGAGGTTTCGCACGAAAGCGCGTTCGCCGCGCGAGCGTCCACCGCCGCCTTTTCGTTGCGCGATTACCTAGCGTTAAACGACGCCGAATTTCGAAATTTGTTTCGTAAGTCGCCGATCAAGCGCATCAAGCGTCGCGGTTTCTTGCGAAACGTGTGTGTCGCGCTGGGAAATGTCGGGACCAGGGAGGATTTGCCCGCGTTACGCGAAGCCGCGCTGGACTCGGAGCCCTTGATCGCGGAGCACGCGGCCTGGGCAATCGAACAAGTCCTCGAGCGGACGAATGCGGAGAAGAAAATTCATTGAATCCAACGGGCCTGGTTCGTGCATCCAATTGTCGATCCGGTGAACGCGTTTTGCTTGCAAAGGTCTAATCTAGGGTTACGTCTGACCGTTTCCCGCCCCTGAATCCTATGCACCAAGCCTTGGCCACCCCAGAGATCGAGCCGAAGACTGCGAAAAAGCAGCGTGCGCGTCGTAAACGCCAAATCATTATCGGCGTCGCCGGCTTCCTGGTGCTTTGGCTGATCGTTTCGATCCTGCTCTCCAAGCGCGAGAAGCCGATTCCCGTCACGACCGAAAAAGCGGTGCGCAAGACCATTCTCCAAACCGTTTCCGCCACCGGCAAAGTGCAGCCGGAAACAGAAGTAAAGATTTCACCGGAAGTAGCCGGTGAGATTATCGAGCTGCCGGTGGAGGATGGAATGGGAATCAAAAAAGGCGATCTGCTGGTTAAAATTAAGCCGGATTCTTACAAAGCGCAGCTTGAGCAGCAAGAAGCGGCCATTAGCACGGCGAAGGCGACGAATCTTCAACTGAAGGCCACCCTGGTGAAGTGCGAGCAGGACCTCAAACGCGCCGACGACATGTTCGCCAAGAAAACGATCTCTGTTCAGGAATACAATACCGCCCAAGCGGCCTACGACGTTGCCAAAAACACATATCAAAGCTCGTTGCATCAGATCGAGCAGGCTCAGGCCAGCTCTAGCCAGGCGCGCGATCAACTTTCCAAGACAACGGTTTATTCGCCGATCAATGGAACAGTGACGATCCTGAACAGCAAATTGGGTGAGCGCATTGTCGCTACCGGGCAATTTGCCGGCACCGAAGTGATGCGCGTGGCCGACCTTTCGCGCATGCAAGCGGTGATCGATGTAAACGAGAACGACGTTCCGAACGTGAAGATCGGAGACAAGGCGAACGTGAAGATTGACGCCTATGGCGATCGCAAATTCAAAGGGACGGTGGCGCAAATCGGGAACACCGGAAAGACGACGGGCAGTGGCACCCAGGAAGAAGTCACGAATTTCGAAGTTAAAATTAATTTGGAGCGGGAGGATATACTTCTGCGGCCTGGGTTGAGCTGCACCGCCGATATTGAGACGAACACCGTCAAGGATGCGGTCGCCGTCCCAATGCAGGCGGTAACGATTCGCACCGGCGAGAGCAATTTGAGTCCGGAAGAAATCGAAAAGAGAAAAATGAAATCCGCGGCTCGCGACAAGGGCGACAACAACGCGGAGTACGTGAACGAGAAACAGGAAAAAGCCGCGCAAAAGGAAGAGCGCGAAAAGCTCTCGAAGGTCGTGTTTCTGAAAAAAGGCGGCAAAGCGCAATCGGTTAAAGTAACGACCGGAATTTCCGATGACACCTACATGGAGATTAAAAGCGGTGTCCAACCGGGCGACGAAGTCATTTCCGGTAGCTACAGCGCGATCAGTCGCAAACTTAAGGACGGCGCGAAGGTGGCTTACGACAAGGAAGGCACGAAGTAGAACGAATCGCGGCTAGATGTCGATCTAACGATGGAGGCGCGGCAATCAGTCAGACAACTCGGGCCGGTCGTCATCGACATCGAAAACATCACCAAAGATTACGTGATGGGCGAAGAGATCGTGCGCGCGCTACGCGGCGTCTCGTTGCAAATTCGGCGCAACGAATATCTCGCGGTGATGGGGCCGAGCGGCAGCGGCAAATCAACGCTGATGAACATGCTTGGCTGTCTCGATACTCCGACCTCAGGCCGTTATGAATTCAGTGGTCGCAACGTGGCCGAGATGGACGACGACGAATTGGCCGCGATCCGCAATCACGAGATCGGTTTTGTTTTTCAAACGTTCAACTTGCTCGCGCGCGCGACCAGCCTGCGCAACGTCGAATTACCTTTGATTTACGCCGGAATGGATCCTGAATCGCGCGAGGAGCGCGCCATCCAAGCGCTGACCGATGTTGGGTTGGGTGATCGCATCCAACACAAGCCTAACGAATTGTCCGGCGGTCAGCGTCAGCGTGTCGCGATCGCCCGTGCGTTGGTGAACGATCCGTCGATCATTTTGGCCGACGAACCAACCGGGAACCTCGATTCAAAAACCGGAGAGGAAATCATGGCGTTGCTCGAGGATCTTTATCAGCGCGGCCACACGATCATTTTGGTCACGCACGAGCGCGACATTGCGGCGCATGCTCGTCGCACCATTCATTTGCGCGACGGCGTAGTTGAAAGCGACGAACAAACTTTTCTTCCGCGACTGGAAACGGTCGCGGCGAGTTAAGGTCCGAGCCGGACCGGCAATATGAAACGATTTCTCTACGAGCTCGAGGAAAGCTGGAGGATTGCTTACGCGCAGATGCGATCGAACCTGACGCGGTCGACGCTGACCGCGCTTGGCGTCATCATCGGAATTGTCGCTGTCACTTTAATGGGCACGGCGATCGGCGGAATCCAAGTCGGCTTCGATAAAAGCATGGCGGTGCTCGGCGACGACGTGCTTTACGTGACCCAATGGCCGTGGAAACCGGTGGATGATTGGTGGAACTACCGTGACCGGAAAAGGATCCAGAACGAATACGCTGAGGCGATCAATCGCATGATCGCGGCGAGCCCGAATTCGAACCTGATGGTCGCGGTGCCGACGTCGAGCATGATGCGCTCAATTAAATACGGCGGAAACGAAGTGGAGAATGTCTTTACGCTCGGCACTACGTCCGATTTCACCGTCACCTCGACAATCGACTGCAAGGAAGGCCGCTTCTTTAACGAAATCGAATCGCGGAGCGGCGCGCAAGTAGTGGTAATCGGTTACGATGTCGCGGACGTCTTGTTTCCATCGGAGAGCCCGATCGACAAATCTGTTCTCATTAGCGGGCACGCATTCAAAGTGATCGGCGTGAACACTCGCCAGGGAACTTTTCTTGGATTGTTTAGCTGGGACTCGATGGTGGCGATGCCGTTGGCGGCCTTCAACAAATACTTCAACTTAAAAAACGAATTGGACGCGCGGGGAGATAATCAAGGCCAATCGGACGTGCGCGTAAAGGTGAAGGACAAAACTAAACTGGCCGAGGCCAAGGATGAGCTGACTGGAATGATGCGGCGCGCGCGCGGTTTATCGCCTGAAAAGAAAGAGGATTTCTCGATCAACGAACAACAAGCATTCAAGAGCACGCTGGATCCGGTGAAAAATACCATCGCTATCGCCGGGCTCTTCATCACCGGTCTTTCGCTTTTCGTCGGCGCGATCGGGATTATGAACATCACCTTCGTGAGTGTGAAGGAGCGGACCAAAGAAATCGGAACACGCAAAGCCCTCGGCGCGCGTCGTCGCACGATTCTGCTCCAGTTCCTGATCGAATCGACCGCGCTTTGCTTGCTCGGCGGATTTATCGGGCTGGCGTTCGCTTACGTCATGTGCTTCGGCATCGCCAAGGCTTTCCCTTCGTTTCCAATTCAGTTTTCGTTCGGGCTCGTTATCGCGAGTATGATCGTGTCGGTGCTGACGGGTTTGGTCTCCGGTTTTGCACCGGCCTGGTCGGCGTCGCGTTTAGATCCCGTCACGGCGCTTCGTTACGAATAGAGAACGACATGCGCTTTACTGAAACCATAACGATGGCGCTAAGCTCGTTAGGCGTGAACAAACTGCGTTCGGGCCTGACGATGTTTGGAATCACCATCGGCGTCTTCTCAGTCATTTCGGTCATGACCGCGATCGGCGCGCTCCAATATTCAATTGAGAACGGGATCAGTTTTCTCGGCTCGAACATTTTTCAGTTTGCGAAGTATCCGGCCAACGTAAGCGCCGGCGGCAACGTGAAGAAGAAATATCAGAACCGCCGCGATATCAGTTACCTCCAAGCGCTGCGTTATCAGCGGCTGATGGAGGGCAATGCGCGCGAGATTTGCCTGAAATGTTTTGGTTACGAAGTAAAAGGCCAGGCGGTTTACAACGGAGTGAAGACAACACCGAGTCTCCTCATTGTCGGGACGAATCGCAGTTTTCTCATCGCAAATGCCTACACGCTCGGCTATGGCCGAAATCTAAACGACGAAGACGTCGATCTTGCTCGTAACGTCATCGTCGTCGGCAAGATGGTCGAGAAACGGCTGTTCCCGAATGAATCGCCTATCGGCAAGATGGTGCGCGTCACCGGCCACACCTACACCATCATTGGCGTTCTGGCTGAGAAAGGGACCGCATTTGGCCAAAGTCAGGACAACATGTGCATGATGCCAATCACGCGGTTCTTCGAGGATTTTGGCTCCGCCAGGCGCACGGTGAACGTCGCGACCCAGGCGCCTTCAACGGAAACCTACAATGCGACATTCGACAGAGCTGTCGGCGCGATGCGGATTGCGCGCGGCTTGCGTGCGGATCAGGAAAACGATTTCGAAATTTATTCCAATGATTCGCTCAAGAGCGCGTTCGTTTCTGTGGCCGGCATCGTGCGGATCGGCGCGTTCGTAATCAGTTTCATCGCGCTGGTCGCAGCGGGCATCGGAATTATGAACATTATGCTCGTGAGCGTGACCGAGCGAACAAAGGAGATTGGCGTGCGCAAATCGATCGGGGCGCGGAGCAAAGATATCTTGCGCCAATTTTTGACTGAAGCTGTCTTCATTTCAGAAGCCGGTGGCGTGCTTGGGATAATTCTCGGCGTCGTCTTTGGCGATTTCATCGCCTACTGGCTTAAGGTTGATCTGATTTTCCCCTATGGTTGGGCCGTCGCTGGATTAATTGTTTGTTCCGTAATCGGCATCGGTTTCGGCCTTTATCCAGCGTATCGCGCCGCCAGCCTCGATCCGATCGAAGCGCTGCGTTACGAATAGGTCCGAGCTCGGCACAGGACGAATCCATCCGATGGCGGACCGGACTGGCATTTAGCAGAGATTCGCGGGCGAAGCCGGGCACGCAAACTGCGCCTGCTTCCCTTTGACCAGCCATTTAGCTTTGTCGTACCCTAGAAGTTTCGAGGTCTTGTTCAGGTGCCTGCTCGTCGTAAATCTGCCAACGCGGACGTGCCGCAACGTAATATTCTTCTGCTCGAAGAGTACGACTCGCTCGCCGCGGCAGTCAGCTCTGCGCTGAAGAAGTTCGCGCCGCAACATGCTGCCGCAGTAGCCCGCTCTCTTGCCGAAGCCGAGAAGCTGGCTGCTAAGCTCGACCCTGAGCTCTTTATTGTGGATGTCGATCCACCTTGGGCCGGCCTGACGAATTTCCTGGAAAAGATGCGGGCGGCTCATCCAAACGCGCGCGCTCTTATCATCGGCGGCGCGATTCCGGCCGAGTTTGCCGCCGAGCGTGGATCGTCCGGAGCGCTGCAATTTATCGAGAAACCGTTCGATCTCGCAGCGTTCGGCGCAGCGGTCCAGGCTCTGCTCGGCCCGTGGCGGGACAAGGAAGGTCGCGGGACACTGGGCGCGCTCGACGCCATCGACGCGGTGCTTTCACATTTCGCCGCCAATTCCAGCGTCGTTCTCGATCTACGCTCAGGAACACGAACGGGCGAGATCCATATCGCCGGCGGCCAGGTATTGCACGCCGTCGTCGGTAAACTCAAAGGCGAAGATGCGTTGCGCGAGATCCTGAACTGGTCGAAACCGCGCCTCGGTGAGAAAAAAATATCCGGCTCCACTCCTCGAACAATCGCCAGTTGGCAGTCGATCGTTGTCGAAGCGTTGCGTGAAACTGGCGAGGAGGTGCCTGAAGCGCGCGCACCCAAAGCCGAAATCGTTTCGGCACGCTCCGGAAAGAAAATCGTCGCGATCGACGACACCGAGATGCTTTTAATTTTCGTGGAAGACATTCTCTCGACGGCGGATCCGGAATTGCAAATCACAACTGCGCTCAGTGCGACCGAGGGATTGCGAGAGATTGAACGCGTGATTCCCGACCTCGTACTTCTTGATTACAGCTTGCCGGATTTCAACGGCGACAAACTCTGTGAACGACTCCTCAAAGATGAAAAGACCGCACGCGTCCCGGTGTTGATGATGTCCGGGCACGTTCTGGAAATGAATGCCGCAGCGGCACGTTTGCCCAACGTGGTCGCGAAAATTGAAAAGCCGTTTTTGTCCGACGCGCTGGTCGATCTTGTTCAACAAACACTCGAAGCCAAGCATGTGTTCGAACGGCAAACTGAGAAAGAGACCCTTGTCCCGACAATCTTCGAATCCGAACCAACGCCGCTGCCGCCGCCGAAACAAGAAATCCCATTAGAGCGGCCAACTCGCCCGCTTCCGCCCACGACGCTGGCGCCGGTTGAATCCCACATCGAACACCACGCGCCGGCCGCTCCCACGGCAATTCGAGTGGCGCCGACCGATGGTAACGCCGCCGTTCTCGGAATTTTTCTGGAAGTGCTCTCGATGCAACTCACTTCGCAGCTTCAGATGGGTGCAATCCGCGCGCGCCCGGCGTCATTGACTGCTTCGCTTCGGCTACAGTCGGCGGCGGCGCGCAGCGCCATCCCGGCCGAGTTAGGATTTCAACTTGGCCCGGTAAAATTGAATGGCGAGGGTCGGATTTCGACAATGCGATTGGTTCCAACTTCAAAGCCTTTTCAACCTGCGCAAATGCGGACTGCCTTTGAAATCGGCGGGGTCGCTCTCATTCCAAATGAAACGCGAGCGCGTGTCCAACTGACTCCCGCTGGAACGACACCGATGACGATGGAGTTGCGAGCTCATCTTGAACTAAATGCGGTTGAGCTCACCCCCAATTTTCAGGTCGCGCAGTTGATTTTGAATTGGAGCACGAATGCCGTGCGCGTGACACTCAATCCAAAAGCGCCGGAACAAAGCGCGGCCAAGTTCGAATTGCGCGTTTTAAAACTGGACGAATCAGGGCGTATCGCCGAACTGCTCTTGCAACCGGGCAAGTAATTCGCGCGTTGTCGATCTAGTCCAAGCCGAGCGCTTTGAATGTTTCATCGACGTGTTGGAAGTGAACGTCCAATGAGCAAAGCCGATCGATCTCTTCCGCCGAAAGTTTGGCAGCGATTTCCGGTTCGGCTTTCGCGTTTTCGGCAAAACTCTCCTCGCCTTTCCACGTTTTCATCGCTGCGCGTTGCACCGCTTCGTAAGCAACTTTGCGTTCTGCACCGGCGCGGGTGAGCGCGAGTAAAATCGATTGGCTGTTATAAAGACCTTTGGTGACTTCCAGATTCTGTTGCATCCGTTCGGGATACACTTGAAGTCGCTCTACGAGATTGCGCAGTTCAAAGAGCATGAAGTCGAGCAAGATGCAGGAGTCCGGCAGGATAATTCGCTCGGCGCTCGAATGACTGATATCGCGCTCGTGCCAAAGGGCGACGTTTTCCAGCGCGACCATTGAGTTGCCTCGAATCACGCGCGCGAGCCCACTCAGTCGCTCGCTCGTTATCGGATTGCGTTTGTGCGGCATGGCCGAGCTGCCCTTCTGTCCTTCGCCAAAATATTCTTCCACTTCCAGAACTTCAGTTCGCTGCAGATGACGAAACTCGGTTGCCCAACGATCGATGCTGGAAGCGATCACCGCTAGCGTCGTCATGAATTCGGCGTGCCGATCGCGTTGCACGATCTGGGTCGAAAGGGTCGCCGGTTTCAATCCAAGTTTTTCACACACCGAACGTTCCACTTTTGGATCGACATGTGCATGGGTACCGACCGCGCCGCTGATTTTACCAACTCGAATTCGCTCGAATGTTTGCGTGAGCCGTTCCTCCGCCCGGCCGAATTCGTCGAACATCAGTGCCATTTTCAATCCAAACGTGATCGGTTCGGCATGAACGCCGTGGCTGCGCCCGATCATCGGCGTCATTTTGTAACGGCGGGCTTGCGCGGCAATCACGCTGCGCAATTCCTTCAAATCGTTCGCCAGAATTTTGGTCGATTCAGTGAGTTGAACCGACAACGTCGTGTCGAGAATGTCTGACGAAGTAAGTCCTTGATGAATCCAGCGCGCGGCCGGCCCGACCGAAGCGGCGACATTTTCCAGGAACGCGATAACGTCATGATTGGTCCGCTTCTCGATTTCGAGAATCTCCGGGATGGAAAAGCGCGCCTTCTTTCGAATTTCAGTCGCGTCGTTTTTCGGGATCTGACCGAGGTCGGCCATAGCTTCGCAGGCGAGGACTTCGATCTCCAGCCAGATCTGGAATTTGCGCGCGTCGGTCCAGACGTCGCGCATTTGCGGACGCGAATAACGATCGATCACGCCGCAAGATAGATAGGCGCGTTAAACGCGAAAGTGTTTTGTGGTAGAAAAGAAAGTCGAATTAGCCTAGTTTAGCAAACCTTGGCGCGCAGGAACTTGCCGTCGCTTTGGACGCGCACTTTTCCGCTGCCCAAGAGGTCAGCAACGGCCGCGACCGTTTCTTTCGTGTTCTTCGTGCAAGAACTGACTGCGAGGACGAGGTCGCCAAGAGAAAGTTTCGTGCGTGGCTTTAGGATTTGGCTGTTTTTCTTCATTGCTTTGTATCCGTTTGACAGCACCTTCAGTGCCTTTGTTCAATCTTATTTCGCGCGCAGCACGCGTGGCGGTTGGATTAATCTTAGCGGAGAAAACTCAGTTCGATTTCCGCTTGGAAAGCCACATCGAAACAGCGTAAAGCATCGCGAATGCGAGAACTACCAGGAGCAGCCACTTCGATTGGCTCCGCACGAAATGCACAAATCCTTCCGGATCATTCAATAAATCGGGAGCAACCCGATGAGCGCGAACGCCAAGATAAGCCAGGATCGAACATGAAATCGTTGACCCCAGAATCGTCCAGACGCTGAAACTCGTAAAATTCATCCGAACAATGCCGGCCGGGATCGAGATCAAATGCCGGACGCCGGGCAAAAGGCGGGCGAAGAAAACGCCCCCGGATTCATAGCGGGCGAGCCAGTGCTCGGCTTCCTCCAATTTCTTCGGTGAAAATAGAATGAATCGGCCGAAACGCACGACTAACGGACGACCGAGCCAAAGTGAAAGCCAATACATTACCGCCGCGCCCAGATACGCCCCCAGCGTGCTCGCCAGAATCACACCTGCGAGGCTCAATCTGCCTTCCGCAGCCAAAAACGCGGCCGGCGGCACCACTACCTCTGCGGGCAACGGAATGGGCGTGCTTCCCATCGCCATCAACACAATGATTCCGAGGTAGCCCCCGGTCAGGACCCATTCGGACCAATGTTGAAGCAAATGATGCATGCGAAGAATTTCGGATTTCGGATTTCAGATTTAGGATTTAGCCTGAGCGGAAATTCGAGCGTGTGTAGTTCAATCTGAAATCGGCAATCTGCAATCTTAAATTATCATGTCGATCTACCGGCGCGTCTTTCGTTACTACCGGCCCTTTCTGCCGCAGACTATTGCCGGATTGCTGCTCTCTCTGATCGGCATCGGCCTGAATCTGCTCAAACCATGGCCGTTCAAGATCATCGTCGACGATTTTCTGAGACCGAATCCTAACCCGCCCGGCGATGCGCACACCTGGATTCCCCTGCTCTGTCTTGCCCTCGTCGTGATCCAGTTCCTCTGGGGAGTGATCAATTGGGCAACCAATTACATTTTGGTGAAGGTCGGACTGCAGACGCTTTTAAAATTGCGCACCGACCTCTACGCTTACCTGCAATCGCTCTCGCTCAAGTATCACGACCTCCGCCGGTCGAGCGATTTGAGTTTTCGCGTGGCCTACGATTCGCAGTCGATCCAGACGATCTACAACAAAGGCTTCACCGGCATTTTCGGTTCCGTTGTCACTTTGATCGGCACGTTTGCGATCATGGTGCAGCTCGATTGGCAACTCACCCTGCTCTCGTTAGGCATCGTTCCGCTCATCATTCTGGCGATTTACTTTTTCGCGCACCGAATACGCCACCAATCGACCTTCATCCAGGAACAGGAAAGCGCGGTCCTCGCGCAAGCGCAGGAAGGGCTCAGTTCCATTCGCATGGTGCACGCGTTCGGACGTGAACAATTCGAGGTCATGCAATTCCACCAGCAAGCCCAACAAAGTTTACAGGCGAACCTCCGTCTCACGCTCACCAACGTGAACAGCGCGCTCGTCATCAGCACGCTGATGGTTTTCGGCACGGCGGCGATGTATTACGTCGGAACGCTGCACGTTCTCGCCGGCACGCTCACGCTCGGGACGCTCCTGGTTTTCAGCGCTTACTTGCTCATGCTCTATCAACCGCTCGAATCGATCACTTACACTGCATGGGCGATGGAAGGTGCGACCGCCGGCGCAAAACGCTGCTTCGAAGTGCTGGATCGAGAAGACGACGTGGTCGATTCGCCGAACGCGATCGCGATTGATTCCGCCAAAGGCGCGATCGGATTTCAAAATGTGTCCTTCGGATACGCCCAAGATCGACAGGTGCTGCACGATGTCGATCTTCGGATTGAGCCGAACCAAATGATCGCGATCGTCGGCGGCACCGGCGCCGGCAAAAGCACGCTTCTAAGCTTGGTCCCCCGCTTTTACGATCCGACTTCCGGTTCGGTCACGCTCGACGGCCGCGACGTGCGCGAGATCAAAAAACAATCGCTGCGCGCACAAATCGGGATCGTGTTGCAGGACACGCTCCTGTTTTCGACCACGATTCGGGAAAATATTGCTTACGGCCGGCCCGAGGCGACCGATGATGAAATTATTGACGCGGCCAAGCGCGCGCAGGCCGATGAATTCATTCGGCAGTTGCCGAACGGTTACGCCAGCACGGTCGGCGAACGCGGACAGCAATTAAGCGTCGGCCAACGTCAGCGTATTGGAATTGCTCGCGCTTTTTTGAAGAACGCGCCGATTTTGTTGCTCGATGAACCGACGTCGGCGCTCGATCCCACGACCGAAGCCGCCATCATGGAAACAATCAAAGATTTAATGCGGGGCCGGACGACTCTGATTGCGACTCACCGCCTGGCCACCATTCACGATGTCGATCGCATCGTGGTGGTCGAGCACGGGCGCATGGTGGAGCAAGGTCGCGGAACGGAATTGCTCGCACGCGGCGGTGTTTACGCGAAACTGTTCACTTCCGGAAAATTTCCAACATGAGCAACATCAAACAAGATCGACATGTCGAGCACGACTGGTATCCGGATCCAATTCCTCCCAACGTCGAGTTCGGCGAAGGCTTCTATTGCGAGAGTGCTCAGATTTTCAAAAAACTGATCAGCAAAAAACCGGGCGCGGTTGTGATCGGCAATCACGTTTCCTGTTACGCCGGCTGCTCGTTCGCGGTTGGCGAAAATGGAAAGTGCACCGTCGGCGATTTTACGTTGCTCAACGGCGCGCTCATCATGGCCGAAGAAAAGATCGACATTGGCTCGCATTGCCTCGTTTCCTGGAATGTCGGCATCGCCGATTCCGATTTTCATCCGCTCGAACCGGCGCAACGGTTGATCGATGCGCAAGCGCTCGCCCCGTATTTCAAAGATCGACCGCCACGACCAAAATTGAAAACAGCGCCGGTAAAGATCGGCGACAATGTTTGGATCGGAATGGGCGCAGTAATTTTGAAAGGCGTGACCATCGGCGATAATTCGGTCGTCGCGGCTGGAGCGATCGTCACTAAGAGCATCCCGGCGAATACGATCGTCGCCGGAAATCCGGCCTTGGTCGTTAAGAAATTCGAATGAGATCAGCAAACGCCCAACGCCGAACGCCCAACGCCCAATACCGAATTCAGAGCACCGCCTCTTTTATTCGAGATTGGATGTTCGGCGTTGGACGTTCGGCGTTTTCTTTGTAATGGCCCGCAAGCGGATCGTGGTGATGGGCTTTATGGGAGGGATGCCGATCGCCGGCGTGATCTGGCAGCACGTCCATTATGTCGTCGGATTGCAACGGCTGGGGCACGACGTTTACTACATCGAAGATTCAGCGCGGCTTCCCTACAATCCGGAAACCTTTGAGGTAAACGACGAGTTCGATTACGCCGCGAAAGTCCTGGGTCGTTTGGCCGGCGAATTCGATTTCAAGAACCGCTGGGCGTTCTGCGCGCGTTACCTCGAAAAAAATCCGACGGCCGGGCTGCCGTTAAAAAAGATTCGCCAGCTTTATCGCGACGCCGACGCCATCTTGAACATTTGCGGCACGCAGGAGTTCAATGACGATTTGTTGAAGAGCAATCGTATTATTTATGTCGAAAGCGATCCCGGTGTTGAACAAATCAAGATCGACAAAAGCCTCAGATCGACAATCGATTACCTCAGCCGTCATCACAACCTTTTCACGTTCGGGGAAAACGTCGGCACGAAAAAATTTCCGGTGCCGACGCACGGATTCAAATGGAACGCGACGCGGCAACCTGTCGTGACCGATCTTTGGAAAACAAGTCGCGCGCCTAAACGGGCGGCAGTTTTCACTTCCATCGCGAATTGGTCGACCAGCGGATTGAAAGACATCACCTGGCGCGGTCGAAAATATCTCTGGAGCAAGTCGCGCGAATTTTTGCGTTTCGTGGCCGCGCCGAAAAAGGCGGGCGAAACTTTCGAGCTCGCAACAAACATTCAGGACCGAAAAACGTGGGAGAAATTCGAGCGCAACGGTTGGCGATTCACTTCGCCGGTACAAATGAGCGTCGATCACTGGCTTTACCGCGATTACATCCAGCAATCGAAAGGCGAGTTCACTGTCGCAAAAGATCAGTACATCCGGCTCAACACCGGCTGGTTCAGCGATCGGAGCGCCTGTTACCTCGCTGCGGGACGTCCTGTCATTACGCAGGAAACCGGTTTCACAACAAATTACGGAGGCGATGCCGGCCTGCTTGCTTTTCGTTCGTTAGGCGAAATCGCCGAAGCCGTAAAAATGATCAATCGCGACTACAAGAAGCACTCGGGCGCGGCCCGACAAATCGCGCATGAAATCTTCGAAGCCGAGAAAGTCTTAAAGTCATTGCTCGACCGCGCCGGAATTTGAGCGGTTGCTTTTCAATTAGTTCGTTTCATCTTCCAGACTTTCCGGCATGAAGGGCGTTCCCATTTTTATCGCAGTAACGTTGCTCGTTTCGTCCACGTCGTTCGCGCAACAGCAGCCGAACGGGCAGCAGCCAAACGGGCTGCCACCTTCGAATGGAGCACCGCCGTCAAACTCTCCGATTGAGCCAAGACCTCGTGATCTTGCACCCGGGACACGAGCAAACACGCCCGGGCAAAATGTCGTGGCTGTTCCGGTGCCAATGGCACCCCCGCAACCAAATGGTCCGATTCAAAAAAGTCTGGTCCGCATCACCGCGACCGAAGTGGCGCCGGATTATCGCGCGCCTTGGAATGCCGGCATGATCGGCCGAGGTGTCGGCGCCGGATTTGTGATCGAGGGCAACCGCATCATGACCAACGCACACGTGGTCAGTAACAGCCGCTATCTCACGGTCGAGCGCGATGGCGATCCAAACAAGTATCCGGCCAGAGTGCTTTTCGTCGCGCATGATTGCGACCTGGCGCTCATCACCGTCGATTCTCCAAATTTCTACAAGAACATGCTGCAGCTGAAGTTTGGCGGAATTCCGGAACTCGAATCGACCGTTTCGGCCTACGGGTATCCGATCGGCGGCGAGCGGATGTCGGTTACCACCGGTATCGTTTCACGGATCGATTTCCAACTTTACACTCACTCATCGATTGATCAGCACCTGGCCGTCCAAATCAGCGCCCAAATTAATCCGGGCAACAGTGGCGGTCCCGTGATGCAAAACGCGAAGGTCGTCGGCGTCGCGTTTCAAGGTTACAGCGGCGACGTCGCGCAAGGCGTCGCGTACATGGTGCCGACGCCGGTGATTAATCGCTTTCTCAAGGACGTCAGCAAGGGTCGCTACGACGGGTATGTCGATCTTGGAATCACTTATGGAAAATTACAAAACCCGGCGCAGCGAAAATTTCTTGGTTTGAAAGACGACGGGCGGGGCGTGTTGGTCGAAACCGTGGTCGCGGCCGGACCATGCGCGAAAATTCTACGGCCGGGCGACGTTTTGCTCTCAATCGATAATCATCCGATAGCGAGCGACGGAAATGTGGAGCTGGAAGGCGAGCGAGTTGAGATGCCCGAAGTCGTCGAGCGAAAGTTCAAGGGAGACAAAGTGAAGTTCGACATCTGGCGCGACAAACAATCGACCAACGGAAGCGTGCAGCTCGACAACGTTCCGCCGTATTTTATGCAGAGCCACAAGTATGATGTCCGGCCTCGATATATCCTTTACGGAGGCCTTCTCTTCCAACCACTGTCGCTCGATTTGCTCGAAGCATATCAACCCCAGGATCTGCGGCTTCGCCATTTCTTCGATTTTTATGTGATCGACCAACTCTATATCGAGCATCCAGACGTGATTGTGCTGACGAACATTTTGCCGGACCCGATCAACACTTATCTCGCGCCTTACCGCGGCGGAATTGTCGATTCAATCAACGGCAAAAAGATTCACACCTTGGAGGAGTTAAGTCAGACCTTGTCCGAGCCGGCCGAGCGATTTGTGATCGACATGATCGGAGACGGCCCTCCGCTTGTGCTGGATCCGAAACAAGTCGAAGCCGCGCGGGAACGGATCAGACAACGTTACAATGTCGTCCGGGAGCAAAATCTCCAGGAGCAACCCACTGCGAAGTCGCCCGATCTCCAGACAAAAATTTAAAGATGCGAAGTTTATTCATCACCGTTGTTTTCGCTGTGGCCGTTAGCGCTGGCGCCGCGGTCAAGAAAGACGCAGCCTCGCCGGCGCCGAACAAAGACGTCAAACAAAAGCCACTCTCGCTCGTGCGCGTCAACGTGACCGGCCAGTCGTATGATTATTTCCGACCGTGGCAAAAGAAAGCGCCGGTCTCCAAGCGCGCGCTCGGGGCAGTTCTTTCAAAAGGGCGCGTGCTCGTCACCGCGGATTTGGTCACAAACCAAAATTACGTCGAGCTCGAGCGTGCCGAATCAGGCGAAAAAACCGCCGCCAACGTTGAAGTAATCGATTACGAGGCGAACCTCGCCCTTCTCGAACCGAGTGAGAAAAATTTCCTCGACGGGATCGCGCCGCTCGACATTGCCGCGGACACGGTCGTTGGCGATCGACTCGCCGCGTGGCAACTTGAGCCGACCGGTGCGTTGGTCGCGACTGAAGGCCTGGTCACGACCATTCAGATGACCCATTACCCGGTCGATGTCGGCCAGTTTCTCACCTATCGCATCAGCATCCCGATGCAGTATCGCGAAAACAGCTACACGATTCCGCTGGTCAAAAACAACAAGCTCGCCGGTTTGCTTTTGCGTTACGATCCGCGATCGCAGCTGATCGATGCGATTCCGGCGCCGATCATTACCCATTTCCTGAAGGAAGCCGAGAGCGAGCACTACCGCGGATTTCCGGCAGTCGGTTTTTCATTTTTTCCAACCCGCGATCCGCAATTACGGAAATATGCTGGCCAAACAGGCAAGCCTGGCGGCGTTTACGTGACTAACGTCGAACCAAACATGCCAGCGATGAAAGCAGGGATGCAAGTGGGCGACATCATCATGGCGATCGGAAATCACGAGATCGACCAGAACGGCAATTATGTCGATCCGCTTTACGGCAAAATCGATTTTACCAATTTGATTAGCGCGCATTCCTACGCGGGGGACGTGCTCTCGTTTCAAATCCAGCGTGGAGGGAAACCGATGGAAGTGAAGGTCACGCTCGAGCATCGTGACGCGAAAGATTATATCAGCCCGCCCTATGCGCTCGACGAAGCGCCTAAATATCTCGTCCTCGGTGGGCTCATTTTTCAGGAGCTGTCCCGCCAGTATCTGAAGGAATGGGGACCGAACTGGCTGCGTGAAGCGCCGCAGCGATTCGTTTATCTCGACCGGTTTCAATCGGAGCTTTTTCCCGGAGAAAATCGCCGCATCGTGATTTTGAGTCAGGTCCTCCCCGCCAATAACACTATCGGTTACGATGAATTTTCTTATCTGACCGTGCTCAAAGTAAACGGCCAGGAAATAAAATCACTCAACGATCTGGCGAACGCAGTGAAGCAACCGATCGATGGCGGCTTCATCAAGATCGAGACCGAAGAAGACCCGAAACAAATCGAGCTCGAGGCCGGCACCATTGCCGCGGAAGCTCCTGCTCTTCAGGAGAATTACGGAATCCCTTCCCTCCAGCGCCTTGAGTAATTTCTCTTCCGCTTCCTCTTAATCTTCGCCTATTGCTTCGGTTGCACGAAGTTCACATCCTGAATAAACAGGAACTTTCCCAATGCGGGAAAGATCGCGACCGCCTTGGTATCCGAGCGGCGCCATGATCTGTCCTCTCCAATTGCCGGCGCTTGCTGCCAGCTCGTTCCTTCCGGAGCGCTCAGGCGCAATATCTCTGCGACACTTTGGGGCGAAAGAGCTGACGTGTCCGGATTAGCAAAACCTTCGCGCTGGCTGATTCCGTTGACAAAATCGACAAGAATCATGAAGCCGCCCGACATGTAACCGAACTCATGCACCTCACCGTGAATGCCTAAGTCTTTGCCGGGTTTGCCGTATCTGACCTCGATTTGTTTCTGATCTTCGCCGATCCGGCCAAAGCCCGTTCCGGCTAAAACTATCCAGACCAAAACTGTGAACGTTAGTGCCTTCATCTTTCCATCGATTATTTCAAAACAAACGTGACCGAATCGATCCAATTGCGCAAATCGCTAGAAACGATTCAATCAAGACTTGGGCGTTGATCCAGGCTGCGGCACAACCGGCCCTTTTGGGAACGGTATTTCAGGAACCGAAAGAGTATTTTGAAATGCTGCGACCAGCCATTGGCCGCTCTGTTTTTGCAGAACGTCGGTATGAATCCCCTGTTGCGGCACCGGAATCCCACTGGGAGTTTTGGCCCCCTTCATGGTCCAACGAACATGCGCGATCGCGACGTCCGGCGTCAGAAAACGGATGTCCACATTTGTGCTCGTGAGCGTGCTCTCCTTAAAAACGTAAACGTAGGTGTCGGTGAGTTTTTTCTCGATGTCGGCGCGCCCTTTCCACCACCAGCCGACGATGTTCACGCAATCTCCGTCTTCGGTGAAAGTGCTCGCAAAAGCCTTCGCGTCGTGACGATTCCAGGCTTCGGGTTGCCGTGCTTCCAACGCGCGAATGGCGGATTCATCTTGAGATTGATCCGCCGCGAAGGTGCTCGTTGTCACAAATACAACCGACGCGATCACGAATAATTTCCAAAGTTTTTCGTTCATTGCATCCGTTTCGAAAATGGCGAAGCAGTTGTCAATGTTGGAGTGGAGGGACGACCTCTGTGTCGTCCTCTTATTAGTCGGACGCGACGGAGCGCGTCCCTCCAATTATCCTGGTGGCCATTTAAGTACCCTTCAGCTCCTTCGGAAGCTGTTTCGGGTCGAGCGGATAATAAACTTTCGTGGTTGGTTCGGGCCTAACGAGCATCATTGGGATTTGAGCCCATCCCGAAATGCAATCGCTTCCTGTTCCACCCGGACTGCGTCCATGACGGGAACCACCGGCCGCGCCTCGAATACAAAAGCAGGCAGCATCGAGCAGAACTTGTGAACGGCCAACGGATCGTCGCAATCCAGCATCATGTATCCGCCCCAGTCACCCACCCGGATCACGAACAACTCGATCTTGAAATTGGCGGGCGCTTTCCATTGCGTGAAAACCTCCAGAATCCGCTTTTGGGCATTCTCGTATTCGATGGGTGAACCTTGCGGACGTTCTGACCAGGTGAGCATGTATTTCATAGGTATTCAGGTTGGTTGGTGTGAACGGAAATGCAATCCTTGAAGCGGCCTAACGAAAGTAAGAACCAATCGATGTGTGTCTTTAAAGGCGCACTTTGGGGGTCTAACACGGCTGAACGCAGACGGGAAGCTACCAGCTTCCCCCTGCAGACATTGGCCTTCGTGTCATTCGTGGTCTTCGTGGTTAACTGGCCGAGGCTTGGCGAGGAACTTGTCGACTTCGTCGTTGTAGGTTTCGAACGGGTCGCCCATGACGAGAAAATCGCGGCTGTCGTGCGCGATGGAGTCCCAGTTGATGACGTAGGGTTGATGTCGATCCTGAAAATAGGCGACGGCGCGGGCGCGTCCTGACGCGCGAGTGTTGGCGGGCGGAACGCGAGTCGCGCTAGCCGGTTGGAAACTATTGTTCCATTCGGCAACGCGTTTGCCGGGCGTGACGCTGAAGAACAAGCCGCGCTGCGGATCGATGTTGTGATATTCGAGATCCAAACTTTGCAGCCACGGATCACCCCAGCCGATCTTTTCCGACTCCATGAAAGTCTTGAGCAACCATTCCTTGGTAATCCAATCGACGCCGCCGATGAGCGCCTCCGGATTCCGTTCGATTGATTCGAGAACAAAGCTCCAGGTCTCGAGTAACCAATCGGTTTCCGGATCTTTACCGCGCAAATGTCGCTGCGCGAGATCGTGAAATTGCCATTGCACATCGAGCGCGCCGATGGTTTTGCCGCTCTCAAGGTCGACAATCCACTTCCGCGTCGCGTCGCGCGAGATGTCGCGGGTGCTGCGGACGGCGTCGTTGAGAACAAGATTGCGCGGCAACTGTCGCTGCTCGAGGAGTGAGAGCACGGTCGCGGTGGTGCCGATCTTCAGCGCGTTGGCGAATGGGCTCATGTTGGAATCGCCGATGAGCAGATGGAGCCGTCGGTATTTGCGATAATCGGCCAGGGGCTCGTCGCGCGCATTGATGATGGCACGGTTGAACTGCACCCACTGATAAATGTCGTTCACGATGTGGTCGGCGCGTTGGCTTAACTGGAACGCGACCGGCGTCTCGGCTTGGGGCGGCTCGAAATCGAACGCGAGCGGGTTGGCCTGCCCTACCCTGCCGGCACCGGTAAAAATTTGCCGCGTAGCAAGAAACGTGAGCAACGTCCCGAGAACCGAAGGCGTGAACTGCGCCTCGCGTTTCATTAAATAATTTTCGTGGCAACCAAACGTCGCGCCGGTGTGATGATCGACATTGTTCTTGATGAACGAGACGCGATCGCCCGCTTCAAGCGCGGCAAGCGATGACCTGAGCAATTCGTCACCGGCCATCTCGTAAGTAACGAGATCGTGGAGATGCAAACATTCGGGCGAAGCGTATTCGATGTGGCCCATATCGAGATAAAGCCGGCCACCGTTCAAAAGAAAACCGCCGTTGCCGGGCGGTTCTTCGTAATCGCGATAGTGAAGATCGATCGTGCCTGCGTGCGCCTTGTTGAAGAGATAATTCTTCACCTTGGCCGGCCAAACTTCGGAGTTGCAACGCAACTCTTCCGGGCTCATCAGGCAGCCGTATTCGGTCTCGATTCCGACGATCCGGTCCATCGGCTAACGATTTAACCATCGAATCGCCAAATCTCTAAATCTTTTCGCAGCGCCCTGCTCTCTCTGATCCCCAGATGGAGGTCTCGAAAGGCGTAGCCACGCGCCTGTGGCGCGTTTCAGAGACGACGGCCCACAGGGCCGTGGCTACAACACTGCAAGATTTAACGGAAAATGGTCGACGGGTCCGGTTGATTGCGATTTTGATCGCCGTCTTGCGCGCGGCCGTGGAGGTGACGGCGGTGAATACGAAATCGCCGACGTTTGATGAGCCGCAGCATTTGACCGCCGGTTACAGCTATGGGGTGACAAACGATTTCCGGCTCGATCCCGAAAACGGAAACCTGCCGTAGCGTTGGGCCGCACTACCGTTGTTGTTTAGCCCGCCGGGGCGGTTACCGCCTCGTTCGCTTTGCTCGGCGTTGACCTGGATTGCCATTTGGGGGTCGTTCTCTTTTCGCTTCAGCGTCCTTAACGACGGCGATTTCACGCGCGGGATCTTGAATGAGCGCTGGAACCTGACTCTCGCCCAACGCGATCCAATGGAAAACGATCGCGTTGATGCGAACGCGTCATTTTTTTTAGCTTATCTTTACGGCCTATAAGCGGGCCGCAGACCGAGACTTGAAAGAATTCGTAAAAAAGCGCAAACTCGCCACCGGATGAGGGAGTTAGGTTTGCGCAGCCCGGCTTCGAAAGTCGGTGGCATCGTTTATTTCGGGCGAATGTTGGACAAAATTCGACAGCACGCGAAAGGACAACTGCCGTCCGATTACCAGGCGAACCTTGGCCGCGGGTTTGACTCCAGCTGTACGAAATTTTTGCGGATCGATTACAACCGGCTGCTGGACCGGGTGAAAGAAGGTGGCAGCGACGAAGAGATTCTGCAGTGGTGTTTTGGCAATGGTTATCGTCCATCCGACGACGAGGTTTATGTTTGGAATGAATTTATGCGGAAACGGGGTTGGAACGACGAGCTTTCCGAGATTCTCAAGCGCCGGAAAAAAGAATCCGGCATGGCCGGGCGCTCCGAGATCCAGACGATGTTCACCTTCATCGACGCGGATGAAGGACGCTCGTTGGTGGGAAACCAAAAACTCCAACCAGCGCCGGATTAAAAGAAGTGACCAGTGACGAGTGGCCAGTGACGAGAGTGCGTCACGGTAAACTTCGAGCATGGATTGCGACCGCGGTTGTGATCCTAGTCGTAATCGCCGTCTGGAAATTTATCGATTGGCGGATGCAACCGCCGCCGCCGCCCAATAAAGTCACAATCCCGGTGCCCGCGCCGAAACCGTAATCCAGGGCAAACGAGCGACTGCTCATCACACGTCACTTGCCACTCCGTCACTCAGATAATGTGTCGATCCGCTCGGCCAGCGCGAAATCGAGCTCAGTCAGGCCGCCCTTGCTGTGCGTCGAAAGCAAGAGCCGCACTTTGTTGTAACGAATATCGATGTCGGGGTGATGCTCTTCTTCCTCGGCCACTTCCGAAACCGCGTTCACAAAATCGATGGCATCAGCAAAATCGTCGAACTCGAAAGTGCGTTCGATATGCTTCTTCTCCAATTCCCACTCCGGGATCTTTTTCAGGCGCTCCTTCAACTCGGGCGCTTTCATCAAGTCGGCCATAACGGGACAACGAGTAACACCCGGAAATCGTTTTGCAACGCCAAAACGAGCGGGTCTAAAGGCCCAGTATTTTTCGCAGATTTTTCGCCGAATCGAAGACTTCGACCGCGCAGTCCCGCGCCTCGCGCGAGCGCCCCGGCCAATTCGCCAACAGATCTTCGATCGCAGCGACAGCGTCATCTAAATCGCCAACGAAGTGAAAGCCGCTTTCCCGCGGTAGATATTTGCCCGCACCACTGTCCTCGGTAATGACCGGTCGCCCAGTCGCCAGAAACGCCGCCGCGCGATCGCTCAACCAACCGGTTTTCCAGCTGACATCGACCCCTTTGATGGCGGTGAATTCGCCAAGGGCGCTCGTCAGGTAGCGTCGATATTTTGCCGGCGTCCGCGCCACCTGGTGTGGATCGACAACATGCCAGTCGCGCTTTCGCAATCGCTCCCGCTCCGGATCGTCCGGGTTCATATGCATTGCGAGTTCGAATTTCGCACTGGGCAGGCGTTTTGGCAGATCAAGATATTGCTCGAACGCGTACTTCTTCGATAGATCGGGAAATTCGCCATCCACTTCCACCGCCCCACTCCAATACCATTGTCCGATCGTTGTGAATTTCGACGAACGCGGACGCGGCTTTGGCCGATACAGTTTCGTATCGACCAGCGGATAAAACGTTTTCCAATTCAAGGAACCTTTCGGGAGCCGGCAATCGGCGCTGTTGACGTTTAGCCCGATCGTCCAAAACTCGTGATGAGACGACTGGCCCATCTCCATCCGCGTCATCCAGTAAATGATCTCGCTCGGGTCGAGGTCGCAGAAAATCCGGCGCTCAAATTTCAAAAGCAGCGGCGGATGAATCGAATAACTGAGGTTGAGAATTGCGTTCGGGCCCGCCAGTCGATCGAGCAGCTGACGTTTTGACATTCCGATGCAGCGAAACGCGTCGAGATCGTGCGCGCTGTCCGGCGCTTTTTGGTAGAGCAGGCAATAGCGCCCGCCAAGCCCGTGCGCGCGGAGTTGGCGCTGAAAGTTGTCGATCTTGCGCTCGTCGTCGAGAAAGTTTCCCTCGCTTGGAAGATGCTCGATCCAGATCGCGTCCAGCTTTAATCGGCCCAGACCGAGCATCCATTGCAGCGGCACGGAAAAATTGCCGCCGCCCTCGAGATACTTGGCCGCAAATCCGCCACCGAGAAAAACAGTCACGCGAGCAGGGTCGCTCGTCTCCTCGTACCCTCAAGCGCGAAGATTTGGTTGACTGCCAGTCCGGCTCGGACTCTTAGAAGATCTTACCGTGCGGCAAGTGGGCCTTGCCCTGCGTTTGGTGGCCGTTGCACAGGCCCGCATTCGGGATCGGTATGATCGAGTTGAGGAATTGTGGCTGTTGGCGCGGCTGCAACTCCTGTTCGAGATCGTACGCCATCGCGATCAACTGCCCCTCGTGCATCGCTGTGCTGTACATCAACATGCCGGCGGGCCTCCCGGATGAACGAATGCCAACCGGCATCGAGAAGTTCGGATAACCGGCAACCGCGGGACCAGTCGAGTTCGTCAGATGCGGCGCCACGATCGCGTCGAGGTTGTCACGCGTCATTGCGCCGTCGATTCCCGCTTGCGCCGTGCTGGTCGCGTGATTTCGGGCCGCGACATATGTCGGATCATTCGGATAGCCGGGCAACTGCTCCGCTGCTTCGAAGACTTCCTGCCCATAGTAAACCAACTCCTGTGTGCAGTGCGCGTTGTTGAACGCAATCAAGTCGGCCAGTGTGCGCAGATTCGTTTTGCTCAACGTTTGCAGGTAATCCGCGATTTGTGCTCTAAACTCATAAAGCAATGCGGTGAATTCGTCATTCGTGTAGGCAAAGACGTCGCCGGTGTCGGTATCGACAATCGTTGCGCCGAGACTTGCCATCACGTCAAGCGCGTGATTCGCAAAGTTCACGGTCTCTTCGTCGCCCGGAATTCCGCTGCCAAAGTAATTGTAATCGAAGTAGCGCATGTCGCGGCCGATGCGTTTGCCGCTGAGCGCTCCGCGTTGAAGGAGTGGCGTGTAATCGGTTTGCGGCGATTGCATAATACCGAGCAGGATCGCGATATCCCTCACTGTCCGTGCCATCGGTCCCGCAGAGTCCTGTTGATGACTAATCGGAACGATTCCGTCCTGCGAAATCAGTCCGAGCGTCGGTTTCAAACCGAAAAGATTTTCAACCGCGGACGGACCAGTAATCGAACCGTCCGTTTCGGTCCCAACGGCAGCGGCGCAAAGACTTGCCGCGGTGCCCGCGCCGGAGCCGGCGCTCGAACCCCACGATGTGTAGCTGAGGTCGTACGCATTCTTTGTGTCACCGCCGCGCGCGCTCCAGCCAACCGCGAGAGGATACACGTTGTCGTTTCCGCGGAAGTTCGCCCACTCCCCAAGATTCGTTTTGCCGAGAATGATCGCGCCCGCGGCCCGCAACTTCTGGATGAGCGGCGCGTCTGCCGGCACGCGCGCTTTGTAAAGCGCGAGCGAACCCGCGGTGGTCTGCATATTGTCGAGCGTCGCGATGTTGTCCTTCACCAAAATTGGAATGCCGTGCAACGGACCGCGCACGTGACCCGCTTTACGTTCGCGATCGAGGCTGTTAGCAATTGCGATTGCGTTCACATTCGTTTCGATCACCGCGTGCAACGTCGGATTCAGCTGCTGGATGCGATTGAGATAACCTTGCACCAAATCCTTCGCGCTCAGCTGCCCCGCCGCCATCGCTCCTTGCAGCTTCATGATACTCATTTCGACGAATGGGAAATTCGTCCCGGCACTTGCGCTCTCTTTGAAGAACGATGCCAATCCGCCGGTTAGCAATGCGGCGCCACCGGCCGCGGTTGTTCCGATGAAACTTCTCCGGCTGATTTGATGATTGTCGATCTTTGATGATTTATCCGACTTTTGCGATGTCATAGGGTGATCCTCTCTCTTATTTAACGCATTAGATACGGGACTTTGGTGTGCGAAAATCCGAGTCTCCGCTCAGACCAGGAGGCTGAACGAAACTTCGCACCCAGGAGAATTTTCTGACGAAGCCCTCACGATCGTCAATGTGAATTCCAAGCCAATGTCGGACTTCGTCGCACAACAGCGCGTCTTCGCAAATCACCGGTTAACCAAAATATCGATCGAGGAAAATTGCCGAGCTACGTCGATCGTTGCTTCGGCATTCGCGAGATCCGCCACGCACGGTTCCAGTTTCGCGTTCGGGTGCGACCGGCGGATGGTTGCGATCGCTTCCGACACGCGCGCTTCCGTGCGACTGTTAACGATAACGCGTGCGCCTTCGGCAGCGAGCGACCTGGCAATGGCGAAGCCAATTCCGGCAGTAGAGCCGGTAACCAAAGCGGTCTTATTCTCGAGTTTTAAGTTCATGGGGGTTCTGGTTGCTTGTTTGTTCTGCGCTAAACCTACGATGATTCGGCCATTTTTGACGCGCGAGGCAGCTGCACGGGAGATCGCGGCGCAGTGACGGGAGGAGAATGGCCATTGCCCGCCAAGAACTCATAGATAGCCGAAAAATCTTCGGCAGCATCTCCATCGCGCATCGCCAGCCGGTACGTTTCCTTGGCGATATTAGTTAGCGGCATGGCAACCCCAGTCTCGTAAGCGCTCACCGTCGCGAGATGCATGTCCTTCTGCATCCAACGCAGCGGGAACTCGACTTCGTAATTGCGATTGTCGATCTTGTTCCGTTTCGAGGCCAGAAACGGTGCGACCACAGGCGTGCCAAGCAATGAATCGAACAACAACTTTGAGGAGAGACCGAGGCTTTCGCCCAGCGCCATCGCTTCGGCGAACGCGGCCATCCCGGTACCTAACAAAAGATTAATCACCATTTTCAGGGAAGTCCCAGTGCCATGTCCGCCGGTATGAACGATTTTGTCGCCCATGCACAACAGAAGCGGACGAATTCTTTCCAGGTCGGCCGAGTCAGCGCCAACCCAAAAAGTGAGCTTGGCTTCGGCGGCCGCGGGAGCGGAGCCCGTCACAGGCGCGTCGACAAAATGAACTTCGCGACGCGCCGCTTCGGCGGCCGTCTTTTTTGAGAACGACGGGTTAACCGAGCTGCAGTCGACCCAAAGTGCATTTGGCCGGAGGCGATCCAAAAATCCATCAGAGCCCAGCGCTGCTTGTTCGACCGCGTCCGGATGAGCCAGCATCGTGAACAGCAGGTCCACTTGTTCGGCGACTTTTGCCGGCGAATCGGCAAATCTTCCGCAGGGACCAAGCAACGGCTCCGCTTTTGCGCGAGTGCGATTGAACACGACCAATGAATAGCCCTGCTTCTGCAAGTTCGCCGCCATGCGACTGCCCATTATGCCTAAACCGATGAATCCAATTTTCATTTTGATTCCTTTTTCAGACCTTACTGGAGTCGCCAAAGCATCGTGATCAACAGATCCAATCATCATCTTCTTGCTTTCGTCAGGTTGCGGTGACGAATTCCGGTTCATAGATATTCTTTCCTTCGATCTTTGCGATCTCCCTATTTGCAAGACGAAGAGTGACCGCGTCCACGTTTCCGTCCACTTGCTTCGCATTGCGCGCACCGACGATAACTAATCATATGGCCTTCCGTTCTTCCCGTCCCCAACAGGCTTTCATGGGCTCAATCTCGATTGATTAGTTGCTCGCCAGATCCGGTAAGCCGAGCGATTGCATCGTTTCGTTCGTTAGGCTTCCAGTTACCTGGAGATGACGATCGATTTGATAACGGGTCAACGCGGTCCGTGTGTCTGCGCCGAACAGCCCATCTATCGGTCCATTATAGTAACCGAGTTGCGCGAGATCGTCCTGAACAGCACTTACGTTCGGGTCCGCTTGTTGAGCGGAGTAGTCCTGATAGGTCGGTTCGACGTCGGTGTAGTAATCGTAGGGATAGTAGTCGTACCCGTAATAAGGATAAAAATCCCACGGATAATATCCGTCATCCAAACCAATCCAGAAGGCGCCGTCCCAGCAGAACCAGTGGCCGCGGAAGAAATGCGCGTGGCGTCGATCCCAATCCCGATGCTGATCGCCGTTCTCGCGAGCAAAGATATGATGCTGTCTGCTAAGGGCAGCTTCATTCGAGGGCCTTGCCACTGTTGGGCGTGAAGCTTGTCCGCGACGATCGCTGACCGACCCGCTTCGATTGTCCGGGCGATTAGCTCCAGCCGTGGCGCGAGTCGAGGTGTTTCCTCCTCGATTGCCGCTCACGATGCGCGCCGGCGAATTCGCTGATCTGCCTGCAAATGAGCGAACAGATGACGACGGCGCCGACTGATATGGTGAATACCGACCCATACCGAACCCAACTCCGCCTCCGCGCGTTCCTACGCCAACGACTGCTCGTGGACCGGGAAACGTCTGGCCAGGTGCGTGAAAACCACCCATACCGCCCGCGAAATGAGGAGCTCCACCGAAGCCACCGACACGGCCGCCACCCCCACCACGACCGCCACTAAAACCACCACCACCAAAACCGCCGCCGCCGCCGCTGTGGCCAGCGGCCCATCCGGCGTGAGCTAGGGCGATCGATGTGATGCCAACTAAGCTAAGTAATCTTAATTTTTTCATACTTAACGCTCGTGAGTTTCCACTGTTCCTGCGATGGCGCGTCAGCGGGATTTTATCGTGCCACCTAAGAGTGACCCTTGTTCCCTCTTTCGAGTGAGACGACCGCGTTGCGACGCGAACATCTCAGAGGAGCGGCCAGAACATTCCGATAAGCCCAGCGATAGTCAGAATCGAAACGATGATTAGCTCCCACAAACTGACACGCTGCGCTGCGGAAAGATCAACATCTGGATGTGGGCGGCGTCCAAAAACCAAACGAAGACTGTCGGGATGATTATCGAAAATCAAAATGCGCCGTATTTTCTTGCCTCGCGAATTTGTCGACGCCAGTCGGTTTGTCTTTTTGATTACAAAAATCCTTCTTGTCTGCCCGTATCGTTGTCCGGTCAAAGGCAAAACCTGCGCGAAATTCACTCGGTCGTCGACGCCAGGGCTAACGAACTGTGCCGGTAACGCCATTCTTCGATACTCACGCCATTCCCTTTTCATGAGTTAAAACTACGCCAGCTGATCGGCTCGCCGCGATGGCGCGTAGGTGGGATTTTACGATCTTCCCCGAGAGGCGATTAGAGACACCTCTTTCGGGAGAGCGGATTTGTTAGCTGGCTACTGCGGAACCAGCGCGCGGTGGTCGAACCAGAATTGGCAGTACAATTGAAACCGCCATGACCACCGCAATGATGTGAAGGGCGCCTCGATATGAACCGGCTGTCTCGCGCATGCGCGCGATGAACAATGGACCAACCGCGCTGGCAAAACTCCAGGCCGTTAGCATTAGCCCGTAGATCGGACCGACATTCTTCGGACCGAAATAATCAGCCGCAAACGCGGGCATCGTGCCAAATCCACCGCCATAACACATCAAAATGACGAATGTCACGATCGTCATCAACGAGATGGTCGCGACGGTCGGAAAAAACCAAAAAAGCAGGACCTGAAGAATAAACATGACCGCGAAAGTCGCGCGCCGCGTAATCAAGTCTGAAACCCACGCCCAAAATACCCGACCGACTGCGTTGCCAAGGCTGGCGATTCCGACCATACCGCCGGCGACGACGGCCGTCGCTCCAGTTAATTCCTGAAAGATGGGCGCCTCCTGTGAGATTACGGAAATGCCGGCGCAGGTATTTAGAAACAACAACAACCAAAGAGCGTACCATTGCCAGGTTTTGAGCGCCTCGCTCAGGACAAAGTCGTGTCCGGCACGTTGCGAAGATTGCAAGGCAGTCGGCGACCAACCCTCCGGCTTCCAACCATCAGGCGGGTTCTGCATGAAGGCGCCGGCAATAATTGTTACAACGAAATATGCGACGCCGAGGTAGGCGAACGTGCTTAAGACGCCAACGCTCTGAATGAGTCGTGTCGCAACTGGCGCGGTGATAAGCGCGCCCGCTCCGAATCCACCGACGGCGATGCCAGTGATAAGTCCTCGTCGATCCGGAAACCATTTCACCAGCACGGCCACTGGAACGATGTATCCAAGACCGAGACCGATGCCGCCGATTAAGCCATAGCTGAGATATAACCACGACAGACTATGCGCAAAGCTGGCGAGAAAGACCCCCAGACCGTAGAGAGCGCCGCCGCTCAACGCGACGATGCGCGGTCCTTTGCGATTCAGCCAGAGACCGCCGAAGAACGCAGCAAAGCCCAGGACAAAAATGCTGATCGTAAACGTCAGCGTCACCTCCGAAATGCTCCAGCCGAATTGCTTGGAGAGTGGGACACGGAAAACGCTCCAGGCGTAGACTGCGCCGAGCGCGATCTGCAAAAGTATTCCGGCGATTGCGATCAGCCAACGATTACTCGTTCGCATGATTTAATTACAATGGCGTTACCGCAATACCATTCTTGGGAATCGCGTCGTAGGTCGCCTTGTCGATCTTCAGGTGTGCCATGACCAGCTCCGATGGGGTGTGAGCGAGCCATTCCGAGAACGAAAACTCCTGATAGCGATCGCTCTTGAACATTTCGATGAACACCAAATCGGTGTCGCCAGTGTTCTCGATGTAATGCAGGAGCGTTTTCTGGACGTAGCCAACGTCGCCTTCCTGAAAATCCAACGTCCGAGCCTTGTTACCGGTGGCCACTACCGTCATTCGTCCCTTTCCAGCGATGTAGTATTGCCACTCGTCCGCATTCGGGTGCCAGTGTAATTCCCGCATTCCGCCCGGATGCACGGTGACCAAGGCCATCGCCGTGGTTGTGACTTTGAAATTCCTCGAATCGACGATACGCACCTCACCCCCCTTGGTCTGCTTTGTCGGCGGCATTTCCGTCGTGCGAAAACCAAAATCCTTCGTTGATTTTCCAAGTGCCCCGGCGGCTGATTTCTGATCGCCCTCGAGTCCCCCAGGAACATCTGTTTGGAAAATAAACAGCTCTTGCTTCGGCAGATTGGCAAAGGCCTTTTCAGCAACCGCGAAGTTTTTTGCCAGCACCTCGGGCGGGAGATGAGCCATCGCGTCGCTCAACAGTACCGTCTCCGACTCGGAGAAATCGCCGTCGTCGAACACGAGCATGAATTCGCAACCGTCGGGATTGAGACCCTGAATCGAGTGCGGGATCCCACTGGGAAAAAACCAAAGGTCGTTTTTCTTCACATCGGCAACAAAACTCTTTCCGTCCGCGTCAATCGCCGTGATCCGGGCTGTGCCGTAAAGCATGATGGCCCATTCGGCGGAAGTGTGCCAATGCAACTCGCGGACGCCGCCGGCAGTGAGTCGCATGTTTACACCAGCCAGGGTTTTGGACACGGGGAGTTCCCGCACAGTCACCTCGCGTGACCATCCGCCTTCGTAAGTCCGCTTGTTCGCAAAAGAGAATGGATATTTGAAGTTTTGGACCAGGCTCTTCGAATCTGTGGCAGGTGGCCAAATCGAATCCGGGTTCTGGGCATCAAGCCCTGGGTTGGCTGGGCCAGGATCACTCCTGCTTCGGTCCGCGCCCACCACTTTTTGCAATGCGGTAAAGCTGCCTATCGCTACTGCGGCTTTTCCGATAAAACTTCGACGAGTAAATTCGCTCATAAGCGGATCTCCTTACGGTTTTGGGGTTGTACTGATTTGAAGTTGTTCATCACTCGCTCCAGACCTGGAACAGGATGTAGATTAGAACCAGCGTCAGACCGGCCCAAACAGACAGAATTACTTCCTCACGATTGTGTCGGACGACGGGCACATCGTTGTCGACGTTTGGATCGCGATCGAAGAATTGGTGTCGCTTGCGAAAGATGAGGAATCCGCCACACAGGAAACCAAGGACGGCAACGCTGAACGCAATTCGTAACGCAGGAATGCCGGCCTGTTCAATCACCGCCATCATTTGGAACACGGTTGTTTGCATAGGGGAAGGCTACTGATGGTTTTAATCTTTTGCTCCGATGCGTCCGTAGGATTCTCCGATCCCGCTTGAGGAAGAATTGTGACTCCCTCGTCGGAGGTAACGCAGAGAGAACCTGTGATTCTGTCGGCATTATTAGTAAGATTCCGCCGCGAAAACAGATTCCGGATCGGAGCCGGAAACTTTGCCCACCGCGATCCAACCAACACGGCTGACCAGCGAGCCGATTAAAAATGAAATCGCCGCGAATGGAACGAGGGAAAAGAACCGCAGAACAAGCGCGAGCGGGCCGTTCAAGATTTCGCCGATCCGAATCAGCCAGCCCGTTCCATGTTCGTGGATCGCGCGATCGGCGGCGCCGTGTTTATCGATGCTCAACCAGATGAGCAAAGCCGTCTCAACGCCGGCGACGTAAAAGCCAAGGAAGTTGAGCGTTGGGATTCGGTGCCCGAGCAATTCCAATAAAGCCGCGGCAGATCCCAATCCTGCGGTCCCAAAATGAATCGGCAGCAGCGTGCGATGCAAAAACCAGGCTGGGATCGCCGTCGCACCGATGAGCACGCCCGTATAAGTCGCGAGCAGCGTTCCGAAGATCGCCGAACCAAAAATGAAGACGCCGGCGGCGGCGCGCAGCAGTTGATCGAGTGTGCCAGGGAAAATCTGATGCCCGTGCAGCTCGAGCGCGATTAAACCCGGAACGACACAAGCGCCGAACGCGCTGAGGATCCAGGCGCCCATCGACATGGCTGATTGATGTTTAAAAACGCGGAGCATGTTGAGGAAAAGGTGAGGACGGCCGAGGTCCATGATCAGCAGAATCGGCGAGAGAACTGCGCCGGCTACAGCTGCGATCCACATCGCCGTGCGGGCAAGATCGAGATGATGAAAGATGATCGCTCCGCTCGCAATTACGGGCGACATTCCGGCCATTCCGCCGAAGAAAAAGTAGAGCGGAATTTCCCAAGTCCAAACCGGCGGCTTGACCACGGGCTGGCCGTAATAACCGGGCTTCCGTGGAATCGGGCCGCCCGCAACATCGACGCCTTTCCCTGGAACTACGCCGTCCTTCCACGCTTGCTCGCGCAACTCCTCGAGACGTTTTTCGGATGGCGAATTGATAGTCATGAAAAAAATGCGAAGGCCACGAGCGTTGCGATGATGGATGCAACCGCCGTCGTGAATGCCGAAGTCCACGCGGATTTCAAGTAGATGGTTGGAATCTGCGGCTTCGGCGGCAGTCCGTAGGCTTCGGGTTCACCAAGAATCAAAAAGAACGCGTGAATCCCGCGGACGGAAGTTTCGGTTGGATCGTAAAGTTGCGCGTCGTTGTAACCACTTTGTTGTAATTGCCGGACGCGCTCCGCTCCGCGCGCGCGGAGATCATCCAATCGGCCGAATACGATTGATTCGGTTGGACAAACTTTGGCGCAGGCCGGGACGAGTCCGCTCTTCTGTCGATCGTAACAAAATGTGCACTTGAACGCGCCGCCCGCATCGTGCAGCGGCTCCGGCCTGCGATCGATCACTCCGAACGGACACGACACCACGCAATAACCGCAACCGTTGCAGACATCGTTCTGCACCAGGACCGAGCCGACTTCCGTGCGTACGATCGATCCGGTCGGACACGCTTCAAGGCAACCGGCCTCTTCGCAGTGCTTGCAAACATCGGACAAGAAAACCCAGCGGAACGGATCTTCGTCCAATGACATTGGACCGGCGATTTGATCTCCCTTCGCCCGGTCTTGTTCGAGAAACATGACGTGTCGCCAGGTTGATGCCCCAAGGTGGCCGGTGTTGTCGTAAGAATTTCCCGACCAGGTGAATCCGTCATCTGGCACCTGGTTCCATTCTTTGCACGCCACCTCGCAAGCTTTGCAGCCAATGCAAACACTCGGGTCGGTGAAGAACCCGACTTCGACACGATCCTGCACGTAGGAATGTTTCCGCTGGTTCGTGCTCTGGATTCCTTCGCCGATCATCGGTTGTCGATCTTTCCGTGTTCGCCGTGGCCACCGGCTTGTGGTCCGGGAGAGGCCCCCGGTGGTGGCTGTTCCGGATGCAAATTCGGTGGGCCATCCTGTGGCACATATTTCTTGATCCACTCTTCGAAAGCTGCCCCCCGTGGCAATCGGCCAGGGACAATATTGCAAGCGAGCGCCTTCGCTTCCATGATCGTGACGTTCGGCTCGCCTGAGATCGGAACTAAATCATTTGTCACACTGCCTTGCACCGATCCGGCCGAACCGAAATGAAACGGCATTGCGATTTGATGCACGGTTCTTCCGTTGAGATGCATCGGGCGAATGCGCCGACTTACGAGAGCGCGTGATTCGATCGCGCCGCGTAAGCTCACGATCGAAATGTAATCGCCGTTGTCGATATTTAGCTCGGCCGCGAGCTCGGGCGACATTTCCGCGAACAATTCCGGTTGCAACTCCGCGAGGTGGCTGAGAAAACGCGACATGCCGCCGGCGGTGTGGTGCTCGGTTAGCCGGTAGGTCGTTAGGACAAATGGGAATCGCGTGTCGCCCGGCGGCGCGAACCGGTTTTCTTGCCGAGTAAACCAATTGACCACCGGGTTCGTGTCGCGCGAGTAAAGCGCATTATGCACCGGCGACTCGAGCGGTTCGTAATGCGTCGGCATCGGGCCGTCCTGCAAACCTTGCGGAACGTGAAGCCAGCCGAGCCCGTCCTCGTGCAACATGAACGGTGCATCGCCCGGAATTGCCTCGAGTCCGCTCTCGTTTCCGGTTGGGCGAAACTCGGGCGGCTTTTCGGGCGGAAAATCGGGAATGTCGACACCGGTCCATTTTCGTTGCCTCTGGTCCCACCAGACCAATTTCTTACGGTCGCTCCACGGCTCGCCGGTCGGGGTTGCGCTGGCTCTATTATATATAATACGGCGATCGCCCGGCCAAGCGAAGCCCCAGCCGTGTCCGAGATAATCTTTTGAATTACGCGTATTTGCCTTGTTAACTCCTTCAGGACCAAGCACACCCGAGTAAATCCATCCCCCGCTCGCGGTCGAACCGTCAGCCTTCAGGCGCGGAAAACCGTCAACCTGCGCACCATGATGCGGATTGCCGTCGCGATCGAGACCGAACACCACTCCGTCCCCGTTAGGTTGAGGATCGGTATACCAGCCGTTGATCTCTGCCAAGACGGCTTCCATTTTAGGATCGCCCAGCTTGTCTTCCGGGTACCACCAGTTAAGCGCGCGTAAGGGTTCATCGAGCGGATCGTTGGATTGTTTGGCTTTTGCGATCAGACGCAACGCGAGTTGATGCATGAACCATGCGTCGGATCGGGCGTCACCGGGCGGATCAACTGCTTTCTCGCGCCACTGCAAAAGTCTTTGGGTGTTGGTGAACGCGCCTTCCTTTTCCGCGTGACCCGCCGCCGGAAAAAGAAAGACCTCCGTCTCGATTTCTTCGGTTCTCAATTCACCACGCTCGATCTCGGGCGAATCCCGCCAAAACACGGCGGCCTCAATCTCGACCATCTCGCGCACAACGAGCCATTTTAATTTCGAGAGCGACGTCCGCTGAAACCGGGAATTGGCGGCCGCGACCGCGGGGTTCTGCCCCATCATGAACATGCCTTCCATTTTTCCGTCGGCCATGTCGTAGAGATATTCGAAAAATGAATGGTTGCCGGTGATCTTCGGGACCCAGTTATATCCGAACTCGTTTTCGGCCGTTGCGTTCTTGCCGTAGTACGCTTTCAGCAAGCTGATGAAGTACGACGGAAAATTATGCCAGAGACCAGTCGGCTTGGTCTGATGGGCCAGGTAATCGCTTAGTTTCTCTTCGCTGCCGTCACCGCGCGGCATCGGCAGGTAACCGGGCAAAATATCGTAGAGCGTTGGAATGTCGGTCGAGCCTTGAATCGATGCGTGACCGCGTAGCGCCAGAATTCCCCCACCCGGTCGACCGATGTTGCCCAGTAACAGTTGCAGGATCGACGCCGTCCGAATGATCTGAACGCCTTTGGAATGTTGCGTCCAGCCGAGCGCATAACAAATCGCCGCCGTTTTATCCGGACCTGAAGCGGCGACGAGCGCATCGGCAACTTTGTGAAAGAGTGCCGGCGAAATCCCGCAAATTTTCTCCACCATCTCCGGCGTGTAGCGAGCAAAGTGGCGACGCAACGCTTGGAAAACGCAGCGCGGATGTTGCAGGGTTAGATCGCGTTCAGGAAAACTGAGACCGCCATTGCCCTGATAGGCCCAGGTTTCTTTGTCGTAAGTGCGTTGTTGTTCGTTCCAGCCGGAGAAAAAGCCAGTCGCGCCTTCATCGGTATCGCGAAAATCTTCGCGCAAAATACAGGAGGCGTTGGTGAAGTGTACCACGTAGTCGCGGAAGAAAAGATTGTTCTCGATGATGTGCCGGACGAGGCCACCGAGAAATGCGATGTCGCCGCCGGCGCGCATTGGGACCCAGATATCGGCCAGCGCGCTTGTGCGCGAGAATCTTGGATCGACATGAATGATGGTCGCGCCGCGCTCCTTCGCTTTCATTACCCAGCGGAAACCGACCGGATGCGCTTCGGCCATCGACGAGCCCTCGATTAAAATGCAGTCGGCGTTGGCGAGATCTTGTTGCGCAGTGGTAGCTCCGCCCCGGCCAAAGCTGGTGCCCAGACCGGGCACCGTGCTGCTGTGTCATATCCGCGCCTGGTTGGATATGCACACCATCCCCAGGCCGAGAGTGAAAAGTTTTCGAATGAGATAATTTTCTTCGTTGTCGAGCGTGGCTCCGCCGAGATGACAGATCGCTGCGGTGTGATTGATCGTCGCGCTGTCTTTCTTATGAACGAATGTGCGTTTGCGCGATTCCCAAACACGGTCCGCCACCATGTCCATCGCGCGATCGAGCGAAATTGCCGTCCACTCTTTTGCGCGCGGCGCGCGATACTTCATTTTTATTTCGCGCCGGTCGTGAGTAAGCAATTGATACGAAGCCGCACCTTTGGGGCAAAGATTCCCCTGGCTAATCGGACTTTCCGGATCGCCTTCGATCGAAATCAGTTTGCCGTCCTTGTGATAAATCAGCTGCCCGCAACCGACGCCACAATATGGACAAATGGAACGCGCCACTTGCGCATTGTCGATCCGCGCGTGCATCCCGCGCGTCTTGTCCGACATCGCTTCCAAACCGGTGCCGTCAGCTCGTTCTCGAATTTGACGAATCAGCGGCCATTTCGAGAGCAACGCAGTGAGCGACATCATATTAATTGATCGCCTAAACGCCCGTCTCCGTTGCTACCTTCTTTATGCGCAGCAGTAAAGCGCGTTGATTTCTTATTTTCTCGAAAACCCTATCGTTCGACGAGCGACGCGCGCTCTGAGTCGTCCCAGACCGCGGTAAAGCTGTAAGTCTCGCCCGGCTCCACGTTCACCGAAATTTGACTCGGAGAATTTTGCCCATAGGTCTTTGGATTAGTAGTTATCGACAGCACATGTTTTCCGGGCGGCAACACTCCGTCGTAATTCCGATTAATGCCCAGAACCGCAACCTGGACGCCGTCGACGGCGAGGTTAATAGACTCTTCTATACCAAAGTCCGCTGATCTGTTGACGATCAGTCGGGCGTTATCGCCAGAGCGTGCCTGAATCGGTGTATCTGCTCTTAGCGATTGCGTTAGCAAAAGAATCCCCACGATCAAAACTGAACTGATTGTTTTCATATACCAAAAACTGCCTCCAACCGCTTTCGATAACACTGCGCGATTGGAGGAATTTCGAATCCTCCTTTCGAGATAGACCAGCGACCGCTCTTGTCACCTACGAATCAAAACACGGCACGCGGCCGGCAGATTTTCTTCGATGCCTTCAATCAACTCACGGAGGCTAATCGGCTTGGCTAAGAATGGATGTCCCTGGATTTGCAGCCCCGACCGTCCTTCCGCTTTTGTCACCAGAGCCGTGAGAAAGACAATCGGTATTCTGTGCAATGTCGGATCGGATTGAATCCGAGCGGCGACTTCGCCACCATCGATTTCCGGCATCGCGATATCGAGCAGGATAAGGTCAGGCTTAAGGCCCTGGGCTATTTGATGAGCTTTGCTCGGGTCGTTCTCTTCACCAACGAAGTAGCGGCCCGTTCTCTCCAGCGCGACCTTGGCCGAATGGGTAAAGTCAGGATTGTTATCGATGATCAAGATGCACGCTTTTTCCTTAATCGGTTCTACAACCTGAGGGAGAAAGTTTGCTTCGACTGTTGTGTTCATAGTTTTCTCTTCGGACATTTTGTGGCGGCGTCTGCCTAACCGCTTAGCTCATTGAAAAAAAGCGCCCAGAAATGCGATGATTAAACCGATTAACGGGCTGAGCATGGTGAACCAAAGACCGATGTTAGTTATCAAAGGGCCGTGTGTTTGCATACGTCATTTGTCCTTCGTTAAGCTGCGACTGGCTGCGCTACGGTCAGACCGTTCTCCTTCTTGCTGAGTGCGCGGCGCAGTTTGGTCAGCGCAATGTTTTGTAATTGGCGAATACGCTCGCGCGTGACGCCGAAATTTTTACCCACATCTTCCAGGGTCTTCGGTGCTCCACCGTCGAGACCAAAACGCTCAGAGATGATCTTCTGCTCGCGCTTGTCCAGCACATTGAGGAGCCCGTCCATTTCATCGAGCAAGTTTTTATCACGCAGCAATTCGAACGGCGTTTGCGCCTCCTCATCCCCGATCACCTCGCCGAACGCGGTCGAATCGTCGTCGCCAATCGGGGCTTCGATCGAAGCCGGGCGGATACCGAGACTTTTTAGTCGCGCGACTTTTTCGCCGGCAATGCCGATCTCCTGGCCAAGTTCATCGTCGGTCGGTTCGCGACCGAGTTCTTCACTCAACTGAAGCGAAAGCCGGCGGACCTTCGTGGCTTTATCGACAAGATGCACCGGGAGCCGGATCGTCTTCCCCTGATTGGCCAGAGCGCGTTTGATCGACTGCTTGATCCACCACATCGCATACGTGCTCAGCTTCGCTCCTTTCTTGGGGTCGAAGCGCTCGACCGCTTTCGTTAGGCCAATGTTTCCTTCGGAAATCAGGTCAAGCAGCGGCAGACCGAGATTGACATAATCGCGTGCGATCGTGACAACCAGCCGCAGGTTCGCGTTGATCATGAGTTCGCGCGCTGCGGCATCGCCCTTCTTTATTTTGCCCGCGAGTTCGATTTCCTGTTGCGGCGACAAAAGAGGAATTCGTCCGATTTCTCGCAGGTATCTGTTCAGTCCGTTATCGCTTTCGTTCATAACGACAACCTATTCGCCCAAGCGAATCTCCTGCTATTGCGCGAGCGCGGGATTTTGCAGTGCCACCAACGAGTCGGCGCGGGCTACCTCTTTGGAGATAGGAGATTGGGGCCTTGCTAACGCAAGATTCGCTTCACGTCCGCCGCGACCAGCGTGTCGACCAATAGTTCGCTACGCGCTTTCTAGCCACGACGTCCTCTGCTTTTCTATTCGCCCGCGAGTCGATCTAACTCTTGCATCGTCGAATCATCGAGCTCGATCAGCGCCGCACCAGTGTTTTCCTCCAAGTGCTTGACCTTTGACGTCCCGGGAATCGGGAGCATCACCGGAGATTTCTTGAGCAGCCATGCGAGCGCGATCTGCGCCGGCCCTGCGCTGAGGCGCTTCGCTGCGCGCGTCAGTGGGCCGTCATGTTTCGCTAGCTCGCCGGTAGCGAGTGGAAACCATGGAATGAAGCCGATGTTTTCTCGGGTGCAATACTCCAGCACCTCCTCGGAATTTCGATCGACTAGATTATATCGATTCTGGACCGAAACGATCGGAGTGATACGCCGCACCGCCTCGATCTGCTTAACGTTGACTTCAGACAATCCAATGTGGCGAATTTTGCCCTCGCTCTGAAGATCGACCAACGCGCCGATTTGATCTTCCGTCGCGACTTTCGGGTCGATCCGGTGCAGTTGTAACAAATCGATCCGCGAAACATGCAACCGGTGAAGACTACCCTCAACCGCCGACCGCAGATGTTTCGGGCGACCGTCCTCGACCCATTGGTTAGGGCCAGGCCGCTGAAAGCCGGCTTTGGTCGCGATTAAAAGATCGGCCGGATATGGATGCAGCGCCTCGGCAACGAGGCACTCGGAAACTATGGGCCCGTAGGAATCGGCCGTGTCGATGAGATTGATTCCCAACTCCACTGCACGTCGGAGGACAGCGATCGCCTCGGAATGGTCGGCCGGTTCTCCCCAGACGCCAGGCCCAGTGAGTTGCATCGCGCCGAAACCGAGTCGACGGACAGGGATATTACCAATTAGAAATGTTCCGCTCGCTTCGGCCGGGCGCGCATTGTCAGAGGGGGGAGGTTGTTCCGTAGCTGTCGATGATCTTGAAGTGGTCATAACTTCTCCTATTACGAACTAGGGTTAAGTCCAACGCGTTCGATCACGCAGCAGACCTTTCTTCGCGCGATTGAAAAAGGTTGAGCATTCTGCGAAGCGCGACTCGTAAGACTCGCAGATAGGGGACTCACCGTTTTCCTCGATCCACTCCGGGTGCTGCTCGCGCAGAGCGTCGTGAATTTGCTGCTGAAGCAGAACGTAAGAGCGAATTTCGCCAGAAATGGTCGCAGACGTGTTCATTTTCATTCTCCAATGGATCAGCGGCCGTGAGGCTTGGGCTATTGCGCGTGCGTGGGATTTTCCAATTCTACTCTCGAGGTAATTCGTACTCCCTCGTTCGAGGGAGAGAGTCTCCGCCCCGAACTGTTGATATTGTCACAACCGAACGCCTCGACATTCACAAGGGAAGATTGCTATGAGAACTACGTTGACTGTGCATCATAACGAACACGTAAGCAGCCGATCGTTCGATGAGGTTGTTCGCGCCTTTGAATCAGCCGTGGGATCCGTTGAAGACATTGGACTTGAAGCGCTCGCAGTGTCAACGAAGAGCGCCGAGGAGTTCGAGAGCCAAGTAAAATCCCGTGAGAGCACGAGCGGTTTCATGCGCTTCTTCACCGCCGATCATGGCGCGTGGATGGCGAGCGTCGGATTGAACGCCAAGGCCAGAATGTACACAATCGGCAATCCGTTGATCGCCCGGACCATGCTCGAACACGACATTGCCGCTGGATTGAATGTTCCGGTGCGGTTGATGATCTATGAAGAGCCGGCGAGCCGGACAACTCGATTGACCTACGATCTTCCTTCTTCGCTGATGAGCGGATTGAAGAATGAGAAGGTTGCCGCAGCCGCGAAAAAGCTGGACGCCAAGCTCATTGCTCTGGCGGTTCACGCTACAGGTGCAGAAACCTAACGAGTTACAAGACACTCGATATGGCGATGCGGATTCTTGTCGTCGGCGCCGGTGCGGTGGGTGGTTATTTTGGTGGCCGGTTGGCCCTGGCTGGGCGCGATGTCACTTTTCTCGTGCGCCCATTGCGTGCGAAACAGCTCAGTCGAGATGGTCTCCGAATCATCAGCCCACATGGTGACGCGGTCCTCTCTCCGAAGCTGGTAACCGCTGATAAGATCGACACGCCTTACGACGTCGTCTTCCTGAGCGTGAAAGCGTATGCGCTTGAGGCGGCGATGAATGATTTCGCCGAGGCCGTGGGACCGGAAACGATGATCTTTCCAGTCCTCAACGGCATGCGCCACATCGATCTCTTGACGAAACGGTTCGGAGAACATGCGGTCATCGGCGGCGTCTGTTTCGTCGCCGCCGACATCGACGACCAGGTTGGTATCGTCCAACTGGCCGACTTTCAGTATCTTCTTTATGGCGAGAGAAACGGCGAGACCACGCCCCGCCTGAAAACGCTCGATGCAACACTGCAGGGAGCCGGATTCGATGCCCATCTGTCGCCGGACATTATGCAAGCGATGTGGGAGAAATGGGTCCAGCTCGCCAGCCTCGGTGCGGTTACTTGCCTGATGCGCGGAACGATCGGCGAGATCGTGGCTTCGCCGGGTGGGGCCGAGCTATCGATTGATATAGTGAACGAGTCTGCGGCGGTTGCCATGGCCTGCGGCTATAAGCCGTCGGATAAATTGCTTTCGAGACACACGACCGCGATGACGGCGCACGGATCTTCGTTAACTTCTTCGATGTATCGCGACTTGCGAAAGGGCGCGCCAGTCGAGGCCGATCACATCCTGGGCGACTTCATCGAACGCGGCAGCACCCACGGAGTTACCACGCCATTATTGAAAGCGGCTTTCGTCAATCTTCGCGTTTACCAAGACAGCCTCCCGAAACATTGATGCCAGCAACTCAGTTCCCCGCGCGCGTATTTTCAGGCAGCGGCGTGTGACTCGATAGGCAAAGGCGCGACCGTCGTCTCAGACCCGAGCGCGCTTCGCACCAGCGGAGCGACACGTGTCCCGAGCAGCTCGATCGCGCGCAACATTTTGGCGTGCGGTAACGCCGCGACACTCATCTGAAACGTGAGACGGGAAATGCCGCCTAACGACTTGTTCACGCGCAAGATTTTTTTCGCGACTGTTTCTGGATCGCCAACGAGGAGCGCACCGGTCGGTCCAAGCTGGGCGTCGAAGTGCGCCCGAGTCATAGGTGGCCAACCACGTTCCCTGCCAATCTCGGTGAAGCTTTGGGCATAACCGGGGAAAAACTCGTTTGCAGCCTTCGCTGCAGTGTCGGCGACATAGCCTAGCGAGTGGATCCCGACCTTGAGCTGATCAGGAGAATGTCCAGCGCGCAGACCGGCCTGGCGGTAGCGGTCGATCAGCGGCCGAAAACGGTGCGGCTCTCCGCCAATGATCGCGACCATCAACGGCAGCCCGAGCATGCCGGCGCGAACGAAGGAACTCGGCGTGCCTCCGACACCGAGCCAAATGGGTAACGGATTCTGCAGCGGCCGCGGGTAAACTCCTTGCCCGGCCAGTGCCGCGCGGTGTTTGCCGGACCAGTGTACGTGCGTGTTCTCGCGAATCTTCAGAAGCAGATCGAGCTTCTCGGCAAAGAGCGAATCGTAGTCCTCGAGTTCCAACCCGAAGAGCGGAAACGCTTCGATGAATGAGCCGCGCCCGGCCACGATTTCCGCTCTTCCGTTCGAAAGCAAATCGAGCGTCGCGAACTGTTGAAATACGCGCACCGGATCGGTGGCGCTTAATACTGTGACGGCACTCGTTAGGCGAATACGGCGGGTCCGGGCCGCGGCAGCCGCGAGAATCATCGTTGGCGCGGAATCTAGGAACTCGCGCCGGTGATGTTCGCCGATGCCAAATACGTCGAGCTCGGCCTTGTCAGCGAGCGTGATCGCTTCGAGCAACTCGCTGAGATGACGTGCGGGACCGACTGCCCGGCCAGCCGCGTCAACGGTTGCCGCTACGAAACTGTCTACGCCGATCTCCATTTGTTGCTGATTCTTGTTCAAGCTGGAACGCGCTGTTGGAAGAGACCGGCGAAAGCAGAGCGGACGCTCAAGAAGACAACGATCCAGAGCACGGTGACGACGAGAGCCAGAGGCAGACCGCTCGGAAGCATCAGTAGGTGAATGAGCAGAATGTTAACGATGATCGGAGCGAGCAGTGTTAGCGCAAGCGGGACATAACGATTGACCAGGAGCAGGATCGCCGAAATGATTTGGAGCAGAAATATCGGGACCAGATAATGGGAGACAAAAAGCGCCCCAAGGAACTGGCCAGCCGTCCCGGAGGGCGGAGAGCTGGGAATGAAGTGGAGGAAGCCGTTCAGTCCGAACGTGAGAAAGATCAGGCCGAGAAGGAAACGGGCGATGACGAGAGTAATGTTCATGTTAAGATTGTTTAGTTGACATCAAGTATATTGACACTAATATAATTGCCGTCAAGTCAAATAATGGAATGAAGCGGAAACCCAAAATTAAAAACAGGCAAAAATCCGCCGGCGTGCATGTTTGGCTCGTCCTCATGAAAGCCTTTCAAGCGCTGATCCCGCACGCCGCGCAGAGCATCAAACGGACGAAACTGGGCGATTCCGATTTCCGCGTCCTGGAGGTGCTCCTGCATAAAGGCCCGCTCCCGGTGAATACCATCGGCCCGAAGGTTTGGCTCACCCCCGGTTCCATCAGTGTCGCCGTTGATCGGTTGGTTAGGAAAGGACTCGTTTCACGCAAAGATCACCCGGGCGACCGGCGAGTGCGCCGGGTTGCGTTGACCCCGAAAGGACGGGCGTTGATTAGGCGGGGGTTTGGCGAGCACGCAGCGGCGATGGAAGACGTTGCCGGCGCCCTTTCAAAAAGCGAACGCCTGAGATTGCTGCGGCTTTTGAAGAAATTGGGGAAACACGCAGCCGCAACTCGCAACTAACCGGATTACCGCAGCTTAACGAGCGTCAACGCGGAAGCTCAGCCTTCCGGAACGCCGTGTTGTTCTTCGAAGCACGATTCGAAGCTCTTCAGATCCACTGGAACGCGGGGCTGCGCGCCTTTCGGGGCGGCCCGAAGATATTGCACAGGCCATGCGATTGATTCGTCAAGTTCGCGAGCTGCTCGCAGCGGCCAAAACGGGTCGCGCAAAAACTCGCGGGCCATGATCACTACATCCGCTTGTTCCGCCCGAATGATATGCTCCGCCTGAACTGGAGAAGTGATCATTCCGACCGCACCGGTCATGATTTCGGCTTCGCGGCGGATACGCTCGGCAAAGGCCACCTGGTAACCCGGACCGACCGGAATTTTCGCGTGGGGCACGTTACCACCAGAAGAACAGTCGATGAGATCGGCTCCGGCTGCCTTCAGTTGGCCGGCAAGTTTCACCGACTCATTAATATCCCACCCGCCATCGATCCAGTCGGTGGCCGAGATGCGCACGAATAACGGTAATTCCTTCGGCCACGCAGATCGAACTGCCGCCACAATCTCACGGCACAGTCGAGTTCGATTCTCGAATGAACCGCCGTAATCGTCCTCGCGTTCATTACTAAGAGGCGACAGAAATTCGTGGATCAGGTAGCCGTGCGCAGCATGGATCTCGACGACGCGGAAGCCAGCCTGGCAGGCGCGCCGCGCGGCTGCTGCAAAAGCAAAGACTATTTCTTGAATCCCGTCGGTCGTTAGGGCCTGCGGCATCGGATAAGTCTCGGCGAACGCTAACGCACTTGGGGCTACCACCTCTTTCCAACCTCCTTCGGCTTCGGGAATTGTTCCCTGACCTTCCCATGGCCGGCGCGTGCTTGCCTTGCGGCCGGCGTGGGCCAACTGCATTCCGGCGATGCCACCTTGTTCATGAATGAAACTGACCATTCGACCCAGCATCTCGATGTGCCCGTCCGACCAGATGCCGAGGTCCTGCGGGCTGATGCGCCCCTCGGGGAGAACGGACGTTGCTTCAGTCAGGACGAGTCCAGCGCCCCCGACGGCGCGACTGCCAAGATGAACAAAATGCCAGTCGTTAGCGTATCCATCGCGGCTCGAATACTGACACATCGGCGAGACGAACACCCGATTGGCAAACTTCACATCTCGAATCGCCAGGGGATCGAACAGGCCAGCCATGGTCAGAGGTCACAAGTCAGCAATCAGAGGTTAGTAACCAGAACGCAACGTATGAGCAAAGTTCAATTCAAAGACAAGATCGTCGTCATTACCGAAGCGAGGAGCGGAATTGGCGAGGCGACTCCGGTCATGGTCGCTGTACTCACATATATATAGAGAGAGAGAAATGTGCTGCCCGTGTGGCTTCGTTGAAGGTCGCGCGCCCAATCAGGCGGCCGACTTGCGTTCGTTCGATTGAAAAAGGTTGAGTAGTTCTACCAAGCGCGACTCGTACGACTCGCAAGTGGGGCAATCCCCGTTTTGCTCAATCCACTCTGGATGCTGCTCGCGCAGGGCGTCGTGAATCTGGTGCTGAAGTTGGACGTAAGAGCCAATTTGGCCAGAGCTGCTCTCAGACGTGTTCATTTTCATCGCCGACGATACCGGTGATCGAATGATCTCGGCTACGATGCGTCCGGCGGATTTTGTGGTACTACCTACGAGGTGGTGCCGGCTCCCTCTTTCGAGAGAGGAAGGCTGGAAGAAATTGCCAGCAAGAAGCAGACGGAACGCCGTTTTCTTCTTGTTAATGGGTTTATTGCCGCCGCCCACGTTTTATCTCAGATAAAAACCAAGTGCGGCGCTCGGTTTCATCGAGTCCGGAGCGATGTTGTTGATCGACTGAATGTCCTCACGACTTAGTTCGCAAAGAGGCTTGCTGGCTTGTCACCGACTCCGGAAACTTCGGAAATGCCCTGATCGGCTGCCATAGCGATATCCGTAACCGCGGCCACCATAGTAACCGTACGGGTACCCGCCGTATCCATAGTAATCGTACGGGTAATAGGTGTAACCGTAATATCCGTACGGATAGTCCCAGCCCCACCACCATGGGTAACCGTAGCCGCCGATGAAGACATCATTAGAGAATCGGTGATTGCGCCAGTTGCCACCCCAGTTCCGCCCACCGAAACGGCCGCCACGAAAGCCGCCGCCCTGGAAACCGCCACCGGCGAAACGTCCACCACGGAAACCACCAGCGCTGCGGAAACCACCACCGGCAAAGCCGCTACTGTGGAAACCTCCACCGCCAAAACCGCCACTGTGGAAACCGCCGCCGCCAAAACCGCCTCCGCCGCGACCGCCTCCCCCACCCCCGTGGCCACCCGCCCATACGGCGTGAGCCAAGGCGATCGATATGATGCCTGCTAAACTCAGTAATTTAAACTTTTTCATAGCTTAAGATCGTCACGCTTCGGTTTTGGAGACATGGCCCCATCGGCGGGATTTTGCGGTCCTCTTAAAAGAAGGATCACGACTCCCTCCTTCGAGTTGAAAGCTCGGGGATCACCCGGTGTTGATCATCTATAAGCCGAGTTCGCCTAGAGATAGAATCCGCTGAACAAGCGCTACTGTAGCAAAGAGGAAAAAGCGCTTAAAGCTGAATCAAACCGCGACGAGTGGCGTTCGCGACCGCTTCGGTTCGGCTGATGACGTTGAGCTTGGCGAAAATGCTTTTCACGTGCGACTTCACCGTGCCTTCACTAATAAAGAGGGTTGAGCCGATCTCTTTGTTGCTTTTTCCCTGGGCCATCAGCTTGAGCACATCGATCTCGCGTTCGCTCAATGTTTCGCCGCTGACGCGTTGCGCGAGTTTGGCGGCAAGATGCACTGGCACGCAGGTTTCGCCGGCATGCACTCGACGAATGCAATCCATCAACGCTTCGCGCGGCGCATCTTTGAGCAAGTAACCTTTGGCGCCGGCTTGAATGGCGCGGTAAATGTCTTCGTCGCCGTCAAACGTCGTCAAGACAATGATGCGCGCTTTGTCATCGTTGGAACGAATTTCTTTAAGCGCGCCAACGCCGTCCAGCTCAGGCATGCGCAAGTCGAGCAGCGTTACATCGGGATGATGTTCCTTCCAAAGATCGACCGCTTCACGCCCATTGCTGGCCTCACCGACGACGGTCATGTCTGTTTTCCGTGTGATGAGAGAAACCAAGCCTTCCCGAACAACGCTGTGATCGTCGGCGATGACCACGCTTATCCTGGACTTTTTTGTGTCTCCAACTTTGGACGCTTTCGTCCGAGCGGACGTTGTTTTCTTTGCCGACTTTTTCGAGGTCGGTGCTGTTTTCTTTTTTGAACTCATGATGTCAACTCCCCGTTGCACGGCAAGAGCACTGTGATCTTGGTGCCTTTGCCACGTGAGCTTGTGATTTCTAGTTCGCCGCCCATTTGTTCGACCCGCTCGCGCATTCCTACGAGACCGACGCCGTCGTGTCGATCTTTCACCTTGAATCCGTCGCCGTCATCGCGCAGTTCCAAACGAAGTTCTTTCGCCTTGTAGGTTAATCGCGTTTTGAAGTTGCGGGCGTGAGCGTACTTGAGCGTGTTGGTCAGCGCTTCCTCTCCAATATGGAGAAGGTTCTCCTGCCAGGGCGGAGGAAGCTCGGGTAGTTTGCCTTGCGCTTCAAACGTCGTGTGAAGGGCCGTCCCGGCGGTCGTGTTCTTAATAGTACCTTTGAGGGCCTCCCAAAAATTGTATTCCTGCAGTGCTTGCGGACGCAACGCGTGCACTGACCTGCGCGCTTCGCTCAGACTTCGCCGAGCCAGTTCGCCGGCCCGGTGCAAATGCTTGTCCGCGTCCTTGCGGGAACCGCATGCGATTGCATCCTCCGCCGCTTCCAATTGCACAATCACACCGGTGAAACCCTGGGCCAGCGTATCGTGAATGTCCCGCGCCATCCGATTGCGCTCTTCGAAGACCGCTGCCCGCTGGCCCTGCTCGGCAAACTCATTGAGTTGAAGCGCGAGCATGACTTGGTGCGCCAGTGCCTGGGTCAATTCAATCTCCTCCGGTCGATAAGACGCGCTATCGGCGTGGCGAATGCCAACAAAGCCTCTGACTTGTCCGCCCACCAAAAGCGGCACCGCGAGAAACCTCCTGGTGCCGCTCCGCTTCAAATGCTCGGCCCATTCGCCGGTGACCCGCGGATCGGTCTCGATGTTATCGCAGACCACCGGGCCGGCCGTGAAAAGCAATTCCTGAACGACCGGGTTTTGTTTCCAGAATAAGGGATCCCTGATAAATGGATGCTCGGGATCAGCCATTATTTTTGCCCCATCCGACGTTGAGGAGCGCAAAATGAGTGCGTCGTTCGACTCGTCAAACAGCCACAGAGTCACACTTCGT
>DATMON010000016.1:0-4294 GCA_035568175.1 Chthoniobacterales bacterium
GCCAATGCCGAAGTGAAAGACGATTTCTTTTCGCGCAGGGTGACCTCGAAGGCCGACTCCTGACTCGGATCGTTGGTCAAAGCCTTCGCCTTCGCCAGATACCAGTCATAGAACTGTTGGACAAATTGCGCGCAACCTTCCTGTGTGGAAGCCGTGGGCGGGCTTTGCGCCGTTAAATGAGCGGCGCTAACGATCGTAATAAGGACGACAACGTGCGTTTTGATGATTCTTGCGCGCTTTCTTTTCAATCTTGCCTCCCTTTTTGCGTTCATGGCTTCGGCCGATGGCCAGTTTATGAAACGGGCCTTGACATAACAAGGCTTAACGCTGTTTTAAGATTCGGGCTAAACAAACGTAGTCACTGACAATTTCGCCTGACGAGACACAAGCAAGGCGTCACGCGAGTCCGCTTTAATCAAACGCGCCAGACTTACACTTGCCCGCAGCCACTTTTTTGTAAACGTGGCGCCTTCAATTCCGTGGAAAATTGGCGCACATTCACCCTGATCAGCCCCGCGGGTGTGCGAAAATTGCAACCGAGGCGACCGCGAAAATCGCTGGGAAGATAACGCGGCAGTAAAAATCAATTCTTTGCGCGCGCTTCTTTTTCTGGGTGTTGTCCAGAATGATCGTGGCCACCACTTCGATGAGCGAAAAGAACACGAGCAAAGTGCTAACAAGGAAAAAGACATCGAGGCGTGTCATGTAAGCCAAGCGAGGCAGTTGGCTGTCGACGGTAAACCGGTAGGCGATGAGCGTGAGCATCGACGTCACCGCGACACTGATCTGCGAGCTGGCGTTGACCGGATCGATCCAGAAAACGGACCATGACATCATCACGATCAGAACGAGCGGAAGAATTACCTTCCAGATGTAATACGCAACGTTGCGGGAAGCAGTGAATTCGAAAGCATACCCCGAGTACTGCATCCCCGGTGTCAGCGCATAGACCCGTGCTTTGGCGTCCCATTTCTCCACGGTCCAGTCGGGCAGGGTTATCGACGGCGAGATGCCGGCCGCCTGCTGGAGTCCATCACGGATCCAGTTCTCGTCCGGCACAAACACCACTTCGTTAGGGCGATATCGAATCGCAACCAAGTGAAAATGAAACGCCTGCCGGTCGAATGGAAAAGATTGCAGCCGTAAGGACTGGGTAAACGATCCGGCATAACGTTGCCGATAAATCACGGTGCCGTCAGGTTCGACCTCGACTGATTCCGGAAACTTGCGACTGACCGAACTGGTTTCATTCGCGATAGCCACCCGAGGAGTCCAGATTTGATCGAGCGCGTAGTGCGCCACTCCGGTTCCAGTATGGGCAAGGCGAGCGTCCTTCCACTGCAGCACGACGGCTATGTCGGCGGTGAAGTGTTGTTGGGCGCTGTCGATGTTGCTGATATCCACAACCCAGATTCCAACCGAAACCTGAGTTGGACTGTTTCCTGACCCCGGCCGGTCAATCACAGCAGGTGTTTCAGCACCGCGCACGAGCTGGATCGACATCGCCACAAAAACAACAACAAGGATTCGCTTCATCAGTTCTTGGCGGTCAGGTTTTCTTTCAGAATCCGTTCAACTTCTCGAATTGCGTCCGGGTTGAATTGGGCGCCATGATCGGAATTAACAATTAGTTCCGATTGTGCGCCCTCCAGATGAGAACTCCAGTACGGAACCACTCCATCCGAGCTGTTCGGTGTATCGCCCCGGCCGCGATCGCCTATGATCGAGTGATAGGGAATGCCGCGCGTGATCGGAAGCTTGTCGACCGCTCGCACAAACCGGTCGTTAGGCTCAAGCGTATCGACGCTATTGGGCATGCGCTTCAGCGTTCGCGCAGCCGGATCGGAGACCAAAAGCGGTTTGGTCGAAGCGTAGACTGAAGTGAACAGCCGCGGAGTTCGGACCAAGGCGGAGCCGATCCGGCCGATCCAGCCCGACGCTATTTTGCTGCCGCGATGCGGTGTTGAAATAAATACTACCCGTTGCACGTCAGCCCGATGATTGAAGACAAGTGACTCCTCGAGAAGTTTGCGCGTATCGCTCGAGAGCGGAGTCTTGGCCGGAGACGTTGCAAAAAGATCGCGCCAGATTTTGTCGCCCGCGTCGGTAATCATTAATCGGCAAATCATTCCACCCATGCTGTGGCCAATGAGCACGACGCGCTTGTGGTTGGGAAACGCGCGATCAATTCCATCGAGATCTTGGCGGAACAGCGCAGCGGAGTACGGATACGGATAACCGCTGGGGTAACTGTAAACCCAGAATTGATAATGCTCCCTGATCCCTGGGTCGTCGCGCAAGGAGTCAATCATCGACGTCCAACTCACCGGCGTCTCCTGCAAACCGTGAACGAAAATTACAGGAGTCCGTGCGGGATCGAATGGCTGCAACTGAGTCAGTCTGGCCGTGTCCGCGTACTTTTGTGGATTTATCACCCGCGCAAATCCGAGCCGCTCCGGTCGCTCGCGCGCAATCAACATCGCAATTGGCGCGCTAAGATCGACAGCCAGCGGAAAAATGCGTTTATCTAGAGCAACTCGCTCCGCCTGGAATGGATCGACAAATTTCAGGTCCGCCTTCTGGCCTGAAAACTGGATGACGGCTGTGGCTGGCGCGTAAAGACGGCGAAGTTTGTAATCCTGGTGAAATTGCGGATTTTCCGAGCGAGCGACCGCAACTAACGGAGCGCCGATCCCGCTTGCTGGTGGGCGCGTTTTGAAAAGCGTTCCGCCGATCTTAAGCGCATCGACCGGAAACAGATCGTACCGACTTGGATCATGTTCCTGATCGATCGGCTTGGGAGTCGTGAGCAAGAAGCTTCCTTGATTAAATGGGACATCGGTCGCCTGTCGCCAGGGCTGCAAGTTCGCGCGCTCAGCGTTTTCGACTGCGCGCGCAACCGAGAAGTTATAGATGCTTTGCGCCAATGAGTTGCTCGGCTGCTGTTCGAGCACGCCGAGTGATAACTCAACGGCCGAGAGATCGTTGCCCAGTGCGACCAACGGTTGTTCGCGTTCCGCGGCGGTCAGCCTTTGTGTCGCAACCGCAAGTTTTTCATCGCTCGCGGCGATCGTTGGAATGCGCGGCTCCGTCATTCTCACCGTCGCGAGGTGCGCGCATCCGCACCATCCGAGGATCGACAACGCAAAAACAATGCTCTTCCACGATTTCATTGTGAGGTTTGCGATTCGATTCGACCGGGCTCGGGCCAGATATATTGGAAAACAAATCCAGTAACGATGAGGCCGAAGAGAATTCCGACCACGCGATTGCGGACGTTATCGAGATCGGTATCGGGGGCGTATCCCTGAAAGACGCTGTAAAAGAATGCGAATGCGAGTTGCAGCCCAGCGTAACTGATTCGTTGGCTTCCGGTCGCGACCCAACCCGCGATGGCCGAGGCACAAGCGACGAGCACAACGAGCGAGGCGATCGTTTCCATGTGTGGCATCAGGAACACAATCGAAAAAAGCGCGAGCGCACCGCCGATCAGACAACCAACGAATCGCAAAGTTCCTTTGTAGAGCGTCGGCTTTTTTGATTGTCCTATGATTTCCTTTCATCAGGCTTATCGAAAAAGAGATAAAGGGCGGCAATCCGGCCGTCCCGGGCAATGATGAAATCAGTCCCCGCGTAAGCCGGCGCCTCACCAGGTCGGCCTGATACCCATCGGACCAGCCCGCCATTGCCCGATTCCTCGGGCTCGGTAATTGGCTGATATAGAAAGTCAGGGTGAGTAGCCTTGATCGCGCCGGCGACGCGATCGATCTCGTCACGGCCACGGTAAACTCCCTTGCTGGGGTCGTAGAACACACAGTCTTCGGTGTAGATCTCGTCGATGGCCGCGCGCCGACGCGCGGGGTCGTTTTCACCGAAGACGTCGCGAAGATTACGGATCAGCAAGGTCGATATGCTGTAGGACATGGCGCTAGTTTGGGTGGTTGAAATCCAATAGAACCTTGCCACCACGCTGGGAGTGTTCAATTGCTTCTTTGATTTGGGATGGTTTGTATGTTGTGGTGACTGGCAAAGTTAATTTGCCGGAAGCGACTACTTTCGTTGCCTCAGTCAGCGCAGCTCGCATTTTGGGGAGAAACTCTTCGTAATACATCCAGAAGCCGTGGATGTTTAACCTCTTGCCAATGAGGTCGCCCTGCGGCACATGAATCGGCAAACCACTCAGCCACGCGTAGCTGACGAGATGAGCACCTGATGAGAGCACGCTGGCCATCGTCGCTGTCGCTGGACCACCTACGGCATCAAGACCCAGAGATATTGGTGTTCCGCCGGTTGC